>WJMO01000001.1 GCA_014727915.1 Candidatus Altarchaeales archaeon | reverse complement strand
GCCTGGTGACTTCTATAAGTGGGAGGGTGCTGTTCCGTTCAATTGCACGAGCGGGGGTTCGTACTCGTATGAGGTGACGTTCCAGTACCGTAACATGGAGCATGGGGTGGAGGAGAAGCAGTTCACAGGCGTGGAGAACCTTGCAGGGTCCTGCTCCAACTAGGCGGGGGGCCCTAACCTTTCTCTTCCTTCTTTATCGCGACCTCCCTCACCACCTCGGCCAGGTCGGACTTCAGCTCCTCGATGTAGATGTATATCCTGAACGTCAGATAGTAGGAGAGCATCACCCCCACTATCAGCATGAAGTCCAGGGGCCGGTCGACTCCTATAGCATTCGACAGGGAGGTGAACGTGTTCTGGAAGAGGAGGAAGGCGATTATGGACAGCCAGGCGAAGCTCCACACCAGCATCATGCCCCAGCTGAGCCTGCCCTCCCTGAAACGGAGCACAACCCTTGAAAGAGCGAATGCAGAGAAAAATATCCCCAATGCCATTATGGCAAGGTCCCCCTCCTGGAATGACACGACCAAACCCAATACCTCGACGTTCACCTGAAATCACCTGTTGTGTATAATCATTCTCCACAGTATCTTAAATCCGTCCAATACGCCGGTGCCCCTGCTCATCGAATGTTCCGTGTATATGACCTCCACCGGCACCTCCTTCACCTTCAGCCCGTTCCGCTTGGCCTCGTAGAGTATCTCCGAGCTGACCTCGTACCTGTTAGCCCTTACGCGTATCCGCTTGACCGCCTTCCTGTTGAAAGCCCGGAAGCCGCTCTGGCTGTCCCTCGAATAGACCCCGAACACCAGCCCAGTGAGCAGGTTCAAGACGGTGTTGCCCATCTTCTTCACCCACGGCATCCTCTCACCGTGGATCTCACGCACCCCTATTACAACATCAGCAGTATCCAAAGACTCAAGGATATAGTCCATGTCCTCTGGGTTGTGCTGGCCGTCCGCGTCGAACGTGACAACCCGGTCATACCCTTCCCTCCTGGACACCTCGAAGCCCGTCTCCAGGGCAGCTCCCAACCCAAGGTTTACAACGTGCCTGACCACCCTGGCCCCAGATTTCAGGGCTATATCACCTGTCCCGTCGCTGCTGCCGTCATCGACGACCAGCATATCAGCTTTTGTGCTCCCACGCAGCTTCTCCAGTGTCTCAGCGAGCACCGGAGACTCATTGTATGCCGGCAGAACAACCAAGGTTTTCATCTCCTGAACCATACTCTGACCGGATAATTAATACTAACCAATGGTATATATAAGCCGGCCCGGCTACTAAGTAAACGATGGCAAAAGTTAAAACAGCACTGTTGATGCTGGTTTTAACCGGTCTGGCGGCTGCCGCGTCATACCCGTCGCTCACGCCCGTCTGGGACGTCACACTCGGCGGCGACACCCTGGAAGTCAGGGACGTCGACGGTGATGGCATACAGGACGTGACGATCGGCTTGTTCAGGGAGCAGGGAAGCTATGCCTACCTACTCGACAACGACAGCACCCTTAAATGGCGGAACAAGATATCCGTAATATGGCCTCAGAACTCCCCGAACACCATGATGGTCGATGACATAGACGGAAACGGCAACACTGACATAGTCGTCGGCTCGGTTGTTGAGGCCAAGACCTGCAGCGCCGGGATGTCAGAGTACAACCACCCCATATTCGTTCTAGAACGCGATCCCACACTGGAGAACAACATGCTCAAGTGGGTGCACCGCGGATACGGGTACTCCCTCTCCATACACATCGATGACATAACAGGCGACGAAGGCAAGGAAGTCGTTTCAGGCTCCAGGAGCGGGAAAGTGTACCTGATAAAATCCGACGGTTCGCTTAAGTGGACTTACACGACCGAGGGCTCTGTCCATTCCGTCTACGCCGAGGACATAAACCGGGACGACAAGAAGGAGGTCATCGCCGGCTCCCACGACTACCTCCACGTCCTCAAGGGCACTGGGGGCAGGATACTCCGGTACCCGACAGGCCCGGTTACGGCCGCCTACGCATACGACATAAACAACGACGGACTGGGGGAGCTGCTCGCAGCAACTGAAAATGACACACTATATGCGATATCGGCAGGGGGGGCGCTCCTATGGGAGTACCGGCTCCCTGCTTTGAAGCCCACAATAGCCGCAGGAGACGTGGACGGCGACAACATACCCGAAGTCTTCATAGCATCGGGGGAGTTCGTATACGCACTAGACCACAACGGAAGGGAAAAATACGCATACGAGGTAGACTACCCGATCACCGACATGGCGGCAGGCCAGCTCACAACCCCGGACAAGACCAACCTTGTGGTCTTGGGTGCCAGGCAGACGACAGCCTACGAGATGAACCCCGACTACCTGAAGGACCTGCAAGCGGACGAGAACCTGAACAAGACAATGGAATACTACCTTTCCGGGGACTTCGGAGAGGCGAGGGACCATGCCATGGCAGCAGCCGAAGCATACGCGGAGCTGAACGACACCGAATACCGGATGAAAACCCTCGAGTACCTCAACAGCTCGCTTGAATACCTGGAGGCTGGCCGCCTATACCAGCTGGCCGAGGACAACTACAGCGAAGGCGACTACGAGACAGCCAAGGCACTGGCCTCCGAGTCTGAGCGGATATACATGGAGCTGGACGACAGCAACCGGACAGACAAGGCCCTCAGACTGTTGAACAACGCCATAGACCAGCTGGACGCCCTATACTTCTACCAGCGGGCCCTCGAATACTCCCGGGCGAAGGACTACGTCCAAGGCAGCGTATACAGCCACAAGTCGCTGGAGATATACGAGCTGCTCAACTACACACCCGGGATAGAGAAAGCCACCAAGCTCGTGGAAAACACCAAGGAATATCCGAAGGCCAACGAGAACTACGAGATGGCCATGCGCCTATACCGTAGCGGCAACTACACGGGAGCCAGGGAGAAAGCCACCTTGGCCAGACAGTCCTACACGACGCTCGGGGACTCGGGGATGATATCCACCACGCTAACCCTACTGTCGAACATAGAGGACAAGCTTGATGAGATCGCAGCCAAAACGGCGGCAGACCAGCACTACACAAACGCAGACAACAGGTACGAGACCTCAAACTACCAGGAGTGCATAGCCGAAGCCGAAAAAGCCGAGACACTCTACATGAACGTCTCGGACGAGGAGAACCTGGCCAAGACACAGTCGCTCAAACGCATATGCCAAGTGGGGGTGGAAGCCCAGCAACACTACGCCACCGCAGTCGACTACTACACAAAACAGGAGAACGAGCTGGCACTCGACCACGCCGAAAAGGCACGGCAGCTGTTCCGGAGCATAGACGACCGGGACGGGAGCATCAAATGCGGAGAGCTCATACTAGAGATAGGAGCGGAACAGACAACCGAAGAGGACGGCAGGGACACAAGCCAGTACCCGATCATGATAATAGCCGGGCTCGCGGCACTCCTGACCCTGCTCGCGATCATCTTCATTATAGCCAAGCTCCGGGAGAGGAAGAATCTCAAGAAAGGAGAGGAAACAGGAGTGGACTACACTTCGCTACTGCCCGACAAACTGGAGGAAGACGAGAAGGCACCCTCAGAGGATGAGATATTCGGCGAGGGCATGCCAGCCCTGGAAGAGATAACCGGAATACCCCTGCCCGACGAGGAAGCCAAAGAAGAGACCCCCTCCGCCGACCAGGGAGAGGTGATAATAAAGCTCCCCGTAGACGACGATGAGGCAGAAGAGCTGGACCTATTCGGCGGAGAAGAAACCAAAGAACCGAAAAAGCCCAAAGGAGAAAAGCCGGAAACCACAGGCGAAACCCCCGAGGAAAAACCCGAAGACGCGGGAGAGCTGAAACTCGAACTACCTGACGAAACCCCCGAGGAAAAACCCGAAGAAACAGGGGAACCCAAACCGGAAATCCCCACGGAAGAGCCAAAAACAGAACAAAAACCCACAGAGGAGACGGTAGCCTCCAAACTGGACGAGCTGATATCCAAAGCCAGGAAAAAACCACAGAAGGAGATAATAAAAAAGGAAAAACCACTGGAAGAAGAAGCCAAGACACCAGAGGAAAAAACGGATAAACCGGAAGAAACAGGGGAGAAGGACATAAACACCACCGAAACCCTAAAATCAGCCGAAAAGATCAAAAAAGAGCTCAGCGAAATCAACAAAAAACTCTGACTACCCCCTTTCTTTCTTAAAAATAAAGAAAGGCGCGCCGCCCACAAAGAAAGAATAACCGCTTAAAAACCAGTATTCCGTATATATTCAATCGTAATCCCAAAACGCGTCCATAGTCGCACGCCTCGCTGCGTGCGCACGCGTGAGCGACCTCGGCTAAAAGCCTCGGTCCCTCTGAACATGGAATAAAAATCCATTTAAACCAGTAACACGTATAACATCAAATCAATAAAATGCGTCCATAGTCTAGTGGTAGGACCTAAGCCTTCCAAGGGACCCTTTTACCGCCCCTTCGGGGCGCAAAAGCGCCCGCGGAAAATAATGTTCCAGCGGACAGGTTCCGAGGTTAGCTTATGGCCCGGGTTCGAGTCCCGGTGGGCGCACACCTTTTCTTTCTTCAAAAGAAAGAAAACCTGTACCAAAAGAAAGAACAATCTACTCAGCCCCGTAGGGTAGTGGCCAATCCTAGCGGTCTTTGGAACCGCGGACCCAGGTTCGAATCCTGGCGGGGCTATTTCAAAATAGTTCGAATCCCTACATCTGCGTATTCCCCTTTTTTTCTTCCATCGAACTTATTTTAATTTGTATGTACAATTCTTGTATATGGGAGATTTTGAATCTTCGTTTCTTGAAGAAACAGAGTTAAATCAGGGTATGTCTAACGATATTCTTGATGCAGATCATATCCATAGATATCCTGCTAAAATGACCCCCAAAATTGCGAATTATGTTTTAAAAAACGCATGCAATGAATTTGATAAAGAACCAGATAAAATACAGGTTTTTGATCCATTTTGTGGTTCTGGAACCACATTACTGGTTGCAAGATCCTACGGATTCAGTGTTTCAGGTGTTGACATACTAAGGGTTCCTGTCTTAATCGCCAAAGCTAAATTGACTAAGTTGAACAATCAGAATCTAAAAAGACTACAAACTGCTTTAGACTTAGATGCGGAAGACATCCAAACATTTAATGGCCTGGATTCCTGGGAAAATAGAGACATCTGGTTTAAAGATGAAGTATATGGCTATCTCATGAGTTTACGTGACTGGATTAATACTTATCAAAATAAGTATGTTTATCCTGCTCTCTTTACGGCTTTATCTCAAGTGGTCTGGGATGTTTCAGCTGCTGATTCAGGAGTGATAGTCCCTACTCGCTCAAAACGATCACCGGTAGCCCCTGATTTCTCTCAGGAAGAGATATTGGAGAAATTCAAAAAGCGTGTGGAAAAAATACTTCTAGCTCAAAAAATATTTTCAAACTCCAAGTTTCCCAACCCCAATGTTAAACTGTCTACAGGTGACTCAAAAAATAATTCCAGTTGGCCGATAGATAATTTTGATTTAGTAATAACCTCCCCCCCATACGGTGATGGCATCAATTATAGGAGGGCTGTTTCTTTACAGACACGTTTCTTCGGTCTTGAAAACGAGGATGATGGAGAATTTATCAGAAAAACAATCATTGGCAGAGCCTCATATCATCACGATATTTCCGAGAAAACACTACCCAACAAAGAGAAGAAATCTAGGTGGGTTACGTCTATTCGTTCAAGGTCTGAAAAAAGACTTGAAAGCATCCTATCATATGTCCAAGATATAAGGCTAACATTCAGAGAACTTCGAGAAAAAATAAACCCTCAAGGAAAAGCCATATTCGTTATAGGACACCCCGAAGTATCTGGGATTAAAGTACCCCTCTCAAGGGTATTGGTAAACATAGCTGAGGAAGAAGAATGGCAGTTAGCTGAAACACCCATATGTGATTCAATAAAAAACAGAGTTCAAACACCAATCAGAAGGAGTTCCACCAATCCAATTTCCGAAGAATACATACTCCAATTTAGATGTAGTTAATAAAACTCGTGGTATGAAATGTATAAAGTAATAACAGCGTGGAACTTGTCACGACCAGATAAGGAATTAAATCAAGATGTTTCAAATATACAGTTAAGGGGTTATAAACGAGATACGTTCTTGACAGGAAGATTTTCTCTAGGTCTAGCTACTGATGAAATACGTCCCCTTTCTGTTAGTGATATTTCCTCTAGACTTTGTCCATCACGAAGAAATTTGTATTTTAATAAAGGAAAAAATAGGCTTTCTTCCACTTCTGCTCGACCAACTTGGGGGCGAAAGGCAGGTACTATTACTGAAAAATATATCGTCAATGCTCATGATAAATCTATAACTGCGGGAAATATCGGCAAATATAGTACTATACGGAAAAAATTAGATAAATTTTCAAATGAATTTAAACTAGATAATTCCGGAGATTTTTCCGGTTTGGAAAGACTTAGTGGCACTGAAGAAGAAAATCCCGAGCGATTTTTAAAGTTGTTGAATTTTGCTGGAAGAGAAGAGTTGTTTTCGAGACTTTTCCATAGAAAGATGTTAACTAAAAAAACCGAATTGGATCATAAACACCTAATTCTTGATAAAGTAGACCCCATACTATTAAATCCAAACCCTAAACAGATAGGCATAAGTGAAAATGTTCGCCCAGATTTTTTATTACGTGACTTTAAAGCTATCGGTGATATAAAATCTGGGGTTGGCGGTATAGAAGATCACTATTTCCTTACATGCATAGGCTATGCATTAGCTTACGAAAATGAAAAGAATGAAGATATAAATTTTGGGATAGTGTATTACCTCCCTACTCGGCACACTAGATTCTTTAAACCTATTACTTCCCCCCAGATATATATCTTCCCAATAGATGATGAAGCCAGAACTTGGTTTTTAGATGTGAGAAATGAAGCGTATGACATAATCTCTAAAGATAATTCACCGCCTTTACCTGAAGATAGGAGCGGTTGTCAATACTGTAAATTTTATGATCACTGTGTAGGAGATGGTTTAAAACCATGACAGATAAAAAAATATTGCCCATAATAAAGGAGATAAGAATTAAACATTTAATCGAATCCCTAGTTTGTTTTGACAAATACCCATATGATAGGGAAAATCAGAGAGACTGCGTTTTAAGGTTATATCCTGATACCTCGGAAAAAAGCACGTTTAGAGGTATGGTTATCCCTTCTCTCAGATATTTGGGTTTGATTATTGGATATGAGGATTTGATAAAACCAAGTGCCAATGGAAAACTTGTTTTGGAATCATTAAATCAGAATAATACTGAGACGTTAAGGGTTTTTAGAGCATTACTACTGGAATTGGATGACAACATAGGATTTAGTACTATGTTGATTGAAAGTACTGAGACTCAAGGTTTTATCTCCAAAGAAGATTTCTTTAAGAAATTAACTTCAAAAATAGGGGGTCCCTCAAAAAGACAAATAGAAGAACGTATTAACAAATGGCTAGGACTGTTGGATGGCTGTGGTTTAATAGTATTGAAAAATAAAGGGACATACATCTCATTAAATAATAATGGGCTAAGTGAAGCAAAGCGAGATTTAGATGTAACCTCTAAACGTGATAATTTTAGAGCAATACTATTCAAAAACTATGATTTGTTATCCCCTTCAGAAAAAGCAGGTGGGGCGGATATTACTAAATTACGGGAACTAGTTGCTGTAGATTTTTATAACAATCATGGGCTGATTTTAACAGAATACCAATTTGATGAATTATTAAGGTCAATCCCCCTTACAAGTAATAATTATATAATCTCTCTTGGCCTTCCAATCGGCCTTGGAGGCATTGGAGACAGGTTATTCAAGCATGGAAATGAATACTATAAAACGATATATATCAAATACTCAAAAGATAAAATATGAAAGATAGTTTCCTTCAAAAAGAATATGGTCTTAAAGACAGTCAACTATTTAAATCCAGGACTGCGACTAAAGACGATGTAAAGTTGATTGTCAGCCGGAAGAGGGAACAGAAAACGTATGATAAAATTCTTGAGGATAGTATGAAAACATCTAAAACTAATTTTCTTGTTTTTTTTGTAGGTAACTATGGGATGGGAAAAACCTTATCTTTGTTAGACGTTAAAGAAAGAGCTAACAATAAGGGGGCATATCCCATCTACCTGACACTTCAATCTGAAGAAAAAATTTCCAAACCTGAAGTCGATTTCATACAAAGAGTTCTTAAAGAAATTAACTTTGATGAGATAAAAGTCGAAACAGACACCATTAATGAATTAAAAAAAATCTATCCTGACGTTGGCAATGTTTTTCAAAGAATATTCACTGGTGAAATCCAGACATCACTTTACCCAGCTAGAAAAAATCCTTTACGCAACTTAGCAATTTCTTTTTTAGTAGGTGATGTTTCACCCACGAAAAATGAACTAAATAAAATAGGCGTTATAAGAAAGATTGATAGAGTTAGAATAGCCAAAGAGTATCTGATTGGTCTGTTATATATTCTTGGTTCTTCTGGATTTCAAAGCCTAGTTATTTGTGTTGATGAATTTGAATATCTATTTAGTGTTTTATCAAAATCACAACAATCAACAGTCTTAGCCTTTTTTAGAAGTTTATATGATCTTCAAATTGCCATTCCAGATAGCCTGAAATCAAATGCTGCAAATATGGCTTTATTTATCGCAGTATCAAGTGATGGATGGAAGAAGCTCACTACTTTGGGAGATAAAGAAAGAAAAACAGGCGGACCGATTAATGCCTTGAAGGAAAGAATAACCGAATTGATTTCCTTAGATCCTCTAACTGAAAAAGATACCATCAACTTAATAGAAAAGAGATTAAGTTACGATAGAGTCAGAGGCAAATATAAAAACGAGCCTTTGATACCTTTCACTGATGATTTTGTGGAGTACCTATTTAAACTTACTCAAGGAACTCCGAGAGAGATAATAGTACGGTGTGATTCTGTATTGGATCGTGGATTAGAAAAAGAGGTTCCAAGATTGACTAAAGAATTTGCAAAGGAAGTATTCAAAGAGAGAGGATTATCCTATATCTAACCTTTTAGAATGCTTACTTATTATGATAAATAACTTTTCTCCCGCTCTATCCCCTGGTTTATAATCACATGCTCTTAATTCGTATGTGAGGATTCGGACTTTTCCGGCATAATCCTGGCGGGGCTAAATAAGGTCACATCGAAGCATTGGTGGCTCACGAACTCTCCTAGGATAAGCGAGCTGAAAGCGAGTGGGATCCTGGCGGGGCTATTTCAAAATAGTTCGAACCCCTACGATATGTTTTTTAATAGTCCGTGTATGTCTGTGGCCGTGATTGTGCAGCCGTTATACTCTTCTTGTTTTGTCCGGCTTTTGTATGTGGTGATATAGGCTTTTTCCGGTTTGTATGTTTTTATGAATGATTTAAGGCCTGATGTGGTTTTGGCGGTAGTTGTCTTCACTTCTATTGGTATGAGAATATTGTCTTTTTCTATGATGAAGTCGACTTCCGCTTTGCTTTTGGTGCGCCAGTATTTTACCTGATGTCCCTGTTTTAGTAATTCGGCTAGTACGTAGTTTTCAAAGTCTTTTCCCTGCACGTCTGTTGGGTAATTGTTAATGAGTGTGTTTCTTAGCCCAGTGTCGATGAAGTATATCCTTGGTTTTTTTGTAAGCTCCTTGTTTTTGTTCGTGTAGTATGGCTGTATGGTTTTTGTGATATAGCTTTTTTCCATCGCATCCAAATACTTTTTAAGTGTCTGGAAGGCTATATCCAAGTAGCTTGTGATGTTTTCATAGCTGATTATGTTTCCCGTGTTGACTGCCAGATACTTTGCGAGTTTTTCTAGGCTGGTTAAGTCGTCTATCGAGAATGTTTGAGAGACGTCTTTCAATAGCATTGTATTGATTAAGTCACGAAGGATGATTTTTCTTGATTCAGTGTCGTCTTCCAGCACTACTTTAGGATATCCGCCATAAGCTGCGTGTTCCCAAACTAATCTCTGCTTAATCTTATCGGTTAGCTCTCTTGTTTTTTTTGCTTTTTTGATTTCTTGGAGCGAGAACGGATAGAGTTTTATTATTGAAACTCTTCCTACCAGGTGGGATAAAACATCTTTACTCAAAAGCGTTTCACTGGATGATGTAATCCATAATTTGTATCCTTTATCTGCAAGATACTTGAGTTTAATTCCTGCATCTTGTCCGTATTGTGCCTCGTCGATTCCAGTTATCTTATTTGATACAATGTACTGTTTCTCGAATTTTTTTATGTCTTCGTTGAACATGTCCCGTGCGTCAGGGTCGTCAAGTGTCACATACTCCCCATCCAATTCACCCAGCTTCTTTCTAAGTAACGTGGTTTTACCACTCTGTCTGGCTCCTACCACTGCGACAATATTGTATATCTCCGTTACCTTGTCGAAGTGTTCCTCTACATCCCTTTCAACGTACATGTATTATACTTAGAATCAACTATATTTAAATAAATATCCTACTAAAATTGAACTATACTTTAATTAAAGTATATCATGTTCAGGAGTACATGCTTAACATATAGGGTCCGGAGAAGGCAACCAGGGTGCGGGGCACAACCCTAGCCCCTCACCCAATTATCCAAGTATTAATTCTAATGATTTTCAGTTATTCTTAAGTGTTTTGTTTTATCGTTATAGTTATATTGCCCAAAGATTTGTTGGTTGGGGATATGCTCATGGTAATGGGTTTCTGGATAACTGGTATTATTGGTTGGTCTTTACATCTTTCGTACTTTCCATCAGTTTCAAGCATGCAGACATCATATGGACTAAATAATCTGATTGCAATTGGGCTAAAAAATTCCATTTCTTCTTCGTTTACATCGAGTACTGTTTCGGGAGTAATATCCAAGCTGTATGTGTTGACTTCGATTGGGGAGAAGAAGAAATCCGTTATATTTTTTGAAAATTCATTAGACTTTAAAATTAATGTATATTTACAGTAACCACACCGATATTTATTAAATTTTTGTGGGGGTGCATAAGCCGTTCCATTTATTATATATGTTTTAATCCAACACTCTGGATTTGTGCTGGTATTCATTGGGTCGCATACAACCTTTTGAAAAATCTTCTTCAGTGCATAAGCAGTTTCTTTATCGTTCAAGGAAACGGGATATGTTTCATACTCGATTAAATCCGGAACAGGAATATACTCAAAATCATTCATATGGCATGTTTTTACTTTCAAGGAAACATCTGTTAACTTTTTTGGGCCATTTGTAATCTGGATGTGTATGCTCTCATTATCCCCGGTATATGGGTGGAAAACAACGTTTGCACTTGGTTTAGTTAAAAACTGGTTGAAATAAAATCCAACTAAAAAAGTTAAAATCAACACAACAATAACGATAACTATAGATGCGATTATTCTATTTTTAGAAGGCTTTTGCCGTCCTGTTAATCTTCTTAATATTGAAAATTTAATTTCCTTTCTCAATCCCTTTTCCATGCTCTATAATCTAATACATAACTACTAAAAAGAAACTCAAAAACCACTTTTCCACCCCTCTAACCTGGCCTTTTTAGTCTTTTACTCTATGTCTGTAACCGGGATTCGGACTTTTCCGGCATAATCCTGGCGGGGCTAAATAAGGTCACATCGAAGCATTGGTGGCTCACGAACTCTCCCAGGATAAGCGAGCTGAAAGCGAGTGGGATCCTGGCGGGGCTAACCCTGGTTTATCCCCTCTCTGGTTGGCGTGTCTTTCTCCTGGTCTGGGTTTATCATGCAGGAATCCAGATTAAAGCGCTCCAAAAGGAATTTGAATCCAATGGGGGTTAGGAATGTGGTGATGAATGCCATTGACACCAGGATGGATGAGATTTCTTTGTTAAGGACTCCAAGATTTATCCCCACACCCACGAGGATTAGTTCCACGGCCCCCCGTCCGTTCATGCCCATGGCTACAACGGCGTTCTCCTCTCTTTTAAGCCCTGCAAGCCAGCCACCCGCGTATGAGCCTGCGAATTTCCCGATAAAAGCGATTATCAAGACTATGGTCAAGAACTCTATGTACTCCAATATCAAGCCCAAAACGACGTGGAAGGATAAAGACACGAAAAAAATCGGCCCTAGAAACCCGTAGCTGATGGTCATCAACCGGTCGTTTAACGCATCCAGGACATCCTGTCTTTTTATCTCCTCACGCACGAACAAGCCGGCGAAGAACGCGCCGATGATGACGTGCAACCCCAGCGCCTCCCCGATCAAGGCGAACAAAAAGGCAGTCAACAAGGCGAAGGTGAATCCGTGGCCTCCCCCTTCAAGATAGTACTTGTTGACGTAGGGCAGAACAATCTTCCCGATAAAATAGGTGATGGCGAAAAAGGCCAGGACATATGCGAGAGAGAATAAGAAAGTATTATACGAAAAATACCCTACCTCGACTGTCTTGACGACAGCGGAAAAAAACCCGAGAGACAGGACGTCGTCGACGACAGCCGAGCCGATGAGGATATTCCCTATCCTTGAGTTGCATAGGCTCAGGTCCATAAGTATGCGGGCGTTCACCGCTATCGCGGTGATGCTCAAACCCAGACCCACGAACAGGGCCTGAATGCTTGTGGCCCCGGGCATGAACCATAAAGTCCCGTAATAACCCAATCCCAGGGGTATAGCAAAACCCAGGATGCCCACCAGAATCGATGGTTTGATGTTCTTGAAGAACAGCTTGGGGTCGGTCTCCAAACCAGCATAGAACATCAAAAAGAAAATCCCCAGTTCAGCGAGAAAATCGATGAACTCGCTAGACTCGATCCAACCCAGGACAGTAGGGCCGAACAACAAACCCGCGATCAACTCCCCCAGCATGGGCGGCATATCCAGTCTACGCCGGAAGAACCTGCCGGCATACCAGGAGACCATCAGGATGAATAGCAGTTCGGTTACCTGTAGACTCATAGGAACCAAATATGTGCAAACAAATATAAAAAACAGTTAAAAAAATACAAGAGGCGAGCTTGGATATGCATGTCTTCCTAACTACGGTCTATCAGTTTCAATAGTTCTTGCGCGGCTATCATCGGCCCTTCCGTCTCATAGCCCTCGATACCCAGCCTGGTCCTGACCTGGCCCACGAAAACGCCCGTTTCAAACATTTTTCCGAAGTATCTTGTAGCGATATTGTCGTGCAGTTCTTTGTACTGCGGGGGTCCGAAAATATTCGCGAAATAAGTTTTTACCACGCCTGATGATTCGGTCGTTCCCTTCGACATGACCTTTCCCTCGCTGAAAACCCTCAGTGCTTCGTCTGCTGTGCCGAATCTCTCGATTATCTCTTCTTTTTCTCCGATTTCCTCGTAGTTGTTCGCGTAAAGGAAGAAGTCAACCTCATTCCCTCTTAGCACTTCTTCTATGGTTGTCACAGGCAACACCACCCTCGCGTTCACCTTCTGGGGGCTCATTATTATCGAGCGGTCGATGTTCCCGAATGCAAAGCCAGGCTGTAGGTCGTCCAAACGGACGAACGCGCCTATTTCAGTCCCGTATGCCTTCACCCTCCCCTCGTCATCGACCTCCAATGAGCCCATGTCGTCGAATATGATGGTCATGTCCTTTATCTTTGCGTCCCCTATCGTCCTGAACGCCTCCAATGACTCGGATTTTCCGGCGCCAGTATCCCCTACTATGACTACGTTCGCTTTCCTGCCTTCCTTGAGTTCTATGCCCACCATCGCCCCGTGTATGGGGAATCTCCCGCGCTTCATCATCAAAATATTGTGGAGCGTCAGAACCATCTTCTTCAGGTAGCCAAAGTATCCATAATCGTTTTTCCTCGGAACTGCCGCGATCAGTAGGTCGTTCTTCTCGTCTTCGTAAAAGACCGTCTCACAGCCGAACCTGTCTAGGCCGTCCTCGTCGACTCCGAACGCGTAGATCGCATCCGGTTTTCGTTCAAGGTCCTCGCTCTTAGCCAGCTCGAACAAGTTCGCAGCAGAGCAGCCCAAGCTCATGAATTTGTTATGGAAGTAGATGTGAATCAAAAGACTCCCGACTTTTGCGGGATAACAGAGCCATTGTTTATCCTGGAATTCGATGCCCTCCAGGGGGTTTGACTCGACCTTCTTAAAACTGCCCTTCCTCTTGTTCATCAGCGGATCCAATATCAGCGGGGGGTATAGGAGGACCTGCGTTACCATGGGTATTGCATCCAGTCTCATATATTCGTCAGGACACCCCCATTCCTTGTTCACGGCTATGATCCCGACCGAGAACCCTGATGACACCTGGCGATAGACATTGTATGATTCGCCCATGAGGTTCTCTGAAATGTCCCTATAAGTTTTCCGGACAAGATGGTTCATATGGGAGATCGTGTCCCTAAACGTCCTATACGGCCTCTTATCGTATCCCATCTCGTCAAGCGATGAACATACTATATATCTCTCAAAGCCCCTCCAGAAATTGTATAAGTTCTCTATGAACTGCTGCAGGTTATACCTGTCACCTAGGAGATGCTCGTATTCGGGATAATCCCTTTCGATGTCTTCCACAGTATTGTAGTAAAGCTTCTTGAAAAGATCGACTATGACCTTGACCTGCTCCGCATCCTCCAATCCCTGGGGGAATATCCTAAGGAGGTTTGACTCGTGCATCCGGAGTTCATCGAGGTAATAACCCACGATTTCAGAGAATGACCTGCTGTCTAGGAACTCGTAAGTCTCCTTCGGGAGGCTTCCGTCGGTCCAGACAATAAATGTTTTTTCAAACTTTGAAAGTTCGTTAGACATGTATTATAAAACCTTCAAAACAATAAAAATACGTGTGGTTTTTATTCTCCCTCTTCCTTCTTTTTCTTCTATGTTATCCCGGATCCGCACGTATTTCAGGGTCACTAATGTCTTGGATATTGCGGGCAGGTATTTTGTCCTCAACGGCTTTGACGGATTGTACACTATGATGGGCGTCATTGTCGGGTCTTATGTTGCCGGCCACCATGACCCTGATGTGGTTCTGGGCACCGGCTTCGCGGGTATCGTGGCCTTGGGTGTTTCAGGTTCTGCGAGCGCCTACCTCGCCGAGAGGGCGATGAGAGAGAAGGAGCTCAAGAAACTGGAGAGGTCCATGCTCGTCGACCTGGGTGATACCCTCCACGAGGATGCCCGGAGCTTTGCGGCGCTGTTCTCATCCGTCGTCAACGGCCTGAGCCCGGTCCTGACGGCTCTCATAATGATATCTCCCTTCATGGCAGCCCGGCTGGGACTCTTGGCCGTTGAATACGCGTTCATGTACTCCATGCTCATAGGCGGTTTGGAGATATTCCTCGTCGGCTGCTACCTGGGGAAGATAAGCAAAAGCTCCATGATATCCTATGGTGTGAAGATGATACTGGTGGCTGTTGTCGCAGTCATTCTGAGCTACATAATAGGCTCCCTCCTGGGGTAACCCCATGTCATGCCCCTCTTTTCGCCATTTTAACCGATTATCATCATATGAGTATGGCTGCCAAGGAGATAAGTTCTATGATGGGATAGTCCAGGAAACTGCCAGACCCTCATGTTCCACGGCACAAGCCGTTGCCTGGGGTCCAAACCAGCAGACAATTAAAAAAAGGGGTTCTCGTAGCTGACGACAGCGAACGGGACAGGCAACAGGCATGTCAACTGACAATCGCAGTCTCGGGTGGTTTTTTATCTTCTATTGTCATTGTTTTCTTAGGTGGTGTGTTTTGGCGTTGGATCTGCTGGTTTGCGTGACTTCCACGGACAACCGCGAGCTTCTGAGGGATTGCCTGGCTTCGATAATGGCCTATCCCCCCTCCTGCCCCCATGAGGTATGGGTGATAGATAACGCCTCCGCTGATGGGACGTCCGAGATGCTCGCGTCAGAGTTCCCAACAGTCAAGGTCTCCCGTAATGAAACACGCCTGGGGGTGGGCGCCAACCGTAAAAAGGCGGTTTCCCTCGGGAGGGCCGGATACTATGCCATCATGTCAGAGGACATAAGGCTGATGGAGGGGACCCTCGACAATCTCCTCTCTGCCATCGCATCAGACCCTCGCATAGGCTTCATAACCGGGAGGTACCTGCACCCGGACGGGTCCCTCCAGAACCCCTGCTATGCGAACTACCCCAGCCTACTCACCGAAGCCTGCAGGTCCCTCGTCTTCCCCCGCTTCATAACTCACCTCCTGGGCTTGAGGGCCGCGCCGTGGGACCTGTGGCCCACGAGGAAGTTCTACGACGGCCCCGGCCAGCTTGCCTGTGCGAACGGCTGCTTTTACATGGCCCGGGCTGAGGTCTTCGATGATGTGGGTTCGTTTGACGAGTGGTTCTTCATGTACTATGAGGAGGTTGAGATGATGTTACGCGCCTACAAGCACGGTTGGAAGGTCTGGTACACGCCATCAGCCTCTGTATTGCACTCAGAGCACGGCTCAACCACGAGCATGTCCCGTCGCAGGACATTACATCACATGCACAGCCTATACCACCTCTTCAACAAACACTACGGGGCTCCGAGGACACGTCAGCTATGGTGGGCCAAGACGATAATAGGAGCGCTCTTCTCACCGCTAATGCTGCTGTCCCATCTGCCTGGCTTACCCGGTCGCGTTAGGGCGAAGCTGTCCATGAACAAGGAGATACTCTACTGGCATCTCAAACACTGGAAGATGAGGGACGAGATCGTCGCAGGCGTTGATACGCACCCCCCAGCAAGTTCCTGTCCAGTCTGCCGGAAGATCATTTCAGGCAAGTAGCTGTCTTCGCATCTTATATATCTTCAATCGTTTTTTTCCAAATAAGAGGTGATCTTACCATGAAATATACTATCAGAGGTTCTGTTTTGCAGGTTGTTGATATCGAGTTGGCTCAGGGGCAGTCGGTCTACACGGAGTCCGGTGGGATGGCGTGGATGTCCAACAACTTCGACATGAAGACCGACACCAAAGGCGGGCTGATCAAGGGCCTTACGCGGGCGATGTCCGGCGAGTCCCTCTTCATGACCACATACACGTGCAACGGAGGAACGGGGATAATATCGTTCGTGAACGAGTTCCCAGGGAAGATAATACCCTTGGAGCTGGCCGAGGGTCAGTCCCTCATCTGCCAGAAGGACGCGTTCATGTGCGCCGAGTCTTCCGTCACTTTGGAGATGCATTTCAGGAAGAAGCTAGGAGCAGGACTGTTCGGCGGCGAGGGATTCATAATGCAGAAGGTCACAGGCCCCGGAACGGTCTTCCTCGAGCTTGCAGGCGACGTCACAGAATACAGTCTGGAGCCAGGGCAGGAGCTTAAGGTCGACCCGGGGCATCTGGGGCTGTACGACCCGGAAGTCAACTTCGACATAACCCGCGTTAAGGGAGTCAAGAACATCCTGTTCGGCGGTGAAGGCCTCTTCCTGGCGAGCGTCAAGGGCCCGGGCCGGGTGTGGCTCCAGTCAATGCCAATACCTAACCTCGCCAGCAAGATCCTGAGGTACATACCAAGATCCAGGTGATGGACCCCCTCTTCGTGTGCGGGGCGGCCGCAGCCGCCGCTCTACTATTGTTAATAGTCGCAGCGTTCGCCCTGTCAGTCATTTTCTCCCTGCTAGGGGTGTCATGGACTATCCTGGACTTCCTCCTGGAGCCGGTCTACAGCCTGTACCATGTTCTAACAGGCGGAAGCCGCGTAGGGGACGAGCCGTCAAGGGCAGACTACTCCCTCGAGCAGGGGAAGGAAGTTAAATAGCAGGGTATCCCATTCTCTTGCATGGAGGAGCACGTTTGCCCCCACTCCCACGCAGGATTCCTAGACAACTGGCTGCGCCGGCTGGTGCACAACCCCCGGCGCATATTCGGAAGCTATGTGGGGCGGGGAGATAGGGTCTTGGATGTCGGGTGCGCGTCGGGCACGTTCACCTTCGCCCTGGCAGACATGGTAGGTGATGGGGGGAGTGTCATAGCATGTGACATACAGGAGGAGATGCTGGACAAACTCCGGAAGAAGATAGAGGAAAAGGGTGTTGGCTCCGTTGTTGAGGCTCGCAGGTGCTCAGAAGACGGGCTCGGTGTTTCCGGGCCCTTCGACTTCGTATTGGCCTTCTATGTGGTCCATGAGGTCCCGGACCCGAAGATGTTCTACCAGGAAGTCCACACCATTCTGGGGGCTGGGGGGCTTCTAATGGTCGTGGAGCCCAACTCCCGCGTGACCAGCCGGGAATTCGGGGAGAGCATTTCACTGGCGGAAGAACAGGGTCTCACGCCTTCTGCAGATCCAAAGGTCCTATTTAGCAGGGCGATGTTACTCCGGAAGCCCTAATCCACTTCGCAGTCCTGGTCCGTGGTGCAAGTGTCTTCCCCGGGGGTGTCTATGAGGTCGCATTTCCCGTTTGCGCACTCGTAGTGCCTGCAGTCGCTGTTGGACGTGCATGAGCTGCTGCTCAGGCCGAAGGATTTTATGCATCTTCCGTCATCGCACCTGTAGAATTCGCTAGGGCCGTCCACGACCTTCCAGCCCGTGCCGTCGCTGTCCCCTCCACTGCCCCCGCCCACCGAGACGTTTGTCATGTGCATCACGTCAGATTCTATGCACCTGCACTTGAGCGTCTGGTTCCAACCGTAGCATCCCTTGCAGGATCCCATGTCATACTCTCCTGACGCGATCGTCTGGGAGTTCCAGTCGCAGCTCCCCTTCACCAGGCATGTGGCCCACACCACTCCCGCCTCGCGCATGTTGCAAACTCCCTCGCCATGGGAGCACACCTCTCCGATGTCGCAGTCCTCCCCCTCGTCGATAACACCGTTTCCGCAGGCTAGTGTCGTGGTAGTGGGCTTCAACGTTGTTGTTACGAGGACGTCTTTCGACGGGTCTATCACGTGGATCCTCTTATCCACGCCCAGCTTGTTATAGCATACGACATTCCAGTATTCGTCCTCTATCCTGGCGCATATGCTGGTTTCGTTGAATTCCATCGCAGCCAGCGTATAGCACCCGTATCTCTCGTCCAAAGAGCCTTTCTCGTCGCATTCGAGCAGCTTCACCGTCTTAGGGTCTGGCTTGTAAACAGTCCCAGTAGGCGAAGTCACTTTAACGGTGTCGTCCGTCCCGTCCCCGCCTTGGCTGATGCACCCCCCCGCCATCGCCGACAAAACGAACAGGGCGATCAACCCGAACTTCCATTCTGTGCTGGACATTTTTTTGGTTTTAACATATTCTTCCCCGCAGTAAATAAAAATTTTACCCAGCCGGGAAGCTTCCTCATCATGTTTATATACTGTTGTACACAATGAATAATAATATTGTGTTGATTAAGATGGCCAAGAAGAAAGCCAAGAAGAAGGCAACCAAGAAAAAGAAGAAGTCGACCAAGAAGAAGGCAACCAAGAAAAAGAAGAAGTCGACCAAGAAAAAAACTAAGAAGAAAGCAAAGAAGAAGAAGTAACTAGCTTCTTCTTTTTCTTCTTTTTTTTTCGCGTCTTTCCTGCTCGAGTTCCGGTTCTTTTCCTAAGGGTTTTTATATGGTGTCTGCAATAACTTAAGACAGATTTTTTTTGGTGGGTTGTTGCATCATGTTTGAAGTGGTCTTTGAGGATTTGGAGTACATAAGGGATGTGCCCGTCGAGCTGACTGAAAAGGCTGTGGAGGCAGGTCTTGTCGGTAAGGGCACCATCTTGGGCGTTATAGTGCGTTCTTTGGAGGGTCAGGTTGATAGGCTGCATCTGGAGGTCAAGCTGACGCATGAAGGCCAGGAGAAACTGCTGAAAAAGGGCTCTAGGCTGCCGTTAGAGGGCCAGGAGAGTGTTTATTTCCTTGCTGACTGCTGGACCGACTATCTGAAAAGCGGGAACAAGGATAAAAAGCCTCTGAGGCCTAATCCTGGCGTTTTCTAAGATATATATTCTATGTTGTACAATGTTTAATATATGTTGAGGTATGCTGTGGCTGGGGTGGCACTCATATCCCTGATACTACTCCTCCCTGGGAATGCCATGTCCAGCCAGGAACCAGAATCCGCACATCCGAAGCCTACAACATCAACAACACTGCCTGAAACCCCAACAGAACGCCCGGAATGCATCATAGACCTGGACTGCGGGGTCAGCGCATACACGGGCTTCGGGTGCAGGGACGACTTCGTAACACACATATACGTCTCCTACAAATGCAGGGACGGCGGATGGGACAACGCCACATGCGTAAACCACACAGTAGCGGAGGTCGTGGACTGGTGCCAGCCAAGCGAAGAATGCGCTGAAGGAAAAGGATACTGCACCCCCAAGATAACACCAACCAAAAAATCCCCCGCGACCGATGGAGAGACCAGGATATCCTGCCACGAAGACTCCAACTGCGGGATACCCGGCTGGAAGAAACGATACTGCGGCGAGGACGGTTCAGTATACCAGGACTACATCGTATACGAGTGCAGGAACCCCGGGACAACCGAATCATACTGCACCCTTAAGAAGGAGCTCAAGCGCATCGCAGACTACTGCGGGCCACTGAACCCCTGCAGGGACGGAGCATGCTACGATGATGAGGACAGAGAACCCTACGCCTACAAGCAAGGAGGATACTGGGGTGAAAGATGGTGGAACATCACCAAAGAATACACCTGCTACGAGGACGGCACCTGCAGGTCGGACGGGAAGGTATACACCACATGCAAAGGCTCATGGTGCTATGAGACGAAGACACTCTACAGCGAGGTCGACTACGAGCCCGGACACCTACCATCCCAATAAAAACCCCATATTTCACGTTTTTAAAGGCATTTACTAATATGTATTATCTCTCCCTCTGGGAGATATAAAAAAGGTGAAAGAAATGGCAGACTTGATTGTTAAGTCAAAGGTAAAGGAATATGTTGGAGACATGAGCGTGGGAGCAGACTTTTACGAGGCTTTGAACGGAGAAGTATCTAGGCTAATCGACAGAGCAAAGCAGCGCTGCAGAGACAACAACCGCAGCACCTTAAAGGCTAGGGACATCTAAAAACCCTAACCTTTCCTTTTTCTCTTTTTTTATCTAACGCCCCAAACTATTCTACATGGACGCTCAAATCCTCTCGGAACGACTCTCAACAGACCTAGGAGAACGTAAGACCACGGTCCTCACATGCTCCTGCAGCATCGAATACTGGGGCAGGAGCAGGTCCGTGATAGGCTGCGGAGACCGGATAATCCTCTTCAAACCAGACTCAACGGTCATAGTCCACTCACCCCGCGGATTCAAGCCGGTCAACTGGATGAGCTCCCCCACCGACACATCAGCCGACCTGGAAGACGGCAGAACGGTAGTGTTCAGCCAGCGGACGGTGAAACCCTACGAGGAGATGAAGATAACCGTCGACAAGGTCATAGAATACACTTCACTGCCGGGACTCCGCGACGAGGAGAAGATCGACGTCACCCACACGGAACGGGACATGCGCGACTACCTGGAGAAGCACCCCCGGGAAGTCCACCCAGACTTCAGGCTTAAGACCGTGGAACACCACATAACACCCGGGTTCATAGACCTGTACGGGAAGATAGGCGACAGATACGTTGTCGTTGAACTGAAGGCCGTGAAAGCAGGCCTACCCGCGGTCCTGCAGTTGAAGAGGTACAGGGACTGGCTACGGGAAAAACTACGCCAGCCCATCCACGCAATACTCATGGCACCTGGCATAGCCAAGAACCCACACACCCTCCTGAAAAAGGAGGGCATGGAATTCAAGAAATTCAACGTCCACAAGCTTGAGATAAAAAAGGAGAAGAACACCCTGGAAAAATGGATGAACTAGTAAAGTACCTGCTGCTCATAGCCTTCGTCTTCCTGGCGTTCTTCCTCTGGGACCTACACGTCAAAGTCCAGGGGCCCCAAACGGGCATCGAAGGCTTCGAGACGCTAAAACCCGTCGACTGGATGCTGACCGCCAGCGGCGACTTCACATTGCTAGTCAGGAACAGGGATGCCAGCCTGTTGGAGATAACCGCCGCCACAGCCGACGTCAGGGTCGGCGGAGGCCAGTGCGCACTAAAGAACAGCCTGCCTTCAGAGACCCTAAAACAGCATGAGTACATATTCCTGAACTTCACCGACTGCCGGATAACCCGGCAAAAAGGCGAATACTCCAAGGTGAACGTGTCCCTCGACTACAGGAAATACTCCTCCGGCGAAACAGGGAGGAGCGAAGGCGTGATCTGGGGCCCGCTCCAGTAGGATACCAGCTAATATTTTAACTCCCGCCAGGTAATATTCATGTGATGAAGCTTTTGAACGTTCTGATGGCTCTTATGCTATTGGCCGGCTCGGCGTCGGCCTGGGGCCCCCTAACCCAGAAGCACATCTGCCACGAGGCGGTCAAGTTCGTATGGGGCGTTGAGGCCGTCGGAGAATGCATACCCCTGCGGGACGAGATATCCCTCCAGGAACTCTGCGAGTCAGCCTACTCGCTGATGGGCGAGGACATACAGGAGAAGTGCCTTAAAGGCTTGGAAGAAGGCGTTGAATTCCACCCCTCAACCGTCTCCTACAGCATCTTCGAAGACGAGGAGAACCACATGGACTACTTCACATGTCCCATAAAGAAGGGGAGCGACAGGGACTGGATATGCGGGGACAAGAACGACCGCCCAGCCTATGAGACCAGCCTGAAATGGTTCCGGGAGGCTGAGAACGCACCCGACAGATGCACCAGGATAAACTACTTCTGCCTCGCCGCATCATACTACGCCGACTCGGAGAACAGCCTCCGAGCCGTCAAACACGTCGGCAACGACTGCGTGGAGACCATAGAGGCGAGCATAGACCGGTCCATAGATAACGGCCTCAGCGACTGGAGCGCCAACATGCTCTGCAGGTTCGACAACGAGATGAGGGGCAGCACCCACCGGGACTACGACCAGCGGATGGGAGAGTCCAGCAGCACCGTGAACAGGATAATAGCCAACCTCACCATACGAGGCCTCGAAATGAAGGACAGGGCCTACAAGCCACGGAAGGGGGTGATACTCCTCGCGAACTCCATAGACGCGGCCAACGCGGCAGATTTCATACAATACCTAAGGGAGAACAGTGTCAACGTCGTTGAATCAGACGCGGAAGCCTTCCAGACCCTACGGTACAACGAGAACGTCATCGTCCTGGGCGGGCAGAACGCGCCCGAGGGCGTCGGGGAGGTGTCGGGTTTCGTGCTCTCACAGGACCAGGAGGAATCCCTCCTACAGCCGGGGGCGTCCATGATGTTCCAGAAGTCAGGCCTATGGCAGACACAACAGAACGTTTACGTACTCGCAGGACACACCGCAGAGGACACTAGGCGGGCTTGGGAGTCCAACAAGAAGACCATACTATCACAGGTAAAGGGGTAACCAAATTGGCTAAGAAGAAGAACGAAGAAGATGAGGGTTTGACTGAGAAGGAGAAGAAGAAGAGGCGAAAGATGAGGCGCGCATGGCTTTCATAGGCGTGTGGAGATGGACGAGACAATATACTACATAGCCGCTTCGATCGTGCTGGGGATAGTCTCATACCTGCTTTGGAGCCAGAACACTCCAATATCCTACCTCAGCGTCGCGATGACCGCGCTCCTGTTCTGGATAACCGTAAAGAAGGTATTCGACTACGTTTCCACCGGCATCGGCGGACCCGAATGAACACCCCCCCTTTTTAGCGGATACTCTTAATACCTAAGGCCTAGGGGGTGCGTATGTCCAGGGAAATCCTATTTTTCACCCTACTGCTGGCCTTTTCAGGCGTTGCCGGGGCCTGGCAGACCGAAAGCTATGAGGAGGCCGCCCGCAGGCTGTGCTCCGAATTCAACTGCCTATGCGAGGACGCCCTAGTGGAGGGCTCCACACTACCCCCCAGGAAATTCAACGACGCAGTAGAACACCACTGCTACAAGCCCGGCCTAGACTACAGCATGCACGAACCTTGGGCGTGGAGTGAGCCGTCCATAAACGACTGCCCCGCACTGGACAAGGTCATAGCATGGCTTGACGAAGCAGGTAAGAAGCAGGGCTGCGCCCGCTGGCACGACATAGGCACCGCCCTAAACTACTTCCTGGACTCGAAAGAGTTCTGGAACAATGTGGTAGAGGTGAACCGCTCATGCGTGGAGGAGCATGAGAGCCTAGTCAACGACTACCTCCTCTTCGGAGACGAGTGGAACGCGTGCGAGTGCGGCGTCTGCGTTTCAAGCGAGGACTTCACCAGCTGGATGGCGGAGTTCGGCGAGCGGGTGAAGCCGCTGGTGGACGCCCGCCACAACACGAACGCCACGGTCGTCATGGTATCCAATTCCCTGGACAGGGCCGCGGCGCTGGAATCCGCGTCATACCTACGGAACAACAGCGTGGACGTCGTACACGCCACCCCAGAATCCCTAAAAAAACTTAAGCGCATGGAGTTCATAGTAGTCCTGGGCGGGCAGAACGCGCCCGAGGGCACGGGCGAGATAGTGGAAGGCGTGCTGACGGAAGAGGATAAGGCCCTGATAATGAAGGCCGTGCTGACCGGGGAGGCGTTCGAGAAGCGCAACGTCTGGGCCAACGGCCAGACCGTCTACTTCATAGCAGGCCACGGGACGGAGGAGACCGAGAGGGCCCTACAGTCCTCGCGCAAGAAGATCGCTGCCAAGGCCGTGGAATACGCCGACATGGTGGAAGATGCCCCCGAGTGCGTGAAGAACGACGACTGCGGCACACCCTACCACGGGTCCTGGATATGCCGGGACCGGTTCACGAGCATGAGAAGCCTATACTCCCCCATATGCCGGAAAGGCGTGTGCATGGTGAAATCCGAGAAGTCATCCACGAGAAACTGCGAAAGGGACGAGCGGTGCGTCCCATATGTGGGGTGCGTGCACAACAAGACCGCCCTGGCATACAATGACATGGTAGCACATCTGCCCAATATGACGTCTTGGATAAGCAAGGAAAGGGACACGATAATCAAGGGCCACGCGACCAAGCTCGTACTGTACTTCAAGAACAACAATAACCGCACCAACATGAAGTGCGAGTACTACGACAGCAGCGAATGGACGTCAACCGGGACGGTAACCGCCAACGGGACAGTGGAGGAGCGGCTGAACGTCACATCCAACAGCACAGGCAAGAGAGTGTACAGCTTCAGGGTGAGATGCGGGAACGTCTCAGCTTCCGGAGAGTCCCTGGTAGAGTACACCGCAACCCACAACTTCACATTGAACGTCATACCCCCACCTCTGGCGTTCACATTCTCCCTTACCCCCGGGAACGTGTCACTGGATGACTGCTTCGACAGGGAGAACGTTACGTTGAGGATCGAGAACCTGTGCAGCCACAACATCACATGCAACTACACGGTCTTCAACGTCCTATACCAGGTGGACGTGCGCCCCGTCGGAGAGACCTACAACGTCTCCAACAAGGGCTGGCAGTGGATAGTGAAGAACGACACCCACACCTACATGACCTACTACACTGGAGCGGACTTCAGCAACAGCTCATACTGCAAGAAGGACGCGAACGGCACGACCATCTGCTACAACTACAGCGGCATAAGGGAGAGCTACACCCATGACGTGAACGTAACCTACTACAACCTCACAGTCTACAAGAACACGACCTCCACCTACAGCTGGGATCACCCCCACTGGACCGAAAACATCATAACAGTCGACTCCGCGGAATGCTACATCCGATGGATACCAGTGACTGTCACATGCACCGACGAATACGGGCAGGTGACCACGTTAGAGAAGAGGATATGGCTCGAATACACATATGACTGAAAAATGGGAAAATATTGGGGGGGAGCCCCCCAAAACCCTATCTGCCCTTCTTCTTGCTCTCTTTGCAGGCCTTACTATGGCCCTGCCCGTGCCCGACCAGGTATGCGAGCATCCCAGCAGCCAAGACTATGGCGGCTGCCAACAGCATCTTACCCGAAGAGCTGCCGTCACCCTGGGTTTCGCCCACCTCCAATCTCATGGTCTTGCTGAAGACGAGCACCTCATCCCCCTTTGTGCACCTGACCTCCACAGGGACTATGTGGGGCTGGGAGGCGGCGTTGTCCTCCACTGTGTACCCTATGGAAGCCACTCCACCCTCTCCGATGTCCAGGTCGCCCACATAGGCGGACTTGTCCTCGAAGTCAAAGGGCTGATCCCGCTTCTCCAATATTATCAATGTCACACCGTCGCATTTGCTGCCCACGTTGTTTATCTGCACCTTGGCAACGCCCTTGCCCGAGGCAGGCGTCGGCTCGGCCTCCGTCAGCACGTTGAAGAGGGGGTTGTCCAGGATGTCCACGGTGTACTCGACCTCGTCCTTGAACACCTGGCTGTTGACCTCATACTCCATCAGGAACTTGACCTTGGTCTGCTGTGGCACGATGTTCTCGTCCACGTCCGCGTAGAAGGTGAAGCTCATAGAATCAGCGCCCTTCAAAGCCCCCACCTCCTTTGACTGCACGTAGCTGCGGGCGTTCATCAGCGGGTAATCGGGCATGAAAGTGACCTTCACGTTCTTCACCTGTTCCGTGCCCTGGTTCTCTATCTTCCCCGTGAACTCAACATCCTCGTCGTCGCTGTGTATCTCGCTGGGGTCCGTTTCGAAGCTGGTTATGGTCACCTTCCTCTCCCCGGAGACGAACACTCCAACGTAGAACACGTCCGTGTGCTCCGTGCCGCTCTTGTCCTCGTACTCCGCGGTAACCGGGAGAGTATAAGCCTTGGACTCCACGTCCTCGTCTATGTGGATCAGCATCTCGACAACGCCCATACCGCTCCTCTTCACATCCCCAATGTTCTTTATAGAAGTGCCCAAGACGGTGAAAGTCTGCGCCAACTGGCTGTTGACCTCGGTGTTCGCCGCCGAACCGTCAGAGGGCATTCCAAGATGGGCTTTGAGGTCGTAAGCGTCAGCCTCTCCAGTGTTCCTCAGGTTCAACGTCAACTCCACGTTATCCCCGGCCTTCAGCTCCTCGGAGCTTATCATGTAGTCGCCGAGCTCGAACAGGCTTCCGCTCCTGACGTCTATGGGCAATATCCACTTGCTCTTCTCCTCCTCAGTCCGAAGCCGCCCGTCCGCGTCATACCTGCTCTCATCGTATGTGAGGTAGAGCGTGAGATAGTTGGTGCCGATACGCGCCCCCTCAGACACCCTTATGGAAGTCACCAGCTGGGCGCTGCCACCAGGGTTTATGGTTCCCAGGAACCAGTCTCCGGCGGAGCTGATGCCCCCGCTGGGACCCTCAGCGCTTATGGACCCCGCGCTCGGAACCGTAACGTGAACTTCACGCGCCGGCAGGCCCCCCGTGTTCTTTATCATGATATACAACGGCTTGCTGTCCCCCGGCTGAAGGTCAGACGGTATTATCGTCTGGGTGTAGTCCACCACCAGGGCCGTTGGCGTCGCCGTCTGAGCCGAAGCCGGCAACATCATCAAAAAAACCGCAAACAAAACCAAACATCCTTCACTTGCCTTCATCTTCCTAATACCTCACCGATTTTTATCTTTTGAACGTACCTTACATAGATTACTATCAAAGCCGGCACTATCGTCAGGGCAGCCAGCATGCACCCGAGGACGCCCAGGCTCATTATGCCCCCCATGTCCCCCAGGAAAGACAGCTCCCCCATGGTCATCGCCCGGAAGCCTATCAAAGCCGAGATGGTCGTCGTTGACATGGGCAGCACGACGTTGGCGAGGGTCTCCGCGATGGCCTCCTCCTCCCCGCCCACCCTGGCGAGCTCCTGCCGGAACCGGGTTATGGTCTGGATGCCGAAGTCGATGCCGATACCCATTATCATCGAGCTTACGCCGGAAGTCTGGTGCGTGAGGTCCTGCCCCAACCCAGCCCACATGCCCATGCTCCAAACAGTGCCGAAGATTATCGTGAACAGGGGAAGTATCCCGTAGGCGAGGTTGCCCATCACCAGCAAGACCACGACCAATATGCCTGCCATGGTGTAGCTCATTACACGCTGCATGTCCGACCCTATATGCCTGTCCACCTCCACGTCGCCGGGGATCTCGCCTACCATGTAGACCCTCAGGCCGGGCGGCCTGGGGGTGTCCTTTATGATGGAGTCGAACCGGTCATAGGTGTCCTCAGCCTCCAGGTCGGGCAGGACCTCCGCCTTGACGAGAAGGAGCGTATGGTCCTTGCTCAGGTACTGGTCCAGCGTGGGCGTGGCCTTCCACAGTTCCATGCTCCTCTCGACAGACTTGGGGAGGCTGCCGCCGTTGCCCTCCCGGAGGAGGCTCGAGGCGCTCGTGACGCTGCCTACCTCGTCCAGCTTCATTATGTTGCGGTGGAGGGTGTAACCGTATGCTATCATCCTCGGGTCGAGGTTGTCCCTGACCTCGTTGGAGTTGGGTACCTGGGGGTCTGTTTCCACCACGACAGTCAAAGTGTTGAGGCCGCCGAACTCGTCCCCTATCTTCTCGAACGCCACCACCACGGGCCGGTCCTCGGGGAGGAAGTCCTCCTGGTTCATGGACACGATCTCCAGCGTGCTCTGCAGCTGCGCGGCAAACACCGTAGCCGCAAGGGCCAAGGCCAATACTATGAACGGATGCGACGCTATGAAATGTGCGTAGGCCTTAACACCCCTCCTCAAATGTTCTCGACTCATCGTTTGCACACGTTATTCCTGCGGGTCACCTTACCCGCGAATATTATGAAGGCGGGGTTCACGAACAACGCCACTATCAGGCAGCTCGCGATACCCAACGCAAGGGTCTTTCCCAGGTCCTGGAGCATTGGCAGCACTGACAGGGTCAGCGCCCCGAACCCGACGATAGTTGTCGTCCCCGACCCCAGTATGGCGCCGCCGACCCCGGTGACCGCCACGTGCAGGGATTCCCTCTGGCCTCTGCCCTTCCTCTCCCGCTCCTCCATGTAACGCTCCACCACGAAGACTCCGTATTCGACGCCCAGGCCGAGTATCATGGCTCCTATGGCTACGGTCGCGATCGATAGCGGGATGTTCATGTGTCCCATGGCACCCAAAGTCCATGTCAGGCCCAGGGACAAGGGTATGAAGACGAGCACGCCCTTGTAGATGCTCCGCTGGAGGATTATGAGGAGGAACAGTATGACCGCCGCAGCCAGGGTTATCGTGTACACTGCGTCACCCCATAACACGCTCATCATCGTGTCCACCATAGGCGGGCCTCCGGTGATGCTCAGCTTGACGCCAGGCGGCTTGGGGACGCTGTCGATGTTGTCCTGTATTATCCCCGTGAAGGACTTCACGTTCTTCTCGCTGAAGCCCACGTTCGCATAGGCGTAGAGCAGGGTTATGCTGTAGTCCTTGTTGAAAACCCCGTCAGACCCTGGTATGTGCTTCAGAACGGTCTTTACGCCTTCGGTGGTCTGCGGGACTCCCTGGGGGAAGAAGCTGCCGGCGCTCATCACACGGTCTATCTTGCTCTCGCCTTCCAGCTGGCTTTGGAGGTCGATGAGCATCTGCATCACCCGCGGGTCCCTTATGTCATGCGGCCGGTTCTTTATGTTGGAGCCATGGTCCAGTTCGACAACGACTAGTATGGTGTCGGCGCCCCCGAACTTGCTGTCGACGATGTCCTTGTTCTGGTAGTATGGGAGGTCGTGGGGCATGCTCTTCTCGATGTCGCCTTCCATGTACACTTTGGTGACTCCCTGGGCCATGAAAGCGGTTATGACCACTGCAGCGGCGACTATGGCAACGTGGTGCCTGTACTGGATGTCTGCCAGCCAACCCAACAATCTCTCAAGCGACATAGTCCAAAAACCGAAAAAACGAGTTAAACAATACTCAACCAACCTTAAAAAACTCCCTTTTTTAAAGCGTTCGCACAATAGGTGAGTTGATGAAGCCCAGGGCTCTGGCAGCTGCGGTCGCGTTGGCAGTGCTGCTCGTCTCAGCCGGCGGATACTACGTGTACGTGAACAGCACCCAGCAGCCCACTGTAACCCTCAAGGAGATCGAGTACGCAGGGTCGGAGAGCGTTAACGTGCTGGGCGTGGACGTTCCCAAACAGCTGAAGTTCAACGTCTCACTCGATGTTGAGAACCCCAACATGCTCTCCCTGAAGGTGACGGGCGCCTACTATCAGCTCTACCTTAACGACGAGCCGGTGGGCGAAGGCTCCATCAAGGGCCCGGTTGAAGTTCCGGCCAGGAGCGGCAAAGAGCTGACGAGCGAAGTCGACATATCAGTGCTGTCAGGCGCTAAAGGCCTCTTGGAATACCTGCAGGGCAGGGAGATAGCCTTGACTGCGAGGGGTTCGGCCACGGTCGAGCTGCCCCTCGTCGGCGTGCAGACAATACCCTTCGAGGAACGGCAGAATATCACCTGATTTTTTAAAATAATTTAGGTTTTTTTATCATCTCTATAAATTATTGTAACATTGTGTTCTCTCAGCTCTTCGGCGAACGAGGCCATCCTCTCCTTGACATCCTCTGCCTTACCTTCCGCTTCCCCTCCTAACCTGCCTATCTCCTCCTCAAAACCCTCCATCCTGGATTCTCCCGACTTGATCTTCTCTCTGAGGGTCCGCTCCTCCTTGAAGGCGTCAACAGCGTCCAGGCGAGACCTCATCTCGCGGACTTCCGCGTTGAGCTTCGCATGCTGCTCCTTCACATCGGCTGTAAGCGTTTCCCTCACTCCCTTTATCCTCGCCAACACCTTCTCCCGGTCCTTCAGCCTTACCTTGCCCTCATCCACCGAGGTCTCGAACCTCCCAAGCATATCCTGGAATTCCACGATATCCGATTCGAGGAAACCTTCAACCGAATCCTCCAGTATCCTCTCCACGAGCTTGGAGTCGGGCAGCGAGTGCCTGCTGAACTTCCTCAAACCCCTGGCGAGCCCTGCTATGCTAGAGTGTATCAGCGACTCCACGCCCTTCAGGCCCTTTTCAGCGGATCCTAGACCGTCCCGCAAAGCCTTCACCTCCCCTGTGCCGAGCCGTTCAACCACCTCTTCAAGTCTTTCTCTCATTTCCCCAACATGCGCGGTCTCCTCTCTGAGATGGTTCTCCGAATCCTCAAGGCTTTTCCTCAAACCATCCAGGCCTTCGAGGTCCTCACTCAGACCCTCGTATTCCTCCCGCACCGCTATCAGCTCCTTCTCGTCCTCTCCGGGCTCCATTATCTCTTTCAACATGTCTCTGCTGTCCAGCAGCTGCTTGCACTTTGTCTGTATCTTCTGCAGCTCCTCCGGGTAGACAGCTCCAAGATATCTCCCGTCTCCCACGTTGACCTTCGCTATCGATTCGAGATTCTCCTCAAGCACGTCAGAGTATGAGCGGAGGTCGCTATCGTCGAGGCCGTCCTTCAACGCTTTCACGATCCTAGACATCCCCTCCACGTACGCGGGCTTGTTGGTGCGCACCACCTTCGCGAACCGCTTGTCCACGTTCTTAGCGACCTTCAACGAACCAAGGTGTTGGACGTCCCTCTCCAGCCCTGAGATTATCCTGTCCACCTCCTCTACCACAGGCCTGGCTTTTTTGACCTTCTCCCTGTTGAACCGTTCGAACCATCCGTCTAACCAGCCCTTGACCTCGCTGAACTCCAACTCCGCCTCTTCGGGGCTGTCATCGCCGCCGCCGAACAGCATGTCCAGGAAACCCATAGACACAGAATAGGATTAAATCAGTATAAAAACCATGGGATGCCATTGCTGGAATGCCCCTCACAACCTATCCCTCGCCCCCCCATATTCGTTCACGAACCCTTCTGATAAGGCATTTGATCCTCGCTTTGAGTATGTTCCACGGTCTGAGCCTCTCTGGGTGCAAGACGGCGATGCAGTTGCATAAGTCAGTCTGCCTGACGGTGTAGCCGTTCTCCTCCAGCATCCTGATGCAGTCGGCATGTTCGTCGGGTCTCATGTGCTCGCTCTCATAGTATATTATGTTGGGTTTCACGGTTTTGAAGTCTATTGAATTTATCACGGCGTAATCGTGCCCTTCGATGTCTATCTGCAGCAGATCTATCTTTTTCACGTCGTGCTTGCGCAGCAGGTCGTCGAGTGTCATGCAGTTGACCTCCTCGGTTGTTATGTTGTATTCCCTGTTCTCGGGGAGGGACTTTAGCTTCAGCGCGAATCCATATTCTACCGACCCGAGCATCGAATAGTTCAAACCGTATGATTCGCTGTCCCTCTCGAGACGATACAGTTTGCAGGTCCCTGTCCTGTCCGATATGGCGGCGTTCTCGAGTATTATCCTGTCGTCTTTCTCATAGTTCTCCTTCAGCTTCTCAAAGTTCCGCGCCGACGCCTCGACCATTATGCCACGCCATCCATACTCTCTTATGTATCTGTGGGTGCAGTCTCCCTTTATCCCATCATATGCGCCCACTTCCACAAAGAAGAAGTCGTCGGCTTCCTCTGCGTAGGCCCGTATGACGTCTCCGAAACCGACTTTCAAAAGATTCTTCATATTCTTACGCCATCCGTTCGAACCCATGCCGCTCACCAAATCATGAAACTATCATTTCCCTTAAATCTCAGGATTATTAAGCTACTACTATGGATGCATGTCTATTTTTAATTTGACGCCCAATATTCTACATCCGAAGATGGCTTCCAGGAAGATAGTGTTGGGGTTGCCTAAGGGCAGTCTACAGGAGACCACCTTCAAGCTGTTCGAGAAGGCCGGTTTCAGGATAAGGGCGCGTAGCAGGAGCTACTACCCTGAAATCGACGACGAGGAGATACAGCCCATACTCATGAGGGCTCAGGAGATCGCGCGCTACGTGGAGCAGGGCGTCTTGGACGCTGGGTTGACGGGCGCGGACTGGATCGAGGAGAACAACGCTAAGGTGGTGGACGTCGCGGACCTCATCTACAGCAAGGAGTCCATGCGCCCGGTCCGGTGGGTGCTGGCCGCGCCCGAGAACGGTAAGATAAAATCCGTGAAAGACCTTGAGGGCAAGAGAGTCGCCACCGAGGTGGTCAACATAACCAAAAAGTATCTTAGGAAGAATGGCGTGAAGGCTGATGTGGAGTTCAGCTGGGGAGCCACCGAAGTGAAGCCGCCGCTTCTCGCGGACGCGATCGTAGAGGTGACGGAGACGGGGAGTTCACTTCGGGCCAACAAGCTGAAGATCATCGACACCCTAATGGAGTCCAACACCAAGCTCATAGCCAACAAGAAGTCGTGGGCCGACAAGGGGAAGAAGGAGAAGATACGGGAGATCGTCATGTTGCTCGAGGGCGCGCTGGCGGCCGAGGAGAAGGTAGGCCTTAAGATGAACGTCCCCTGCAAGAAACTGGACGATGTGCTGAAGATACTGCCTGCATTGAACAAGCCCACTATATCCTCTTTGAGCGACTGTGACTGGGTGGCGATCGAGACGGTCGTGGACGAGCGGGTCGTGCGCGAGATAATACCTGAACTGAAGAAAAAGGGCGCGGAAGGTATAATCGAGTACAGTCTGAACAAGATAATATCCTAGACTTTATATTACCCATGGTTTTAATATCTTACTATGAGACAGTTGGGGCTCCTATTATCCATATTACTGTTGTGCGCTTCCAACGCGTTGGCGTGGGGGCCCGAGGCTCACAGGCAGTTCTGCAGGGATTCTGTTTCGAAGGTGTGGGGCCAGCAGGCACTCTCCTGCCTGAGCGACCAGGTCGCATACTGCAACGAGGTCAAGAAGGTATTGGGGGAATCAGCGGGGGCTGACTGCCTTAACGCCATTGCAGCGGGCGTCGAAGTCGACCCTTCCACAGCCCCCCTGGTAGTGTTCAACGACGTGGAGAACCACTACAACTACGACGACTGCCCCCTGGCGTGGGTGAGGACCAACAACGAGTGGATATGCAGCGGCGAGGGAAACCCTGCGGGGGAGCAGGCGCAGATGTGGTATGGGATAGCCAAGGGGTCTGAGAGCATGTGCACCCAGGTGCGCGCGTTCTGCACCGGATCGTTCTACCATGCCAGCTCATACTTCCCCCTACTTCGTGTGAGCCACCTCCAGCTCTGCCAGGGCGGCTCCTTCGACGAGGCGATAGACGAGAAGGTCCTGGCCGGAGATTCAGGGTGGGAGGTGAAGAAGACATGCGTCTTCAGCTACTTGAAGCAGATGGCGGGTGTGAAAAGGCAGGTTCAACAGCATGTCACGTTCATCGTCTCAGAGGCTGACGAGTACGATGCTGTGATGAACAACCTGTCCCTTGAGGCCTCCTACATCCGCAACCCCGTGCTACTGCCCTCTACCTCAACCACCCAGTCCACTGTCACAACGACTTCAACTACTCTGACCACGACCTCAACCACGTTGCAGTCCACCACTTCAACGACCCTGCCGCCTTCGACCACGCTAGCACCCACCACGACCACTCCTCCTTCCACAACGTTGGCGGTGCCTCCTTCGACGGCCGCCTCCACCCACACCACCCTCGCCCAGGGTGCCTCCACCACCTTGGCTCCTCCCACTTCGACCACCCTGCCCCCGGAGATCGACGAGTCCATGGACGAGATAGACACCCTATTGGATGACATGCTCGCGTCCGTGAACAAGACGGAGGATTCGGAGAATAGGAAGTCCACCAGCAGCTACTTCATATTCGGGCTGGCTCTGCTGTTCGTCGTGGCTCTCGTATTGTTGGTGTACGTCTACTCTGCCATGCGCAGGCCGTCGATGAGCAGCAGGCGGAAGGTCGTACTGCCCCCGAGCGCCAGGCGGAGGATGAGGAAGGCAAGGTAATAATGGAATCTCTTGTTTGCGGGGTTGACGAGGCCGGCAGGGGGCCGGTAGTCGGGCCTCTAGTTTTGGGTTGCGCTGTCTTCGACGCGGAGGGCAAGGCCATGCTCCGGGACCTGAAGGTGCGTGACAGCAAGAAGCTCTCGCAGTCCAGGCGCGTGCACCTCGAGCCGTTGATAAAGGAGGTCGCCGTCGAGTGGAAGGTGGTTCGAGTGTCCCCCGTGGACATAGACCGGCTCAGGAGGAACATGAGCTTGAACGTCATCGAAGCCTACAAGACCGCGGAGATGATACTCTCCCTAGAGAACACGCCCTCTAAGATCATCATCGACAGCGCCGACGCGGTGGCTGAGAACTATGCCCGCAAGTTCGCCTCATCTGTGCAGTCGCTGAACCCCGAGTACATACTACCCGAGGTCTTGAGCGAGCACAAGGCCGACGACAACCACCTGGAGGTGTCCGCCGCCTCGGTTCTTGCGAAGGTTGACCGGGACCGTTGCATCGAGGAGTTGAAGCTCACATACGGGGACTTCGGCTCCGGGTACCCGAGCGACGAGCTCACCCAGGCGTTCATAAGGGATGTCATATGTTCCGGGGAGGTGCCCGAGTGTGTGAGGCGGAGCTGGAACACGTTGGACAGGAGCAGGCAGACGTCCATCTGCGACTACTAGCCTCTCTTCTCTACGAGCAGGCTGCTCAGGTAGAACGAGTTGAACACTGTCTGCGCCCCCATCAATGCTATGGTAGCCGAGGCCAGTATGACGTTGCCCGTGTTACCTCCGAAGTAGCCTGACATTGCCGACAGCCCCAGTGAGACGCCTCCAGCCCCCATAAGAAACCCCAACACAACGCCGGTCTCGAACCTGACACGTTTCGCGATCTCCTCCAACACCCTGTCGCCTCCTATGTAGCCTGCTGATTTCATGTAAGTCTTGGAGTAGAGTCCCAGGCTCAGCACCTGATAGCCCAGCAGGGAGGAGACCATCCCCGCTACCACTGAGGGGCTTATTCCGTCCCCGGCGTATCCCAGGATAGAATATGATATAGCCGCCAAACCCAATGCCAGCAGGGCAGCTCCGGGAGCGAGGAATATCCTGTCCGGGGCGTACATGAGCATGAACCGCAGGTGCCTCCACCCGTCCGAGAAAGACCTTAGCTTGGACTCCCCCTTCCTGACATGGTATTCGATGGGTATCTCCCCTATCCTCAGGCCTTTTTCCGTTGCTTTGATGAGCATCTCCGACGCGAACTCCATCCCGGTCGTCTTCAACTCCATGCCTTCAAGTGCGTCCCTCCTAACCGCTCTCAGCCCGCAGTGGGTGTCGTGCACGTCTGCGTTGAAGAACAGTCTGAAAATCCATGAGAGCAGGGGGTTGCCTATGTGGCGGTGGTGCCATGGCATCGCCCCCTCGTGTATGCGACCGCGGAACCTGTCTCCGATGACGAGGTCGAACCCTCCATCCAAGGCTTTGAGAAATTCTGGAATCTCCTTGAAGTCATATGTCCCGTCGGCGTCCCCGAGCATGAAATAGTCGCCGGCAGCCTCTTTGAACCCTTCAAGGTATGCCCTCCCATACCCTGGAAGGTCGTGCTTGACCACCTTGGCGCTCTTCTCCCTCGCGATCTCCGGGCTGCGGTCCGTTGACGAGTCCGAGACGATTATCTCATAATCACTTCCCTCCAGGGCCTCCCTTATCTCGTCTATGCACTCTCCCAATGCGGCTTCCTCGTTCCTGCAGGGAAGTATCACAGAGACCTTCATGATAGGTTCTTATACGAGGTCCGGGTATTAAATCACCAGCGTGAAGCCGTTGGACCATAGGACCATCAGGAACCCCTGCAGCATCGCAGAGGAAAACGTCAGCACCTGGTCGTATCTGCTGTTCTCGCCTATCCTCGCCATTATGATATACAGCGGGAAAAGTACGAGGGTGAAACGGGGCATGCTCATGAAACCCATGGTCAATGGTATGAGAATGGAGTACAGGCCGAATAGTGTATAGGGTAGTCCGATTTCCCGCTTGTAGCTTATGAAGAGTATCAAAGATATGACTGCGAAGTAGCTTGCGAACAAAGCGTTGGTCCTCTGTATCACAGTGCCAAATACCAGCTGCCCCAATGGGTTCATAAGATGCCTCCCCCAGGCTGCCTGTATGTGCTTGAACGCGAGGAAGTCCCCTGTCAGGTAATGGTTGAATGCCATGAACAGCATCAGACCACATGGTATTAGGGCTAGGTAGTAGGCGTCCTGTTTGGCCTCTCCCCGCTTGTAGTCCCCTCTGCCGAGGTACTCCGCGACCAGGGGCACTATTATGAGCGCTCCCAGGGAGCGTGTCAGAGACAGTAGGAACCCAGTCAACCCTGCCATCATCCAATTCCCCTTCTTCGCATGGTAGAATGCCGCGACTGCCAGCAGAAGGTACAGGGACTCGCTCAGAACGCCCGAGAATATGAAGGCGACGGGGAATAGGAACATGTACTTCACGCTCCTCAAACCCATCGACTCTCCATAGTCTATTCTGACAAGCCTGTAGAGCAGGACTGCTGACGCGATGAAAGCAGCGTTTGAAACTATCAGACCGGATACGAAAGCGTCGCCTGTTATGATCGAGACGGCTTTCATCAGGTATGGGTAGAGGGGGAAGAATGCGTAGTTACGCTGGTCTGCCCCTATCATCTTGGGGTAGTCTGGTATCAGCTCCTTCGTATACCCATGCTCTGCGATGTTCAGGTACCAGCCGGTGTCCCAGACACCCCACATGTCCAATATCATGTTCTCAGAGTACCTCCACACGTAGGCGTGGTAGTGGTATGGGGCTAGCTGTATGTGGGAGTAGATTCCTATGCCCAAGAGCAATAGCCTCGTAACGAGGAAGAGAACCAGGACATACCTCACTTCATAGGGTATCCGGCCCTTTATAGCCTCTGAAAATCCCATTTTAATATATCTGCTTTTCATAAAAAATAAAATGGTCGAAATACCCGGTCTCGAAGGCTGTGCATCACGCCACTGGCGTGCGTTCCTCGTGTTGCTGCTGCTGTCGACCGCCCTGCTCGCGCACACTCCCCACATGGATTACCGGTATCCCCTTCACGTGGACGAATGGCATCACATCGGGGAGGCCAACAACCTGGCTGCCGGCAGGTATGGTTTCTGGTCTCTCGCAGGATTTGAGATAGGCTACCACGCTTTCCTGCTGTCATTGGAAGGTCTTGGTTTTGACCTGGTGTCCGATTACAGGTTCCTGCCGGTTTTGTTCGCGGTCGCAGGGGCTGCAGCCCTATACCTGCTCTCATACAGGGTCACAGGCGACCGTATGTCATCCCTGTTCTCCCTGGTGTTCTTCTCAACCCTGCCCACCAACGTTAACCTGCTGGGCTTGTGGTTCGCGACCCCCCTGACTTTCGCCATACCCCTCATATACCTTTCCCTCTACTTCTTCCTCAGGGGTGTCATGGACTCGGAGGGAAGAAGCCTGCTGGTATATTGCATACTGTTGCTCATGCTCTTGCTCTCCCATCCGGTTTCAGCCTTCCTCGTGCTCATAGTCTCGGCTTTGCATGTTCTCATGGACGCTGGCGCCCGAACCTCGCTGGCTCAGCATCGCATCTATGTGGTGCTGGTCTTCCTTCTCATGGGCTTCGCAGCCTTTTCTTTCATGTTCCTACTGGGCAGGGACGTTGGCTGGTTCCTGTCCAAGCTTGTCTTCACCTCCGGATGGACTGCCCTGGAGCCGTCAGCTACCACCAACGCCCACACATACTTCCTACTCGACCACAATCTTTCCCTCTCCCCCTATTTCCTGCCCCTGCTGTTTGGCTTGGCTCCATCCATACTGGCCCTAACGGGCATATACCATCACATCAGAGAGGGCAGGACGTTCTTTGTCGCATGGGTTTTCTACTCCGCGTCCATTATGTTCCTCTTCGTAAACTTCAAGATATCCCCCCTGATTCCCTACCAGCGCATGATCTACTACTGTCTGATGGCGTTGGCTCCCCTGGCGGGTGTTGGCTCCTCCCGGGTGATAAGATTCCTGTCAGCTAAGCTGGACGGTGACAGGGTGACTCCCACTCTGGCTGCGTTATTGATCATGTTCTCGGCCCTCTACGGATATGGCTCTCATCCGCCAGGACTTGGATTGTACAAGCTGGTTGACGACTCGGACGTTGAGGCGCTGGGGTTCCTCAGGAAGATGCCCTACGGTCCTGCGATCGCGGATTTGAAGCATGCCATAGCCGTCCACGCCATCGCAGACAAGAGCGTTCCGGCGACCCTCGTATTCATAGGCAACGAGAGGTCACGCGGGGACGTCAGGGAATTCTACGCTTCAAACTGCACAGTGAAAGAGGAGATAGCCAACCGTTACAAGACAAGATATGTCTACAGCGAAGAGAAGATCGCATGCGACGGTTTCAGAGAAGTCTACTCAGACGATAGGTTCATCTACGACCTCCGCTGACCCTCCTCTCATCCTCTGACAGTGCCATGTAGGCGAAGAAGAGCATCCCAGCCGACACGGGGTAGAAGACATAGTCTGCTAGTCCGTGCACCAGGAGTCCCGCAACTCCCGCTGAGAAGGCCAGCAGATAACCCCGCCGCCCTAAAACGCCTCTCATGAAGGCTGAGACCAACCAAAGGAAGGATATGAGGCAGGGTATTCCCCGTTCCGCAGCCAACTGTATGAACAGGTTGTGGCTGTGCTCGAAGGACTTCTCGCCAATCCGGAACTGAGCGAAGCCAAAACCCAAAAATGGCCCCTCAAAAGCCCGGGCCACCCCGGTCTTCCAGAGCCCGGCCCTATATCTCACCGCGTAGGGGTCTCTCAGACGAGACATCAGCCTTCGGGCAGCGTAGAGGTCCAAAACCAGGCCTTCCGCGTTCTTGTCCTCCAATAGTATTTTCGCCCGGGTGCAACCGCCTCCCCCACCCTTCAAGGACAGTGTGATGGAGGTGTTGAACCATGCATCGAACCTCTCTCCCGCGTCGACCACACAGTCCGCCCCGCATGTCCTGACCCCTGACTGGCCTGTCACCGTAGCCTGCTTGTTGGAGCCCCTTAACACGCTCACATGCAGTGGCCCGTCCTCAGCCCAGATGACGAGTGCATGGGGTCCCTCCCATGTGAACACATGACGTTCCCAGGAATCCGGCCCCGGGCAGAGGGCGGATTCCCTGTAGGCTCTACCATACTCCAATGAGACAAGGGCTAACGTCCCAGCAGCCAAAGCCAGCAGAACCGCCGCTGCCGCAGCCAAAGCCCTCTTATGCTCTTTCAGCTTACTCCTCTCCGCGTAGGCCATGAGCACAGCCGAGGCTGCGAAGCCGATGTACCCTCCCCTAGAGAATGTCAATATCAGACCCGCACCCACTGTGAGGGGCAGCACCCACCTTAACAACCCCTTCTTCTCCGTTATATGGTATGTTACTGCCACGGGCGCTACCAGCACAAGGTACATCGCCATCATGTTCGCGGACTCGGGACCGTAGAGGGAGCTCGGCCTGTAGGCTCCCATGAACAGGAACTGGTAGACTGAATAGGACGATGCCGCCACTGCTCCCGCGAGCAGCGCATGAGCAAAACTCTTGAGATGCCTTCTGTCGAAGGCGTTCGCGAAAAGGAAGTAGGCTACTGCGAACTCCACGGTCATATGGGCTGTCCGGTATGTGAAGTAGGGGGAGGATGAGTTCACAGCTCCGGCGTATGGGGGAAGTCCCACGGACATGAAAGTCTTGCCCGCGGCCGCCAGCGTCAATAGGAGGAACAACAGCACAGGCAGGTTGCGCGGACTGGGCCTTACGGTTGCCTCTCCCCTCCTGAAGTTCCTAAGAGCGTATGCCAGCATCAGCGAGGACAGAACGACCTCCGAGTATGCGATGTTATTCCCCAGGAGCTGGGGCAGTGATGCGAAGGGCAGTGTGAAGGCCAGGAGCATGAACCCGTATGTGATGTTGGCGTATGCCACAGCCAACGCAACCAGGACCAGGGCCGCCGCCGCGGCTTTCACATTGGATAGGAGCGTGAAAGCGGCTAGCGAGGCCAGGGACACGAGGCTGACAGCCGCCATCAGAACCTTCACCCCCAGGTTGTTTTTTATCTTGTGCATCATTTGTCTTAACTGGAATTAGTGGTTAAAATCTTGTTTTGAGGATGGACTCAGGTTCTAAAAGCCTTAAGATAGCGTTGGTCTATGACATGATATACCCCTACTATGTCGGAGGGGCGGAGTTGCGCAACCATGAGCTGGCGAAGCGGCTGGCAAGGGACAATGAAGTCCACCTATTGGGCGTGAAGCTCTGGGACGGGCCTGACGTGATAGAACGGGATGGTGTGTTCATCCATGGCGTGTGCAGGTACAGTGGCGGGAACAGTTTCTCAGGCGCCCGAAGAGCATATGAGCCCATGTTGTTCGCGTTAGGCCTGTTGAAGCCCCTCCTCGAGGGAGGATATGACGTGATAGACTGCTCGGGGTTCCCATACTTCCACTCCTATGCGTGCAAGCTGGCCTCCCTGGTCCGAGGTTCTAAGCTGGCTGTCACATGGCATCAGTGTTACATGGACTACTGGCCCACATACCTCGGCCCCTACAGGGGATTCATCGCTATTGTCTTGGAGAAGACGATGAGATTCCTGAGCAGGTACCATATAGCGGTGTCGGATAAGACGAAATCCGACGTGGTGGCGTTGGGTGTCAGGCCTGATGGTGTTTTCGTGAGCCACAACGGCGTGGACACAAAAGTGGTAGGGGGTTCACACCCGTCTGCTGGAGAATATGACATAGTTTTCGTCGGGAGGCTTATACACCAGAAGAACCTGCCCCTCCTGTTAGACGCGGTGAAAATACTCGCAGAGGATCTTCCGGATTTGAGGGTTTGCATAGTCGGTGACGGCCCCGACCTAGAGGAACTAATAGCTCGGAGGAACGAGCACGGCCTCTCCGGAACCATAGACTTCCGGGGTGTCGTGGAGGACCGCCGGGAACTATACTCCCTGCTCAAGTCCTCCCGGGTGTTCGCGCTGCCCTCCCTGATAGAAGGATTTGGCATAGTGGTGTTGGAGGCGTTCGCATGCGGCCTTCCCGTGGTGACGGTAGACAGCAGGTGGAACGCTGCCCGGGAACTGGTTGACGGCGCGGGCCTCGTTGCCGGCCGGTCTCCGGAGGACTTCGCATACGCTTTCAAGCAGTTGCTCGGCGACGAGGAGCTCAGGGCTCGGATGTCTGCTCATGCCCTGGAGAAGGCCGCCGACTACAGCTGGGACCGGATAGCGGATGAACTGGCGGCATACTACAAGTCACTCGTGAAATCTACCACCGCCCCTTAGACAGCATTATCGACGGTATGGTCTTCACGAGTATCTTGAGGTCCAGCATGGGGCTCATATGCTTTATGTAGTATATGTCCAGTAGCACGGCCTTGTCCACGTCTATCTCATGTCGTCCGCTAACCTGCCACAAGCCTGTCAGCCCCGGCTTTACCTTGAACCTGTTCCTCCTCCAACCCTTGAACAAATCCATCTCCTCCGGTATGTGGGGTCGGGGCCCCACCAGGCTCATGTCCCCCACTACTATATTATATAGCTGGGGCAGCTCGTCGATGCACGCCCGCCTCAGGATGTACCCTACGCCGGTCACCCTGGGATCCTCTTTGATCTTGAACAGGCCACTCACTTCGTTCAGGTCCTTCAGCCCGGGTTTGCTGTCCTCGGCGTCTTCCCGCATGGTACGGAACTTGTACAGTGTGAAGAGCCTCTCTCCCTCGCCAACCCTGACCTGCCTGAAGTATACTGGACCGCGGCTGGTGGCCTTTATAGCCGCTGCTGAGAGGACGAACACGGGACTGAGAAGTATTATCATCATCGAAGACACTACCACGTCGAACGCCCTTTTCACATACTTGGAGTAGAGCGGCCTGTATCCCCGCCCCTTCACGGTTATCAATGGTATGTCCCTGAACTCCTCGAAGCTGAGCGGCTCGGATATCAGCTTGACCAGGTCGGGGACTATCTTGAAGTCCATCTCCTCGCATTCCGTCATCAGCTCTATCAGCTCCTCCTGGTCGACGTCCGAGGACATGATGAACACTGTCTGGGCTCTCAGGCCCCGGAGATCATCCTTCAAATCACTTTTGAACCCGATGAAACCCACGAAGTCGTATCCGAGCTCCGGCCGTTCCCTCAGCCTTCGGAGTATGCTCTCCCCGTCGCTTCCGTTGCCCAATATAACGGCCCTCTGCCGGTCCCACCCCATCTCTCGAACGACGACCAGCACGTAGTTGAGAAGCGCCCTGCCCAGGCTTATGGACAATAGGCCGACAGCGAACGTGTTCGTTATTATCAGCCTGCTGTACTCGACCGACTTTGTGAGGAAAGTCGCCGCGGTTATTATCAGATAGGCTAGGAACACGGATTCCATGAGCTTCAGGAAGTCCTCACTGTCGAAGACGCTACGCTTGCTCTGGTAGAGGCCTGTGAAGATGAATATCATAAGGATTGTGAAGTTGGCGAACACTAGTATGCTGTTGTAGCTGTCCTGGGGGAGTACCTGGCCACGGTATATTATGCTCGACAGCGTGTGCGCTGCCTTGAAGCTGAGGTTGAACATCAGAAGGTCGACGGAGACCTTCAAAACACCCCAAAACCATTTATGTCCCATTATCCGCCTCATCCGCTCATGTTTTAACCCGGTGTTTTTTATACTTTGACTGAACAGTTTTAAAATACGTGCTCTCAGGTGATGTATGCGGTCTAAACAGGGGTTGGTTGACGGGGAGGGACGCCTGATGGGGAAAGTGAACATCATAGACCTCTTTGTGCTCTTGGTCATTCTGCTGGTCCTACTATGGGGTTTGAACCGAATCCTCTTCCCCAAGCCCATGGAATGGGTCGATGTAGAATCGATCGTATGCTTTGTGGGTGAAGCAAGGGAGGACTTCAGAGTGGAGGATTGCATGATGGCACACAACGACAGGGTCTCATCCTTCTTCGAACCAGGCATGGTGATGCGCGACGAATCCGGGGACGTCATAGCGAGGATAGAGGAGGTTAAGACCATCGACCAGGGCGGCAATAACAGGATATACCTGAAAATAAAGCTTAAGGCCCGCAAGTATGGGGGGGAGATCTTCTTCCGGGAGAACCCTCTCAAGATCGACACAGCACATGACTTCACATCGGACATCCTGGCGTTCAAGCACCTGGTCCAGGATATCGAAGGGTCAAACCCGGTAGTGTCGGAGCGGAAGACGCTGCTATTGTCTGATAAGGACGTTCCCCCCGAGTTTGTAGGGTCATATGAGGTCGGCTTGGCAGAGCATGACAGTGCAGGCTCTAAGATAGCGGAGTTGGTTGACGTCTCAGCCTCGCCCTCCAAGATGATCGTTGTCACGGAGTCGGGGGATGTGCTGGTCAAAGAACATCCCTTCAACAAAGACCTGGAATTGGAGGTGGTCGTCGAAGCGGACATGATAGGCGGTGAATACTACTATAAGATGGGACAGGAGCTCAAGACAGGGCATGACATAAGGATACTCGGTGATAAGTTCGAGTTCGAGGCTAAAATAATCGATGTGATGGGTTAGGTTGGCATCCTGTGGCTGGGTTATAACATGAAAGACGATCACGTTTTCCGCGCGCTCCTGTTCTTCATCGTCTACATGCACTTCGACAGCTTCATAAAGCTAGTCACGGGATACCATCCCCTCGCCCACGGATTCAAATACGTGATAGCAGCTTATCTAGCATTCCTGGCGTTCCTCCGGGTCAGGGACTACCGCTCTCCAATCACAGTGCCGATACTCGTGTTCACCTCGGTCGTTCTGGCGCAGCTTTTCAACCCCCTCATGCTTACGGGCAAGGGTGTTCTATTAAGCGTTCTGGGCCTGTTCTACCAGGTCGGGTACATGCCCCTGTTCTTCATAGGCTACCGTCTCCTTGACAGGGAGCGGATAGACAAGCTCATGAAGCTGCTCATATTCCTGGCTGCTCTCTCTTCGCTCCTCGCGGTTTTCCAGCTTTCGGTCGGTTTTCCAGAATACCTGGACTACATGCCCTATGAGCCCACGGAATTCATGATCGCCCACGCATACGGATACGGTCCCATAGCCTTCGATCTGCTCCCCCCAGTCCACTGGTACATACTCGGCTTCATCTTCTGCCTTTGCTTCTTCTACAGGGGTCAGAACCGTCTCTTGTACGGGCTGATTGCCCTGGACCTACTCTCTTTCACTATTATGTCAGGCATCAGGATGGGCATCCTGGCAATGTTCTCCTCGATCCTGGTATTCGCTGTTTTGAGGTTTAACCAGATGGTCACCTTCAAGAATGTGAAGAAGATAGCCCTGACCTTGGCTGTTGGGTTGATCGTCATGCTCGTGTTGTTCGATAACTTCCTGGTGCCCTATCAGAGGCAGAGGTACCTGGAGCTTGAAGACCCGATTCACGCTTACTGGAGGTCCAGGGGGTTCGCCTGGAAGACCCTGCCCGACATACTCTTGAGATACCCGCTTGGCGCCGGACTCAGGCATTCGGAGATGATATCCCCGCAATTGTTTGGGGTGGAGCCGTTGGACATATACCTGGGAGACATATACCTTAGGATCGTCGCTGCCGAGCTGGGGATCCCCGGATTGGCTGCCTTATTATTCCTGTATCTCATCATAGTAAAGGAGTTCATCAGAGCCTACAATTCGGAGCGGGGTTTTGAAGCCAGGGTTGTAATGGCGTCTTTCATCTCATTGGCTGCGATTTCCATGATGATGAACATATACGGCAACGGAGGCTGGACGTTATGGCTCTCGCTGGGGGTCGTGTTCGGGGCGTCCGACTATTACGGCCGCGGTCAAAGGGACGTGAAGAACAAGATGGTCGAGGCAAGCATCATGAAAACCACATTGCAGAATGCATTCAACGAAAGCCGGCTGAACAATCTGTTACTTTCGGGTTCGTGGACTGCAGCATATGATATCCTCAGGTCTTCCAAACTATCCCTGCTTTTGGGCCATTCTGAAACCATCCTGATAAAATCACGGTTTTTCAGGATCCTCAGGAAGATCGTCGACTGAACATTGGTGTCACATATGAGGTGCATATACTCCATCGGCGCCTGCTTGGGCGGTGTGGGGGTCGGGACGACAGGCTACCATTCAGCCAAGGGAATACACGACCACGGGAGGCTAGAGAGGGTGTTGTGCGCTTACCACGACCAGGTTGAGATTCCTGAAGACGTGGTATTCGACGTTCTGCCTGGCGGCGGGATAACAGACAAGCTTCTCATGAGGTCTGCCATGCTATTCGGCTCGCCAAACGGTTACGCGTTCAAGGGCGGCGTATACGACCGGCTGGCCTCGCGGAAGATAGTGGACTGCGATGTCTTCCACGGCTGGTCTCTGCAGTCATTGCATTCTATGAGGTCTGCGAGGGAGAGGGGGGCTTTGGCAGTGTTGGAGCGGCCTAACAGCCACATACTAACCCAGAAGAGGATACTGGACGAGGAGTTCCGCAGATGGGATGTGAAAGGCAGGCACGTCGAGGATGCTGAGGTCTCACGAGGCCTCATCGAATACGAGGAAGCCGATGTCATAAGCGTCCCATCAGAGTTTGTTAGACAATCCTTCATCGAGGAGGGTGTGAGCAAGTCGAAGGTCCACGTCACACCCTACGGATACGACAGCGATGTGTTCAGCCCGGGAGAAAAAGCGGATGACACCTTCAGGGTCCTCTTCGCAGGTCACATATCATGCCGCAAGGGCGTGCCCTACCTGCTGGAGGCATGGGAGAGGTTGGGCTTGGAAGATGCCGAGCTAGTCCTGGTGGGGAAGGTGTTCCCGGAGATGAGGGAAATGCTCGGGGAATACACCGGCAGGTTCGACAATATCACAGTGAAGGGCATGGTGCCCTCATCTCAGATGGTTGCGGAGTACCGGAAAGCGTCCGTCTTCGCCCTTCCCACATTGGAGGAGGGATTCGCTCTTGTCCTGTTCGAGGCCCTCGCATGCGGTCTACCTGTAATAACGACCCCGAACTCCGGTGGTGCGGACATAATAGACGATGGAAGTGGCGGCTTCATCGTTCCGGTAAGGGATGCTGAATCCCTGGCTGACCGGATAAAATACCTCCACGAAAATCCAGACGAAGCTGGGAGTATTGGGTCCTCCGCGGTCGAATGCGTCCGGGATTACACGTGGAAACGCTATGGTGAAAGGCTGATTGGCCTATATGAGAGGGTATTGGCTTAATTTAATATGATGGTTTCATATCTAACCCATGCTCAACCACGTCCACAAGTACCTCTCATCACAGGGCGGTGTTGAAACCTACCTGAAATCGGTCGCGGCAGCCCAGTCCACGCATTCAACGGTCAGGATAAGCACTTTGGAAGGATGCGGCTCTGACATTCCAGGCGTTGACGTGGTCGAATATCCTTTATTGGATGATCTGGAGGCCCTGCCCCTCCAGGAGACAGGAGATATCGTCCACTTGCACAACGTATTGCCCGCCGGCAGGCCCCGGTATCCGACGGTATACCACCTCCACAACCACGACCCCTACTGCCCCTCAGGCACAAAGTATTATCCCAGAATTGAGCGGGAGTGCGTGATAAAAATGTCCCCCTTCAAATGCGCATACCATCACCTGGTGGATGGTTGCGGCTCACGCAGGCCTCATAGGGTCCTAGGGAACATCAGGGAGTCGTCAAGGGAGAATCGCACTTTAAGGGATTCCGGAGTTCATGTGATAGCCAACAGCGATTATGTCCGTGGAAACCTCCTGAAAACCGGCTTTCCCGAGGACAGGTTGCACACCGTCCACTATGGTATTGCCGGGCCACCACTCCAAGATGCCGGGGCAGACCATGACTTCAACTCGAAGAAGATGCTGTTCGCAGGCCGTCTGGTTGCTCACAAGGGCGTTGGCCTACTTTTGGATGTGATGGCGGCGTTGGGCGAGGACGTCACATTGGACGTTGCGGGGGACGGCTGGCACGGGGAAAGTCTAAGGGCAAAGGGCAGAACTCTTGGCTTGGGGGATAGGGTAAGCTGGCATGGTTGGTGCGAGAGCGGGAAGATGGCAGAACTCTACGAGGAGGCTAGCCTTGTTGTCTTCCCTTCCTTGTGGCCTGAGCCTGCAGGCCTCGTTACATTGGAAGCATATTCCCATGGCCGGCCGGTGATAGCCTCAAATATCGGCGGCATACCAGAGCACATAGTAGACGGTGAGACAGGTGTTCTCACGCCGCCAGGTGACGTTGACGCGTGGGCAGAGAACATAGCTTCACTGTTGTCAAACCCAACCGAGCTGCGGAAGATGGGCGGTGAAGCCCGAAGCTTATATGAGAGGGAGTACACGATGGAAGCGCACATGAGGAACTTGAACGAGGTGTATCGGCTGGCTGGGGGCTTGATATGAAGGCAAAAGGCAAGATACTGCTGGTGACCCACAGGTACCTGCCAGCCGACGGTGATATACCAGACGCCCCCCGGTTTCGCGGAGGGATTCCCGCATATGCGGGCCTATTCTCGCGGAAGCTGGCTGAAACCTTCAAAGTCGATGTGTTCTCTTACCCGGGCGAAAGCGGCGGCGAGAGCGATTCCGGCGGGAATCCCAGAGTATTCCATGCCAGGAAATCCTCTGGATGGCATGGGTTCAGGGTTTTAGACAAGCTTATCAGGTCTGGAGACTACGACCACATATGCTTCCAATACACACCCCAGATATACGGCTGGCAGGGGCTCACACTGGCCCTCCCACTGCATCTCCTATACTGGCGGCTCACCGGTTTCAACTACTCCTTCTACCTGCACGAGATAGCGCTGCCCTTCAGCCCGAAATATCCCCTGCAGATGCCCTTCGCCGTCTATAACTGGCTCGTCTACGCGGTAATAGGCTTATGCTCCTCCAAGGTGGGGGTCTCAACCCGCTCTTACGAGCGGAGGTCCTGTAAGGTCCTGCCTTTCCTCAGGGGCAAGACGTTCACGATCCCCGTCTTCTCCAACTTCAAAAGGGTGGAAATATCAGGTCAACGCAGGAAGGAGCTGATGGGAGAATACGGGATATCGGAGGATGAGGTAGTGCTCGTCTTCATGGGCACAATGCACGAGTCCAAATTGTTCGGCCACTGCGTGTCGGCGCTGGAGAAGACCCTCCGATCGGGTGTAGGGGCGAAGCTGCTGTGCATCGGAGAAGAAACTGAAAAGGCTGCCGGGCACGCTGGAGACCCAGACGTTGCGGGACATATGGTATCCACTGGGACGATACCAGCCTCCAAAGTCGAGGAGCTCCTTTCCATAGGCGACATCTACCTCTCACCTTTCATAGACGGGGCCTCCACGAGGCGGGGCTCCCTCATGGCCGGGTTGAACGCGGGCATGCCGGCGGCCACCACCACCGGCGTTAACTTGGACGACGTCTTCAAGGGCGTCCCCTCCATATCCTTGACGGACCCCTCCGACGCCGATGGTTTCGCCGAGGCCGTTGCTGGTCTGGCGGGTGACAGGGAGAGGATAAGGGAGCTTGGGCGAGTCTCCCGGGAATTTTACGACTCCCATTTCACCTTGGAAAAGGTGGTTGGAGAGCATGTGCGGTTTTTTTTCACCCGCAATCCATAATATTCATCTCCTAAGGTTTCAAATGGATGTGACGTTGTATAGGAACGTTTCCTGGGGCGGTTGGGCGAGTGACATACGCTACACCACAAACCTGCTAGACAACCTACCAGATAACGTCAGGGGATACTCGATACGTGCACCTTCCCTGCCGTTCATAAAACACTACCTCCACAAGGAGGTCATATACCCGCTTGCCGCCAGAGGACATCAGGGCGACGTAAACCACATCTCAGACCACAGCTACGCGGGTCTTCTGAGGGCATTGGACCCGTCGAAGACGCTGGTCACCTGCCAGGATCTCATACCCTTGGATGCTCCGGGGGAGGCGTCGAAGCTGGGGCTGATGAGATACCGCCTCAACGTGTCATGCCTCCCGAGGGCCGCGAAGATAATAGCGGTGTCACAGTCCACCAAGGACGCTTTGATGCGCCACTTCAACATAGCCGATGAGAGTATAGAGGTCGTCTACCACGGTGTGGGGGGCGTGTTCAAGCCCCTCCACGACCGGGGGTTTCTCAGGAAGAAGCATGGATTCACCAACCCGACAATCCTGCATGTGGGCTCCTCGTATCCGAGGAAGAACGTGAGATTCATTCTTGAAGTGTTGAAGGATATAGAGGGCGCTAACCTGGTTAAGGTCGGCTTTTTGAACAGGTCGGATAGGAGGTTCATGGCCCGTGAAGGCCTTTCAACCAGGGTCTTGCAGATTGATCCTCCCTTGGATGACATCCGGCTCAACGGCTACTATAACATGGCCGACCTGCTGTTTATGCCCTCCTTGCATGAGGGGTTCGGGCATCCTGTGACGGAGGCGATGGCGGCCGGCTGCCCGGTCCTATGCTCCGACATACCCGTCTTCCACGAGCTCTTCGACGGTGCTGTGGAGTTCACCTCCCCGTATGATGTTGGCGAGGCCGGTTCTAAGGTGAGGGATATGCTGGCGTCAGATAGGACGAAGTTAGCGCGGAAAGGACTGGATAAGGCCGGGGAACTAACGCTGCAACGTGAAGCGGATAGTACGTACAAGGTATACGAGGAGGTCCATGAGCAAAGAAGATAATGGGACGGTGGATGTGCTGATGTGCGCGTCCATACCTGACAAGGTCGGCGGCATGCACAACCTGATGTACTACACTGCAAAGCACGTCAGCAGGCACGGGTTCAACTGCAGGCTGATGTTCCAATCCAGCCTGGAGTCTAGGCTCCATCCTCTTCTTAAGAAGTACCTCTCACCCTATGTCATAGCCTCTCGGATACTATGGCGCCTTGTGAACGGGGAGAGGATGCGGTTCGTGGAGATACACGAGCCCTCCGCCTACTTCTACTGCATTTTGGCGAAGCTGCTGCCGTTACTGCCCAGGTGTCTCATCCGATCTCACGGGCCGGAGGAGCTGGTGTTCGAGATGGAATCCAGAGTGCACGACTTCCCGAAGAAGACCCGGGTCATGCGGGGTATCAGGAACTCCCTCAACAACCTGGCGTTCTCCACGTCGGAGGCGAACATCATCTACAACAAAACCTGCAGGGAATACCTGAAGAGAAAACACCCAGGGCAGAAGGTCATACTCTCCACCATATCGGTAGAGCCGGAACTATACATGTCAGCGGAGAAGAAGGCACATGAGGGGGTGAATGTCGCGTTCATAGGAACTTGGAACCTGAGGAAGGGAAGCGGTCCTATGGAAGAGATAATACCTGCGGTACTGGAACGGAACAAAAACATACGCTTCCACCTGCTTGGCGTGGGAGACGGACCAGACGAAAAGGCGAGGAAGGCATTCACCGAACACGCGGAAAACGTCCAAATACTCCCTTCATTCGACGGATACGATGAGCTCAAGGATTACCTGGAATCCATGGACATCCTATTATTGCCGTCACTGTACGAGTCCGGGCCGTTCTCTGTTTTGGAGGCCATGGCGTTCAAGCTGGCGGTGGTGTGCTCCACCCACTGCCTTACAATAGTCGACATCGCCCGGGACGGGGAGGACGCCGTCATGATCGACCCGTCCGACGTGCAGGGATACGTGGACGCGGTCCTGGGCCTGGCTGTTGACAGGGGTAAGAGGATGAGGATCGCAGAGAACGGGTTCAAGGCCATAAGGGAACACACATGGGATTTGGCTGTCAGCGAATATGTGAGGTACCTGGAAGATGAGCTCAGAAAAGATTAGGGTTTTGTTCTTCGACCATCAGGCGGAGCTTGGAGGCGGGGAGTTCTCACTCTACGAGCTGCTACGAAACCTCGACAGGGGCGATTTCGAACCTCTCCTACTGCTGGGGTGCGAAGGGCCCTTCAAAGAAAAGGCCGAGGAGCTCGGATTAGAAGTCAGAGTCCTGAACATACCCGAAAAGCTCAGGTCTTTGAAGAGGGACCCACAGCGGAGGAACAGCATATCATCGATGATCGCCTCCGCTTTCGCGCTACCTGATTCGATGTTTGATCTCTACAAAGCCCTCAAGGATTACGAGGCGGATATCCTCTGCTTCAACAGCGTCAAATCCGCATGCATTGGAGTCTGTCCAGCCCGGCTGGCTGGGGCGAAGTCCGTGTGGATACTGAGGGACTGCCTCACACAACAGTTCTACAGCGGATACTCCCTGACAGCGGTGAAGTTGCTGACAGCGGGAGTGTCCAGGGTCATAGCAGTTTCGGACGAGGTTAGGAGACAATACCAGAAACTCACGGACGCAGGAACGGACAGGGCGGATCTCGTATACAATGGAGTCGACCTGGAACGGTTCAAACCGGGTGCCGACGGCAGCCGACTGAGGGCTGAACTCGGACTTGAAGGCAAGGATGTCGTCTCGCTGGTGGGTCGGCTGGAGCCGTGGAAGGGTCAGAGGGACTTCATCGAAGCCGCTGCCAGAGTCAGTGAAGAACGGGACGACGTCGCGTTCCTGATAGTCGGAGGGCCTCTATTTGGCAGGGAAGATTACGAGCGGGAGTGCAGAGAGCTGGCCGAAGAAATGCATTTGGACAATGTTTTTTTCCTGGGGTTCAGGGATGACATGCCCGGGGTTTATGCCGCATCCGACCTGGTGGTGCACGCCTCCAACCTGCCGGAACCCTTTGGCAGAGACGTGGTGGAGGCGATGGCCTCAGGGAAGCCGGTGATATCAACGAACATCGGCGGCCCTCTCGAGATCATAACAGAAGATGCGGGCGTGCTGGTCGAACCGTCCGAACCCGGACTAATGGCCGAAGCCATACTCGACCTGCTATCAGAACCCAATCGCATGAAGTCTCTCGCGGAAAAAGCCAGGTCAAGGGCGGAGGACTCGTTCGACATTAGTATAAGGACCAGGGAGATAGAGGAAGTTTTCAGGGGGTGCGTGAGTTGAAGATAGCGATAGTCCACGACTACCACATCCACGACGGCGGGGGGAACGTTTGGTTGAATGCGGTCCACCAGATATACCCCGAAGCCCCGGTTTACATGCTCTTCCACGACCCTGAGAAGACAGGGGAGATGGGCTTGGACGTGAGGTCCACCTTCCTGGACAAGATTCCCCTGCTTAAAAAAAACCACATATACTTTCTTCCACTCTTCCCATTGGCTGTGAGGTCTATAAGGCTGAGCGGATACGATGCCGTGCTGACCAGCAGCTGGGCATGGTCCAACTCTCTGAAGACGGAAGAGGACACATGCCACATATGCTACTGCCACACCCCAATGAGGTTCGCATACGACATGCGCGAACCACACCTGCGGGGTAAGAACCAGGCGGTGAAATTCTTCTCCCGCATATTATTCGACCTGTTGAAGTGGTGGGACCTGCGGACCGCCGGCCGCCCGGACCATTACATAGCCAACTCGGAGCACGTGCGCGAGAGGATAAAAAAATGCTACAACCGCGATTCCACGGTCATCCACCCCCCGGTGGACACTGACCGGTTCAAAATCTCAAAAAAGGAAGGGGACTATTATCTACTTGTTTCGAGGCTCACACCCTATAAGAGGGCGGACCTTGCAGTGGAAGCATTCAACAGAATGGGCCTGCCCTTGAAGGTCGCCGGTGACGGCCCCGAATACGAAAGACTCCGCAGGCTCGCACGGCCAAACGTCGAAATGATCGGGCACGTGCCAGACGAACACCTGCCAGGCCTGTACCAGGGCTGCAAGGCCCTTGTATTCCCCCAGCTGGAAGACTGGGGTAACACGTCATTGGAGGCTCAGTCATGCGGGAAGCCTGTGATAGCATACGGTATGGGAGGTGCGGCCGAGCACGTGGTAGACGGTGTTACCGGCGTGTTCTTCAAGGAGCAGACGGGGGATGCCCTCGCCGAGGCCGTGCGCAGGTTTCAGAACCTCGACTTCGACCCTGATGTTATAAGGAATAACGCTCTACAGTACAGTGTCGGGCCTTTCAAGGAAAAGCTGAGGTCCTACGTGGAAGAGAAGACGATGGACTTCAAACTATTTAAAAAAAACCAAGAATAATTTAGGAAAAAATGGCTGATGAGAGGGGTATTGGAGCGCTGGTCTCGAACGTCCTGAGGACGAGGGATTTCCTGTCGAGGTTCGACCTGAACATGCCCCTGATACTGCTGTCTTCGGTTCTCTCGGTGGTCGCCGCCTCCCTGGAGGGCCTCAGCATAGCGTTGCTGATACCCTTTGCGGAGGGGGTGATGACAATGGACTTCTCTAAGGTGTCGGGGGAGGGTGTGCTCTCCTTCCTCACAAGCTTCATGCCTTCCCTAAGGGAGTCGGACACCACCATGTTCCTCTTCATGCTCTCTGTAATGTTCTCCGCTATGATAGTGAAGACCTTCTTCAACTACACGTCCTACATCATATTCTCGAAGCAGGTCATCCTCCTGTTCAACAACATGCGCAAGCTGCTATTCAAGAGGTATCTGGGCTTTGGGAAGTTCTACTTTGACATATCCAACCAGGGAGAGCTGCAGAACACCCTGCTCCACACACTGCACATAATGCTTTATAGGACTCTTATGGTCCAGAGCTTCATCCACTGGTGCCTTTCGCTGCTGTTGTACTTCCTGCTGATGCTGTTCATCTCCTGGAAGATCACCCTCCTCATACTGTTGATATTCCCTGTCCTGCACTTTTCGATGAAGTCGCTTATAGAGCGGATCGAGAGGACTTCCAAGTCTTATACGAAGTCCAAGGCGGACCTGAGCAGGAGGGTGTTCAACACGCTCACGTGCATGCCGCTCGTCAAATCCTATGTTGCGGAGGACTATGAGCAGAGGAGGTTCGAGGAGCTAAGCGACCGGGTGGCTGACCTGGAATACAGTGTGAACAGGAAGTCGGAGCTCATCAACCCCCTCCAAGAGATCATAGTCCTTGTCATGGTCGTCTTGCTGGTTATTGTGATGGGCTACATGGTCTCTTCGGGGATGTCCACGAACGTCGCGGGCTTCCTGGTCTACTTCTACCTGCTCAAGAGGTCGTCCACCACCTTGGGCTTCCTTAACAGGCTGCGGGCTCACCTGGCCATGTTGAGCGGACACATAGCGGAGGTTTCCCAGGTATTGGATGAGGACGGCAAATACATGGTGGAAGGCGGAGACCGCGACTTCACAGGGCTGTCCGAAGGTGTGGAGTTCAAGGGCCTCACATACTCCTACGGGTTTGGGAGGGACGTGCTGGAGGGCGTGTCCTTCAAGATAAGAAAAGGGGAGGTTACCGCGTTGGTCGGTTCGACAGGTTCCGGGAAGACGACCGTCGTCAGCCTTCTGCTCCGATTCTACGACTGCCCTCCGGATTCGATATTCCTGGATGGGGTGGACATCAGGGAATACGATGTGGCTTCCCTCCGCAGGCGCATCGCGTTGGTGAGCCAGGACACCATGCTCTTCAACGACACCATAAGGTATAACATAGTCTACGGCCTTGAACGCGAGGTCTCCGACGACGAGCTAGTCTCAGTTTCGAAGAAGGCGCGGTTATACGATTTCATCGCGGGCTTGGAGGATGGCTTCGACACTTACGTGGGTGACAGGGGCGTTCAGCTGTCGGGCGGTGAGAGGCAGAGGGTTTCCATCGCCCGTGCGATGCTGAAGGACGCGGACATAGTGATATTCGACGAGGCGACAAGCTCCCTCGACTCCAAGACGGAGAAGCTGGTCCAGGAGGCCATCGACGAGATACTCAAGGACAAGACCGCCATCGTCATCGCTCATCGTCTCTCGACCATAAGGAACGCTGACCGGATAGTGGTCGTCGAGGACGGGCGGGTAGTTGAGGAGGGAACCTTGGACGAGCTTCTGGAGCTGGGGGGCCGGTTCAGCATGTACTGGGGGGAGCAGAGGTTCACCTGACCATCTCCTCGAACACCTTCAGATACTCTCTTGCGATGTTCTTCTTCCTGTGCCTTTCCAGGTGTTCGCCCGCTCTCTCACGGCATCTCCTGACCTCTCCGGGGTCCGTCAGCAGCCCTTCCAATGCGGCTGTGAGCTTCCCGACGTTCCCGTTCTCATATGTCACCCCGCAGGGTCCTATGGCGTCTCTGAGACCGCCTCCCCGGCTTCCGACGACCGCGCACCCGCAGGCTATCCCCTCCAAAGCGACTATGCCGAAGGGTTCCTCCCACCTGGAGGGCACCACCATTACCCTGTGGCTGTTCAATACACTTGCGAGCTCCTCGCCCCTCACGCAGCCTTTGAAGCTGACCTGCCCGCCGAGTTCTAGGTCTCCTGCTAATGCCCTCAGCATGCCCTCCTCCGACCCGGCCCCCACTATCGTCAACGAGGGCCTTATATCCTTCTCGCCCAGCGCTGCCACCGCGTTCAGCAGGTCTTCCGCCCCCTTCTCCCCCTCAAGGCGCCCGACGAACACGAGATCCTGGTCTCGTCCGACGTCGGGGTATTCTTTGAAGACTTCGTCATCGTAGGGGTTGGGTATTATCGTTGACTCCGCCGGGACGTTCTCCGCAACCGCCCTGCTTATGCAGATGTTCCTGGCATGCTTCAACATCGCCTTCTTCAATGCAGGCCTGAAGTCCAGCCCCCTCCGCTCCCAGCTCATGAACTTCTGGTGGTTCACCGCCAGAGGACGGTGGTATGCCATCAGTGGCAGCGCTGCCTTCAACTTTATCGTGTCCACCTGGAGGCATACGTCAGACCATCTTGCCAGATCCAACGCCTTCAAAATCCCGGGTTTCCTGTGCACTTCATACCCGTAGCTGTCACTCCACTCTCCGCTGTTGGGCGCCCACAACCTGACCTCGTGTCCTTCTCTCGTGAACTCCTCGGCCATCATGGCTGTGAACTCCAGTATCCCGCCCAGTCCAGGGAAGAAATAGGAGTGTATGAGTATCCTCATCCTAGCAAGTTATTACTCATTTAAAAAGAATACTCTTCTAAAAGATGGATGTCATGCGGTCCCGGGCCGAAACTCTCCTGGCTATTGCAGTCCTTCTGTTCATCATCGGCTTCGGCAACTATGCAGTCTCCCGAGACCGCCATGAGACCGTCTTCAACATCTACTTGAACGTGTCCGCGGAGACCAGCGCCCACGCCGAAGGCAACAACGTCTTCCTCAGGGTGGAGCCGGGCCGTTACATAACCGGTTCGGTTCCCGTATCGAACAACAGCACCGACGTCCGCAGCATAAGGCTGTCTCTCGAAGGTTCTTTGGCGGATACTGGATGGGCTTCCCTGGAGGAGGACGGGTTCATCCTTGACGGGGGTGAAGTCCGGGAAATAGGTTTGAGGGTGGACGTTCCCTCGTCCGGTTCAGGCTCGTATGAGGGTAGGCTTCTGGTCGAGGGGGTCAGAGTCTAATGCCCCAATATCCTGTGCTTGTACAGTGACATGATGTGCCTCAGATAGTTGAGGCAGGTGTTGTGCGTTATCTTCGACTTCCCCCGTGTCCTGTCCCCGAATTCGATGGGCACCTCACACACCCGCTCATAGTTGCCTTTAACGAGCAGCTCAAGCAGTATCTTGTACCCGGTGGGCTTCAGCTCAACCCCTTCGACGACCTCTCTCTTGAAGAGGAAGAACCCGGATACCGGGTCTCTGACCCTGGTTAGGGGTTTGGCCAGGAGGAGCGCCGAATATGATATGACACGCCTGGCGAGGGGCCAGCCCTTAACCGACCCGCCCTTCACGTATCTGCTGCCGACCACCACATCACACTCCCCGGCCCTTTCCACCATCTCACTGAGGTATTCGGGCTTGTGGCTCAGGTCCGCGTCCATGACAGCGATAACGTCACCGGCTGACTCGTATATTCCCCGGACCACTGCCGTGGCGAGCCCCCTCTCCGTCTCCCTCAGTATCAACCTCACAGGATATTCCTCTGACAGTTCTCTGACTTTGTCGCCCGTGCCGTCGGGGCTGCTGTCATCGACGACGACGATCTCATAGTCCGAGCCTGACATGGCCGCGTCCACCCTCGCGACGAGTTCCTCCATGTTCTCTCGCTCGTTGTAGGTGGGAACGACAACGCTGACCTTCATCATGCAATCCTAAGGCTGTTGAACATCTAAGATTTAGAGAGAAATGGTTAATTAACTCAGAGTCGGTTCAAGTCCACGACTTCGGCTTCGCTAACGCCTTCGATGGCGGAGATCTTCTCCTGCACCTCGTCCATCCCGCCCTGCCTGTCGTTCAACAGGAGGTTGACCTCCAATGCGACGAGTCCGAAGGCGATGGGCTTCTCCTCGATGCTGTGCACTTCGCATTTGTCGCCCGCGACCTCTTTCACCTTCTCCTGTATCTTCCCTAGGTCGACGTCAACGCCCTCGGGCATTATCCTCAGCTTCGCCACAACGTTCCAGTCGCTCATTTTTTCAGTTCTGACACGATAACCGACTTGTCTCCTGGCAGCTTGTTGGAAGCCAGCCTCAAAGCCTTCTTTATGGTCTTCAACCTGGTGTCGGTCTTGTTGAATCTCACGGTGAACAGCGCCTGACCGGGCTTCAGCCTGGCGGCTCGTCCGATGGGCTTCCCATAGGACCTCCTCATCCCCTCTGAGACGCGGTCTGCGCCGGCGCCGGAGGCCTGGACGTTCTCCCTCATCACATGGTGTGGGAACACGTTAACCTTGAAATGGTAGTTTGTGACTCCCACGAGCTTCTCCAGCCTCTTCTGCACGAGGATTCTAGTGGCCTCCAATGCGTTGTGCCTCACCTGGCACTTGTCATTGTATACTATCTCCACCTTGGTGTTGAAGTCTCCCGTGGGGTTGCCCATGTCGTAGTGTATGATCTTCGACCCAGGAATACCTGTTATGTAAGAGTCTGAGGGGTTGTTGGACACCCTCGTGTACGCTGGGCTGTCCCACCTGTAGCATTTAGCTGGACGTAGACTGGCCATCTTATTCTGTCTCCTATTATAACGTAGTCGTCCTTTAAAAAGGCTTCAGCGCCGCCTCTGCCGCGCCCAATACGCCGTATCTCTTGGCGTCCGGGTTTTTCACCACCTTCACTGCTTCCCATGCTTCAGGCAGTGTGTTAGCTTCCAGGGTTGAGAGGATGTTTGTGAAGAATATGCTGTCTGGGCTGCTGCTAGCTCCCCCGCCCGTATAGGCTAATACGCTGGGGTTGTATGTGTTGATTATGTTGGCTGACGCTAGTCCGAGGTGTCTTCCGGCGGATTCCATCACCTGCTCTGCGAGGGTGTTGTCCATGCCTGAGAGCCTGTCCACGTCCTCGGCGGTGAAACCCCGGGGGAAGGCGTTTCTTACTTCTTCCGGGCTGCTGTCCAGCGACCTTAGCACCTTCTTCACTATCCCGGTGCAGCTGGAAGTCGCTTCCACGCACCCCACCGCCCCGCACCCGCAGAGGTATTCCGGCTCGCTTGAGACCTTTATGTGCCCCAGTTCCGTCAGGCCCCCCGTACTTGATTGTATCATGTGCTTTCCCATGCACTTGAGTATCACGCCCCCGCCGATTCCCGTTCCCAATGTGACCAGTACGAGTTCCACCATGCTCTCGCTTCCGATGCCGTCCTTCAAAATGCCGAATTCCTGGAGGTGGTTTACCGCCCCGTAGGCGGTGTAGTCCGCGTCGTTCCCGATCACATACGGTGCTTTCAGCTTCTTGGACGTGAGGGTTTCAAGGTCCACATCCTCTGCTGAGGGTATGTTGGGGAACCTGTAATGTCCTGTCCGGGGGTTCCTGAACGCGGGCACTCCCACCCCGACACCTTCTATGTCCTTTTGTCCGATGCCGGCTTTGCCGAGCACATCATCCACTTCCTCCACTATGACGTCCACGACTTCAACGGGGTTCTTACCTGTCTCGGACCTGCTCTGCTCTATTATCGTGCCGTCCTCCACGAGAGCGGATATCGTGGTGCCTCCCCCGACGTCTACCCCCACCGACCTTGCCATATAGGTAGAAAATGTCTTTTATTCTTTAAATCAACGGTATATCCACTATGGTCGGGGCTGAGCCCAGCTTCTCGGACGTCCATCTGACTCGGACGTTGTTCCTGTTGGATTCGGGGCCTGTGGGCAGGAAGCGGCTGGTCAAAATCTTGGGTGTGGGTGAGGGCAGTGTCCGCACCATAATCAAGCGACTATCCTCAGAGGGTTTGGTGGGGTCCACCAAACAGGGTCACAGGCTGACTGAAAAGGGCGAGGTTGAGGTTGAGAGGCTTTTGGAGCGGATATCCAAGCCTGTGTCTGTTGAGGTCTCCGACCTGGTTGACTCTCCCCATAAGTCCCTGGTGGTCGTTTCCTCGGCCATCGAAGGCGTCGGTTCCGGCGTGGGGTTGAGGGATGTTGCCCTGCGCGCGGGGGCTGACGGCGCGGTAATACTCGTATACGATGGCGCTCTCCGCTTCCCCGATTCCTACCTTGACCTCTCGGACTATCCGAATTCCATTTTTGAACTGGATCGTCTCAACTTCACCATCGGCGATGTTGCTGTCATAGGCTTCGGAGGGTCTCAGTCTTCGGCGGTGGATGGGGCGTTGGCTGTGGCGTTGAAACTCCTTGTTTGAACAGTGTTTCGGCTTTTTTTATTATATACTTCTCATATATAGTAATTACTATCTTACCGGTTGGTTGTGATCTGCCGCTGGGGGTATGCATGTGATAGGAAGACGCTATTTGCTGGCATCGTTGGTCTTGATTTTTCTCTTACAATGCGTTCTCTCCCTTGAGGTTCCCACGTACATCAGCTTCCAGGGCAAGTTCGCGAACCACACCTCCGGCGAAGCCTACGATCCCGTGTCCGTGCGTATCAACATAACGAATGAGTCGAGCCTCGACCAGGTAATGTGGGGCCCTCACACCTTCAATGACGTCACTGACAGTCAGGGCGTCTTCGACCTCGTGTTGGGGAGCAGCAACGAGCTGAACCTGACCCCGGGCTGGCAGTACCAGCTTGTATTGGACGTGGACTTGGACGCCGCGTCCTTCAGCGCCCCGGACATAACATTCGGCGACCTGGACCCCAGCGGGGATAACATTCTTGTGACAGGTGCTGGACCCAGGGACGCTTCCGAGCTGTTGAGAAGGGACAACATCACAACCGTGGAGGACGCGTTGGACAGCGCAGGAGGAGGTGGTGCGGGTTACTGGGTTCTCAAGGATGGTAACATCACTTCGAACGAGTCCATCTACAACGGGGACGTCCACGTTGAGGGCAGGTTGAGCAGCGGTACAAGCCAGGCTCTCAACACTTACTCTGTTGCATTGGGTGGTGGAAACCTGGCTGCCAACGGTTATGCTTTTGTGGCCGGATTTAGGAATAGGGCTGACATATACTCTTCTGTAACTGGCGGATACGATAATGAAGCCCGTGGTGGTGTGAGTTTCATCGGCGGGGGCTGGGATAACAACGTCAGTTCTTCCGCGTCATATTCGGCGATAGCTGGCGGGGAAAAAAACCTTGTCACAAGCGATTATTCCTTCATCGGCGGCGGCGCCCAAAACGAAGTCGTTTACGGTGATTACAGTTGTGTGTCCTGCGGCTACTTGAACACAGCCTCTGGCAAATACTCTGCCGTGGGTGGCGGAGAGGATAACCTCGCTAACGGCACCTGGTCTTTCGTAGCAGGTTATGGGGTGAACGCGTCAGGGAGGGCATCAACAGGCTTCGGATACGAGTCACTGTCCGTGGGTGACTGGAGCTTCTCGGCTGGTTACAGGGCTAATGCGAGCTGTGCAACAGGTGTGGCCTTGGGTGATCAAACGTATGTTGATGACTGTACTGAGGGTGGGGTTTCCATTGGTTCAAAAACTGTTGCAATAGGTGAGTTTGCGCCTGTGGCTATTGGTTTCCGGACCTACGCTAATGGTGGTGGCACTGCCGCATTCGGTTACCAAGCGAACGCCACCCAATATTACAGTTTCGTATTCGGCGCAAACCTAGAGAATAACATGAACGAATCCTTCTGGGTCGGCTGGGATGGCGCCCCCAAACTGATAGTAAACCAGTCAGGGGTAGCGTTTATGGGTGAGTTGATGCCTGATGGTGTGGTCTGTGGCTCAGGTCAGGTTGTTAAGTCGGACGGGGATGGCACGTGGAGTTGCCAGGACGACGCTGACACCGGCGGTTCCGGATCCTACACCCTCAGCGACTACGGCTGGTACGGTTTGAACGGCAACATCACAAGCAACGCGTCGGTGAATAATGGTAACGTTCATATTACTGGTAATTTGAGCCAGGGGACTAGTGGCTATATTGGTCAGGGTATTGGTGTGGCTCTTGGCGGGGATAATGTTGCCAGTGGTTCTAACTCCGTGGTCTTGGGCGGTACGGATAATACTGCAGCTGGTGATAGGGCGTTCTTG
>WJMO01000005.1 GCA_014727915.1 Candidatus Altarchaeales archaeon | reverse complement strand
GAGCTCTTTCTCCCTTTCTACGAGGGTCTTCTTCATGTTCTCCAGCTGGGCTGCCTTGTCGTTGAGTTCCTTCTCCTTCCCTTGTATGCGGCCCTGCAGGTCGTTGACCTCCTTCTCCTTCTCAGCCAACATCCGCTCCTTGGCTGCTATGGTCTCCTTGAACTCCGCGGACTTCTGGTTAAGCTCGGCCTCCCGCTCCTCGAACTCCCTGATCTTCTTCTCCCGGGATTCGAGCTCCTTGCTCCTCTGCTCTGCGGTGTTGGCGAGGCTCTTCAGCTCCAGCTCCTTCTTGCCCAGGTCTGCTTCCCTCTCCTGGAGGGTCTTCATCCTCCCGTCGATTTCCACGGACTTCTTCTCCAGATCGGCTTCCTTGGCCCTTATGTCTTCCTCGCGGCTGCCGATCTCGTCGAGCTTCTGCTTCAGGGTTTTCTCCCGGTCCTCGAACTCTTTCGACTCTTCCTCCTTCTGCATAAGATACTTCTCACGGTCCTTTATCCTCTGCTCCAGCTCGCTGCTCCTTGAATTGAGGTGGGTCTCGCGCTCGGCTGCTATGCGGAGCTGCTCCTCCTTGTCCTTCAGCTCCGCCTGCCGCTGCTTGATCTTCTCCTGTAGGTCCTGCTCCTGCTTGACAAAACCCTTCTCCTTATCCTTGATCTCGTTCTCCCTTATGTTGAGCCTGCCCTCTCTCTCGCCTAGTTGTTTTTCCCGCACCTCCATCCGGTGCTCCTTCTCCTCCAGGTCCTTCTCCCTCTGCTTGATGTCCTCGGTTATCTGCCGCTCGCGCTCGGCGATGCTGTCGTTTATGGCCTTCTCCTTCTTCCTGACCTCCTCCATAAGGGAGGTCTCCTTGTCCTTGACGGTCTGCTCCCGCTCCACCAGCTTGCGAACTCGGGTCTCCAACTGCTTGACCCTCTCGTTGAAGTCCTGCTCTCTCTTGTCGACCTCGACCTCCCTCTGCTTGAGGCGCTGCTCTATGTTCTTCTGCTTCTCGGTGAACTTCTTCTCCTGCTCCTCCACAGACTTGAGCTTGTCCTCGATCTTCAGCTCCTTCCAGCTGAGCTCGTCCTCCTTCTCCTCTATTGCCTTGTCAAGCTGCTTCTCCCTCTCGGATATCTCCTTCTCCTTGGCCTCGATCTTCTGCCATTCCCTGTTGACCTGGTCCTCTTTCTTGATTACCTGCCTCACCCGGTCGTCGATGTTGACCATCGACTGCTCCAGCTCCTTCTCCCGCTCTCGGATCTCCTTCTCCCGGGCCTCCATGTCCTTGACGTGATTCTCCCGCTCCTGCAGGCTCTTCTGCTTCTCCTCTATCTTCTGCTGTAGGGACTTCTCCCGGGCCTCCATGTCCTTGAGCCGGGATTCCTTCTCCTCTATCTCCTTCTGCCTTATTTTGGTTATCTGGTTTAGCTTCTGCTCGCGTTCGGCGATCTTCTGCTCCCTAAGCTCGACGATGTTCTTGGCCTCGTGGAGTTCCATCTCCTTGTTCTTGAGCAGTCCGGTCCTCTCCTCGATGGCCTTCTTCACCCCTTCAAGGCTGAACTCCTTCTTCTTTATCTCGTCCTCTCGGTCCCTGATCTTTCGTTCCACTGAAAGCTCCTTGTCCTTCAGCTTCTTCTCCCTTGATTCTATGTCCCGCAGTCTCTCCTCCTTGTCGTCCAGCTCGCGGTTCTTCTTCTCTATCAGCTTCTTAGTCTCAGAAATCTCGCGTTCACGCTCGTCCAGCTCGCGGTTCTTCTCGCGGATGATGTCGTCGAGCTCCTTCTCCCGCTTCTCGAGCTCCTTCTCCTTCTCGCCTGCCTTCTTGACGCGCTGCTCCCTTTCGGCAAGCTCCTTCTCCCGGTCCTCGACCCTGCTCCTAAGCTCTTCGACTTCGCGCTCACGGGCTTCAAGGACTCTCTCACGGTCTTCGATGAGCTTCTTCTTGCCCTCAAGCTCGTCCTCCTCCTTCTCGAGCTTTTTCTCCCGGTCCTCGATGTGGTCTATCCTGTCCTCCTTCTCCCTGAGCTCCCTCTCCTTGCGCTCCACGGATTTGCGCGTCTCCTCTAGCTGCTCTTCCTTGTCCTTCAGCTCTTCCTCACGCCTCTTTATGAGGATTTCAAGCTCTTTCTTACGGTCTTCACTGCTCTTCCTGCGCGTCTCAACACGGCGTGTATCCCCCCTCGAAGAACTATCACGATCGTCGGACATGTTGGTAGCCCACCATTATGTTAAATACTAAATATGATGTGTTAATCTTTAAAAGACAGTTTTGGAAAAAACGCAGATTAAGCGTCTATCACCACTCAAACGCTAAAAAGCAGGGTCTTCACGAGTCCTGGAGAGCGCGATCGATCTTGTCCTCCAAGGCCTCCAATTCCTTCTCTCGCTTCTCCAACTCCTTCGACTTCTCCTCGAGAGCCAGGTCAAGGGCCTTCTCCTTCTCCTGAAGCTCCCTCTCCCTCTTGGCAGCCTCTCTTATGAGGACCTCCTTCTCTATCAGTTCCTTCTCCTTCTCATCGACCTTCCTCTTTATATCCTCGAAATCATCCCCCTCCTCGGCGCCTTCGCTGTCCTTCAGCCGGGCTTCAAGCTCTTCCTTATCATGCTGGACCCTCTTCTCCCGCTCCTCTATAACCTTGATCTTGGCTTCCTTTTCAGCGAGCTCGACTTCCTTCTTCTCAACCGACTTTCGCGTGTCCTCTAGCCTCTTCTCCTGGTCCTTAAGCTCTTCGTCACGCTTTCTTATCAGGGATTCAAGCTCGTCATCCTTCTCCTCCAGGTCCTTCTCCTCGTCCTCGATCTCCTGAAGCTTCTTTTCATCCTCTTCAAGACGGTCTTCAGCCCTTTTGATGTCGTCTTCGTCGCTCATCTACTCGTAACCCCTGAAATTGCTGCTGGTTTCGTCTGGTATGAGTTTGGTGCCTATCAGAACTCCGGCCACGATGCCTATGGCGCTGCCCAGGAACATGTCGTTTATGAATGGCATGAACGGGCCAAGAATCCCGCCTGCAACCGCTCCAACCACCAGAAAAAGTATCCTCTGCTTCTTGGCCTGGTCTTCGTCTGCCACGTCCATCGTCGAATTATATTTATTTTCGAAGTATTTATAAGCATTGACATGAACGGGCGAGTGTCTGTTGTGAAATGCGATTCATACGCTGAAGAAGAAGTACAAACCGCTGTTTCTAAGTCGATATCCCTGGTTGGCGGGTTGAACTCGATCATAGGCGTCGGCGACAAAGTTCTCGTAAAGCCTAACCTGTTGTCTGCGATGTCGCCAGACAGGCATGTGACAACACACCCGTCGGTTGTCAAGGCAGTAGTGGAAGAGGTTAAGTCAGTGGGCGCCTCACCGATAATAGGGGACACTCCGGGAGGGCCTGTAACCAGGAAGATACTGGATAGGCTATATGGCCGAACGGGGATGACCAGGGTCGCAGAGGAGACTGGTGCGGGTCTGAACTATGACACGGAGAACATGCAGATCGCATTCCCGGAGGGCAAGCTGATCAAGCGCCTGGACGTTATGGCCGTGCTAGCTGAAGTCGACCATGTGATAACGTTGCCCAAGATGAAGACCCACCTATTCACACAGTTCACAGGAGCTACTAAGATACTCTTCGGGGTGATACCGGGCCTGGCCAAGCCAGCATATCATCTCAAATTCCATGACGTCATGGAATTCAGCGACATGCTACTAGACCTGCTGGAGTATGTCAGGCCTTCCCTGTCCTTGATGGACGGCATAGTCGGCTTGGAAGGTGACGGCCCGGGCGCCAGCGGAACACCCAAGGAAGCGGGGGTTATCCTCGCAGGCAGGGATAGCGTGGCATTGGACGTCGTCGCAGCCTCCATAGCGGGGATGAATCCGGCTGACGTGCCAGTTCTAAAGAGGGCCATTGAGCGTGGCATGGTCTCTGGAAAACTGTCAGACGTGGGAGTGGTTGGTGAGAGTATTGATTCGGTTAAGACGTCCTTCAAGCAGCCGTCTCATAGGATGGGCTTGGTTGGGCGGCTCATGTCCAGCAGCCTGATGCGGAAGGTGATGCTAAAGAACATGGCACCCTACCCGGACTCCAACAGCAAATGCGTCAGGTGCGGAGTATGCGCCCAAAACTGCCCCGCCCATGCGATCACCATGGGGGATAGGGCTCGCATGGACCTGGAAAAGTGCATACGCTGCTACTGCTGCCATGAGCTCTGCCCCCACAGTGCAGTGGATCTGAGGAATACCCTGATAGGCCGCATGCTATCACGCACCTAACCGTTTTATTCTGGTAAGGCAAGTAATAAGGTATGGCCAAGGCGGGCAAGCGATTCAGCAACCAGAAGAAGGAGGAGATACTGAAGCACCTATCCCACCTGCTTGACACCAACACACTATACCATCTTAAGGCTGACCCGCTCTCGGTCTATTTCGAGATAAGGGAGTCCCGGAGACCGCAGAAGAGGGAGTCAGAGAAGCGGAAGCGGCTGAAGGAGGAGACAAAGCATCTCAGCAAGAAGAAGAGGAGGTTGAGCGGAACCCGAAAGAGGATAAAACCGAAGATAAGGTCGGTTAAGAAGGGACGCACCGTCAACCTGAAGGGGGTATCATATTAGGTGAGCTGCCAATGCCACCATTGCGAGGGCAGCCATGTACACCCTGTCCAATATCATGTTAGGCTCCATTTTAGCGGGTATTCAGCCAACCAACCCCCAAGCGTTTGACTTTTATAATCCTTGGATCCTGCATATAAGCGGTTTTTCCTAGTCTCCAGTGGAAAAATAACTTTACGGCAAGTTTTTCTCTGCTTTTATTTCGAAACTCATATTAGGTTACGGTGGAATATGGCTGGAAGGAAGAAGAAGGCAAAGAGAAAAACTGCTAGAAAGGCTAAATCCTCTAAAAAGAAGGCTTTAAAGAGAAAACCCCGCAAGAAAGTCAAGAAAAAAGCCAGGAAGAAAGTGAAGAAAAAGACCGCTAAAAAATCCAAAACCCGGGTTAAAACCGTTAAAAAAGCCAAAGTCAAGAGGAAACCCGCCAAAAAGGTTAAAAAGGCTGAGAAAGCAAGGAAGCCGGTCAAAAAGCCCAAGAAACGCGCAAGAAAGCCCAAGATAGAGATAATACTGCCTAAAAGGCTGCCTGTAAAGCCTAAAAAGGTCGTTATCGTGTATGGGATGAACGTGAACCCCGAGCACATAACAAGGGCGGCGATTGAAGCCTACAACAAGCGGAGATACACCGTGCACGACATCAAGCTCAGCGACTACATACCTGACCCTAAGTTCAGGAATCTCATGGTCAAGATCGCCGTTTTAGACCGGATCGAAGAGGAGCTTCTGCGCCTGTACCCCAACACGGATGTGATAAGGCCCAATACAGTGACTCTGATGGTGAGGTAAAGCTAGGAGTTATCTCTTACGAAATCTTCAACCTGCCTTTTAAGCCCGTCTATCGTGCCATTGTTCTCGATGGTATGGTCGGAGTTCTCTCCGAGTTCGTCGATTAGGCGTTCGGTCTCCTTGTCTTCGTTCCGTTTGAACTCTTCGAAGCTTATCTCCGCCTCTCCCCTGGTGGCGCGTTTGAGGACACGCTCATACCTGACCCTCTCAGGAGAAGTAACATGCAATATAACGCCTCCTAAGTCTTTCACCATGTCGAACTCGTCCTGGTAGCGTATGCCGTCGACCACTATGAGACCGCTCCCATCCTCCTCGATGTCGGCTTTCAAGGCTTCGGCGAGGATGCCATCCCCGAACAGTCTCCTCAGCGCTAACCCCATGTTCTGGAGGTTCTCCCTTGTGTTGGGCATCTGAAGCCTCAGCAGCATATCCCTGAGGACATCGCTGAACCTGTAGTAGCTCGCTCCATGCTCCTTTACCAGGTGGTCTGCGACGATGCTCTTACCGGATGCGATCCTGCCAATCAAACCAACTATCAGCCTCATCTCCCAATCACCACATGAGCGACTTCCACACCCATCTCCTCAAGTATCTTGAGCCCGTCCTTGTCCGTGTACTCCCCGCTTATGACAACCTTCCTGATGCCCGCATTTACTATCAGGCGCGCGCATATCTTGCAGGGGAACGCGTTAACGTAAAGCGCAGAACCCCTCGATTGCTTCCCGGCTTGGAGCAGGGCGTTCTGCTCGGCGTGGACTGCAGTGCACCACTCCTGACCTTCCCCGCTCTTCAAACCCATCTCGTCCTTTATGCACCCTACCTCATCACAGTGCTTAGCACCCCGCACGTTGCCGTTGAAGCCGGTCGCGACGATCTCATGGTCTTGGTTCACGACTATGGCACCTATCTGCCGTTTGAAGCATGTGCTCCTGCGGGCGACGTCCTCGACTATCCTCGCGAAATACTCGTCCCAGGAAGGCCTAACAAGCTTTTCCATAAGATCAACCCTGTTGGAAGAACTATTATTCGAAGCCAGAATAAAAAGGTCATATGAGCCTGTGGTGGGCGGGTTGCTGCCATCATGAAATGAGGTTGGTCTCTAAATGTGGTAATCCAGAATACCTGAATAGGAGGTGTTTCCCTGAATACCAGAATGACATCTCAACCCAACCCACCAAATATCAATAAGACTACCCCTATATAAAACTTGTGTTTTTTGGGGTTTTGCGGGGGCCGTTCACATGGCCCCACAGTCCCTTAGGCACTGCTGTTTACCCGGCCCCTCAGGTATGTACTCGCAGGTTTCACAGGTTGTCTCAACAGACCCTGGCATTCCGCCTCCGCCATGCATGTTCTGAAGCTGCCTCAGCATCTCACCCAGGTCCTGGAATTGGACGTTCCCCGGCGGGTTGAAGGTGCTGTCGCCGATGGCTTCGGGCCTGCAATCCACGTTGACCGCGACTGACGCGACCGTCTCTATGTCCTGGTACTGGACCTGCTCCGCCTCTTCCTCCATGCTCTCAAAGTCTGATAGCCTGAATTTGGTCCCTGACGTCTCGCCTTCCATCCACTGGTATGCCCATTCCCCGTCGCTGACGGTGTTGACCTTCATGCCTTCGGCCTGGACCACTGACTTGTACTTTTTCCCCTTTATCCATGTCTCGGCCTGGCTTTTCTCATACCTGTAAGTGCACCTGTACGACTGGCCTGAAGCGAGTGCGGTGGCCATGTCAACAACGTTGTCCACCATCCCCTGGCCGCCCGACCCGCTGCCCTGTCCCTGGCCTTGGTTCTGTCCCTGCATCTGCTGGTTGCCTTCACCAGCCTGGGATTGCCCCTGCTCCGTTCCCTTGCTTTCGCCGGAGCCGATGCACGCGCTTGCAAATACCATAAAAACCATAAAAAACACAATCCTTTTCATTTCAATTCACCGCTTTGACAATGTTATTCTCAGACAAATATTTAAATCATGTTACAACCCTTTTTAAGGCTGTCTCCCATATTTATTCTCAAGATTCTAGAGGCTGAGAGTCATGGAGAAGAAGATCGTTGAAGTTCGGACGTTAAAGGTTGGCAAGTACATACTCATCGACGGCGTACCCTGCAAGATCCAGAGTATGACCCACAGCAAGCCCGGAAAGCACGGGGGAGCGCGGGTCAGGATAGACGCTATGGGGATATTCGAGGACACGAAGAAGAGCATGATAAAGCCGGCCAGCGACAAGGCGGAGGTCCCCATGATGGACAAGCGGACCGCCCAGGTTCTGGCAGTCGTCGGGGACAAGCTCCAGATGATGGACATGGAATCCTATGAGACCTTCGAGATGCCCATGCCAGACGATGCCGAGATCAAATCGTTCATAAAGGAGGGCGCCGAGGTCATGTACCTCCAATGGAGCGACAAGAAGAAGATCACACAGGCTAAGGGCGGCGACTAGGCTAGTATTCTACCAGCTCTTTCACCTTGTGTATCTCCACGAGATTGGTCATCTGCTTCCTGGTGTAGACTCCCGCGGTGAAAAGAACCATGTCCGCCTTGGCCACCAGCCCGTTCTCCAGGCAGAACTTGCCCATCTCCTGGACCTTGTTCTTCTCCTTGAAGAGAGTGTGCTGCACCGGACGAACGGCATATACCAGATGCAGTTTCTTCATAGTCATGGGACTGTCCGTTATGGCGATTATGTCCTTGCACGCCCTGAAGTTAGAGATCAGCATCGCAGTATATCCTGAGTGGGTGGCCACCACTATCTTATCCACGTCGACCGTTTCGATTATGGTGGTCACAGCCTTGGATATCGCAAGTGATATAGGGTCGTGAACTTCCTCGTCAAGGGGCTTTATCGGCAGGTGAGATTCGACATTCAAGGCGATCTTGGACATGGCATCCACTGACTCGACAGGGTAACCGCCCACCGCGGATTCGGCTGACAGCATCAGCGCGTCAGCACCGTCGATGACGGCGTTGGCGACGTCGCTCGTCTCCGCCCGGGTCGGCTTCGGGTTTTTGACCATCGACTGGAGCATCTCCGTCGCGACTATGGATATCTTCCCCTGGCGGTTGCACTTCGTTATCAGCTCCTTCTGCAGTAGGGGTATCTCCTCGGAGGGTATCTCAACCCCGAGGTCCCCGCGGGCTATCATAACGCCCTCGCACTCCCTTATTATGGAATCGACGTTATCTACGCCGTCACGGTTCTCTATCTTGGCGATGACTGATATGTCAGACTTCCCGATCCTCTTCTTCAGCCTTCTCACATCCTCCTTGTCGCGGGTGAAAGAGAGTGCAATGTACTCGACACCCTCCTTCTTGGCTAAATTGACTGCTTCAAGGTCCCGTTCGGACAAAGTCGGCATCTCCAGCTTCCTGCCCGGGACGTTCACTCCCATGCCGTCGGTCAACGTGCATTCGCATTCGGACCTGAGGTCGATACGTGAGCCCGTTATTCCCTCGACCACTGTCTCCACCCTGCCATCGCCCAGCAAGACCCTATCCCCCAACCTGACCTGGTCGTGTATGCCCCTGTTGAACCATATCCCCTCCTTTCTGGCCGAACCCACAGTGATGACCTGGCCTCTGCCCATTTCCACATCCTCATCGCATCTGACCCGTATCTCCGGGCCTTTGATGTCCAAGACGACGGGTATGTCAGAAACGCGCCTGACCAGGCGTATCAGACGTGCATAATCGCTTCTGTCACCGTAGGCTGTGTTTATCCTCGCGGCGTTCATACCCTTCCCGACCATCCGGGAGAGCGTTCCTTCGTCGTTGGAGGCCGGGCCGAGCGTGCAGAGTATCTTGGTCTTCTTCATCGTATTCCCTGTATGGCTCATATTATTTATAAACGGTCTTTCTTATAATAGAAATCTTGTTTTAATCTACTGTTTTCGGTGATTAACGGAGTTTGTGAAAATGACTAAATGGGTGTATTTTTTCGGCGGAGGAAAAGCTGAAGGAAAGAAGGACATGAAAGAGCTCTTAGGAGGCAAGGGAGCTAACCTGGCGGAGATGACGAACGCCAAATTACCCGTGCCTCCCGGGATGACAATAACGACAGAGGCGTGCATCTACTACTCAGACAACAAGAAATGGCCTGCAGGCCTTGAAAAGCAGATCAAAGCCAACATAAAGAACATAGAGAAGGTTACGAAGAAGGAGTTCGGGTCGGTCGAGAACCCGCTGCTGGTTTCCGTCCGCTCCGGCGCGAGAGTGTCGATGCCCGGCATGATGGACACGGTGTTGAACCTGGGCCTGAACGACGAGTCCGTGATCGGATTGGCCAATAAGACAGGCAATGAGAGGATGGCCTACGACTCCTACAGGCGTTTCATCAACATGTTCGGCGACGTTGTGATGGGCGTCAGCCACGAGCACTTCGAGCATGAGATGGACAAGCTGAAAAGAGAGGTTGGAGCCAGGCAGGACACCGACCTGTCGACCGAAGACCTGAAGGAGCTTTGTAAGAGGTACGAGGCCGTGTACAAGAAGCACACCGGCAAGCCCTTCCCACAGGACCCTATGAAGCAGTTGGAGGCGGCGATAAACGCGGTTTTCAAGTCGTGGAACGGCAAGCGCGCGATCGCCTACCGGAGGATAAACAACATACCAAACGACTGGGGGACTGCGGTAAACGTTCAGACGATGGTGTTCGGCAACATGGGAGACACTTCGGGCACCGGAGTCGCGTTCACGAGGAACCCGGCTACCGGAGAGAAGGAATACTATGGCGAGTGCCTGATAAACGCACAGGGCGAAGACGTCGTAGCTGGTATCCGGACACCCCAGCCCATCGAGAGCCTGGAGGAGAACATGCCCAAGGCATACTCCGAGCTTCTTCAAGTCTACCATAAGCTGGAGAAGCATTACAAGGACGTGCAGGACTTCGAGTTCACCATCGAAGAAGGCAAGCTTTACATCCTCCAGACACGTAACGGTAAGAGGACCGCCCAGGCGGCTGTAAAGATCGCAGTGGACATGTGCAACGAGAAGCTGGTCACAAGGGACCAGTCCATACTGATGGTGGACCCTGAGCAGCTAAACCACCTGTTGCACAAGAGGATAGACCCTGATGCGAAGGTGGATGTGATAGCCAAGGGGCTGCCCGCATCTCCTGGAGCAGCCCGCGGAAAGGTCGTGTTCACGGCCGAGGACGCTGTTGAATGGAGCCATGAGAGGGATGAGAAGGTCATATTAGTGAGGATTGAGACCAGCCCTGAGGACATCGAGGGAATGGACGTCGCCGAGGGCATACTGACTGCGAAAGGAGGCATGACGTCCCATGCTGCGGTGGTGGCTCGTGGCATGGGCAAGCCCTGCGTTGCAGGCTGCGAGGACATAAGCATAAACTATGATGCGAAGAGGTTCACCGTGGCGGGCGTGACAGTGAGCGAAGGCGACACCATAACATTGAACGGCGCGACAGGAGAGGTCATACAGGGAGATGTCGAGTTGATCGAGCCCGAGATATCGGGGGAGTTCAAGACGTTCATGACCTGGGTGGACAAGATCCGGGCGTTGAAGGTCCGTACCAACGCCGACACACCCAAGGACAGCGTCGTAGCCCGAGACTTCGGAGCCGAAGGTATTGGATTGTGCAGGACAGAGCACATGTTCTTCGAGGGTGACCGGATAAAGGCAGTTCGGCGGATGATCCTCTCAGAGGACCTGGAAGGCCGGAAGAAGGCGTTGGACAAGCTGCTGCCCATGCAGCAGGGAGACTTCGAGGGCATATTCAAGGCCATGGACGGGTTGCCTGTGACCATCAGGCTGTTGGACCCGCCCTTGCACGAGTTCCTGCCGTCGGCCCACAAGGACATAGTAGCCCTGGCTGGTGAGATGGGTGTTTCAGTTGAAAAACTTGAAGCTAAGGTAAAGAGCCTCCATGAGCTCAACCCCATGCTCGGACACCGGGGTTGCAGGCTCGCGATATCCTACCCGGAGATATGCGAGATGCAGGCCCGCGCAATATTCGAGGCTACAGTGGCAGTCAAGAAGAAGGGCGTCAACGTGAAGCCGGAGGTCATGATACCCCTGATAGGGGACGTGAACGAGCTGAAGGTCTTGAAGAAGATAGTCGTAGAGGTTGCCGATGACGTCATGAAAAAGCACAAGGCCAGGTTCTCATACATGGTGGGTACCATGATCGAGATACCCCGCGCCGCGCTGACGGCTGACAAGGTCGCAGAAGAGGCGGAGTTCTTCAGCTTCGGAACCAACGACCTAACCCAGATGACCTTCGGGTACAGCAGAGACGACGTCGGCAAGTTCGTTCCGATGTACGTGGACAGCGGCATCCTGGAGCGCGACCCATTCCAGGTCTTGGACCAGACGGGCGTAGGCCAGCTGGTCGAGATGGGAGTCAAGAGGGGCAGGACCGCGCGACCCAATTTGAAGGTAGGGATATGCGGGGAGCACGGCGGCGAACCCAACTCGGTCGAGTTCTGCCACAAGGTCGGCATGGACTATGTGAGCTGCAGCCCCTACCGTGTGCCCATCGCAAGATTGGCGGCCGCCCAGGCGCAGATAAAGAAGCCGCGGAAGACAGGCAAGAAAGCCGCGGCAAAGAAGAAGGCCTCCAAGCGGTCAGCCGCAAAGAAGGTCAAGAAAAAGAAGAAGACTGCGAAGAAAGCCAAGAAGAAGAAATAAAATCTTCTTCTTTCTTTTCTCTTTCTTTTTTTATCTGACTCTTTTTAGAGTCCGCCTGCCATTCCAGGTCCTGCCATTATCACACTCATGGCAAGGGCTCCAAGTATGATGAACAACACCAGCACCACAACGATCACAACTGCCACTGGGATTAGAACTGAAAGTGCCGCCCGTACTCTGCTGATCCCGTGGACGAGTTCTACTGCTAGTATGAGCTCGGCGAGCATAACCAACCCGATGAGGAAGTTCACCAAGGTCCCGATACTGGCAAACCCTGCTAGCATGAACGCCCCGCCAAGGAGCACGTTCACGGGCGTCCAGGCCTGGAAATACCCCCATACTGCGGTGGTGTCCTTCCATGTTCCCCGACCGCCGAAGACTCGTATGGGCAGGTGGAGTATGAGCGAGGATATCAGTATCATTAGGGGAGTCAGGAACAGGGATAGTGCAAAGCCCCCGCCAACCGATATGAGAACGGAGACTGCCAGTATGTCGGATGAGAACTGCTGCAGCTCCGGAGTGGGGCGTAAGATAACATAGGATAGGTTCAGCAGACTGGAGAGGATAAGCCCGAATACCATCAGCACGCCTATCTGCATCCACGGCCGGCTGCGGCTTATCTCGTCGAATACTGATATGTCCAGGGTGAGCACTGCCCGTATCCTATCTAGGAACGAGCGCTCCCCCGCTCTCCCGGATCCGCGTTTCCTGACAGCAGTCATCGGCAGCGTGCCCCTTGGCTTCGCAGATTCGGCAGGTCTTCCTGTCACGGCTCCGGGTCTTGTTAGAACTTGTGATTCGCCAGCCGCCGAAAGCCTGTGACCACACTGCCAGCACGTGCTGTCTCCTTCTATAGCAGTCTGGCCGCAATTGGGGCAGTCCATATTACATCACATGCCTCGCGAACATTATCCTCATCTTCCGGGTCATCTGGTAGAGGCCGTCAGTGCGTTTTTCGATGTCCTTTATCAAGTGGCTGAAGAGCCTCCTGTCCTCCTCCTCCAACAGCTCCTCCTGCTCCTTCTTGTGCTTTACCGTCTGGCTCCTGCTGCCGGGCTGGCTCTGGCTGTCCGGGGTCTCAAGGGAGATTATGTCCAGAAAGACGCCCCTGAGGAATCCATGCTTGTACTTGTCGTCTTCCTCGTCGTCTTCATCCTCGATGAGCTTCTTCTTCACGCTGCCATACCATGCTGGGAGGGAAGGCTGCACAGCATCCTCTCCTGCAGTTGCCTTTAGGAAGTCCCTGAAAGTTATGACCCTCTCCTTACCTGTCTTTATAGCCTCCTTCCAGGGTATCGTAGCCGCCTCATCGACCAATGACGCCAGGTCCGCAGGCGAGTAACCCTCGGTCATCCTCGCGATCCTGCCTATGGGAAGCTTCTTGCTGTAGGGCCTCTTCTTAAGGTGCAGCTTCAGTATCTCCCGGCGTGTCTTCGTGTCCGGTTCGCCGATGAATATGGTCTTGCTGAAACGTCCCGAACGCCTGAGTGCGGCGTCGATGTCCCATGGCGCGTTGGTGGCTCCTATGGCCAGCACGCCCTCGTTGCTGTATTCGGCGCCGTCCATCTCCAGCAGGAACTGGTTGATCGCCCGCTTCTCGAAGCTCTGGTCCATCCCCTCTCGCTTGCCTGCAATGCCGTCTATCTCGTCGAAGAAGAGTATGCAGGGCTTGTTCTCACGCGCGGTCTCGAATGCGTTGTGGAGGTTCTTCTCAGTGTTACCGGCATACATGTCCACTATGTCGCTCATCTTGACGCTGATGAACGAGCTCTCACACTCCCCCGCCGAAGCCTTCGCGATGTATGTCTTACCGCATCCTGGCGGGCCGTACATTATCACACCGCCCCCGGCTTCCTTCCCGTATCTCTTGGCGAGCTCTGGGTTGCTGAGAGGATATACGATATAGTCGAATATGCGCTCCTTGACCTTGTCCAATCCCGCCACGTCGTCGAAGTGCATGTCCGGCTTCTGCATGACCTGGAACTGTGTCAGCCCCTCCCCCTCCTGGCCTCCCGGCGCTCCGGGCGTCGCAGCGGGAGCCCCTCCCCCATAGCCTCCACCCGCCTGGAGGCTGGCCTTCTTGTTCAACGCCACCTGCCGCTGGGTCTCGGCCTTCGTGTACTTCGGATCCACCTCCAAGGCCTTGTTATAGTCCAATATGCCAAGGTCATATTCGAGCTTGTACTCGTGGACCAGGCCCCTCGTGTAATAGGCTTCAGCCAGGTTGGGGTTCAACTCTATGACCTTGTTCAAATCCTCCAATGCCTTGTCGTACATGCCCTTGCGCGTATAGGCCAAACCCCGGTTGAAGTAGGTCTCCAGGAGGTCGGGCCTCAATTCAAGGGCCTTGTTGTAGTGTTCGATTGCTTTGTCGAATTCGCCAACCTTGTAGTAGTCGTTGGCGAGATTATGGTACTCGTGCTCCAGGCTGAGCTCCCCATAATCATCGTAGGCCATAGAAAATCAATATTATATTACTAATTGAATAATATAAGGATGGTTGTGCGCGTGGTTATAGTGGGCGGATACGGTGGTATGGGGCAGCTGTTCGCCCGTCTGTTCAAGGGAGAGGGATGTGATGTATGCATAACCGGCCCGACAGAGCGTAAGGGCAGGAAGGCTGCGAAGGAACTTGGTGTCGCATACGAGAAAGACAACGTTACCGCCGTGAAGGAAGCGGATGTAGTCGTTATAACAGTCCCCATAGCAGTCACCGCGGATACGATAAAGGAGGTGGCACCGGCTGTGAATGAGGGATCGCTGCTGATGGACCTGACATCCGTTAAGGGCTGGCCCTGCCAGCTCATGGCAGAGCATGCAGGCAAAGCCGTGGAGGTCATCGGAACACATCCCGTATTCGGCCCGAGAGTCGGCAGCGTGGACGGGCAGATATTCGTCCTAACCCCGGTGAGAGGTAAAAAATGGCTCTCTTGGCTGAGAGACATACTGGAAAGGCATAATGCGAGGATCATAGACTCCACTCCCGAGGAACATGATGAGGTCATGGCGGTGGTCCAGGGCCTCACACACTTCGCCTACATCAGCGTGGGTAAGACCTTGAAGGACTTGGAATTGGACGTGAAACGGTCCCGGCACTTCTCAAGCCCGGTATATGAGCTTATGTTGGACATGATAGGGCGGATAATCGGCCAGGACCCGCACTTGTATGCCGAGATACAGATGCAGAACCCCCGGGTTATTGACGTCCACAACGCCTTCCTGAAGGCATCCGGGGACCTGAGCAGCGCAGTCCGGGAGAAGCGTGAGCCGGAGTTCGTGGAGATGATGGCCGAAGCCGCCCGGCACTTCGGAGACACGGAGCGGAGCATGGGCCGGAGCGACAAGGCCATCGGCAGCCTGGTCGCTGAGCTGAAGACGCTGAAGAACAGCATTGGGGAGGAGATGTGTCTGAGGCACATGTACTCCGGCGTGCTCCACTATGGCGTGGTCGAGGCCGTTAGCGCAGATGAGGTGGTGCTGTTGGACGGGGGCAAACGGAACGTTCTGAAACTCTCCAACCTACAGGTCCTGGGTGACGCGGAGATGTTCGATTATAAACTGGGCAAATACGGGACGACATCCAGGGACTATTCTGTCATACTGGCCGAGGGGGCTGACGAGACGTTCATCTCCGAGCTCATAGTCGAAGACAACGATAGGGTCTCCTCTGTTGCTGTCAAGGACATATATCAGGGGGAGAAGCTGGGGGAGGGTGTCAAGAGCGTCTGCTTCGGGGTCGAGTTCATACAGGAGGACGTGAAGGGAACGGACATGGAGCTGAAGGACTTCTTCACTAGGATCGGCGGCAGGCTAAGATGAATAAGATAACAGTCATAGGGTTGGATGGTAAGCTACCGCCCGAAGTCGACAGGATGGCCGAGAGGATAGGCGAGGACATCGCAAACTCAGGGTGTGTGCTCATATGCGGAGGGAAGAAAGGCGTCATGGAAGCGGCGTGCAGGGGAGCTAAGAAAGCCGGAGGTATTACTGTGGGGATACTCCCCTCATTCGACGGGTCGGAAGCCAACGACTATGTGGATGTGGTGATACCCTCGGGGATGGGATACGCCAGAAACACGCTGGTAGTCTCGTCCGGGGATGCGATAGTGTCCTTGAACGGCAGCACTGGAACGCTCTCGGAGATAGCGATGGCACTGAACTATGGAAAGCCAGTGTTCTGCATTGAAGGCAGCGGCGGAGTGACTGACAAAGTCAGGAACGCGCTCGCGGATGACAAAAGAGTCTCACAGATAAAGATGGTCAAGGCGGAGGACGCGATAAGGGAGTGCCTCAAGTTTATATAAAACCTGCAGTCAATACATAATCAAGTGTTCGAAATGGATGACAACTCAGGCAACCAGGTTGAAGCCGAAGAGTTAGGCGAGATCGACCCCAAATCCATCTCAGACACGCTTGGAAGCGATCCGTTGTTCGGGGATCCCGGCATGAACGCGGCGCTCTTCAAGATGATCACCGAGATGATACCGGAGCTCAAGAACTCCGACCTCGCCCACCCTCCTGACAGCGCTCAGGCAGTTGCAGTGGCTGACAGGATATGGGCCAGCCTGGGAAGGATAAAACTGGACACCGCAGCGTCAGCGTACCTGGAGCAGACCCTTGGCCGCAAGCCAACAGAGGAAGAGCTGAAGCGGGGCCTTTACATCTACTTGAAGAACATAATGCGATAGAACCCGACTATTCACCAATTATCTGGACCACAAGCTCGCGGTCCCTGCCTCGCGTGTCGCATTCTATGAAGCATATCTGCTGCCAGGTGCCGAGCGTCAACGCACCGTCGGTGAACGGAATTGAAATGTCCGGTCCCAGGAGCGTGGCTTTGACATGGCCTCTGCCGTTGTCGTCATGCCATGTCTCATGGTGTGCGTAGTAGAGTTCATCGGGTGCGATCCGCTTCAGCGCGTCGGGGACGTCCTTCATCAGACCCGGCTCGTATTCCACCGTAGACAATGCGCCGGTGCTCCCGGGACAGAATACCGTTACGATGCCGTTTGAGATGCCTGACTTCGACACGCACTCCTGGACTCTGGGGGTTACGTCCACCATGCTACCCTCCCCGTCCGTCCTCAGCTTCACGTGGTCGGTCACGACGGTCAACCTATCACCCTCGCCTTCTCGTTGTTTATGGAAGTCTCGAATATCTCGCCTTCAAGGGACTCCCACGCGTCCTTCACTGCCTTCCCATTGTCGCGTGAGAGCGCCACCACCGAAGGTCCGGTGCCGGAGAGGCCGCATGCTATCGCCCCAGCCTCCAACGCCTTGACCGCCGGCTCACACCCGTAGCCAAAGACGGTGGAGTGGATGAGGCCGTTCAATGTTATGGCCTCGTATACCCTGCCGGACCTGGCCTGCTCCCACACCAGACCCACCTCCTTGGAGAAGGCATTCACCATCTCGGGTTTGATATCGCCGGAGTAGCTCCTCCCCTCCGGGAGGTATATGAGCACCTTCAACGTCTCCTCCATGCCGCCGTGGTATACGATCTCCCGGTCCAGGTTACGTGTTATCGTGTATCCTCCTAGGTATGCCGCGCTCGCGTCGTCCAACGCCCCTGTTGCCGTGACCTTTGCGTCGAAGGCGGCGTCTATGCCCGCGTTTATCACATCCATGTCTTCCACGACCTCGCCGCCTATGATTATCTTCTGCTCCTTCAGGGTCTTGCTGAGCTTTACCTCCTTTATCTCGCCCCGGTCCTTCGCCACTGCGCCTATTGCGGCCAAGGATATCACGTTGGCTGCTATGCTGGAGCTCTTCAACCCCGCGGCCACGGGTATCTCAGATTCCGTAACCACCTTCGCGCCTGTGAAGTCTGCTTTGAAACGCTCAAGAGCTCGCTTCACCGCAGCCTCGGCGAGCACGACTCCAACATCCGCTTCCCCGTTCACTATGGACTCGGTCTTCCCTGAATCGTTCAGTTCCACGGTGGTCCTGTTCTCCAACCCTATCCCGTAGGCTCCCCCGTTGCCTGTGGCAAAACCGGTTATTATGGTGGCGGCACCATGGCATAGTGCAGTGGCCTTCATCAAAACACTAATAAGGAGTACAGGATATTTAATATAAGATGGCCGTAAGAGCGCATGTTATCGTGAGGGGGAGGGTCCAGGGGGTGTTCTACAGGCAGAGCACCAGGGACAAGTCCCTGGCCACGGGCGTCAGCGGATGGGTTCGGAACCTCCGCGACGGCAGCGTCGAAGCCGTGTTCGAAGGCGACCCCGGGAGCGTGAAGGAGATGGTCTCCTGGTGCAGGCGGGGTCCGCCGACCAGCAGGGTCGAGGCCGTTGACGTCGACTGGAACGAGAAGCCAGAGGGCCTAGCAGGCTATGAAGTCAGGTATTGAAGATGTCAGCCGGGGATGAGGGCGTGCAGAGAGCCCTTCCAAGGTATCTTGAGGTTCTGGATGGGCGGAGGAAGGCCAGGTTCCTCGAATGTGACAGCCTGGAGGAGAAGGCCGAGGCAGCGTCTGCTATCCTGGGATTATGCAACTTGTGCGAACGGCGGTGCGGGTCGAACAGGGCAGCCGGTGAACGCGGATACTGCGGTGTTCTGGAGCCGCGGATATCCTCCGAGTTCATACACCTTGGAGAGGAACCTGAGATCGTCCCGAGCCATACCATATTCTTAACCGGATGCACGTTCAAGTGCGTGTTCTGCCAGAACTGGGACATAAGCCAGAGCCCAGGTGGCGGGACTGTGGTTCACCCCGGAAGGATGGCAGACATAATATCCAGTTCTCAGGGCGTCAACGTCAACTGGGTGGGCGGAGACCCAGCGCCCAGCCTTCCATACGTGCTGGAGGTGCTGTCAAAGGTCGGGAGGAGCATACCCCAGATATGGAACAGCAACATGTACCTGTCAGAGGAGTCGATGGGTTTGTTGGACGGTGTCGTCGACGTCTACCTCACCGACTTCAAATACGGGAACGACGACTGCGCAATGGAGTTGAGCGATGCTCCACGCTATTGGAGTGTGACGACGGGGAACCACATTCTGGCAAGGGACCAGGCTGAACTCGTCATCCGCCATCTTGTCATGCCCGGGCACCTGGAATGCTGCACGAAGCCGGTGCTCCACTGGATTGGCGAGCACCTGGGAGATACGGTCAGGGTGAATGTGATGGCCCAGTACCGGCCGGAATACTTGGCATCCCGGCACCCGCAGATATGCAGGCCTTTAAAAAGGGAGGAGCACGAGCTGGCAGTGGAATGTGCCCTGGATGAGGGCCTAAACCTCTGCAGGCGATAAATCCAAATAATATATGCCTTTTTTTAAACTATTTAAAGGAATGTTGTAATAATCTATATTGTTGGTTGAACAACATTTGATGGGGTGATGTGTATGGTTTTGTCTGACTTCCAAAAGTCGAAGATTGTTGAGTTAAGGGGTTTGGGCTATACCGAATCCGAAGTCGCTAAGAGGCTCAAGCTAACGCATGGGCAGGTGACCTACTTCCTCAACAAGGTGAACGAAGAGGCGAAGAAGAAAGGAGACGACGCGGTCTATCTTAAGATCATGAGTGCAGGCATCGGACCCAAGATTTTGAAGGCGTTTGAACTGCTCATGAAACAATCTAAATGAGGTGAGGTGGCATGGCTGAAGAAGAACCGAAGATATTGGACCATCCGATCGCACACGACGAGGTTTCACACAGCGACAGGCTGGTGTTCCTGATAGTCGGTGTTGTGATCACCGTGGTCGTATTCTTCCTGATGGGTTTGATACAGATATGATATCTGCCCATCATACCCCTATTTTTTTTTAATATCCTCCGAGGTCTATCCTATTCTGCAGTTGAAGGCTGTCAACGTGAACGTGTGTGACGATCAGCAGCTGACCCTGTTCGGATAGCTTGTTCAGAGATTCTCCGAGTATCTCACGATGTGCCTCGTCCAGGCTCCCGAAGGGCTCGTCCAATATGAGCAGGGGTATGGGAGAGAGCAGGTCTATCAGGGCCACTCTCAAGGCGAGGGCTAGCTGGGCACGCTCGCCGCCCGAAAGCTGTGAGACGCTCAGGTCGCCTGAAGTGGTTCTAAGCAGTATGTTATAGTCCCTGTCAAAGCTCACGTCAACGTATCTTGGGTTGGTGTTGAACCTCTTGAAATGCTGTGTGAGGAGGGAGTTCAACCTCACTATGAACCTCTCCCTGAGGTATTTGACCAGGCCCTTGTCCCTGTGGAAGACTTCCCTGGCTGACTTCAGCATCCGCACATGGTCCATGGCGTCGTCGTGCTTCTTCCTGAGGTCATAGTAGTGGATGAGCCTGTCTTTCAACGCTTTCTTCTCGGCCTTGAGCATCTTGACCTCCGCCGACAGTGATTTAAGGTCTGATTTGATCCTGTACTTCGAGTCTGACAGCCTGTCTCTGTTCTTCGTCCTGTCCCGGTGTTCGCCCTCATCGTAGGAAGTCTGCGAGAGCTGCTTTTCAACGGCTCTCATCTCCTCCGCTATGCCGGCATGCTTGGCTTCCAGCTTTTCGACCTTGTCCTTCAGCCTCTCCTCCCCCTCGACCTCGTCGATCAGGGATTTGATCAGCGCAGACACACGCGTCAATTCCATGAACTTCTCCTCCACGACAGGCAGTTCCTCCCCCGAGTACCCTAGCTTCTCCATTCTGGCCCTTATCTCCTGTTGTCTCTTAAGGTATTCCACGGCCTTGGCCTCCATCCCACCAACCTCGGACCTCAGGTGCTTGGCCTCCGCCTCCCATTCCCTGAACCGTTCTATCTTCTCCTTGAGCGGGTCCACTGACTCCCTAACCTCGTTCAACTGCGCCTCAATCATTCTCCGGTGTTCTTCAACGGATTTGATCTCCTGGGCTGTCTCGACCTTCTCCCGCTCCATCACAAATGCGTTCAGCCTCTGCCCGCAACGGGGGCATTTGGCCTGGCCCTCAAGGCCTCCCAGTTGGCTGTAGTAGTCCGCAAGCCTCTTGAGCTCGTTCATGTGATTTGAGAGCTCATCCTCCAAGGCCTTGAGCCCTGACTTCCCCCTCTCATATGCCTCCCTGACCTTATCCTTCTCCTTCAAGAGCTCTTCCAACTGGAGCAGACGTTCTTTTCTCCCTTTCAGGTCCTTGAGCCCCTCAAGGCGGTCGCCGGTCGATCTCAGCTCATGAAGCCCCTCTCTTATTCCCTTATACCTCTCCAACGCCCTCTTCTTGACCGTTAGGGTGCTCAGGTCCTTGCGTTTAACGTCGACTTTTTTTATGCGGTCCCTGAGGGATTCAAGCTCCTTCCGGGTCTCCGCATCCACGACCTGCAAGGCACCCTTCCTCTTGTTCAGGGAGTCGATAGACCTCTTGGCCTCCCCGAGCCTCTTCAACTCGCCCTCGACCCTTGAAAGATGCTCTTTAACCTTTTCCATATCTTCCGTCAGCTTTGACGCATTCTCCTCCACCCTGGAGACTGAAGCGGAGAACTCGCTGATCCTGTCCTTGAAGTCATCCTCCGCGTTCTCAGGGTGCTTCTTCAGCTCGTCCGCGTAGACTTCCAGCTTAGACTCCGAGTCCTGTATCTCCTGCCCGGTCCTCTCCCAGACCCTCTCAAGCTTGTCCAGCCCGAAAAGGCGGTCAAACTCCAGCTTGCCCTCCCGGCCTGAGAGGCGGTCCAATATGTTGGTCAGGCCGTCCTGGGGTATGTAGAGTAGCTTCTCGAGAACGTCCTCGGAGAGTATGTTCTGGAGCCTCTTATGGACTGACGATGGGTTGTCAGCCACCTGGGTGTCGCCCTGTATCATAGAAGCGGTCGATGCCTTGTCAACGTAGAGGCTCTTCTCGACGAGGTATGTGTGCCCTCCGTCGGAGAAGGAGAGCTTCACCGATGCGCGCCTTTCCCCGTTCCGGATCCTGTTGGTGTATCCCCTGGCAGTCTCCTTGAACACGAACCTTATGGCTTCGAGTATGCTGCTCTTTCCCGTCCCGTTCCGGCCCTCGATCTGGAGGCCCCTCTCCAGGTCCGCCTCAAGGCTGTCATGGCAGCTCCAGTTCTCCAGCTCCAGCTTAAGCAACCGCATCATAAAAGATTAAAATATTAGAATAAATGCGGCAGACATCATCTCAAATGCCTGCCTTAGCCTTCATCAGGTTCTTTATCTCGCGCAACTCCTCGAATATCAGCAGTAGCCCCACTACCCCGGCTGCCAGGAATAGCTGAAGAACTAACTCCATGCGATCACCTCAACAACCATATGGGCATACAGTATAAAAAAGGAATGTGTCAGCCCTTGAAGAGTCTCCTGTAATACTCGATGTTGTATGTCAGGTGCACCAGTGCCACGAGCATGAATGACAGGAAGTACAAGGACATGAAGGGCACCACGCCCAAGACAGGAATTAGCTCTAGGAAATCGTATCTGCTGCTCACAAAGACTATGACTATGAAGAATAGGTAGTATCCCTTGACGAATCTGAACCTCTCGTAGCTCCTGGAGAGCCAGTCTATCACCAGGGTTATGTAGATGACCTCCAGCAGGGGCCCCATGAGGGCAGTGAACCATCCCGTGGTCAGGGGGCTGGTCACCTGGGCTATGCCCGCTGACCTGGCCGCCTTGAACCGCAGCTTAGGGGCTGTGATATCGTTGAAGTCCACCGTTAACAGGGGGTTTTCCAGGTATTCAACGCCGTGACTGCAGGTGAAGTAGGTCATCCCCGACCTCCGCAGCAGGAGAAAATCGAATGTCAGGGATGTCTCAGTGAATATGCACCTCTTGGATATGTGCTGTGCCGCGTATATGTGACCGAACTCGTGCACCACAAGCGAGGAGAACAGCAGCAGGTAGAAGGTCACGAAGTATATCTCAAGGTCTTTTAATTTCATCTTAGCCTCAGACCTGGAAGGTCAGTATCTTGAATATGAGCAGGGGTATGCTCAGCACGAAGTTGAGTATGAGCTTCAGCCATCCTACGTAGGGCAGCCTTACGAGGGCCCTGCCGGTGACTTGGGCGTCGTTGACTGGGTAGGCTATCTTAAGCCTTGAGCTGCACTGGTCCGAACCCTCGTTGTTATCGCCTTTCGTTATGAACAGCTTGAACATGCCATCCTTCGGGTACCTGGTGTACGGGCATTCGCCGTTTTTATCCTGGCAGGCCCTCACCATATCCACGTATCTCATCATGGACTGGTCGTTCATGCAGTCTAAGGTCCCTTCCACAGCGCCTATCTCATACCCTTCAACGTGCACCACCCCGACCACACGGTGTATTATTGGGTCGTTTGAGCTGAAGTGGCGGTGGTCCAGGTCCCTCTCATATATGATTATGTCCCCCAGCTCCGCCCTCGGGTTCTTTACGAGTATCATATCGCCCATGTTGAAACCGCTCTTCATGGGAAACGAGGATATCATCTCTTCTGTTAGCCCATGGTCTACCATCCACGAATGCCAGTCGTTGTCGCCTGGCGTGTGGACCATGCTATCGGAGGTCACGACCACCAAAGGCACCAGCATGTCGGCCCTGAACAAGACCTTCAGCACGACTATGACGACGAGCACAGTCAAGGTGACGTCTGCCAGGTCCCTGACCCAGGGGGAAAGCCACCCGGGCAGCATACCCAAAAATCTCTCCCAACGGCTTTTTATCCCGCGATAGAGGCTCAGCATATTTAATCAACCCGAATACTAATAATAAGAAGAACCACTTATATAATCCGAGCTTAAAAAAAAGGAGAAGATGGACTTCGAGGAGGCGGTCAAAAAGGAGGGTAGATACTTCGCGCAGGTTTTCAACAGGCTTCCGCTGTTGCTCGTGAGGGGTGAAGGGTGCAAGGTATTCGATCACACGGGCGCCGAGTACCTGGACTTCTTCTCGGGCATCGCTGTCTCGGCCGTGGGGCACAATCACCCGAAGGTCGTTGAGGCGTTGTCTTCCCAGGCTTCCCTGCTAATGCATGCTAGCAACTGGGTTTACACGGAACAGCAGCTGGCATTGGCTGAGAGGCTGTCCAAACTCACCGGCCTGGAGCGGGCGTTCTTCACCAACGACGGTACCGGCGCGGTGGAGGCTGCTTTCAAGCTGGCGCGGAAGCACACTGGCAAGCACGAGGTCATCGCCTTCAAGAATGCATTCCACGGGCGGACTAAAGGCGCCTTGTCGGCGACTTGGTGCGAGAAGTACCGGAAACCATTCGAGCCACTCGTCAAAGGGGTCAAATTCGCGGAATACGACAGCATAGAGTCGGTTGAAAGCCTTTTGACTGACGATACTGCCGCTGTGATAGTCGAGCCCATACAGGGGGAGGCGGGTGTGATCGTTCCCTCTGACGAGTATCTCAAGGAGCTTCGGGACCTCACAAGCGATAAGGGGGCGGTCTTGATCGTTGACGAGGTGCAGACTGGATTCGGCCGGACCGGAAGCTGGTTCGAGTTCAAGCGGGCTGGCATAGAGCCGGACATCCTCGTGTTGGCCAAGGGAATGGGAGGCGGGTTCCCCATAGGCGCCATCGCATACTCTGCCATGGACTTCGAAACCGGACAGCATGGGGGCACCTTCAACGGCAACCCGCTTGCCTGCGCGGTATCGAATGCGGTGATCGGGGCGATAGATGATGAGGGGCTCGTGGAGAACTCGCGGAAGATGGGCGATTACCTGATGAAGGGGCTTTCAGGCTTCAAACCCCATGGTAGGGGCCTGATGATAGGCGTTGACGTCGATGATGGAAGGGGAAAAACGCTCGAATTGATTAAAAACGGCGTAATCGTAATATACAGTGGCAATACATTGCGCTTGTTACCGCCGTTGAACATCGGAAGGGAGGAGGCTGATGCTGTATTGTCGGCTTTTGAGAAGGTGATCGGATGACGGGGGAGAAGTCCATGGCAGACGCGGCGGCGGACATCTATACTCTGCTGCCTGGCAAGAACTGCGGCGAGAACTCACCCTGCGGGTATGCCAAGTGCTCCATTTTCGCCAAGGCGCTTCTGAAGGGCCTTAAGAACGTCTACGACTGCCCTTATATGGTGGATGAGAACCGGGAGCAGATTATACTCATATTGGACGATTTCTTCCGCTAGCCCTCCCTCACCCATCTGACTCCTGCGTACGCCAGCGGAGTGTCCAGTATGGCGAAGAGTATCTTGAATATCCAATAGGGTATTATCAAGGATATTATGAAGACCGCATCCCACATGGGAGCCGACTTGTAGAACGCCACGAACATGAACACTGTGCTGTCAATCAGCTGGCTTACCATGGTAGAGAGGTTGTTTCGAAGCCAGAGGTGCTTGCCCCTTGTCTTGGACTTCCAGAACTCGAACGACCACATGTCATGGACCTGCGCCAGGACGAACGCGCATATGCTGGCTATCGACATCCTGATGGTGACCTTGAAAATCGCGTTGTAGCTTTGAGGGTCCACCGAGCGTTCCGCGGACGGGAGCATGACGGCGACCGTGGTGATGATTATCATGACCACCATCGATGAGACCCCCACGAATATGAACTCCTTCACCTTCTTCATGCCGTAGACCTCCTCTACGATGTCGGTTATGAGGAACATCAGGGGCACTGTGAGTATTCCCACTGACACGTGGAAGGTGTCGAAGAAGTTGAGCGGTATCTCACGACCTCCAATAGACGCGAGGAACGCCCGCATAATGTATATCAGCGGGTAGAATATGACGTTCAACGGCTTTGAGACGAAATCCGGAACGTGGAACTCCGCAATCTTAGCGCCCAATGCGTTCGAGAGAACGAGGGACATCACAAAAAGACCCAATAGAAGGCTTGTCTTCCTACTGCTTATTTTATCGCCCATAATCTCACCCTATCATAAAAAATACAACCTTTAATTGTTGGCAACCACAGTATAAAAGCTTTTATATGTGATAGCACATAGTATGTTCATGGCGTTGTTCGATTTTTTATTCTCGCTGTTTTTCTTCGGATTCTTCGCCGTCATGTTCGGCGGGCCGTTCATCGTTGGCATACTCTCCATGTTCTTCAAGGTCATACGCGAATACGAGAGGGGCATACTCCTGGCGTTCGGAAAATACGCGGGCATAAGGGGACCGGGTCTGAACTTCATAATACCAGTCTATCACAGGCTAGTCAAGATCGACCTTAGGATATTGACCGTGGACGTCCCCACCCAGGAGGTGATGACCCAGGACAACGTCCCCGTGAAGATAAACGCCGTCATATACTTCTACGTGAAAGACCCGAAGAAAGCCTATTTCAACGTCGAAAACTACACGTATGCAGTTTCCAAATACGGGCAGACCTCCCTCCGGAACGTCGCTGGTGAGGCCTCACTGGACCAGCTTCTGAGCGAGCGGCAGAGCATAGCCGACAAGCTGAGGGAGATAGTCGACAAGGCCACCGACCCCTGGGGGATAGACGTGACTGCGATCGAGCTGCAGGACATCGAACTCCCGGAGAACCTGAAGCGGACCATGGCCAAACAAGCCGAAGCAGAACGGGAAAAAAGGGCCACCATAATCAAGGCGGAAGGAGAAGTGGTCGCGTCCACCAACCTTGCCAAGGCAGCCCAGAACCTCTACGGCACCAAGGGCGCACTGCATCTCAGGTCATTGCACTCTTTGAACGACATGTCATCGGACCAGTCCAACATAATACACTTCTTCGTTCCGTTGGAGATACTAAGAGCATTGGAGGAGATCGACTAGAATGCTATACCCTAGAGTCATAAACGAGTACGAGCGGGGGGTGCTCTTCTCATTCGGGAAGTACAGCGGAGTCATGGACCCTGGGCTCAAGATACTGGTGATGGTGTACCACTCGCTTGAAGTGGTTGACATGCGCATCAAGACCATCGACATACCGAAACAGGAGGTGATGACGAAGGACAACGTCCCCGTGAAGATAAACGCCGTCATATACTTCAAGGTCTACGACCCGGAGAAGGCCATACTGAACGTCAAGGACTACATATTCGCGACCTCAAGGTATTCGCAAACTGCCATGCGCAACGTCGCTGGTGAGGCCTCACTGGACGAGCTTCTGAGCGAGCGGCAGAAGATAGCCGACAATCTGAGGGAGATAGTCGACATCGCCACGGACCCGTGGGGCATCAAGGTGACTGCGATCGAGCTGCAGGACATCGAACTCCCGGAGAACCTGAAGCGGACCATGGCCAAACAAGCCGAAGCAGAACGGGAAAAAAGGGGGGTCATCATAAACTCTGAGGGCGAGCTGATAGCGTCGCAGAACATCGCGAAAGCTGCGAAGACGCTATATGACAGCTCCGGCGCCCTCCATCTAAGGACGCTGCAGACAATCAACGACCTATCTTCGGACAGGTCGGGCACGGTGGTCTACGCACTTCCAATAGAGGTGCTGAGGGTGATAGAGCGTATGGGAGACCTCCTAGAGAAAAGAGACAAGAAACATGGGGGAGATGCCGTCTAAAGCCCCCTCAATTTGTCTGTGGCTCTGAAGACCGGGTTGTTGGCGTTCGAGGAGTCTACCGTGAGATAGCCGTCCTTCTCCATCTTCTCCACGATTTTCAGCACCTCCTCCTTGGATATCTTCAACGCCGCCGACGAATAGTCCAGTGATATGTCCCCCTCTGCAAGTATCTTAGAAAGCTGACGCGCCAAGCTGAATTCCACAGGGGAGTATTTGGATATGAAACGGGTGTCCATGGCCCTACGCTCGGATGCCTTGACCCTCTTGGGGAACATCTTGCTCTTGACGCCTTTCAGGTCCCTGACAAGGGGCTTCCGTATCCTGTACTCGAGGAGGTTGTAGGATGTGAACCGGTACAGCAGGGCAAGGCATACCACGACTATCAGAAAAAGCGACAGAGGAGTGAAAACCAACTCGGATAATACCTCAACCGTCGATTTGCGGCCTATCTCATCCGCGTCCACCATCACATGAGGCTCAAGGGGCTTGGGATCCCTTATGTCCTCAATTCCATCCCCATCGGAGTCCCTGGAGTGCTTGTCCAGGCCCTTGACGTCCTCGAAGAAGTCCATGAGCCCGTCCCCATCCGAGTCCTTGTCAGAACCCAACAGGGACACCCTGCCGTCCGAGGAAGCGACTAAGAATTCGGCATGCCCGTCTCCGTTCAGGTCCGTTGGTATCGCGTAGACGCAGTCCAACCCCTCGAAGATATGGACTTCATCAGCCAGGCCCAGAGACATTATCTGAAGTGAGCCAATGTCATCGCAGAAGATGACGTCCGTCTCCCCGTCCCCGTCAGGGTCTCCCACCAGCAGGGAGGACCTTAAACCAGTAACGTTCCTCAACCATATGACCTCCCTCTCATTGTTGTAAACAGCCAGGTATCGCCTCTTACCGGATATTTCCATCTCGTATCTGATAAGCTCTGCGACCCCGTCACCGTTCACGTCCGCCGAGGCAGGCATTGAAAAATGACCCCCATCGTACGCCTCATACCCCCCGTCCCCATCCAGGTCCGAGAGCATCTGATAGCCCAGCGCATATCCCATCTCGAAAAGGTGGTCGCTGTCATATTCCAATTGTGTGCCGTCAACGGTGAGCACCAGCGAGCCGAGTATGAACTCGGACTTGCCGTCCCCGTTCAAGTCCCCCGTCGATATGGGCATCTGCGCCAGCTTAATATCCAGGTTCTCCATGAATAGGGGCATCCCATCCGAGCCTATGAGCACGAGCATCCCCGACGAGGTCAGGGAAGCCACGAACTTCTCGCCGTTATCCTGGCCGATGGCACAGTGGGATCCCACCGGAGACCCCAACCCATAACGCCATAGCATCCCACCGTCCGCCCCGAACAGGTAAACGTCACCTTCCAATGTCGCCACCACCACTTCGAGAAGGCCATCATCGTCCATGTCCGTTATCAGAGGGGTGTAGTATATCCTGCCAGGGACGTCATAGGCCCAGAGCTGAACTACATCATCCCATACCAGGTCAGAATCAGCGTTGTAATAGCCGGAATGCCTTATGTCACCCTGGAACATGTTCCACTCTTGCCCGCATCCTCCAGTGGCCAACAGCAACAATGCGACCGCAGAGTGAAACCACCGCATAATATCCATTTAGAGCCAGCATTTATATGGATTTATAAAGGGGAATGACTTATATCTGTCAGTCAACATGGACCTCAAGCAAGTAGCCATGGTTTTTTCAGGCTTAATACTCGTTTTTATAAGCTTTGCCATGTTTTAGGCCTTTAGACCGTGGAAATTTGACACTTATTAACGAGCAACGAGCATATTTAATAGGTTAAATTGGATTCTTTGGACAGGGAAATCATCAAAAACCTCCAGGATGATGCTAGGGTCAGCTTGCGCGAATTGGGCAGGAGACTGGACGTCCCGCATACTACCGTGTTCACACGGGTGAAGAAGCTCGTGAAGAACGGGGTGATCAAGAAGTTCTCCGCAGTGCTGCACCCCCATGACCTGGGGTTCAAGCTCAACTTCATGGTGATAGACGTGCCTGAAACGGACGCTGACAACCTGGCTGCCTCCATATCGGCATGTGAGGAGGTGATGAAGGTCTTCAAGACGTCTGACAACAAGGTGATAGTAAAGGCTATCGTTGACGACAGCAACCCCTCATGCCTCGAGGGCGTGATGTCCAAGATTGGCGACTATAGCTTCACAGTCCACGCAGTAGATGACGTGGTGAAATTCGACCATAACATACATGACAACTTCATCGACAACCTTTGAGTAGGCGCGCACCCTATTTCTTCCTGCATCAATCCTTTTTACATTCTAACGCTGCCTTCACAAGCCCGAGGAACAACGGAGCAGGGGTCTCCAGCCGTGACTTGAACTCAGGGTGGAACTGTGAGGCTATGAAATATGGGTGGTCTGGAAGCTCTACAATCTCCATGAGGTTCCTCTTCTTGTAGCTGCCGGAGAATACCATGCCCCCGTCCTCAAGGACGTCTACGTAGTCCGGGTTCACCTCCCACCTGTGCCGGTGCCTCTCCGAGACAGTCCGCCTCCCGTACAGGCGATGCGCGAGGCTGCCCTTCACCAGCTCACACTCGTATCCTCCCAGCCGCATCGTGCCTCCCTTGTCGTGTATGTCCTTCTGTTCGGGTATCAGGTCGATGACAGGGTGGGCGGTACGTTCATCGGCTTCGGTTGTGTTGGCGTCTTCCAGGCCGCATACGTTCCGGGCATATTCAATGACTGCCACCTGCAGGCCGAGGCAGATGCCCAGAAACGGAACATTTTTGGTTCTCGCATACTCCACCGCCTTTATCTTGTCCTCTAGCCCCCTCGACCCGAAGCCTCCGGGGACCAGTATGCCGTCATAGCCTTTGAAGTTCCCATAGCCGAGCTTGTCCGCCTCAATCCATTCCAGGTCGACTGAGCAGTTGTTCGCTGCTCCCGCGTGCTTGAAGGACTCTTTGATGCTTATGTACGCGTCCTCCAGTCCCGTGTACTTACCAACAACGCCTATCTTCACCTGTGAATCCGGCTTCTGCATCCTATCAACGAGCATGCGCCATTTCCGGGAGTCCTTTGTGGGCTTCTTCAAGTCCAGCTTCTTGGATATGAGCTCGGCGACATGCTGCCTCCTGAACTCAGATGCCAGCAGGTATATGTCGTCCATGTCCGGGTCGCTGAGCACATGCTCGGGTTTGACGCCACAGAACATGGCGAGCTTCCGCCTGGTCTCCTCGGTTAGGTGGTCCGCGCACCTGCCGATTATGATGTCCGGCTGTATCCCAAGGGAAAGCAGCTCTTTCACGCTGTGCTGCGTCGGCTTGGTCTTCTGCTCGCCGCTCAGTATCAACGGTATGTATGAGAGGTGCATGAACAGGAACCTGTTGCCCTTGTCCAGGCTGAGCTGCCTGAGGGACTCGATGAATATCCTGTTCTCAAGGTCTCCGACGGTTCCTCCGACCTCGACCAGGACTATGTCGGCTTTGAACTTGCGTATCCTGGATTTTATCTCGTCGGTTATGTGGGGTATCACCTGCACGGTCTTGCCGAGGTATTCTCCCCTGCGCTCCTTCTCTATGACCTTCTTGTAAACGGAGCCGGTGGTTATGTTGGACTGTCCGGTGAGGTCCACATTGAGGAATCTCTCGTAGTGGCCGAGGTCCAGGTCCGTCTCGCTGCCGTCGTCCAGGACGTACACTTCCCCGTGCTCGTAGGGGTTCATGGTCCCAGGGTCCACATTCACATATCCGTCTATCTTAACAGGCACAACAGTGTATCCACGGTCTTTCAGGATCCTGCCGATAGAAGCAGCTACAACTCCCTTGCCAAGCCCGCTTAATACTCCTCCCGTCACAACGATATACTTCATACTAAACGGGTTACTAATTATGCATTAGAGATTAAAAGCTAGAGTGCCGAGGCTACAATTCGGGCTCCCTGGGCCAGATGCTCTCACGGTCCTGGCTCGTATGCTTGGAGGGGTTCATGAACTCGGCAGCTGTCACCATCACCTACCCCAGTTATTTAGGTATTGATTCCCTTATCTAATATTGATGTGATATGCCGTCTCCTGTCATGACCTTGGACGAGTTCAGGAGCCTCCTGGAGTCGGACGAGCTGAATGCGAAGTTCAGGGAGGATGTGACCTCCGAGAGCCGTCGCGTGGAGCGGAGCATAGAGGACGCCAACGACAGGATCGACGAGAAGACCTTCCCTGACGTGGTCTACCTGGGATCTGGCAAGGAGGGTGGTGAAGCCCTCAGGCAGCAATCATCGCAGGGCACAAAGGTGGATGTCGCGATGGCCCAGGGGGTGAGGAAGCAGGTCCGGGACTGGATGAATGTGGACCACACCATCGACGGAATAAAGCTGATAACCTCCCTCCTACGGGAGGGCAAGAACCTCGAGATTAAGGCCGTGAAGCGAGGTCACAGGACCGACAACAGGGACTTCACACTGGAGATCGTGGACCGGGACACAGGACAGCATCTCCCACAGGTGCGGGTCCTGTTCGGCGTTGAAGCCGGCGATGAGCAGGCCGAGGGAGAGACGAGAACGGAATCAGAGAGGCTAGTTTCCAGGCAGACGCTGAAGGGAAGCAGGGGGGTATACAATGAGGTCATGGCCAGCAGGTTCTATGACCGGCTGAGCTTGAAGTTCGTGCCTGAGAAGGCTAATCTACAGATGAGCGCATGATGTTGGACGATAGGGCTTTTGTGGTGATGGACCGGGTGCCTGGGAGCACGTTGAACGAGCTCACATACAGGCGCCCCGAGGTTCTGGAAGAGCATAAGATAACCATCGCCTACCAGCTTGGGATGCATATGGCCTTCGCATATGTCTTCGGCAGCAAGGACGGCTACCAGACCAACTACATCTTCAACCCCGTTGACAAGATACTCACACGGGTGGACAAGGAGAGCTTCCTGGACGTCCCCGACGACCCTCACACCACTTTAGAGGAGGGCAACGTTTACACGCAGGAGATAGCGGCGTGCGAGCTGTCCAACCTCAAGTACATACCCAGCTTCAGGTCCAACGAGGACCGGCCGAAGGTCTTGTTCGCTTTCAAGCAGGGTTTCATGGACAAGTACGAGGACATTAAGGAGAAGAAGAACGAGCTTTTGGGGCTGGTTGACGAGACACGTGAGACCTGGCTCAGGATAGAGCCTCCCCGGGAAATGGACGAGTACCATGAGGAGACAAGGTTCATACGAGTCACTGTCGAACATCTCATGGACCAGGATCCGGTGCATGTTTTGAACCGCCTCGTCAAGGCCAAAGAGGAAGTCGACAGGGGAGAATACAAAAAATAGAGAGAATATTCTAAATTATCCATAAAAAAATACAGATAATTTAAGATATCTATTGTGGACTTACGCCCAGCTGCTTCTCCTTCTCCGCGATCTTCAATCTGGTCTTGATCACAGTATCAGGGTTCAAGCTTATGCTGTTTATGCCGCACTCGACCAGGAACTCCGCGAACTCCGGATAGTCCGACGGGGCCTGCCCGCATATGCCGATCTTCCGACCCTTCTCGTTGGCCGTCTTTATCACCTGGGACACCATGCGCTTGACGGCGTCGTTCCGCTCGTCGAAGAGGTGGGCGACTATGTCGCTGTCACGGTCCAACCCCAATGTCAGCTGGGTGAGGTCGTTGCTGCCGATGCTGAACCCGTCGAATATCTCGCTGAACTGGTCGGCCAATATGACATTAGACGGTATCTCGCACATCACATAAACCTGCAGCCCGTTCTCACCCTGCACGAGACCGTTATCCCTCATCTCCTCGATGACTGCCTTGCCCTCGTCGACTGTCCGGCAGAAGGGCACCATTACCTTCAGGTTGGCCAACCCCATCTCGTCCCGGACCTTCTTTATCGCCTGGCACTCGAGGGCGAACGCGTCCCTGTACTTCTCGTCATAGTATCTGCTGGCGCCCCTCCACCCTATCATGGGATTGTGCTCCTCGGGCTCGAACGCCTCGCCCCCGACGAGGTTCGCATACTCGTTGCTCTTGAAGTCGCTGAACCGGAGTATGACATCCTTGGGGTAGAAAGCAGCGGCGATGTGCGCTATGCCCATGGCCAGCTTGTCCACGAAGAACTGCTTCTTGTCCTCGTAGCCGAATGTGAGGTCGTCTATCTTCGCCTTCACCTCGGAGTCCTCCAGGCTGTCATAGTTTATCAAAGCCTTCGGGTGTATGCTTATGTAGCTGTTTATGATGAACTCCTCCCTTGCGAGGCCGACGCCGTCATTGGGTATGAACGACTGCTCGAATGCGCGCTCGGGTATGCCGACGTTCATCATTATCATCGTCTTGGTCTTGGGTATCTCGTCGATGTTCACCGAGTCAATGTGGAACTTGAGCTGCCCGCGGTACACATATCCCTCCTCGCCCTCCGCGCAGGATACTGTCACGTCATCCCCGGACCCGAGGTTTTCGGTCCCGTTCTCGGTGCCTATGACGCAGGGTATCCCCAGCTCCCGGGATACTATGGCCGCGTGGCAGGTCCTGCCGCCGCGGTTGGTGACTATGGCGGCGGCGATCTTCATGATGGGCTCCCAGTCGGGGTCTGTCATGTCCGTCACCAGGACCTCTCCTTCCTCGAACTTGGAGATGTCATGGACGTCCTTTATCACGTGAACCTTCCCGGCGCCTATCCTGTCCCCCACAGAGTCCCCTTTCACGATAACATCACCGTTCTCGTCAAGGATGTACTGTTCTAGCTTGTTGGCTTCCTTCTGGGACTGGACGGTCTCGGGCCTGGCCTGGACGATGAACAGGTCACCGCTCTCCCCGTCCTTCGCCCATTCCATGTCCATGGGCTTGAAATGGCCGGCCTTCTCGCTGTAGTGGTCTTCGATTATGCACGCCCACTCTGCCAGCTTGAGTATCTCATCGTCTGATATCACGAACTTGCGCCGTTCGTTCTCCGGCACGTCAACGTTCTTGGTGAGCTTGTTCCCGTCGGTGCTGTACACCATCTTTATCTTCTTCGCCCCCACCTTCTTGCTGATTATCGGCCTCTTGCCCTCCTTCAGCGTGGGCTTGAAGACATAGTATTCGTCCGGTGTCACCGCACCCTGGACGACGTTCTCTCCCAGGCCGTAGGCGCCGGTTATGAATACGACTTCCCTGAACCCTGACTCCGTGTCTATGGAGAACATGACACCCGACGATGCCTTGTCGGACCGCACCATCTTCTGGACTCCGATGGAGAGGTACACGTTGAAGTGGTCGAATTCCTTGTCCACACGGTATGATATTGCACGGTTCGTGAAGAGGCTGGCGAAGCATTTCTTGCACGCTTCTATCAGCTGGGACTCCCCGCGGATGTTCAGGTAGGTCTCCTGCTGCCCCGCGAAGGAGGCGTCAGGCAGGTCCTCGGCGGTCGCACTCGACCTAACAGCCACGTCACAGTGGTCTCCATACTGCTCGGAAAGCTTGTTGTAAGCCCCCACAACGGCATCCTTCAATGCGGGGGGGAACTCGCTGTTCCTTATCAGGTCCCTGACACGGTGGCCTCGGTCCGCAAGGTTCTCCATGTCAGAGGTGTCAAGGTCCGAGAGTATGTCCCTTATGCTCTCCTCTATCCCGGCGTCTTTGAGAAGCAGTCTGTAGGCTGCCGCAGTTATAGCAAAGCCGTTTGGGACGTTCACTCCCCTGCCCGTCAGGTTCCTGTGCATCTCGCCAAGCGACGCGTTCTTTCCACCCACGAGCGGCACGTCCTCTATCCCTAATTCGTCAAACCATAATATGAGCTCTTCGCTGCGGTCGGTCATCTTAGTCTAACCCCCTCTAGTTTATCGTTAAGGCCAGAAGCTCCCGGAGCCGAATCCCTCGTATCTCCTGTTCCTCTGGTACTCCTCGAACACCTTCTCTGACATGTTGTTTTCCATGTCGACTTCCACGTCAAGGTCCTCCGCCTCCGAAAGCTCTCCGTATTTTCCGATGTTAAGCCGGATGGTGCCCTTGAAGAGTGTCACATATCCGTTCTCGAGCTTGTACGTCTTGCCCGTCTCCAGCTGCTCGACGTTCTCATCCCATAATGTCAGTAGAACGGTGCCCGTCTCGTCGCCCACAGTCGCCTCTGTCACCACATGGGGCGTATGATCCTTCTTTGACCTTACCTTCTTCACATCCTCTTTGCTGACCGCCTTGAACACAACGTTGACTCGCTTGGCCTTCGGCGTCAATTCCCCGATTTTTATGATTTCTTCAGCCATCTTCCACCCTCGTGTATCTAGTTATTCGTGTCAGGGTTTATATAATGGAAGGTCGAGAGAGTCTATTTTTCAAGGCGATTAGGCGGAATTGACGGTATCCTGGGACCGTATGGAAAAAGGTCGCAGAAGAAGCAGGTGCTATAGGGTCAAGCAGGGTTTTTTACGCCCACTTCCCTTTTCGGAAGTATTCCCCAACCACCATCTTGCGTAAGCTTGACGGATTGCAGACACCGCATCACTCCTGAGAGAGTTCAACCGAAGTTGAACCGACAACCCCCTATCCGGTTATCAATGGGATGCCTATTGGGCGAATTACTTGATTTCCCTACACCCTTGATAGCGTATACGAACACCCATATAAAAGCTTGTCGGTTTCGAATTTCCTGCACATTTATGTTCATTCCAATGCTATGATGTCCTGCCTGTTTCCTCTGCTGTCATAGCATGCGACGTCCGCGGCCGTCTCATAGGGATACTTTATTATCAGATGTATGTCCCCAGTCTTCGAGAAGTTCCTGACGTCGGTCTTGGACGGTCTGTTGTTGGTGGAAGGGTGGCTGTGAACGCTGCCGATTATGCTCTTGTCCATGCCCACGTGCATCCAGTTGAAGTGGGAGAACCCTTCCCCGTACAGGCTGGCAGGTATGACCATGACCTCCCTCACAGTGTTTTCATCACCCCTGAGCAATCCTATGAACTCCCTGGGATGCGCTTCCCTTGAGACTCCGAGCATGAACTCCAGCGCATCCCTTCGTATGAATGCCATCTTATTTATACAGCCGCTTAACATAAATTAATCGAGCAGGTGGTTTGAAGTGAGAGCACCTCTTGGCAGGAGGGTCCTGGCGTTCCTGATCGACGTTGGCGTGGCATTCCTGGCCCTGCTGGCATTCCTGGCCATGGGTTATGTCCTGGGTTTGATAGCGGACAGTGCGATCGTCGTGATAGCCCAGATGCTGATGGTCCTGGGCGGTTCGATAGCGTTCTTGGGTTATGCCCTTGCAAGGGACGGGATCATGGGCGGCAGGAGCGTGGGCAAGAAGGCGTTGGGCCTGCGGGTGGTCAAGTGTGACGGGAGCCGCTGCGACCTGGTCTCCTCCGGTCTGAGGAACATATCATTCATCATACCAGTGGTGGGGGTGGTGGAGCTGCTACTGCCCGTAGTTGACGCGGAAGGATTGCGGTTGGGAGACAAGATAGCGGGCACCCAGGTTGTGGTTTGAACTTATACCTCGCCTTCCAGCAATGGGATGAGCTCCTTCAGTTCCGTAATGATATAGTCAGGGAGCATGTCCTCCGACTCGGGCTTGGACGCTGACTTGACGTTCGTCAGCAGCTGGACGGTCTTCATGCCCGCGTTGTTCCCGCCTCTCACGTCCCTCTCGAGGTTGTCCCCGACCATCATGCATTCTTCCTCGCGCACACCCAGACTGGCTGCAGCCCTCTGGAATGGCTTCTTGGACGGCTTCCTCTCCCTTCCAGACGATGAGACTATGACCGTGTGGAAGAAGTCCTTCAGCCCGAGTCGGATGAGCTTCTCCCATTGTTTGACGGGAACGCCGTCCGTGACTACGGCAAGCTTGTACTCCAGGTCACGGAGCTCTAATAGCGTGGATACTGTGTCAGGGTATGGGACCAGATAGGCTGTCTTTGTCTCATGGTACGCCACTATCCCCGCAGCTATGATCTTGGGGTCTGTTTCGAACCCCAGCACCTCGAGCATCTCATCGTAGTGGTGCTGGAAGTTCGGCCCCCGTTTCAACACCACATCGGACAATGCAGTCAAGGCCTCTTCCTCGTCCACGTCCAATCCCGCGGCCATCATGGCCTTCACGGCGTTCCTCCTCGCCGAGTCCACCTGCCGTCTGGTGTCGTATAAGGTGCCGTCCAAGTCGAATAGAACCGCCTTTAACATGTTTATTAATTAATGCTAGGACCATTATTAGAGTGGAAGATGGCGGTGGAGTTCGAGAGCACCAACAGGGGCTGTGACAGGGTATCCTTCAAAGAGGCGCTTATCAGGGGTCAGGCTCCTGACAGGGGGCTTTACACGCCCGTTGAAGTGCCACGCATGGGAGTTTCGGACCTTGAGGGCTTCAGTAGCATGAGCTACCATGAGATAGCCCGCCACCTGGCAATGCTCTTCCTTGAGGGGGAGATACCCTCGGAGGAGGTTGGCAGGATAACCAGGGAGGCCTATGACTTTGACGTTCCGATCGAGCACGTCTTTGACAGCGCCTATGTCATGAGGTTGGACCGTGGGCCAACCGCGTCCTTCAAGGATTTTGCCGCGAGGATGATGGCGCGTCTGATGTCCTATTTCCTGGGTGAAGACGACAGTGAGGCGTTGATCCTGACTGCCACGTCAGGGGATACAGGGAGCGCCGTGGCGAACGCATTCCATGGCCTGGAGAACGTAAGGGTCGTTGTCTTGTTCCCTGAAAAGGAGGTGACTGGGAGGCAGAGACGCCAGATGACCACATTGGGAGGCAATGTTTCCACTATCTCGGTGGACGGCAAGTTCGACGACTGCCAGGCGCTGGTTAAGAGGGCGTTCTCAGACAGTTCGCTCGATAGCCTCCGCCTTTCATCCGCGAACAGCATAAACTTCGGGAGGCTTCTGCCGCAGTCGTTCTATTACGTATACGCATACTCCCGACTCGCCGGAGAGGGGGATGAGATCGTATTCAGCGTTCCTTCAGGGAACTTCGGCGATCTTATGGGAGGCATAGTCGCGAGGGAGATGGGCCTGCCCGTCAAGCGATTTGTGGTGGCAACCAACGAGAACGACGAGTTCCCCGAATTCCTAAAGACCGGAGTTTACAAGCCGTTAAGGCCTTCCAGGGCTTGCATCAGCAATGCCATGAACGTCGGCCATCCCAGCAACCTTGCCCGGCTCTTCCACGTGTACGGAGGCTGGATTGACGAAACAGGGCGCGTGAGGGAGAACCCGGACGTTGAAGCCATGAGAGGGGACCTCTGGGCTGTGTCCGTCTCGGATGATGAGACGCGGAAGACCATCAAGGACGCCTATGAGAGGCATGGGCTGCTGTTGGAACCCCATGGCGCGGTGGGTTGGAAGGCGTTAGTGGACTACCTCGCATCTGAGGGGGGCGCTTTGTCGGTGTCTCTTGAGACTGCGGACCCTGCTAAATTCCCGGAGGAGATAGAGAGTCTCCTAGGGTTCGAGCCTGAATTGCCCGACAGCCTCAAGGGCTTGGACGACCTGGAGGAGAATGTCACCCCCCTTGAAAACGACTATGATAGTCTAAGGAAATTCTTGCAGACCATGCGTTGAAAACCCCAGTTATTTAATGGACTATTATAATAGTCTTTACCATGTCCCTATTGAGCTTTGCGGTCCTTTTCATCGGGCTTCTGCTAGGGTTGCTAGGCCTAGGCGGCGGCGCATACTTCGTCTACAACCACACGTCCAAAAAGCCTGTTGAATCTGTTTTGATGGAGTTGGCTGGGGAGCTCAAGATCAACTTCTACCCTGAGACTGAGGGTAAGCCAGCCTTCGCTTCCGGAACCTACAGCGGGCGCGGTCTGACCCTGGACCTTTTGAACGAGAAAGGTTACGTGGACAAATGGCACCCGCACTCGAGGATCGTGGTGTCAGTCGACAGGAGCGTCCGTGACACCCATATAATCGCGGTCAGGGGAAGGTTCTTCAGCAGGAAACTGGGCGAAGTCGACGTCGACCACCCGCGTTTCGGCGACAGGTACGTGTTCCTTTCCAGCTCCCCCAAGAAGGGAGAGAAGGTAGTCACCAAGGACGTGGCCAACTGGGTGATAGCCTTGGACATGCCCTTCACCCTCTCAGACGGGCATATCGTATACCACCAGGAGAAGGTGTTCGAGGACAAGAAGCGGGTGAAGCACATAGTCGACGCGATGGTATACATCGCCAACATGGCCGAGCGAGTCAGGTGACCTCCAGCCCATACAATGCACTATTTCATCTCGCTCCATACCGGGACTATCTTCGTCAGATGATACTCTGAGAACTGGAGTTCACCCTCCAATATGAGCTTCTTTACCTTCTTCTTCTCGGCTATTACCAGCAGCTTAGCCCATTCGTTGTCGACGCCCAGCTCGTCGGCTATACGATCGGCCTTAGTTAGCTCCATGTCCGAAAGCTTAACCGGCTTCAGCAGACTGCTTATCTCGACGAGGTTATTGTATGCCGACTCGGTCACGTATATGGGAGCGAGCTCTTCTATGGTGTCTGAGGTCTCCAGCCTCCTCAATGCCAGCTCGCTGGCTGCATATCCCTTCCTGCGCCTACGCCACCAGAGCAGCAGCAGACCTGCCGCGGCCAGCGGAACCAGTATTGACCCGGTCGCGGATACCGCGTCCGATGCCGTGGACGGCGTCGATGCCCAGACCGCAGATGCCGGTATGTGACCGAACTTCCGCGCTTCAACCGACCATAGGCCGACGACGGAGCTGTTCATCTTGGCGTTCCCGTTCTCCTCCGACCAGGACTGTATCACGATGCCGTTCGGCATCTTATACTCTAGGAAGGCCTTGGTGCCCAGTCCCCTGTTGTCAACTACTTTGAAGTGGACGTCCCTGCCTGCTGAGACATAGGCTGGGAGGTCGATTATGTACAGCCTGGGCTGGAGTCCAAGGTTGGTCCCGGTTATTATGTCCTCGTCCGAGCACGGCGGGCAGGGGCCGCCGCAGTCGACGCCGTTCTCGCCGGGGTCCTGTATGCCATTGTCACAGCTTCCGCACTGGGGACACACGCCGCCGCAGTCTATCCAAAGCTCTCCCATGTCCTGTTTGCCGTTGAAGCAGTGGCAGGGCGGGCAGGGGCCGCCGCAGTCTATGCCCTCCTCGTTCTCGTCCCTGAACCCGTTGTCGCATGAGGGCAGGTATTTCACCGAGGGTATTGTGGTGGTGGTCTCCAGGCCTTCAAGCTGGCAGCAGCAGTAGTTCGTCTGAGGATCGGCGAGGAAACAGTCCACGTCCCCTCTGTCATCGTGGGTCCAAACCCACTTGGACCCGTTTATGTTGCATGTCAGGTCCCCAGTGCATGCCCACTGGTCCGTGTTGTAGTAGTCCGCGCATATTGTCTGGCATCCTATCGTCTCCGGCGGCAGTGTCGTGGTCGTCACGTTCAACAATGTTGTCGAAGTGGTTGTGGTGGTCACGACGGAGCCGTTTATGACGCACAGGTCTGGTATGCCATCCAGGTCAAAGTCTGCCTTTGCGCAGTCCCACCCGTCTCCGCTGCTCGAGTAGTCGTTGCATATGTAGAACAGCTTCTTGTTGGACCTTCCCTGGTCGGCGTCCTCGTCCTCGGCGGTTGCCGTGATATGGTACATGCCGTTCACCAGGCCTGAGGTGTCTATCTCCCCGGTGCATTCTATCTCGTTCATCACAACGTCACCAGGTAGGTTGAATGTGTCCAGCTCGAAGCCTGACCGGTCTGTCAGGTGAATGATGCATTCGCCTATGAACTGGCCTGTCTCTGCGGTTATGAAGGACGCTGTCACAGTCAGCCGGTCGCCTGACCTAAGGAACACCTGGTCCAAGGTTATGTTCTTCTGCTTGGGCATTACATTGACATCGACATACCTCATCCTGCTGGAGGGGCCTATGTTGCCCAGGCCATCCTCCAATGCGACGCTTACCGCGATGAACTCATCGTCTATGACGCCCGAGTTGCGGAATATGCAGTCGGAGGGTGTCACGTATGTCACGTCGCTTATGTTGAAGTGGCATTGGCTGACGTCATCCGTCACTGACATGTTTGGGATGGCCCGTATGTCGAAGTATCCGCCATAGGGTATGTCCACCCTGCCCCCCTCAGATGGCTCGACCTCCAGCTTCTCAATCAGGGGGTTCTTGACGGGGAAGACCTGGGTGTTGAGGAGGAAGTCCACCATCTCCGGCGTTGTGCCGTCGAGGTTCGATAATGTGGCCGGGTAGGTCTTGTTCTGGGGGTTTGGAACGCCGTCGCAGGTCAATGTCACGTCGAACCCGTCCAGCTTGTTGGCGGAGTCCACGAAGTCGGGCTTGTGCTGTATCTGGCCGACATCCAATTGGTTGGACACCCATCTCAGCTTTGATTGGCCTGTGAGAACGCATGAGTCCGCATCATAGGGGAATAGCCGGAGGGGGTTTGTCGCGTCGCCGAGTGTGTGCACGACCGCGGAGTATTCCCCATCGCCTATGAACCTTATCACATAGGATTCATTCACATGCAGCCGTTCCAGGTGGCTGTAGCTGATGCTCGTCGGCTGTATCCTCTTCAGGGGTGTCATGTACGGTATCTCGATGGGGGTTCCCTCGCTCCAGGTCTTGGCAGCGCAGCCGGAACCTGAGACCCCCCAGCATTGGGGGTCTATGCAGTCGATTAGGGTGTCCCCGTCGTTGTCGAAGTTGTCCTTGCACAGGGTGCTCGTAGCCTCTGTGTTCGCGCATACTCCGCCGCCCGGGCCGGTCCTGCCGGTGCAGTCCGGGTCGTCGCAGTCTGTGAGGGTGTCCGCGTCGTTGTCGAATCGGTCATTGCACGTTGTCTCGCTCTCCTCGCATAATTGGCTGTTCTCAAGGCTGCCCACCTCGCCTATGCAGTCCGGGTCGGCGCAGTCGGTCTGCTCGCCGTAGAGGATGTAGTCAAAGTCGTCGTCTTCGCCGTTGGTGCAGCTGTCGTACCTGAAGCTCTCGAAGTAGGGGCAGGGCCCGCAGAGGTCGAACTTCTGGTAGCAGTCCTGGTCCGTGCAGTCTGTGCCGCCGGGCCAGCCCTGGTCTTCGTCGCTGTCGTCGTCTATGCCGTTGTCGCAGAGCTGGACTCCCAGGTCTTCCATGTACTCAGTCTGCGTGCACTTCTGGCTGGGGTTGTCTGGGTTTACCATGCTTATGCAGTCGGGGTCCCCGCAGTCAATGTAAGTACCCGGACCATGGTATATCAGGTCGGGGCTGTCCAGGTCGTTGTCCTTGTTGTCGAAGCACTGGTCGGGCCGGAAGTTGCCCTCCACATCGTATAGTTCATTATAGGGGCAGGCGTAGGCGGCGCCTATCTGCACACCCCTGCAGTCGTAGTCCTCACAATCCACTGCCCCATCAAAGTCGTTGTCCAGGCCGTCAGCGCACCAGCTTGGGCTGTTGCTCTCGTAGGCAGGGCAGGGCTGCGAATCTGACTCGCCCCCCCTCCCCCAGCAGGAGGACCTGTCCATGCAGTCTATGACGCCGTCCTTGTCGTTGTCGAACCCGTCCACGCAGTGGCTTGGGTAGCTGCCGCCGCAGCCTTCGCAGCCGAACTCGCATATGTCCGAGGGGTCATAGTAGTTGCCTGGCTCCCCGTTGCAGTTGTAGTCGCCGCAGTCCACGGAGTAGTCGGCGTCGTTGTCGAAGCAGTCGTCGCAGTCGCCTTCCAACGCATACTCGCAGTAGGCTGGACCTCCCTCGCAGTCGTTGCCCCCGACCTCCCCGTCGCAGTTGCTGTCAAGGCAGTCGTATGAGTAGCTTAGGTCGTTGTCCAGGCCGTCACCGCAGGGTATGTCAATCGCCGGGGGCATTATGTCGGATTCATCCCAGTTAGAGGGAGCGTTGTCGCTAACATAATAGGGAATGCCCTCTATGAGCAGGTCCTGGCCGTGGTGGACCATGTATATGCTGAAGGTGTTCCAGCCCTGCCTGACTCCGGCCGGGTTCAGATACATGACGAAGTCCATGTCCCCATAGTAGCCTTTCGGGTCCTCCAGGGCGTAGCTCGTGCCAGTCACCTCCTCGTTCTCCGGCTTATGGGAGTCATGGTCTGTGTAGGTGCCCTCCGAGCTGAACCCCGGAAGCCCGGTCAACGCGTAGGATATGGGCTTCGTTGTGTAGTACCTGTCAGGCTTGAACCTCACCTTCAATGTCCCCCCAGCCCTGACATACCTCGTGTAGTAGTAGGTGACGTCGTGTCCTGCGAACCTCTTGGTCTCCCAGCATACCCCGCTGCTGCATGATCCGAGGAACGGGTCCCCAGCCCATGCCTTGGGGCTGCAACTGTATATCATCCCCTGGCAGTATATGTCCTCGCAGTCGACGTCCGTGTTCTGGTCCATCCCGTCGGCGCCGTCGTGGCAGTCCCCCTCCACGTACATGCCCCTGCTCATCGCCACCGCGAATCCGACGTCCCCGGCGTAGTCGCACCAGACGCTGTTGTTGAAGTACCTCTTGGGTATGCCCATCCAACACCTCGACGCGAGATACGCGTCGTCGTATATTGTGTCGAACCGGGTCCACGTGTTCCCGTGAACGTATATCTGCTTCTTCAGCGGGTGGTTATAGTGGCTTTTGTCGACGTACAATAGCTCTCCCAGGCCATCCCTCAATGTGCAGTTGACCACATACCAAGGAACCGCCTTGTTTATGGGGTCGGAGACTTGGACCGTGTATTCCAGCTCCTCCACCCTGTCCTTGGACTGGGGGACTATCTCATATAGGGATTGCAAGCTCCCGTCAGAACGCCTTAGTAGGCAGCTTAGGGTTGACCCCGCCTCCGCGGTGAAGTTGAGGAACTTAAGCTTGAACGTGTGCCTGTGGGTGCCCTTCAGCCCTTCCATGTAGGGTTCGTAGACGCCGTCGGGGTAGATTATCTTGTTCCAGGGGACTATTGGTATTGTGACCGACATGTTCACCTCCTGGGAGGACACGGAAACAGAGCAGATTATGAGGGCCGCCGCCAACAGGGTGATAATCCTGTAACCCTTGTGTACCATCTTAAGACATTAAAAACGACGGGTAATATATATCCAGAATGAAACCGGAGACGAAGGCCGCAATATTCTTCCTTACTGTGCTGGTGTTGCTCTCAGCGATAACGATAGCGTCTTTCATACAGTCCGTGGAGAACGAGAAGAACGAGCGTGATAGCATGGGTGAAGGCTGCCCGGGGGACAATTTCACCTGCCCTGACGGGACGGTCGCCCATAGGATGCTCCCATACTGTGAGTTCGAACCGTGCCCTTAGACTATCTCCCAATCCGCTTCCTGTGCTTCTTCTTCCGCCTGGCATCCTTGTAGCTGGTCTTCCGGCCCTTGACTGGCATGCAATAGAAGAGGGAGGACTGGAATAAAAGCTAGTCTCGGACGTTCACGTAGAGGTAGTTGTCCTTGAACCCTGCCTTCAACCGCACATGTATCAGCAGCCATAGGACGGCAAACGCCACTACCCCCGCCCTGCGGGGGTCCCACGCCTGCTTTGCGTTCATGTACCTGCCCAGGACGTTGGCCCCGGACTTGCATTCCTTGTCCAGCAGGACACGATACATCTTGCACCCGCCCTCATCGCAGTTGGTAACCGTGTTCATTGCGAACACCCGCCTGAGCAGGTAGTTGGCAGCCCACTCGTCCTTCTGGCAGACGCTATCGAAGACCGCCTCCATGTAGCTTTTCGCCCTGTTCCCCAGTAGGTTGCATTTGCTCTGGTCCTGCATGAGTATCGTGGACCAGTGACGGAGGTGCTTCTCCTCGTTGAATACCGGCAGGTAGACCCTGCAGTATCCCTGTATTGTCTTGGGGCTTATCTGCGTGGAAAGCAGATACCATATGTGGGTGCTCCACGCCGCGGGGCCGATGATTATCATCTCATACTCGCCGGATTCGATGTCTTCTATGAGCTCTTCCTCCCGCTGGTTCATCTCGTAGATGTAGAGGGAGAGCTGGTAGTCGTATTTTTCCATGCTGATGTTCTCCTCGGCCATGCTGTCCGTGAAGTTGTACTCCTTGGATAGGACGCCATAGTGTATCAGCCCGGGGGCGAAAACCGAGTCTATCACGCGGTCCTGGGGGGCGCTCCTCCAGTCCACCAGGGGCATTACCAGGTCAGTCTCGTATGCGCGGAGGGTGTCGTACATCCTCCCGTCTATGAGCACCTTCTTCGAGTTCGATGGCAGGAGCATGTAGACCGTGTCCACGGTCTCCCTTATCTCCTCCACATCCTCGAGGTCGTAGAATATGCCCTTGAGGCTGTAGCCCGCCGACTTCATGGAGGCTATCTCCCTTACGTTGGGCTGGCCGTAGAAGTGCATGTTGCCGAAGAACAATGCGGCTGCGACCAGGACCGCACAGGCCATCTTCTTCCTGTTTCCCTTCAGTGATGATGCGTGATTCCCCAAGATGAGGGGCAGCAGGAAGATGGGAAGGACGGCATAGTATGAGCTGAAGACGTCAGGCATCTGGCTTCTGAGCTTGTAGACAGAGACGAAGGTGAGCGGGGAGGCTACCAGGTACATCAGGGCAACGCCGTCCCGGCTCCGGCGATAGTATGCTGCCACACCAGCCAGAAGGGCGTAGAAGACCAGGAGGCTGTTGTCTGAGAGCGGGTTGGTTGTGACTATCGCCTTGACCGTATCCACGTACCCTATCTGCTCGGCGAAGGTGTGGCATAGCACGGTGTAGACTATGATGTTGGGGAAGATGAGCTTCAAGAGTATGAAGGACGCGAGCATGGGCGTCAGGAAAGCTGCGGCGTCATTCAGCAGCGGCGGCAGCTTGGACGAGTCCAGGTACAGGTCATCCCTGCTCAGCTTCAACATTCCCTGGGCATGGGATAGCAGCAGCACCGTGAAGCAGCCCACTACGACTGAGAGGACCGTCAGCTTTGACATTAGCGCGAGGGCGAACATCAGGGAAGCCAAAGCAACATGGTTAGTGGACTTCCTGTTCAGGAAAACGTACACACCCGCCATCATGAAGCACGCAGACAAGACCGTGTCAAGATAGGCTTTGCCAGGGCTTGACTTGTACTCGACTGAGAGGGGCAGTATCAGAAGGCAGTAGACGAGTATGACCGTGCCCGCCACCCAGTATCTCCTTCCTTTCGTCATCCGGAGCGTGAGGTAGAGGCAGAATGTGTTCAGGAGTATGAGAGTGAAGTTCGACAGCATGTGGAGGTATTCGTCGCCGAAGACCGAAATCAGGGAACCTGTGAAGTAGACCATTGGGGGTTGGACGCACTCGGGCTGGCCCCCGTATAGTGTCCCCTCTTTGAGGTAGTCGAGGCAGTTGAACCACCGGTACTGGTATGCGGGGACCTGCATGGAGGTCAGTCCTATGTAGAATGCCAAGACTGCTATGAATGAGACTAGGAAAAGCACCAGGTTCCTGCCGACGGAAAACCTCAGGCTTAGTTTCTTGGCTATTTTGTTCGACCCCTGTATTTTTTGGAGATAAACGATTCAGAACTAATAAATAATCCTATTCCCCCGCTGCCTCGATCACGTACAACACCCATATGAGATATGCGTATGCGAGCGCATAGTATCCCCACATGCCGAGCAGGAACTCCGGGTGGGGCTGTAGGACTGAGACTGGCACCATACCCGCCAACAGTATGAGCGGCCTGTAACTCCTGAACCTGGGCAGTCCGGCCGCGTAGAACGTCGAGGGTATTAGGATCACGTAACCGTAGTCTTTCATCCTCGGAGCCAACAGGGCGTAGACGAGTACCAGGAAGAACAGGAGCATCCGCCGGTCGTTCCTCCTCCTAAGCTCGGACACTGCCCTGGCGCTGACGGAGACCACCGCCGCGGCCATGGCCAGGTAAAGTATTAGATGGGCGTTGGCAGGCGGTTCCAATCCCAGTATGAAAGACCACAGGACGGTGAGGTCCTTGACCAACGCCAGCGTGGAAGGGTTTATCATGCCCCTCTCGGACCGCAGGTGGAAGATGGTTATCTCCAGGTTGCGAACGTAGCCGTCGAAGAGACCGGGCATCAGGAAAGCGGGCAGGAGCAGGTATGCCATGAATATGGCCGCCGAGGTTAACAGGTACTTGTGTCTACGATCGTCGTCGGAGAAGAGGAGCAGACCGAGGAACGCTATCGGCAGGACTTTGAAGGATGCGGCGGCTAAAGTGAACCCGGTGAACCGCATGAGGTCGCCTTTGAGGTAGTAGTGGAATCCCAGCCAGAGGAGGGCCTGCTCTAGCATGGCAACGTTTCCTGTGTGGAGGTCTATGAGCGCGGTGCTGTTATAGGCGAGCACTGTGAAGACGGCGAACTCTGACTTGCTGCCGGATTCCACCATCCTCCAACCCCACAGCCGCATGAGCCCGACTAGGAGGAGGGCCTTCAACGCCAGGAAAACATACTGGGCCGAGTCATATCGGAGGAATGCGAATAGCCGGTAGAAGCCGATAGTCAGGGGCGGGTAGACATAAGGGAGGGCCATGTGCTTGCCGGACACGCGGGCTAGGTCCGAGTTATGGTAGGGGTTGTAGCCCCTGCTGTATGCGACCGCACCATAGTAGTCCTTCTCAAAATCCCACTGAGTGCTGTCTATGTCCGACAGCACGGGCAACAGCACCTTTTGGGCTTGGAAAAGCAGGAAAGCAAGGACAACCGCGTATACTGCCAGCTTCCAGGGACTTGATTCTCCCATGTCTTAATCTAATATTCAATGTTAATATACTAGTTGAGATGATAGCGTTCCAGAACACCATCATATGGCTGGTGCTCCTCATAGCCGTGGTGGTGGCTCAGAGCATAGTCGCGGCCGCTACTGGGAAAAGGCTGTCGGACCGTAGGATGCTCTCATCCACTATGAGGTTGGGCGAATACTGGCATTTATACCTTGCAGCGGTCATATTCGCATCTGTGGTGTTGCGCGCTTCAACGCTGAACATAATCTCCATAACCTCGGATGAGGGTTTCTTCATATACTCCGCCTACAAGCACTTCACAGGCGCTCGACCATACGCCGACTTCATGTTCACACAGCAGCCCGTCTACCTCTACGTCACATCGGCTGTTTTCAACCTGTTGGGGGTGGGTGTTTTCCAGGCCAAGCTGGTGCCCACACTCGCATCGGTAGCAACCATCCTCCTGACATACCATGTAGCAGGTAGGTTCTGGAGCAGGGAGCATGCGCTCGCCTCCACTGCGGTGTTGGGGCTCTCCCATTTCGTTTTCAAGTTCACCAACGCGGCCACCGCCTACGCGGAACTCATACTCTTGCATCTCATCGCAGCCTACCTGTTCCTAGAGGGTAGGAGCCGGGGTAAGAGAGCCTATCTCCTTGCTTCGGGTGCGTGCGTCGGGGCGGCCGCCTTGTATAAGATGCTGGGGTTGGTGGCTTTGGGACCCATGTTTCTGACAGTCATCTTGAGAGACCGGAAGAACATCATACCATGTCTGGCTCCCGTAGTGGCCGGGTTCATCCTCGTATACGCGCCTGCAACCGCGCTCCTATGGTCTCCCGAGTACTTCTACCAGGTCTACGTGCACCACAGCCTCTACCAGGACAGCGGCCTCGGGTGCAAACTGTTCGAGTTCCTGAAGGTACTGGCCGTCGACCCCCTCTTCACCGTGCCGTCCGTGTTCGGAGCCTGCCATGTCATCAAGTCTGGGAAGCGCAGGTTCGAAGAGGATTACCTACTTATGTATCTCCTGTCCTCGTTGCCGCCGGTGCTCTTCCTGAAGTACCTTTGCGGTTACTCCCACCCCTACCTGTACTTCACCCTCTCGATCATACCCCTGTCACTCCTGGCGGGCTTCTCGTTCGACAACGCCAGGGAGTCCATGATGCCGGTGCTCGTATCTCTGCTGCTTGTGTCGCTGTTCTCCTACTATGTGTTCATAGTATCCGAGTCTTATGGGAACATGGTTGTGAACGTCCTGTCATCCTATGTTTCGGAGAATTCGGGGGAGGACGAGCAGATCATGGGCCTGTCATACCTGGCCTGCCCGGTCGCGTTCAGGACGGGCCGTGAGATACCTGGGGAGTTCATGGAATTCTACGGGTTGCACGTTGGAGCGCTCAACCGTTCGCCTGAGTACTACAGGGAACACGCAGGTGACGTGCGCTTTGCGCTGATGTATGATGTATCGGGATTCGGCGGCTTCTACGGTTTCCTCGCGGAGAACGCAACCCTCGTGAAGTCGGTGGGCACATTAAGGCCGGTGAGGGTCTACCGGATCGGCTAGATCGCGCCGATGATCTTCCCTAACTTCCCTCCTATGATGTTCCGCCATTTTCCGCTCTCTTCCATCTCTCACTTGACCTCCGGGAGGTCGCCTGGAAGTCTGTCCGAGACTATCTGGTCCACTATCTCGGACGCCCTGATAACCTCCTCGTCGGTGTAGGGTTCACGTTCCTCTCCGTCGGGTATGAGGGTCCTGAACTTGAACTGGCCGTCTTCCACTGTCATGGCCACGTGCGCCATAACCGGAGAGCCGAGCACTGACTCCAGGTCTTTGCTGGAGATCATATCCTCGACTATCGAGGCTAGGAGGTCTAGCCTAACACCCACGACGTCTTCCATAGGTAGAACTTACTCTCGACCCAATAAATAAAACCTGTTTTATTGAGGCCCTACCAATATTTCATTATGCGGGTGCCGGAGTTCAAGAAGGTCGTGGCTGATAAGAGGATCAGGAAGGGCACTTTCATCGCCTGCAGGACCAACAACAGCATATGCACGGGTTACTTCCTGGAGGCCTGCTATAAGACTAGCACGGGCGGGTTCATAAACGTGTCTGGGACTCGGAAGATAGGGCAGGGGAAGGACGAGTCGGACTGGTACGACCACACGTACAGCATACCGTTGAAGAGGATACGGAGGGTTCAGGTGCTCCCGCAGCCGTTCAGCAGAAGGAAAAGGAGGTGAAGCAGGTGCCATTTGTTACAGTGGAGACGTGGCCGTTGGATGATGAGAGGAAGCCGGAGGTCATAAGGGGGATCACGGAAGTGTTCACAGGGTTGGGGATACCAGCCGAGGCTGTGACCGTGGTAATACACGAGACCAGACGTGAGAACTGGGGTTCCGGCGGCGAACAACATTCCGTCAGGTTCAAGGACATCAAGTAGGTTGGAGATGCGGTTAAGGGATTCTGACTACTATGGCAAGCGGGTGGACGCCCGATCGGATGAGCTGCCCGACTTGAACTCTGTGAGAGACCACTATGACAGTGTTGCCAAGGACATACTTCGTTTCTCCGCCCGCCTGCTCCTCGACATGAGAGAGGGCCGGGTGGAGGGTAAGACAATATTCCTGGGCCAGGGTATGCGGGCATTGTTCGAGGCTACCAGCGGGTTGAACAACGCCATGGGGTTAGTGCCGAAGTCAAGGCTCAGGTACTTCATATACAGCACCAGCGAAGGGGGCGAGAAGCCAACCTATACTGAAGGCGAGGCGGGGGAGGCGCTGAAGGCGTCGAATATCTTGGACGGCAGTGGAACCTATAATCTGGTGGACACCAGCCAGCGCGTGGAAGGCAACCTATCCCGGCTGAGCAGGGAGATACATCTGGTGGAGCCCAGGGCCAGGGTGAACTTGATAGACCAGCACAGGTACCCGCAGGGCTACACCAACGACCTCTATGCGCTTGTCTACAGCGACAACGTGGAGAGTCCCACGGTAACGGAGAAGACTGTGAGTGATGGTGTGACTCGAGTGATGCCCACCGGGTCGGCGGGTTCAACGATGGATTATCTGATGTTCCAGGAGGCGCTCGCATCCAACATCGAAAAACTGGCCGGGAGAGGGGACCTGCAGGGGTTCATAGAAGCAGGTAAGAAGAGAGTGAATTAAAAAAAAAGAGGGGGGTTGATGGATTAGTTTAATCCATCATTATGTCTTCTATGCAGACCCAGTAGCTGTCCATCGGCAGGTTGTCCATCACGCAGCCTGCGGGGTCTTCATCGGGGTAGGCGTGGGGCTCCCAAGTGAACCATCCGTTGCCCGTGCATTCTTCCTCTGGCATCTCCCTGTCGCCGGGGACGAATGTCACATGCTGGTATGTTCCGTCGTCTCTTGTCTGCCATTCCTGGACTACTCCGCTTCCGGTTGATAGGAATACTGCGTCGACTCCAACGCCACCACCAGTAAAGCTACAGTGTTCCACTCTTTTGTTCTTGCTCTTCCCTGGGCCCGGCTGCGCTACCGCGTAGGCGGCTAGCAACACCAGGGCCGTCAACAAAACCATTCCTTTCTTCATCATAGATCACCCATATTATCTCAGGTGTAATCAATGACCTGGCTGGCAATAAGAACATGGAGGTTTCCAACAGGTAGCTAGGGTTATAACCACATCCACGGATAGAATAACATGGAGGACTTCATGAAGAAACTGGCTTTGAGGCTGTTGTTCCTAGCATTGGCTGTCGCCTCCGTCATCGCGGGCATCTACTATGCCAGGGAGAACCTCATGTTCCTCATATTCTTCTGGGGCATGGCACTCACATCAGCCATAGCCACAATATACTTCACAAAGTAAGACAACAGACATAAAACACCACAAAAAAAAAAAAAACACAAATAAATGACAAAAAACACAAATAATTGATAAAAAAGTATAAATAATTAAAAAAATATCAGTTCTTAAAAAAAACTGAGTAGAATTAGTCACATTTATAAACTAACTAGTGTAACTGAGAGACTAGATAAGTAGTTCGTTTTCTTTGGGGGTGAATCATCCTGAAACAGTATTTTGGTCAAGCTTTTGCCGACCGTTAGGGAGGGAAAGGTTGGGCTCAACGGGGTTCGAACCCGCGGCATCTCGGTTAAAAGCCGAGCGCTCTACCAGACTGAGCTATGAGCCCGATTTTATTAGGGAGGTATGAGTTATAAATAATGTGGATTTGTTGTCTGGTTTGTTGTTGGGTTTGTTGCAGGGTGTGGGTGAGTGGTTGCCTGTTTCCAGTAGTGGGCAGACGATGTTGGTGTTGTTGGATTTCTTCGGATTGAGTCCGGGTGAGGCGTTTGCCTATGGGATTTTCCTGCATGTGGGGACCATGGCGGCGGTGTTGGTGAAGTACCGGGGGACGTGGGCGAAGGTTTTCGAGGACAAGCCATTGGTGAAGTTCCTGGCTGTCGCATCCGTGTTCACGGGGGTCAGCGGGTTAGTCATGTATTTCTGGTTTAAGTCGGTTACATTGAAGGCGTTTGATGGGGGGTTCATGAATGCAATAATCGGCTTCCTATTGATTGTCACAGGAATAGCCCTCTATTTATCCCACAAGAAGGTTTTTGGGGTTAAAAGCCTCAAGCAGCTTTCTCTTTTTGACACTGCGGTGGTGGGTTTGGCGCAGGGGTTCAGCATATTGCCCGGGGTTAGCAGGAGCGGGGTCACGGTCTCCACCTTGGTGTTGAGCGAGGTCCGGCAGGACGAGGCGTTGAGGCTCAGCTTTTTGTTGAGCGTGCCCGCCGTCGCCGGCGCAGTGGTTTTGGAGTTGCTAACGGACGGGCTTGGCAGCGTTGAACTGGGCGTGGGAGCCGCCGGATTGCTCGCCTCGTTCATATCAGGCTACGCCCTCATGGACGCTCTGATATTGTTCGCTAAAAGGGTGAGGTTCGACATCTTCTGCATACTATTCGGTTTGCTGGCTGTCCTGGCAACCCTAGCCTTTTAAACCGCCCCAATCAAATGTTTAAACATGGGCGAAGACGGCCAGTGGATGGAGGAGAAATACATCGGAAACCGGCTTTTCAGGAGGATGGGTGACGGGAGGATACTCGAAGTCCTGAGCGACGGCTCCACCCGCGACGACTTCGAAGTCGGGGGACGGAGCTTCACAGCATACGACGCGGACTTCAACACCATATCCGAGACCTACAGCGGAGAATCACAGCAGCCTCCCGAACCGCCGCCGGAACCCCCGCCGGAGGAGAAGCCGCCTGAGATGAAGGCGCCCCATGAGCTCACCCTCCAGGAGCGTATGGCCAAGTTCATGCGGAAACAGCACGCGAGCCACCTCCCGCAGCTGGACTCCGACGATGACGCCAGCACACAGGAGAAGATGAAAGAGTACATAAAGCAGAAGATGGAAGAGGGCAAGCAGACAAGCGGCGGACGAGGCAACCCGTTCTCGCAGATGCACCAGGGACACCACGAAAAGGCCGAGGGAAAGCCGCGCTCGTACAAGGAGCATATGATGAAGGTCTTCGGCACCACAGACTACAAGGACCAGATAGGTGGTAAACCCGGTTTCAGGGGGTTCGGGTCCAAGAAGACCGCAGCCAAGAAGACAGGACGGTTCGGAAGGTCGCGGAAGTGACATGGACGAAGAACGAAGGGAACTGGTAGAAAGACTCGTAAGCAGGGGATATCTGAAGTCAAAGCGTGTCATAGAAGCCATGAGCAGGGTCCCCCGCCACCTTTTCATGCCGGGCGGCATAAGGGACCGCGCCTACGCGGACACGCCCCAGCCCATAGGATCAAACCAGACCATAAGCGCGCCGCATATGGTGGCCATAATGACCGAGCTCTTGGACGTGAGAGAAGACAGCCACATACTCGAGGTAGGCACCGGGTCAGGTTACCAGGCGGCCATACTGGCTGAACTAGCCAGGGAAGGGGATGTGGTCACCGTGGAGCGCGTGCCTGAATTGGCTGAGAGGAGCAGAGAACTTCTAAGGAGTTTAAGATACGATAACGTGGAAGTCGTGGACGCAGACGGGACCATGGGACACGCTGGGAAGGCGCCCTACGACAGGATACTGGTAACGGCAGCATCCCCAGGCGTTCCCAAGGCCCTGGCAGACCAGCTGGCAGATGACGGCAGGATGCTGATCCCAGTAGGGGGAAGATCAGGTCAGACACTCCTCGAGATACGGAAGGACGCCAGCGGAAGACCGGAGGAGATATGCCATGGAGGTTGCGTTTTCGTCCCCCTGATAGGCGAGGACGGGTGGGACGGCTAACCCCAGACCTCAGCGTACATCTGATCCACGGGGTTGTGCTCGTCAGTCAGCATCACACCGCCGTCGAGGGACAACGGCTTCTTCAGCTCACGGTCAAGTAGGCTGTGCAGTTTCGACGAGGAAAGGACCCGGGTATCCTCGATCCTGGCCCGTACCTCCCCGTCGGATGGTAAGGGCTTCTTCGACGCAATCACTATCACGTTCTGGGGCATTATGCTGACGGAATGCAGAGGATACACTTTCGCATGGGGGAAATAGGGCGAGACTGTCTTCAGCACCGACTTGAGAACCAGGCTGCGGCTTCCCTCAACGGAGGAGATGACGTTCAAAAGTATTATCGCATCATCGGAGGTTGACCTGGAAACGTCAGCGAAGAACTCGGAGGTCACAAGGTGATTTGGTATCGCATTCCTGCCCGTGAAGACGTCAAACACGACATAGTCGTATTCACCGCCGTCTTTCACTATCATCCTCGCATCCATCAGCCGAACGTCGACTGAATCGTCCATGCCCTGATAGAAGTACTCGTGGGAAGCCTCGTAGACCCGGGGGTCGATCTCGGACACCGTTACAGACGCGCTAGGGTGGTTTGCGACCACCTGCTTCACACCAACTCCGGAACCGCCGCCCACGAACAACACATCCCCAATGTCAGGTTTCAGGAGGAAGGGTATCTCAAAGTAGTGGGCGTACTCGTAGAGGCTAAAACCCGTAGACAGCACCATCGCGCCCGTGGACCGCCCGTCCAGGTACATGTACCTGTTGTGGTCGTCCTCCTCGACTATGATCCTGTTGTAGGGCGAGTACTCCATGTGCAAAAGCTGCCTGCCCCCCACATATGGCTCGCGGAAGAAGAGCATCAAACCCGCCATCAGGACCAGGAGTATTACTTGGTCCACACGCCAACTGCTGAAATGCAACAGTATGCTGGAAGCCAGCAGCGTTACCGACACGGAGTAGAACACAGTTGAAAGGGGCAGGTAGGGTATGAGGAGGAAGCCCGCCGCAAGGGTTCCGACTATGCTGCCCACAGTCGAAAGCGCATATATGTCCCCTGACGTGGTCCCAATCCCCTTGAGGTCCCGGGCGGAAAGTTTGATAGCATACGGTGAGACGGTGCCCAACAGCACAGCGGGAACGGAGAGTAGTATCGCGGAAGCTGCGATAGAGCCGGCCTTCAACCCCATGAGGAAATAGCACGCCAGGAGCACAGGCTCCTTGAAGAACGGTATCAAGCCTATGAAAACGGACGAAAGAACTAGTATCCGGGAGAGCGTCTTCACGGTCGGGTTCATGTCAGCCAACCTGCCGCCAACATAGTATCCGACGCTCAGGCTCGCCAATACGACCGCTATGAGAGCCGACCACACGAACGTTGACGACCCATAGTAGGGCGCCATTATCCTGCTCGCCAGTATCTCCACCACCATGACCGAAGCGCCCGCCGAGAACACCGTGAACTTCAAGGGGAAAGACCTCATAAGCCGGTCACCTCCGCCACGTCACCCACCCGGATGCCATGCTGTTCAGCATATCCCATGTTCACCTCCAGCACATACCTGGATGGGGTGGGCGGAGAATAGGTTGGACAAGGGTCGGACTCGCAGGGCAGGGCGCTGACCACATGCACGACACGGTAGTCGGAGTCCAACCACACCATGTCCAATGGCATGAGCGTGTTCTTCATCCAAAAGGAGTGCATGCCCTCATCCTCGAACACGAACAGCATGCCCGCGTCGGGTGGAAGGCCCTCCCTGTGCATCAACCCGGCCGTCCGCTCGCCGTCGTCGTCGGCGACCTCCACGGAAACGCAGGAAAGGCCAAAGCAGACCGTGGGTGTGCCATCATCCATGCAAAGCGCAGAGAGCGTCAGCAACACAGTCAGAAGATAGCAGGCAAGCTTCATCTCTTAAGGTCTTCGGCAATCAGGTCTGCCACGTTGACCTTGGCCACCGGGTTGTCCAACGTGTCAGTTGAAACCAGACGGTCCACGACGCCTGTGAAAGACTCTATGCCCTTGAGGAAGAGGCCGTGCACGCAGCCCACATTGATGGAAGCCGGCTTCCAGCCTCGTATGACCTTCACAGACTCTACTATGGTTCCGCCGGTGCTTATGATATCATCCAATATTATGACGTCCTTCCCCTTCACATCCAGGTCCTTGGACTTGATGACTACCTCGCTCCCGGATATCCGCTTCTTGGAAAGGTGGTTGAAGTCGCAGTCGAGTATCTCCGCAGCAGCCTTCGCATACCCCATCGACCCCTTGTCGGGCGCGACCACGATCGGGTTCTTCACCTTGGACCTGAAGTACTTGACCAGCAGGGGCACGGCGTCCAAGTTCATGAAACGCACGTGTTTGTAGAAGGACTCCCCGCCCTCGCTGAGGAAATGGCAGTTTATCATCGTCAGCGAGTCCGCGAACTCGTCCAACACCTTAAGCAATGTCTTCGCGCTCAGCGCCTCCCCCTCTGTGAACCTCTTGTCCTGCCGCATATAGGCCATGTAGGGCATTATCGCATGCACTTGGACGGCGCCCATGTCCCGCAGGGCGTCCAGCATGAGCAGCAACTCCATGAAATCGTCGTTGGACCTGACGGACTGGACGACCGCGCACTCACGGCCCTCAGCCTTAGAGAGCAGTTTCACGTATTTTTCCCCGTCTGGGAAGGTCTTCACCTCAGACTTACCAACCTCGGACTTCAGCGCCTTGGCCACCGACCAGGCGATGCCAGAGGACCTCGTCCCCCCGAAAACAAGCATCTCCATTTTAAAGACTGTAAGGGTATTAGTAATTGGGTTAAATATATCTGCAAAATGAGGTGGGCGTTATGAAGGAGAAGGTCCCCACGGGGATACCAGGATTGGACGAGATGCTCGAAGGAGGTTTCAAGAAGAACACGAACGTCCTGATAGTCGGCGGTTGCGGGTCAGGGAAATCCACCATGGCCATGCAGTTCATCTACAACGGGGCGAAGATGGGCCATCCAGGAGTGTATGTCACTTTCGAGGAGGGCGCGGAAGAGATAAGGGAGAACATGAAAGGCCACGGGTGGGACATCAAAAAGATGGAGGACGAGAACAAGATCAGGATACTCGCCATAGAGCCGCAGGACGTAATGCACATACTCAGGGGAGAATACGGCAGGATAGAGGACGCCATAAACGAGCTCGGCGCTGACAGGGTGGTCATAGACTCGGTCACCAGCATAGAGATGATGATAGAGAGCGAGTTCGAGCAGCGGCAGGGCGTCTTGAAGCTGATAACATGGCTCAGGAAGAGCGGGTGCACATCGCTGATGGTCTATGAGAAGGCGGTTGACGTGCATTCGGCGTCCAACCACGGGAACATGGAATCCATCGTAGACGGGGTCATACTCTTGTACAACCTGCGCAGGGGCAAGACGCGCGTCAGAGCCCTGGAGATACTGAAGATGAGGGGCGCCAGGCACATGACGAACCTCGTGCCCTACGTGCTGGAAAAGGGGATAACATTGCAGCCCCACCAGACCATATTCGGAGACTTCGTAGACGAAAAAAGGATGTGAGGCGTCACAGGGTGTCAGCCCGGGAGGCGGCCTCGACCAGAAGGTCAAGGGCCCTGACGATCCTGTCCTTGTCCACTGTCAAATCCTTTGAAACGTGCTGGACATAGTATTTCCCCACCATGAAGGACAGGCCTGAAGACACAATCCTCTCCTGGAGGTCGGCGTCCAGGAACTTTCTCACCAGCTTCCTGTCGCCGCCGGAAACCCTGAACCCCTCGGTGAAGCCTGTGTTATCTGATTCTAGAGGTATAGCAGCACCCTTGCTCTCCTCCTCAAAGAACTCCTTCGAACCGACGGTGAACTCGTCCGATAGTTCGCCGGAGTGGAAAACGCGCACTCGAATGCGGTCGCCGCCGCCGGGCTTCTCGAAGGTGTCCACGACCACGTCCCGGCCATTGTAGAAGCCGTTCACTTTGGGAGGGCGGAACACTAGGGTCTGGGTGTAGTTCAACCCCATGTCCCTGGCCAGGGACCTCATGGACCTGTTGAACATGGCCAGCTTGAAGAATGCGTTCAAAACCACCAGGACGGCGAATATTGCTATCGAGAGGAGGATCACTGGAATGGCAAAACCGACCATATCGACCATGCTACCATATTAGCCCCCGGTTATTAAAACAGGGAATACCTAAATGGTTTATTGCCATGGAACGGCGCAAAACACTATCTAAGGCCGGGAGGATAGTCGTCAAGGTGGGGACGGCAAGCATAACAGACGACCTGGTGTTGAGCGACCGTAAGGTAGGCAAAATAGTCCGGGAGATCATGGGCTTGAAGAAAGACGGGCGGGAGGTCATAATAGTCTCCTCCGGGGCCATCGCCGCCGGCATCAGGAAGATGGGTTTGGAACAGAGGCCCAGGGACCTGCACATGCTCCAGGCCACAGCCGCCGTAGGGCAGAACGAGCTGATGAAAGCATATGGAAAAGCGTTCAACCGACAGGGGGTTAACGTCGCGCAGATACTGCTCACAAGAGACGACTTCTGCAGCCGGTCCAGGTATTTGAACATAAGGAACACGGTGAACACGCTATTGAAACAGGGAACCACACCCATAATCAACGAGAACGACAGCGTGGGAGTCGAGGAGATCAAAGTCGGCGACAACGACACGCTCTCCGCGCTGGTGGCGTCGAACCTGAACGCAGACCTGCTCATACTCATGTCCAGCATGGACGGACTATACACTAGAGACCCCGTGAGGGACAGGAACGCCATAAAGATAGACGTCGTGGACAAGATGACGGGGGACATCAAGTCCATCAAGGGGAAGTCCAGGCTCGGCGGCGTCGGCGGCATACAGTCCAAGATACAGGCCGGGAAGATAATGATGGACTGCGGGATAGCCATGGCCATAGTGGATTCCGGAATGAAGGACGTCCTGTCAAGGCTGATAAATGGAGAACCTGTGGGCACCGTATTCATACCTGACAAGAGGATGGAGAACAAGCAGCAGTGGATACTCTTCTCCTCTGCCGCGAAGGGATTCATAGTGGTGGATGAAGGCGCGGTGAGAGTCCTGTCCAAGGGCAAGGCAAGCCTCCTACCCTCCGGGATCACGAAGGTGAAGGGCATCTTCGACAGGGGAGACCTGGTGGCAGTGGTCGACGGGAGGGGCAGGGAGTTCGCGCGGGGGATAAGCAACTTCAGCTCCGACGACCTGGCGAAGATCAGGGGAAGGCAGTGCAGCGAGATAGTGAAGATCCTCAAGAGGAAAGCCTGCAAGGAGGTCATAAACAACGACAACATAGTACTGATAAAAAGATGAGTCTGACTGTCTTGAAGCTGGGAGGGTCGCTTATAACCAGGAAGAGCGAGGACAAGATGGAAGTGGACGAAGAGACCCTTAAGAGGCTGGCATGCGAGATATCCGAGGCCATGTACGAGGGGGGCATGACCCTGGTGGTCGTCCACGGCGCAGGACCCTTCGGGCACGTCCTCGCCAAGGAATACCAGCTTGACAGGGGCTACCAGAGCAGGAAACAGGTTAGGGGCCTTGCCCTGACGCATAAGAGCATGGAGGCCCTCAACGAGAAAGTGGTGTCAGCCCTCGTCGACTCGGGCGTGAACGCGATCGCATGCCAGCCGTCGGCTGGCGGGATACTTGATGGCAGGAAGCTGGCAGAGTATCCTGTGAGGTCCGTGGAACTCCTCTTGGGGCTGGGGCTCACCCCCGTGGCATACGGTGACGTGCTGCCCGACCTCAAGACCGGATTCAACATACTGAGCGGCGACCACCTCGTCCCATACCTTGCAGGGAGGCTAAGAGCAGACAGGGTGATAATCACGACTTCGCATAATGGCATCTACGACCGCAGCCCGGATGACAAGAACGCGGTGAAGTACGACAGGGTTGACGGGGATGTCATGGCAGAACTTGAAAAGAGGGAGACCGACGGCACCGACGTCACGGGAGGCATAGCGAGGAAGGTCAGGGAACTGCTGACGCTATCGGAGGACGGCATTAAGTCGGAGGTCATATCAGGGGCCAGGCCAGGCTACCTGAAGAGGGCTTTGATGGGAGAGGAAGGCATAGGCACCATCATAGGCTAAACTGGGAGGGCCCTGGCCAACGCCGCCAAGAGCGAAGTCAAGGGGACTATCAGGAACGGGAAGCAGAATATGTCAAAGCCCGCGTCAGAGGGTGACGTATAGTAGGGTAGGGTCGTGGATGTTGACATGCCCCCCTCTTCCTCGTCATCGGCGCACCTGTCGTTGACGCACGACTGTCCCTCGGGGCATCTGCAGTCCTTGCAGCAGTTGAGGTAGGATTCTCTCTCGCCCATGTCGCAGTTCCCGTCGCCGCACTCCGCCTCCTTCTTGCAGTTCTTGGCCGCGTAGGCTACGCATGCGTCGGCTTCAGCGTAGCAGCTCGCACAGTAGGCGCTCTGGCAGTCGTTCAGGTCGTTCCCAGGGCATCTGCCCGTCTCTGCAACGCACATTTCGAGGGTGGCCTTGCACCGGTCCACAGCCGGACATCCGCCAAGTATCCCTCCCAGGTCCGTGCCCAGCATGTCGCCGAGAATACCCCCGACCTTGCTTGCTCCAAGCGACGGGTGGGCCTTCAGTATGCACTGTATGCCGGCGTCCTTGCGCTTCTCCTTGCAGGCCTCATCCACCTTTCCCCCGTTGAATGGGCATTGGCATGCGCTCTTGTAGGCCTGCATAGAGCATGAGGCGGCTGACACTGCTGACGAGAGCGCGAGCATGACCGTCAGCGCAGCCAATGTTTTTTTACGCATGATGTCAAATTCTAGACACATATGTTTAAAAGATGAGCTCGGCCTTTATCTTCGACATGGACGGTACATTGGTGGATTCCTTCGAAGCCCACTTCAGGGCGTGGGAAGACATGTTCCGAGATAAGATCGGAGCATCTGTCACCCGTGATGAGTTCAGGGGATTGTTCGGGATGAGCATGGAGGAGATATTCAAGGACTTCCTCAGACACAGGGGGATGGAGTACGAGGGCGACCTGACGCCACTGGTGGAATACAAGCAGAGGCTGTTCAGGGAGCGGCATTTGCCCATGACAAAGGTGTTGCCCGGGGCTGTAGTACTTCTTGAAGGCTTGGAGAAGGCGGGTGTGAGGGCGGCCGTCGCCTCCAACACGACCCGTGAGAACATAGAGGCCACGTTGGAGTCCGCAGGCCTTAACAGCTACTTCGACGCTGTGGTTGGCTTGGACGATGTGGAAAGGGGCAAGCCAGACCCTGGGATGTTCCTCAAGGCCGCGTCCCTGCTGGATGCCGAGCCAGGGGAGTGCATCGTGGTGGAGGACAGCGTGCACGGTTTGAAGGCCGCCAAGTCCGCGGGCATGACAGCATACGCGGTTCTGACTGGATGCTCGTCCGCGGAGGAGCTCAGGGAAGCCGGCGCAGACAAGGTGTTCGAGACATTAGACCGCATAGCCCTTGACTAGCCGAGGTCCTCCCTGTACCTGCCGCATGAGACATGGAATATTTCGATGCCTTCCATGTCCGGGCCCTCTGTCTTCTCGGGAACCACCTGCAGGCAGCTGCTCTTCCAGTAGCCTATCTTGTAGTCATGGTTGGGAGTCGCACGTTCCAAAACGTAGTCGACGCGCTTCTCCTCACCCTCCCCCATGGTAAGCCTGAGCTCCATGGAGTCCACCACAGCAACCTCGCCGTAGAGTTCGGTCGAGTTCGCGTCCACCAAGAGCACCTTGAGCACATCATCAAAGGAGGGGCATATGTTCCGGAAGGTGGTGTGGCCGACGACACCGTTCTGTCCGCCGACGACCCCCACCTCGCAGTCCCTCACCCTGCCTAGGTCTCCCACGTCCAGGCTGTGCTCTGCCAGGGCTCCGGCCTCGAAGAACACCTCAAAGGTCTTATGCGCGTATTCGGGAGGTTCTGCCTCCTGGCCGGGCATGGGAACCTCTCCCGTCGCACCATCCCCCGGGATGAGGTAGACCATAAGTAGAACGGCTAGGAGAACCACTGCGATCAGGCGCCGGTTCCTTACAATGTAACGTTCAAACCCCGCTTTCCTGCCGTTGAACGGATATGCGAACAGCAACAGCAGATACAACGCCAGCACCCTCAACGACTTGCCTCTGAGGCATTCGATGTATGGGAGGGGGTTGGCCAGCTCCATGATCGACTTCCTCTTCTTCCCGGCCTTCCGGCCCGTGTATTCCCACACTGAAACGTTGACAAGGGAGGTCCGGTTCTCTTCGCCGTTGTTGTACGCTATGAATGATATGTAACTGCCGGACGTGTCAGGGTCCACCACCTCATATACCATGTGCTTCTCGGACCTGCGCTCGTCCACGGACTCCCCCAGGAACCTGAAGTATTCGGGGTCGGCGGTGCCATACCTCAGTTTGTGGATGGCCAGATAGGGTGCAAATTCGACGGTTACAGGATCCAATGGCCTGAATACGAGGCCTCCCCTTAGCAGGAAGTTGGGCGCCCCATCGACTTGCACGATGTTATAGTGCGCGTTCGAAACCACCACATAGTCAACGCCCGACGCGGAGAGGTATGCGTTAGCTTGCTTTTCACCCATCCAAAGGGCTTCGTGAAGGTCGTACCTTATGAGGCCCGGAGTGGAAGCGGACTTCTTACCTGACAGGTACTCCAGCATGTAGCCCGCATCCCATGATGCGAGCACCTTTTTACCTGGGAGGGAAGCCATTCTGCTGTATGCTATGTACTCTGACTCGGAGATCACATGCTGGTTTTCAAAGGCCATGTTCGTAAAAGACAGTGAAAATCCGGTCAGACATATCAGGGAGAGCATCATGAGGGTGTTGACCTTCCGGTACCTGTGCAGGAATATGAACCCCAAACCAGAAGCTGCTAATATGACTCTGTAGGGCATTTGGAGGGGTGTTAGGAGTGTCGCTGAAGCCAACGCGGGGATCGAGTATAGTGTGAATCCCATGCGCCATCTGGGCTTCCAGTCCCGTAGGAAATATGCGGTGACCATCGCCATGCCCAAGTCGACGACGCGAGTTCCCCGGTCCATGGACATGGCAAGCATGAAGCCGAATAGCACGTATGTCAGGCTGACAAACTCCCGCCTCCTATAGGCTGCGTATGCGCCGAAAGGCAGGACCAGCAGGAGCAGGTTGTATCGGAGTGCCAGGTTGCCTACGGTGACCGGGTTGATGTCCGCGCTGCCGAGGCGGCCCTGTGGAAGCCGCCCAAGCTCGTAGTCCATGAAGCCAGGCACCACGCAGGTGCCGAACAGATAGATCGAGGTTAACAATGCGATGGCGTAGAGCGGTATGATATCCTTCCTCTTCACAACCGCCTGAGATAGGGCGTATACTACCGCTACCGCTACCGCGACATATGCTCCGATGTTGACCCTTGAACCAAGATAGAACAACACCACCGCAGAGGCTGTAAAAGCCATCTTCCTCCTTCTTTCGGCGTTTTTAACGGCTTCGACCGCTAGAACCAATGCCGCGAGGGATAGGGGAGTCAGTATGTGGTCGTGTGTGAACCCGACGGCTGTCAGGGAGAGGGGCTGCACCATGAACGCGTAGATGTAGCCTGCGTAGGCCCCGGCCCGGTCGTCCGCCAGCCTTGAGACGAGAAGGCACACCAGCACGGCAGTCAAAGACGTTAATGCGGCGGATAGCACAACCATCGAGTAGAAAAGGGCATCGCCGTCGAGGAGGAATCCAACAGCCCGCAGCAGCCATACCGTCGGGTCCGAGCTACCGACTGCAGTGGTTAGATTGCCCTCGGCAACGCCTACATAAGTCCAAAGCTCGGCATGGTTTACTGCGTGAGACCCGTGAACAAGGAAGAATGACATGTCAAGCAGCAGAGATGCAGCCAGTGATATGATGAAAAGGCGTGCCAACCGGCACTCCATGATCCCGGATCTGGGTTTGGGCATAGCCAAATATTTAGTTCAGACAAATAAATGGCAGACCATACGGTAATAGGGTGTATGACACCATAATCCGCTCTTAGAATGGAGTATGAAGCATGTTTTAACCGCTTTCAGGTGGTTTATATACTTCCATATCTAATCTATTCTGAGGGAGGTAGCCTGGTGAGGTTGGCGCTAACTCCTTAACCTAATGTGGGGTGGTAAATGTGATGTATCCGCAAGCAAAGGGTTCCACAACGTACTCGTGCGGACTTAAGCCTGTTTTGAAGAACGACAATGAGAAAACGTACATTGTCGACCCCAAGGTCTTCATCGTCTGGAAGCTCTGCAATGGGGCTAACAGCATGGAAGAGATTCAGAACAAGTTCGAGGACAAGCTGGGCTTGGTGAACGGGAAGAAGGACGCGAATGTTGTGGAGATAATCAGTTCCTTGGAGAGGATAGGCCTGGTCAGCAACTGACAGGATAAGCCTATCCCCCAGGTTTGTTTTCACCGCATATTCTAGAGTAGCTGCTGTTGTCTGTTCCATCACAGCCTACGCCTTCAACGTACTTCACTGTCCTGCAACAGCAGATCATACCCTCCTCAGAGGATTCGAGGATCTTCCTGTAGGAGCATTCCAAGGTGCAGTCCCTGATTTCCCCCTTTAGATGGGTGCAGCCGGCGTCTCCCACGACTGTCACATTGTCGTATCCGCTGTCCCTGCAGAGGCTTCTGCACTCTAATATGGGAGATGGCTTATCGGGCAGGTCGACCGGGCACCCGGTTTCCTCGCATTCCTCGCCCCCAATGCATCCTAACACCAGCATCAGGGCCATGAGTATCGCATGTCTCATGGGAACATCCTCATGAACGCGGCTGGGCGCAGTATTCGTATGCCATCGTATTCTTTGAGGTCCAGGAGGTGATGGTCGTTGGATATGACATAATCTGCCCTCCCGGACACGGCGGCTTCCAGGAAACGGTTGTCGCTCTTGTCCACCGAAGCGGTTATGCGATTCTTGGGGGACTTCACTCTCTTCCCTTTCTTGTAGAATTTGCCTATCATGTCCATGTATTCCTTGGGGGGCTTCACCTTCCCGAGGATGTAGAGGTTCTCCTTTTTTATCTCAGACGTGTAAACAGGGGTCAGAGTGCCCTTTAAGCAGAGTTCCAGTATCTTCGATGAGCTGCTCCTCTTGTTCCACCTGCCGGCGACGAGCAGATTGGTATCCAAGACTATTTTTACCATTTTTTTAATTATTTTGGAAAAAATACAAATAATTGACAATATATTTTATTTTATGCTTAATAACTCAAGGATCCGAGTATATTAAACAAAAATGCTCAAGCCGCCAAACACACGAGTCGGGCCGCAAAAGGAGGACGAGTGGTCGAGGGAAGTCGTCCTGGACCTGGACCCGTCCGACAAGAGCAGCAGGGAAAGGTCGCTGGCACCTTTGAAGCCGGCCTGGAAGGAGGTGGAGGCGGAGATGAAGACCAAGGGCCTTACCGGCGACAGCACCTGGGGGATCTTCCTCGTATACGACGATTTCATGGCTAACGTCGCGAACCACTGCAGACCCTGCCAGGCCAGGGTGAAAACCACGGTGGCACAGGACAGCGCCCGCACGGAGGTCGAGTGGGAGCAGGACGTCAGATTCGACTTCCAAGCATCGCTTGCCGCAAGACAGCAGGAGCTGATGCCGTTGAGCGGGCCTTCATTGGAGGAGGAAGCGGAGAGCCGACGCGAACGGAGCGAATCGGAAGGCAAGATCGGGGGCATAGGACAGGGCCTCATACTATTGGACCACTTCACGGACGTAGAGCAGGCTCCGACAGAGCATCCAAGATACAAGATCGTGTTCACTGCGCCTAAGAAGGGTAAAGCACAGGGGTAATCCCAACCACGCCAGCCAGGCCAGTGTCCAAAAGGCGATTACGCGGGGATAAAGGCAGAGTTCGTCCTCAGGTCCGATCCCAAGCCATGAACCGCTGATTTTTTTATAGTCACCTGCATATACTCTTTCACGGAAATTACATAGGGTGGATTAACATGAGTTTGCGCGATTTCATAGGGGAACTTGAGAGGGAAGAGAAGGTCATACACGTAACGGACGAGGTTGACCCAAAGCTTGAGGCGGCGAAGATAATCAAACAGCATCCCAAGGACACGATACTCTTCGAGAAAGTGAAGGGGTCGGAGTACAGGGTGGTCGCCGGCGTGTGCGCGTCACGGGACAACTTCGCCAGGGCGATGGGCATCGAAAGGGACGAGCTCCTCTTCAAGATCTCAGAGGTCATCGACAAGCCGACCGAGCCCAAGAGGGTTGAGAAGGGAGTCTGCCAGGAGGTGGTGGAGAAGGAAGCCGACCTTTCCAGAATACCCATACTAACACATGCTAGCAACGACCTGGGACCCTACATAAGCGCGGGCGTGTGGATAGCCAACGACGAGGAATGGGGGTTGAACGCGGACTACCACCGGGCCAGCCCCGTCGCCAAGGACAAGCTGGTGGCGCGCATATGCCACCGTGACCTCTACAAGTACATGCAGAAGAACGACCCATTGGAGGTCGCCATATGCCTCGGCCTTCACCCGACCGTCTCGCTGGCAGCTTCGATATCGACTAAACCGGACGTCAACGAGCTGGCGATAGCCAACTCCATGAAACCGGTGGAGCTGGTGAAGTGCAAGACCATAGACGTTGAGGTACCAGCGGATGCGGAACTCGTATTGGAGGGCACCATCACCGCTTCGGAAACCCACGAGGAGGGTCCGTTCCCGGACATCAGCGGGACCTTCGACAAGGTACGGGACGAGCCCGTGTTCACGGTGAAGTGCATCACCCACAGGAAGGACCCCATATACCAGGGCCTACTGCCCGCATACAACGAGCACCGGCTGCTGATGGGCATGCCCAAGGAACCCACCATCTACAGGGCCGTCAACGAGGTGGCGAATTGCAAGAACGTAATGCTGTCGCCGGGCGGGTGCAGCTGGCTGCACGCCATAGTGCAGATAGAGAAGAAGAACGACGACGACGGCATCAAGGCAGGGGAGGCGGCGTTCAAAGGCCATGGAAGCCTGAAGCACTGCATCGTCGTCGACGACGACATAGACATATACGACCTCAACGACCTGGAGTGGGCTATTGCGACAAGGTGCCAGATGGACAAGGACGCCAAGGTCTGGCAGGACAAGGGCTCCAGCCTGGACGCCAGCGCATGCAAGATAGAAGGCTCAGACAGGCTTATGACCGCGAAGGTGGCGTTGGACGCGACGATACCCTGGGACAAGGACAGGGATGCGTTCCTGAAGGCCAACCTGGGCGAGTGAACGTTTTTAAAGAGTTTTCAAATACATAACCTCATCGGATACCAGGGTGTAGTGTAATGCATCTGACGAAGGAGGAGGAGAATATCCTCGCGGGAGGGGCGGGAAACGCCGCTGCGAAGAGCATGAAGATACTCGTCGCCTTGGGGGAGATATACGGGGCGGAGAACCTCATACCCATAAGGTCCGTGCAGATCGCGGGAGTATCCTACCACAACCTGGGAGATCCCGGCCTCGAATACCTGGCGGAGCTGGCGGAGGACGGGCAGGTGAAGGTCACGACCACGTTGAACCCTGCCGGGATGGACCTGGAGAACTGGAAGAACCTGGGCATATCCCCGGATTTCGCCGAGAAGCAGGAGAAGGTCATCGAAGCCTTTGAGAGGATGGGAGTCATAACATGCTGCAGCTGCACCCCATATCTGATAGGGAACCTCCCACACTATGGGGAGCACATCGCCTGGAGCGAATCATCAGCTGTCACTTTCATCAACTCGGTTGTCGGCGCCCGCACCAACCGGGAGGGCGGGCCGTCCGCCATAGCTGCGGCGATGATCGGTAAGACACCCGCCTACGGGCTGCACCTGGAGGAGAACAGGGAGCCTGACATAACCTTCGAAGTGGAAGCCGATGTGAAGTCGCTGCCGGACTTCGGAGCCCTAGGGTACTTCATAGGCAACAACGCCAAGGGGAAGATACCCTACATCAGGGGTTTGAAGTCTGCTTCGCTTGACCAGCTTAAGAGCTTCGGCGCCTCGGTGGTCACCTACGGAAGCAAACCCATATACCACATCGAGGACATGACCCCGGAGGCCGAGAAGCACAAGGCGCCGGGTGAGAGCATCACGGTGACTGCGAAGGACCTGAAGGAGTCATATGATTCGCTGAACGACGACACCGGGGACATAGAGTTCGTGTCCCTCGGATGCCCCCACTGCTCCATAGCAGAGATAGGCGAGATAGCGGACTTCCTGGAGGGAAAGAAGGTGAAGGACGGTGTTGAATTGTGGATTGCCACTGCGAGGCCCACGAAGCAGCTGTCGGACACCCGCGGCTACACGGAAGTTATAGAGAAGGCGGGGGGGAAGTTCGCATGCGACACGTGCATGGTGGTGGCCCCGTTGAAGGGCAGGTTCAAGAACGTTGCGACTACAAGCGCTAAGGCATGCTTCTACTGCCGGGGCAAGAACAAGATGCTGGTGAAGACCGGCAGCTTCGAGCAGTGCCTTGACGCGGCGGTGACTGGAAAATGGAGATGAAGGGAAGGATAATCAACAGGGGAACCGTGGAGGGTGAAGCTTTGGTCTCGAAGGACCCCATATCATTCTACGGGGGCGTTGACCCTGAGACAGGGAAGATAGCGGACAAGGACAACGCACTCGACGGCGTCTCCGTAAAGGATAAGATCCTTGTATTCCCATTCGGGAAGGGAAGCACCGTAGGCCCCTACACCATCTACCAGCTGGCGAAGCTGGGAACCGGCCCGAAGGCGATGATAAACAGCGAGTGCGAGACCATCGTCGCCGTGGGTTGCATAATCAGCGACATACCCGCCGTCGACCAGGTGGACATCAGCAGGATAAAGACCGGGGACACTGTGAAAGTCGACGGCGACACCGTGACAGTGGATTGAATCATTTCCATGAGGTTACTGGATGGTTTTTATAGCCTGCCGGCAAGTAGAGTTAATGGTGTCCTACGGTGTCATGGGATCTGGGGGAAGTGCTTGAGGAGAACAAGCAGCTGAAGCTTGAGAACGCCCGGCTTGCCAAGGAGCTTGCGAAGCGGGAGAAGGAGCTTGAGGAAGCGGCCATAGACGAGTACGGACGCAGGTACGACGACCAGAAGTCCATGAAGATCCGGAAGCTGCTGGCCCAGAACCGGAAGATGAAGGACATCATAGTCAAGCTCCAGGACGAATTGACGACCGACAGGGCCAAGCTCGACCTGCTTACTATGGAAGAGAAGAGAAAGAATAGGTAAACTTTTTTAACTGGGTGTTGTTTATTAATCTCATAATGGCTGGATCTGAATGTCGCACATGCAGTATGAGGGGGGTGTGCAGGGACTCAAAGAGTTCTTGGATATTCTTCCTCATCGGCGTTATTGCAACGGTCGCTTTGAGGGTAATAGGCCCTTTGGACAGTGTTAATCCCATGTACGCGAGACTGTCATGGTATGTGGGGGTTGCGGGTTTCTTCATATTCTTCATATTCAAGTACAGGGAGTCGCGGAGGAGGTCGAAGATTATAAGGTCTGAGGGGTTGAAGGAGAAGCTCGTCTCCGGCTCTGACCTCAGCGAAAGCGAGTACATGCTGCTGGCGGAGATCGTGTGCAGCCAGGACAACTGGAAGGAGCAGGCCAACTTCCTGATAATATTCGCCCTTTCCGGGGTCGCGCTATTGATAGCACTGTGGATGGACCTGGTAGGATAGGCGGGATTTCAGACGCCTATCCGGGTCTTGAACGTGGTGAAACCCTCTTTTTCCATGGCGGCTGCGACCTTGTCCTGGAGTTCCTTCCCGGGCGTCAATGCCTGCATGAGGCCTCCTCGGCCGGTGCCTGTCAGCTTGGCCCCGTAGGCTCCGTTGTCCAGAGCGAGCTCGACTAGGAAGTCCAGTTCCTTGCAGGAGACGGTTATCTCCTGTAGGAGGTTGTGGTTCCGGTTCATCAGCTCGCCCACCGCCTTCAGGCCTCCTGAGGTGAGCGCTTCACGTGCTGACTTCACGATCTCACTGTATTCATCGAATATCTTCTTATACTTTTCAGGTTCGGCTTCCCTGTTGGCGCGCACGTCGCCGACGACCTCCTTGGTGCTGGAGGTCAGCCCGGTGTTGCCCAAAACTATCTCCGTGGGCTCGGGCATCTTCAACCGTTCCATGGTGTTCGCACCGCCTTCGAGGTTCTTCACGAACCATATGAGACCCCCGTAGACTGCTGCAGTGTTGTCGATACCCGAGGGCTTCCCGTGGTAGCCTTTCTCCCCCTCGTAGGCTACTTCGTTGATGCGCTTGTCGTCGTAGCCGAGTTGGAAGTGGTCGTTCAACGCCCTTGCGATGGCTGCAGCGGACGCGGCGGACGCGCCGACACCCGAGGCCGCGTATAGGTCACCAGCCAACGTTATCTTCAGGGGTGTCTTCTCGACGTCCACTTTGCAGGCGTCGAATATGAGCTTGTTGGATTCGACCTGCTCTTCGTATTTCTCCTTCTTGTACTGGGGCGTTGCAGGCCGGTCGTCCACGAGCTCGTACTTGCCCGCGTCTTCCACGACCGCAGTGGTCTTGTTGCCCAACGCGGACGCGATCGCTGGCAACCCGTAGACGACAAAATGCTCCCCGAACAGTATGGTCTTCCCGTAACCGTATCCTTCAGCCATCTTACATCACAAGATACTCGTAAAAAAAGTATAAAAGAGGGTCAAGTGTAGTCTTTGAGTGTTTTCTGCATCGTCTGCTGCCGGCATATCCTGCAGTATTTCAGTCCGTTGCTGGCAGCCCGGTCCCGGTTCCTGTAGAATATCTTGTTCCCTTTCTGTATGTTCTTGAGGTAGGGGCATTCGCATTCGATGCTGTGGTATAGGTGCTCCCGGGAGTGCCTGCTTGAAACGTACCTGCCACTGCCATGTAACATGCTGGACAGCCAACCAATCAAGTCCATCATATGACTCTAGCCCCATCAGCTACTTTGAAGTGCTTGTATTTAAATCCGCGGTCCTTGAGCTCGCGGGTCACCTCCTTGGCATGCTTCTTCAACGTGAAAACGTAGACTGTGCTGCCGCCGGCGACGTTCCAGTACACCTTCAGGCTGCTGGACCGCATGTCCTGGACGAGTTCTGTGACCTCCCTCATATCGGGTTTGATGACCTCCATCCCCAAATCATTGAACATCTGATGGACTGTCCGGGCCTCGGACTCCATCAATTCGAGTATGCCCTGGAGGTCGCCGCCCCTGGCTAGGTTGTTGAGGTTCTCCAGCCTGTATTCGACCTGGAGCTGGCGGTCGCTGTACCGGGGGTGCTGTGACACGCGCTTGTGAAGGTCGTCTGCGCTGAACCTCTTCAGATCGAAGGGTATCGCGTAGATCATTAGGTCTTTGAATGCTGAGGCCTTCTTCAGCTGCCGTATGCGGACGTCTCCTTCGTCGTTTATGACGTGCTCGCTCAAACCGCCGATGAGGCTCCTGTAAGCTGTTTCGCTGACTCTGCTAGCGATCTCGTTGAGCTGCCACAGCGGCAGGTTCAGGCCGAGGAGGTCGTCCAATGCGGTGACCAGCGCTGCGGCGCCTGAGTCGCTGCTGCCCGTGAGTATGCCGTGGTTGATGGAGCTGACGTTTACGCCGGTGCGCTCGGCTGCGAGGGAGATCATCTCGCGGATGACGTCCATGGTGGCGGACGAGCGGGGGTCGGCTGGCCTCTTTCCTTCGAATGTGAACTCGACCCCTGCTTTGACAGTTTCCGCGCTGGTCTCGGTCTTCACGGTCTCGTAGGCGTCTGTTATGGCGAAGCTCGCGTGGCTGTGGCCTGATATCCTCTTCCTGTAGTCTCTGAAGCCTTCGGCGAACACCACCGGCAACCCCGGGTATGCGATGGCGTTTGAATGCGATTTCATCTTAGTTGTCTTATAATTGTTTTTGTTGCATAATATATTCTTCTATGGACTATGTCATCTTCGACCTGGACGGCACATTGGTGGACCTGTTCGAATTGCACCTTAGAGGCTTCCAGGAGCTTGTTTCGGAGGAATACGGGCTGGAGTTCGCCCGGGAGGACCTGGAATCCCATTACGGCCGGACTGCAGAGGAGATCGCGAGGACCTTCTTCGAGGAGAAGGGGGTTGAGGACGTGGACTACGACGATTTCGTGGTGAAACGCCGTCGGAAGGTGGTTGAGAACCTGAGCACCTGCGAGTTGCTCCCCGGGGCGGTTGAAATCTTGGATTCGCTGAAGAACGCGGGTTTTAAGCTGGCGTTGGCGACGGCGAACACCCCCGACACCGGTAAGGCAATACTTGACGCCTGCAGGGTGAGAGAATACTTCAACGCTGAAGTCTACCGCAGCGAAGGACTGAAGAGCAAACCGGAACCCGACATATTCCTCAAGGCAGCGGAAGAACTCGATGCCAAACCATCAGACTGCGTTGTATTGGAGGATTCCGTGTTCGGAGTGCAGGCAGCTAAGTCAGCGGGGATGAAAGTCATCGCCGTCACCACAGGAACACACACAAAAGAAGAACTGGAAAGGCAAAAACCCGACCTGATAGTGGAAAGCCTGGAAGAAGTTAAAGTGGAAACTGTGAAGGGAGTCCAGTAGGCAAAAAATCCAGAGTCTCAGCTTGTGAGTTTTATGAGTGCTTGTAGTAGGTCTCGTTCGGTTATCATGCCGGCGAGTTTGTGGTCGTAGTCTACTACGGGGAACCTGCGAATGCCGTTGTAGTACATGAGGTGGCAGGCGTGGCTTATCTGCGTGTCGGGGTGGACGTTCAGTGTGTTGCGGGACATGACCTCGGATATGATGGTGTCGGAAGATTTTTTCTTGGCTACAACTGCCTTCAACACGTCCCGTTCGGTGAGTATGCCCTTGATGTCATCGTCGTCCACTACGATCACCGATCCGATGTTGTTCTTGATCATCACCTCCACCGCGTCGCCGACAGAGGCTGAAGACCGGACAGTGTAGGTTGTGGTGCTCATGTAATCGCTTATGTGCCCTGATATCTGATGGGAGTTCAGCTCGAACACCAGGTCCGTGGAGGTCACGATACCAACCAGCACCCCGCCGTCTACCACAGGCAGCCGGCGGAACCTGTGCTCCACGAGGATCCTGCCAGCATCCGATATTCTGGTGTCTGATGTGACGGTCATCACATTCTTCGTCATCAGGTCGGAGACTAGCATTTTATCAACGTTGTTCCCCTGACCTATCTGGCGGAGGATGTCCCGTTCGGTGAGTATGCCCTTCAAAGATGCTTTCTCGGTTATCAGGATGGAACCCACGTTCTTGGACGCCATGGCGCAGGCCGCATCGTAGACTGTCATGGACTCGTTGACTGTGATGACCCTATGGGTCATGATGTCAGAAATCCGCTCATGAACCATCGCCCCGCACCTATGTCAAAAATTGAAACCAAAATATAAATACTGGAGGTTTAACATTTAAACCCGGACGTTTGGGGATGGTATAAATAGGGATTAGGGGATAGTATTTACACATCATGGACGTGAAGAAGGTCATAATCAACCGGTGCGCGGCAGTGGAGCCGGTGATGAGGGAGTACTCGAAGATAGGGGATGAGAAGATCCAGAAGATGATACTGCACCCCCTGGACGCGGGGGGAAAGCGGATAAGGCCCTGTCTCACGTTGCTCGCCGCCGAGGCGGTCGGGGGAGACCCGGAGTCCATACTCCCCGCCGCGGCGTCGGTGGAGCTGCTGCACACGTTCACCCTCGTCCACGACGACATAATGGACCATGACGAGGAGAGGCGGGGGAAGCCAACAGTCCACAGCATATGGGGTGATGAGATGGGCATCATGATCGGAGACACCCTCTACTCAAGCTCTTTCAAGGCGCTCATCGACATGCGGAACAAGGGCGTAGAGGACTCGAGAGTACTAAAGGCCGTTGAAGCCCTCGTGGAAGCCAACACGGAACTCCAGGAAGGGCAGATAATGGACATGCTATTCGAGAAGGACGACCAGGTCACAGAAGACCAGTATATGACCATGATCGGGAAGAAGACGGGGGCGCTGATAGAGGCTGCGGTGAAGATAGGGTGCATCGTCGGCGGCGGCAGCGAAGAGCAACTCGAAGCCTTCAGAATATACGGTAGCAACTGCGGAGTCGCGTTCCAGATCAAAGACGACGTGCTCGACCTCACCGCCGACGCGAAAAAGCTGGGCAAACCAGTGGGGTCGGACATAAGGTCGGGGAAGAAGACCCTGATAATAGTCCACGCCCTCGCCAAAGCATGCGAGGAAGACAGGGACATGATAAAGGCGGTGTTGGGCAATGACAGCGCATCCGACGAGGACGTGAAGGCGGCAATAGACAAGCTCGGCGAGACCGGAAGCATAGAATACGCGGATGAAAGGGTCGCGGAGCTCATATCGGAGGGGAAACGAGCTTTGGGAATACTACCCGACTGCGAAGCCAAAGATAGCCTCATCGAGATAGCCGACTTCCTCATAGACAGGAACATGTGAACCCATCCAAGGTCATTTCTTCAACGCCTTAGTCAGCGCAGCTACCACCGCTATCAGATAGAAGGGCCATGCTAGGTCGAGGACCCCATATGAGAGTATCACTCCCACGGTCGTGACCGTGAAGAAAAGCACCGAGAGAACGTAGCCGACGCGGTTATCAGCGACCACCAGCCTCAAGAGCACCAGTATGACAGCCAAGTCCACGAGGGTGAATGGGAACTTCGCGACTATCAACGGAGGAAACGGGTAGAACAGGAGGGAGAGCTTTATGAACAGCATGAGGGATATGTAGACCGCCCGCAATCCCATCTCCCGCCCATCATAGGTTATTTTAAGCCTCATCTGCATGTGTTTTTCGAATACATGTTTATATCCTACTGCGTCTTAATTTCAGTTACGGTGAAAGGCAGGAAAAAGGACCATCTGAGAATCTGCATGGAAGAGGATGTGGAGGCAGGTTATGCCGGTTTCGACCTGGTCAGGTTGGACCACAGGGCAAGCCCTGAGATAAGCCTCTCAGAGGTGAAGACCAGCACGAGATTCCTCGGGAAGCGGCTTGATTTCCCCCTGATATTCGAGGCCATAACCGGCGGTACCGGCGAGGCAAGGAAGGTTAACAAGGCACTGGCGAGGGTAGCGCAGGAATACGGGCTTGGCATGGGCGTGGGCAGCCAGAGGGCAGCCCTCGAGAACCCCAGGCTAGCGACGACATACAAGGTGAGGGATGCAGCCCCAGACATACTGTTGATCGGGAACCTGGGCGCGGTCCAGCTGAACTGCGGATACGGTCTGGAGGATTGCAGGAAGGCTGTCGAGATGATCGACGCGGACGCCCTGGCACTGCACCTCAACCCATTGCAGGAGGTCATACAACCCGAAGGCGACACCGACTTCAGGGGATTGACGGGGAAGATCAACGCGGTCGCCTCCAAAATGGACGTGCCAGTCATTGTGAAAGAGGTGGGTTCCGGGTTGGACTTGAAGACCGCCCGGAAGCTGAAGGTCGCCGCCCTGGACTGCGGAGGACTGGGAGGGACGTCATGGAGCCTCGTGGAAAGCCACCGAACCAACGGGAAGATGAAGTCTGTCGGAGTCACATACGCCGACTGGGGCACCCCGACAGCAGAGTCCATCGCGGAGTTGAGCAGGGTGAAGAAGCCGCTGATAGCCTCGGGAGGCGTTAGGAACGGGTTGGACGCGGCCAAGTGCATAGCATTGGGCGCCGACGTGGTCGGGGCAGCCCTGCCAGTGCTGCGCGCCTACGGATCTGGCGGGGAGAAGGCAGTGAGGGAATACGTCGAATTGTTCATCGCCGAGTTCAGGACGGCCATGTTCCTGACAGGCTCTAAGAATGTCAAGAAGCTCAAGGGAAAAGCCCGGTGAACAGGACATCACCGTCCGGGTTGGAAAGAAGGGAGTGACTCCTGAACTGATCGCCGAGATAAGGACCATACTCAGAAAGCACAAGAAAGTCAATGTCAAGATGCTCAAGTCCTCACTCGGCGAGAGGGACAAGCACCAGGTCACTGAGGAGATACGCTCCAAGACCAAGGCCCGGAAGGCTTCGTTGAAAGGGCATACGATAAGATTACAACAGTAAGCAGCTACTTCACGAGCTTGCTTATCTCCGTGAACTCTTCGGTCCCGGACCTGTCCAAAAGCTGGAACAGGACCATCTCCGATGTCACAGTATACGCGCCCGCCTGTATGACACGCTCCACCGCGACCTCCTTGTCCAACGGCCTCCTGGAGGATGTTCCGTCCAGCACATAGTGGACGCTATAGCCCCTGTCCAAAGCATCCAACGTGGTCTTCAGCAGGCACACGTGGGCTTCGATGCCGCACAGTACTATGTTCTCCCTCTGAAGCTCTCCGAGGCGTTGGCAGAAGCCATCGTCTCCGAAGCAGCTGAAATGCAGCTTCTCGATCGGATCACCATCAAGTTCGCCGGATAGTTTGGGGACGGTCCTCCCCAACCCCTTGGGGTACTGTTCCGTATGGACCACAGGCACGCCAAGCACTTTGAACCCCTTCACCAGCTTCACGACATTGTCCACAACACCGTCCCAGCCGCGTATGACAGGCTTGAACTTCTCCTGCATGTCCACGACTACGAGCACCGTGTTATCCGCTTTCAGGGGGGCGTGCATCTCCTGTCACCCTCCTCTAAATCGGCTGACTCGCCGTATTCGGGGGCTTCCGGCCATATTGTGGAGGCCTTCAGCTTGTTCCGTAGCTCGGACATCATCTGCCTTGTGGAATCCAGCACCTCTCCGCCCGCAGGCTCCGGGTCATTGACTCCCAGGAGGGTGGATGTGATCGTATGATGGGTTATTGGAAGGGTCTTCAGGTTGTAGCCGCCCTCCAAGGCCAACACCAGCTTTCCACCGCATAGCTCATCCGCCAATTCCATGAACCTGCGGGTCATCAGAGCGTATCCGTTGTCGGTCACCTGAAGCTGGGATATCAGGTCGTCTCGGTGGCTGTCCTGGCCTGCTGAGACGGCGATCATATCCGGCTTGAACTTCTTCACCCTGGCCATTACGAACTCGTCGATGAAGTGGATGAAGTCCGCGTCCCCCGAGCCTCCTGGAACCGGGAAGTTGATGGTATAGCCCTTGCCAGCGCCCTCGCCTATCTGGTCCACGAAACCGTGGCCGGGGTAGAACGACCGGGGATCCTGGTGTATGCTCATGTTCAGCACACTGGGGTCACTGTAGAACGTGCCCATCGTGCCATTGGGCGCGTGGGCGTCCCAGTCGAAGAGGAAAACCTTCTTCAGCCCCTGGTTGGCCTGCAGGTGCTTTATCATAACCGCTGTGTTGTCGAAGTAGCAGAAGCCGGTGGCCTGGTTCATGGAGGCATGGTGTCCGGGAGGCCTCACCAGCGCGAAGCAGTTGTCCAGCTCCCCCTTCCACACGGCCTCCCCCGCCGCTATGACACCACCAGCTGCGAGCAAAGCCACATCGTAGGTTTCGCTGCAGATGTAGGTGTCGGAGTCGATGACGGAGAACTTTCCCTTGCCCTGGCTGCTCCTGCACCTGATGTACTCCACATGCTCTTTGGAGTGGACCCTGGTCAGCGCTTCCACGGCTGCGGGCCCTGGATTGATCATCTCCACCTGGTCGGTCAACCCCGTCTTCAGGAAGTACTCGAGGGTTGTCTCAAGCCTCTCCGGGCACTCGGGGTGGTGCTCCACCTGCCTGTGCTTCAGGTAGTCGTCGTGGTATACTATCCCGGTCTTCATCTTAGTCGTAACGTCAGCGCGTCTATCTGCGGGTCGTCGGTGGCTTCGACCTTGAAGCCCAGCTTCTCGGCGACGTGCTTCATGGCATGGTTCTCCTTTATCACCGTGGCATAGACCTTCTCCAGGTCCTTGGACCTCGCCACGTCGACTATCTTGGACACTAGCTTCGACCCCAAGCCCTTGTTCTGCCATCTGTCCGTAACCACCACCGCGAACTCCGCGCTCCTCTCCCCGGGGTCGAACATGAGCCTGCTCACACCCCTGAACTGCCCGTCCTTCTCGGCGACGATCGCTATCTCCCTGTTGTAGTCGTTGTGGCAGTATCTTACGAGCATCTCATGGGTTATCTCCCTTATGGCGTGGAAGAACCGGTAGTGGATGGTCTTCTCGGAGAGGCTTTCGAACAGTTCTTTCATCCTGGGCTCGTCCTCGGGCTTGATCGGGCGGAGCAGTATCCTCTCCCCCGCGGCCAGCTCATACTCTTCAATGTACTCCCGCGGATAGGGTGTGATGCACAGGTGCTCGCCTCCCTTCTTGGACCTTTCCCTGTCCAATACAATCCTCGCATCCAATGCTATGACCTTGTCCTTGCAGGCGAGCAGGGGGTTTATGTCGACTTCGACTATGTCTGGGTTGTCGATTATCAGCTGGCTGAAGTTTATGATGGCCTTCTCCAACTCCGTGAGGTCCGCGGGGGACCTGTCACGGGAGCCGTCCCTCAGCAGCTTGAAGCCCTTGATCTCCTCCATCATCCTCCTGGCCAGGGTCTGGTTCAGAGGCGGCAGCCCTATGCTCTTGTCCCGCAGCACCTCGACGAGGGTTCCGCCTGCGCCGAACACCACAACCTGTCCGAACACCTCGTCCCTTTTGGAGCCAAGAAGCATCTCGAAACCCCTGTCCGTTACCATCTTCATGACAGCAACACCCCTTATGTCCGCTTTGGCGTCGTAGTTCGTCGCGTTCTCGATTATCCGATCATAGGCCTTTCCGGCTTCCGCGTCGTTGTAGATGCTCAACATCACACCGCCGGCGTCGGTCTTATGGGTTATCTGGGGTGAGTCGATCTTCAGGACCACCGGGTAGCCGACGTCATTGGCTGCCTTCACCGCCTCCTCCCGGGTCTTGGCTAGAACCGCATGGTTCGTGTTTATCCCGTATTCCCTGAGGAACTCCTTGGACTCCCGCTCCGACAGGACATGATTTCCGCTGCGGTAGCTCTCCTCGATTATCTTCTCCAGCTTCTCCCTGTCCCTGCATACTGCGTCGGTCAGTTCCATCGGAGTCTCATGCAGGAGCTCCAGGTTATGGACGTAGTTGTAGCTTGCGATTAGGGGCATCACAGCCTTTTCAGGGGTGGGGTAGACGGGTATGTCATTCTCCCTGAGGACCTGCTTCGCCCTCTCAACGGACCTGCCCCCCATCCAACAGGCCGTTATTGGCTTTCCGCTGCCACGCCACGCTTCAGCCACCGCCTCAGCCGTCTCTGTGATGTCCGTGCCCGCCTGGGGTGTCAGCATCACCATCACGCTGTCCACGCCCCGCTCCTTTATGCATTCCTCAACTGCTGGCCTGTACCTGTCGGCTCCCGCATCGCCCAGGACGTCCAATGGGTTGTTGCGGCTCCAGCTCGCCGGCAATACCTTGTCCAAACGGCCTATCATGTCCTCTGGTATCTCAGCGAGCTTGCCGTTGGCCTCGATTATCTTGTCGGTTGCCATCACCCCGGGGCCGCCTGCGTTGGTGATGACCGCGATATCTGGGCCCTTAGGCAACGGGCCCTTCGCGAGCTTCTCGGCGATGTCGAATAGGTCGCCGACCTCGTTGACCCTGACCACACCCGCCCTCTGGAAGGCGGCGCTGTAGACGTCATCGGATCCTGCGATGGCGCCGGTGTGGGATACGACGGCCTTCCGGCCTTCCTCGTACCTGCCGGACTTGACTATGACTATGGGCTTCTGCCGTGCGAACCCGCTGGCCGCGCTCATGAACTTACCCGCGTTCTTCACTGACTCCATGTAGACGACGATGCTCTTGGTCTTCGGGTCCCTGCCGAAGAAGTCTATCAGGTCGCCGTAGTCCACGTCCAGCATTGAGCCCACTGACACGAAGTTGCTGAACCCTATGCCCACATCGTTGGCCCAGTCAATTATGGACGAGCAGAGGGCGCCGCTCTGGGAGATGAAGGCTATGTTCCCCTCCAGGGGCATGTCTATCGCGAAGCTGGCGTTCAGGTTTATCCGTGGGTTTATGACGCCGAGGCAGTTGGGGCCCACGACCCTTATGCCGTGTTTGGTCGCTATCTCCCTGACCTCAGATTCCAGCTTCAAGCCGGCATCCCCTGTCTCCTTGAACCCTGCGGAGATTATGACCGCGCCTTTGACCCCTGCCTCCCCGCACTGTCCCATCACCATGGGAACCGTCTTCGCCGGGGTGGCAATAACCGCCAGGTCAACCTGCCGTGGTATGTCCTTGACCGTCTTGTAGGCGTGGACTCCCTGTACGCTGTCGGATTTGATGTTCACAGGATATACGGTTCCCTTGAACCCGTGGCCTATCATGTTCGCCATGAGGGAGTAGCCGACGCTGTCCTTCTCGTTGCTGGCGCCGATGACGGCTATCGTCTCCGGGTAGAATATGTTCTTAAGGCCTTTAGTCGGCATCCGCTCTCCTCCGATGGTCTGGGTTTATTTATGTCCTCAATGGTAAAAATACCAGCGCATCATATTTAAGGAGGGATGTGTAATCTAATCCAAAATGATAGAGCTTCGACGTGTGGTGTTGGACGTGCTCAAGCCCCACGACCCCAACATAACGGTATTGGCCAAGAACATAGCGGAAGTGGACGGTATAGAGGGCGTTAACATCAGCGTCTACGAGATAGACCAGAGGGTGGAGAACGTCAAGGTGACTGTGGAGGGGAAGTTCCCTGACATAAACAACATCAAGAAGATTGTCATGGACATCGGCGCCACCATCCACAGCATTGACGAGGTGGCCGCCGGCAAGACCGTAGTCCAGGAGGAGGCCACCTTACACGATCGTATCCTGGAACAACATGACAAGTGAGCTGAGAGAGCGGCTGGAGAGATACCTGGAGAAGGCCGAATCATCCTTCAACAACATAGAGTCCCTGGACGAGCGAGGGGAGAAGGTCAGGGACAGCGCATTAAGATACTACAAAGACGCACTCCACTTCCGCGACAACGGAGAATACGTGAATGCCTTCGCAGCTTTGGAGTACGCTGAGGGATGGCTGGACGCTGGAGTCGTCGTGGGCGTTGTGAAAGCAGCGGGGAAAACCCCTGACATGTTCTGAAATAGTCCTTTTTAGGGGAATGCGAGGACGGAGTCAGCCAGTGAGATCTGACCACCGTTCAATCGGAGCATCGGATTGTTGAGCGATATTGTGAGCCCATTCACGGATAGTAGCGAGTTGTTCACGTTCAGCAGCCCTTGCACGGATATGTCCGTGTCAAGGCAGCTGTTGTCCGATGTCACGTCCCAGTTGCCTGTTCCCGTGTAGTCCCTGCCCGTGCATATGAGATTGTCTATGTTGAAGGACCAGACGGTAGAGTTGGTCATCTTGGATTCGTCGTCGACCACGCTTACGAACCACTGGTAGGTGGTGTCCTCCCAGGGCTCCGACCATGTGATGTTGGCGTGTGACCCGCTTTCCACGCCGACGATGCCGCCTAGGTCCGCGTAGCCGTTCGACATCGTGTAGGCCAGGGTGAACTCGCTCTCAGAGTCCGTGTCATATTGTTCGAGGTAGGGGGAATATGTCTTCACGTAGATGGTGTCGTCGGCTGGAGAGAACGTGAGGATCCTCAGATAGCCGTTACCGCCGTTCGACAGGTCCTGGTAGTCTGCCAGCATCTGATGGACAGGGTTACCCGCGAGGTTGTCGTCTGTCCTCCGTTTTTCAGAGTGTACATGGCCGCAGAGGACTATCTGGAGGTTGTCATGGTGGCGTATGAGGTCGTCCCAGATGTACTGGGTGTTCGAGCAGTAGTGGGGCGTCCTGCCCCCGCTGGAGTCCAAGTAGGCGTGTGTGGTAAGTATGCCCCTCCTGTCGGGGTATGCCTCGAATGTCTCGTTGGCCCATCGTATCTCGTCGTCTGACGGGCAGACGTCAAGGCTCAGGAATATGAAGTCCATGCCGTTGATGGTCATCAGCTGGTAGTTGTTGTCGTTACCGCTGTAGTTGCCTCCCCACCAGCTCTCTCCCTCATAGCGGGAGACGGGGAAGTAGGTGTTATAGTAGGCTGTTGAGCTGTCCGTGTCCCCTTCGTGGTCGTGGTTGCCGGGCACCACACTGTAGGGTATGTCGTGGTTGTCGAGGACTGAAAGGCTCGTGTTGGCGCGGACGTATTCCGTGTCCGAGTTCCAGTGGTCTCCGACATCGCCTTCGTGCAATACCATCTTTATGTTCATGTCGCTGTAGTGCTGGGCTATCCACTGGGTCTGGTTTGTGAATATCGGCGCGTTAGCCTCGTATTCGACGTAGTTTTGGGTGTCTGGCAAAGCGATCATGGTGAAGTTTTCCGAGACGTTCCGGCCGTAGAATGTGACGTCCAAGCCTCCAGCCTCCGGTTCGTCGACTGTCACGTTCAACAGCACGTCCGTCGTCGATAGGAAAGACCCGTCTGGGGGATAGATCAGTTGGGGGCTGTTCGGGTAGCCGGGTATGAAGCTCGTGTTCAGTGAGAAGGTATAGTTGGATATGGAGAAGTTCTGTGCGTTTGGCGTGTCAACAGCCAGGCAGTTCCACTCGTATCCGACGTTGTCTGTGAGCGTCTTGGTGAAGAGTAAATTGTCCTCGGCGCCGGATGCGGATTTGGTCTCGTTGGCATGCCATGAGATCCCATACTGGTATGTCACGGCCAGGACGGGGTGCCTCTCCGTGTCTCCCTCGCTCGATGCTATGTCGGTCCCGCCAGTCATTGATACGTTCACTATTATGAAGCCATAGTTGCTGGTCGTGCCGTCCACCCAGTCCTGGACGAGGGCGATACCGTCCGGGTTGAATTGTATGGTCTGGTTCCCGGAATAGCCGGTTCCGGGCAGTCTTGCCAACACAGTCGAGCCAATGTCATTCGCACCCTTGGCCCCCGCTGTCTCCCAGCTGTTCCCGGAAGAGTACTCGTTATAGGTGACTTCAGACTCGACCCAGTCCCGCTTGACCTGGTAGAATGCGTAGGCGTCGCCCTGGTCCACGATGTACACTGACAGGTTGACCCCGGTTACTGTGGCGTAGGAGGGTATCGAGGATATGTCGAACTTCATCAGAGCCCAGTTCTCATAACCTGACGGCGTGGAGCCGTCAACGTACAATGGAGCCTCCGTCTCGTAGTTGTTGTCCGGGTCTCCCTCCTTTATGGTAGCGTCCCTGGTTCCCGTGTACCCGTCCCTATCGTCCTGGAAATATGCCGTCTGGGTTATTCCCGCGCCAATGGTTGAGAAGTACAGGGTAACGTTCTCTAGGCCGGGGCCTGGGGAGTATGCCGTGCAGTTGAAGGTGACTGACGTGTCCGATACGTTCCCGCCGTCAACTGGTGTGTTCAGGTCTACGGTAAGCTGTGATACTGCCAGTTGAGCGAATGCAACGATCGACATCACCAGGAACAGTTTATGTTTGGAATTCAATTTTTTACCAGTATCTATTGGGTGATTTTCTAAATAATTGAAAAAAACCATGTTTGAGTGCACAAGAATGTACACGACAATCGATAAGTATTTATATGAGCACATCATATGTAGTAATACGCAAATTTTTGTGCGGGGAAATCAGGTAATACCCTGAAAAGGACATCCCATTGATAGCCGCATAGGAGGTTATCGGTTCAACCTGGTTGAACGCTCTCAGGAGTGATGTGGTGTCAAGAAACCCATTAAGCTTACGCAAGATGGTGCATCAGGGATATCTTCCGCAAGGAAGGTGGGCGTAAAAACCCTACCTGACCCTATGGCACACTGCTTCTAATCCCTCTCCCAAGTTTTAAATCCCACATCGAATACTTATATCGTATGAGGGCCAGGCATCATTTGATATCAATGCTAGTCCTACTGTCCCTCCTGCTCCTCTCAGGGTGCCTATGCGAGCCCCTCGGCATCGAGGTCACACCGCCGGACAGGGAGGAATCGTTCGTATGCAACCCCCCATACCTCCAGAAGGGGGAGGAATGCTGCCTGGACATAAACAGCAACAGGGTCTGTGACGACGAGGAGACCGCCATAACCGTTTCGACATCTACGCTGCAGACGACCTCGACTGTTAAGGCGGTGCCGGCCACGTCATCAAGCTTAACAACCACCACCGACTCAACCCTGCCAGAGCCGACTACGACGTCCACTACTATCGCATGCCGTATGCACAAGGACTGCGGGGAGGAGACCAGCTACCTGAAATGCTACCGGGGTAACGTCGTGACATACGTTGAGAAGCCCAGGTGCAGCAGGCCGGGCAAGCCGGATGCAACGTGCACCATGAAGTCGGACATCGAAGCCTACGACAGATGCGAGGAGTGGGAGACCTGCGTGAACGCGAAATGCGTGAACTCAAGCCTGATAACCTGCAAGGACGCGTGCGAGGACAGTGGATACACGTCACACCTCTGCTTTGAGCCGTGCCCGGACGGGTTCACGCACGTGCCGTTGGGCGACGGGGACTGCGACCCCAGCGAATGCTGCTGCATCACAATAGAGGGGGGAGACGGGGATTCAACGACTACAACGGTACCGGATGCCGGCGACCCCTGCGAAGACGTCAACTGCCCTGAAAGGTGCAGGGCGGACTACCCGAGGGGCGCCAACCCGAGGTTCTACGCGGTCGACGGCCTCTGCGATGTCTGGCAGAACAGCCATGCTGTATGCCCGGACGCCTCCAACAGGGGGGACCGGCTGGGGTGCATATACCGGGGCTGCGACGGTTGCTGCCTTGGAGAGGATGAGAGGGGGCCGTGCGAGTGCCTCTGCCTCGGCCCATTGTATGCGACGACCACCACATCGACCACCCAGCCTGGCAAGCCGTGCAACCTCGTGCTGCCGGGTTTCACGAAGACCTGCGCCGGCGGCATCTGCCCCCGGGGGCAGAAGTGCACGTATATCGCGGGTGTGGGTAAGAGACTGGCCATGTGCGAGTGCGTTCCCACATCGTCGACCACCACATTGAGGGCCACTACGACCACTGTTAGGGTGACCACGACCATGAGTCCCCCTACGACCGTCTTGGCTGTTCCCTGCCAGGTCACATACCCATACTGCGGTGGCAGCTGCAGCAGCGGCAGCTGGTGCATGCAACAGAGTAGCGAGTGCAGGTGCATCCCGGATTACACTGACCAGGACTGCGAGGAGTTCTGCCAGTGGGGTCAGTATTCTGCAGGCCGTAAGGTCCACAGCCAAAGCGACTGTTCTTATGATGAAATCTACATCGACGGGTGCTGCTGCACCATCCCCTGACCATGCGGGGGAGATACTGGCTGTGCTGAAGAGGGTGTATCCCAGGGCTCCGAAGACCGCGTTGGAGCATAGGACGCCGTTGGAGATGCTAGTCGCCACCATATTGTCCGCTCAGTGCACTGACGCCAGGGTGAACGTCGTGACCAGGGAATTGTTCCGGAAGTACCGGACTGCAGAGGACTATGCGAATGCGCGGCAGGAGGATTTGGAGAAGGATATCAGGAGCACGGGGTTCTACAGGAACAAGGCCAAGAACATACGGGGCGCTGCAGGAAGGATAGTCGAGGAGTATGGGGGTGAGGTTCCGGACACGATGGATGATCTTCTCACGCTCCCGGGTGTCGCGAGGAAGACTGCTAACATCGTGTTGTTCGCCGCCTTTGACAGGGTGGAGGGCATCGCCGTGGACACCCACGTGAAGAGGCTGTCCTACCGGATGGGTTTGACAGGTAACACTGATCCGGTGAAGATCGAAAGGGACCTCATGGACGCATATCCCCGGGGGGATTGGAGCAGCGTGAACCGGGTGTTCGTCGAGCACGGCCGGGCGGTTTGCCGGGCGCGCAAGCCCAGATGCGACGAATGCCAGGTCAAACACATCTGCCCACGCAATGGATTATAAACTATTGAAATAAAAGTTGTAATAATTTATAAAAAAATCAAAATAATTATTGGCAGAGGGTTTGGAAGTTTTTAACCGAATAACCCGAATAACTCAAAGATGAAAGTGGGAAGGATGTCAATGGCAGCGTTGGTGTTAGTTCTCTTTTCAACATACTCTGCTGGACAAACCAACCAGACCACGACCACGCTAGCACCCACGACCACGCTAGCACCCACGACCACGCTAGCACCCACGACCACGCTAGCACCGACAACGACATTGGCTCCGACTACTACAACACTACCGGATCAGACAACCACTACCCAGCCACCCACAACCACCACCCTGGTGAACGCGACAACAACAACAGTAGCTCCCACGAGCACAACATTACAAGCCAACTCGACCACGACGACTATAGCCACGACCACCACGACCACAGATTCAACCACTACGACCACTATGGGAGATGACTGGGAGTGCGCGGACGACGACGACTGCGACGACGATACCGAGTACAGGTGCTACAGGGGCGACGTGTGGAGGTATTTCATCCATTTCATATGCGATGACGAACACGAGTGCAGGGAAGACGATGACGACCGGGACGACGACCCCTACGACGAGTGCAAGGACGACGAATACTGCGACGAAGACTACCTCCAAGACGGGGGTAGGAGGTGCATACCCACCACCACTACCACGACCTTGAAGGATTCCACCACAACCACCACCCAGCGGGCGACAACCACCACAGACAGGAGCACGACAACGACTCAGAGGAGGACTACCACCACCCGGGCGCCCACGACGACGACAGTCAAAGCCACGACCACGACAGCGACCACGGTAACGACAACCACCAGCACCACCCAGCCGGAACCTGGACTGTTGGGGAAGCTATTGTTCAAGACTCCACTGGACATAACGATAGAACTAATGGCGAAAGTGTGGGATTTCCTCCTCTTCTGGGACTAGAAGCCCTTGTCACCGCCGAAGACGCTGCGCAAACCGCCTACTTCACCACGGCCCCCGCCGCCGGCAAGCCTGCTAGCGGAGATCACACGGTCAGCCAACCTGCTGAAAGGCAGCGTCTGAATCAACACCTTGCCCGGGCCCCGCAACAACGCGAAGAACAGGCCCTCCCCGCCGAACAACACGTTCCTGACGCCGCCGATAAACTTGATGTCATACTGGACCGAGTCGTCAAACGCCACGAGACAACCCGTGTCAACCCGCAGCTCCTCGCCCGCCTGCAGCACCCGCTCTATCACCGTGCCGCCGGCGTGGACGAACACCTGACCCTCACCCTCCAATTTCTGCAATATGAATCCCTCGCCGCCGAAGAAGCCCGCGCCCAACTTCTTGGTGAATCCGATGCTAACATCCACACGGTCGGTGGAGCAGAGGTAGCTGTCCTTCTGGCAGAGTATGCTCCTGCCCCCTCCCACGTCCAAAGCCACGATCTTGCCCGGGAAAGGGCCGCTGAAGCCGACCTCCCCCTCCGGGCCCGTGCACTCGAAATGAGGTATGAAGAAGCTCTCCCGGGTCAGCACCCGCTTCAAACCCTGCATTATGCCCCCGCCTGTGGTCGTCTCCATCCTTATGCTAGCGTCCATCAGCATCATCGCCCCGGCCTCGGCCCTTATCCTCTCCCCGTTCTTCAACTTGAAGATGACAGCCTGCATGTCATCCCCAATGATCTCATATTCAACAGACACATCCAACACCTGTAATTTATTTAAAACCGGCATATTTTAAACGATGCTATTGGAGGAGTACCGGAGCAAGCGAGACCCGGGGAAGACGACAGAACCGTTCGATGACGAAGTGGACCTGCCCCGGCCGGTTTATGCGATACAAGAACACCATGCGAGCCACCTCCACTGGGACCTCCGCCTGGAATTCAACGGGGTGCTGAAGAGCTGGGCCCTCCCGAAGGAACCGCCCTCTGACGCGGGTGTGAAACGGCTTGCAGTGGAGACCGAAGACCATCCCCTAGCCTACGCCACCTTCGAAGGCACCATACCCAAAGGAGAATACGGCGGCGGAGAAGTCAGGATATGGGACATGGGGACGTTCGAGGCCTTGGAGGAAGGCAGGGGGAAGTATGTGCTGGACCTGCGAGGCGAGAAGCTGAAAGGCGGTTATGTGCTGTTGCAGACGAGAATGGGCGGGAACCCCAGGAACTGGCTTTTCTTCAAGAAGAAGGGATAAATCAGTCAGAAGGATAGCAGCTTCCGGACCTCGGACTCTTCCAATCCCTTGGAAACGTTGAACGACGCCGTCCTCCCCGGGGAGCCGTTCCTCTTCTTCACGACGTTCATGACCTCCTTCAAAGCCGACTTCTCCTTCAACGCATATGTTATAAAGGCGTTAACCTGCTTGCCGCCGAAGTCCATCGACTTCAAGGCCTTCACGAACGGGGGAGCAGCCTTCTTATACCATACTGGGCAGCCGACGACGATCAGGTCGTATTTTACAGCGTCGAACTTTGGCTTTCTCACCAGGCCCAGGAGCGATAGCAGCCGGGACCCGCCCTTCACCTGGATCAGGTCCACGTCATCATCCTCAAGAATCTCAGCGACACGTCCCGTGTTCCCGGTCAAAGTGAAATACAAGACTGCAACCTTCATTTTTTCCGCAAATTGGACCATACGGAAACGCCATAGTAGCCTTCAGCCACCGAGTAGAGGCCGACCAGGCATATGGCTATCCCTATAGGGGAGACGAACATCGCGAACAGACCCACTATCATGGCCGCGAAGCCGGCCGCCTCCCTGACGAGCCTGTCATGGTCTGTCAGGTTACGTTCGAACAAGCCCATAAGAGCAAATTATGTTCTCCCAAATAAAAAAGCACCGGTTTGGGGGGGTATTATTAAACCGCGACCATATACTGTAATGTGAAAGCCCGGGCTTCTATACTTTTGCTGGCGCTCCTGTGCGGTTGCGTAACAGTGGAGGAGAGAGGCGAAGTCTCCTCCTGCGATGGCATAAACGACACCTACTGGAGGGACATATGCCACATGACCGAGGCGGTTAACTCCAGCAACTCGACAATCTGCGAGAAGATCGAGGACCAGGACCTGCTGATAAAATGCCTGAAGAAGTCGGATTTCCTGTTTGAGGCGGACACGACCACAACGACCGTGGAGGCGGCGACCTCCACTACTGTGAAGGCTGTCAAGTCCACCACCCAAAAGGCCGCCCCATCGACCTCGACCACGGCAACCACCACTTCCACGACCTCGACCACCTTGGAGGCGACGGTGGATGTTTACTTCTTGGACGTGGGCTACGGGGACAGCACGTTGGTCGTCACATCCAACACTACGATGCTGACGGACTGCGGGCCCAGCGCGAACAGGCTGAAGAGGATACTGGACGACATCGGTGTCGAGCGGATTGACTACCTGCTGGTGAGCCAGCCCACCATCGAAGACTACGGGGGGTGTTGGACGCTGATGGACACCATGGATGTGGTGAACGTTTTGGACACCGGCCAGGAGGCCCTCTCAGACCGGAACATTTACGTCAGATACAGGGGTTATGCGCAGTTGAGCGAGCACACGCTCGTTTCAGAGGGTTACACGCTCTCATTCGACGGTGTTGACGTGACCGTGTTGCACCCGGCCGAGACAAAGCCGACGTCGGGCAGGGTTACCGAGAACGCGCTGGTGTACAAGCTGACATACAGCGACAACACGATACTCATGACCGGTGACTGCGACGGCGAATGCCTTGGGAGCTTGGAGGGAGACCTGTCAGCGGACATCCTTAAGGTGCCCCGGCACGGGGCCAAGCAGGCTAACACTGAGGAGTTCATCTCCAGGGTAGGGCCTGAACTGGCGGTCGTCACTCCGTGGAAGGACCGTAAGGAATACCCGTCACCGGAGACTTTGGACATCCTATCCGACGCGGGAGTGGATGTGTTCAACATCATGGACGGGAACACTGTCAAGGTGACGTTGAGGGGGGCAGGCTATGAGGTGGAGCCTAATCTTCTATTTTCTTAGCTACCCCTATTATCCCATATCCCCAGATGTCCCTGTTGTTCTCCATCAGCCTGAGACCGTTCTCGGCCAATGCCTTCACCCATGCCTCCCTTTCGAACCTCTTATCAAGGGGGTGTTCGAATATGTTCCGGACTATGTAGTTGTTGAGGAGCCGGCCGTAAAGCTCTCCGAACGCGAAGTATCCGCCCGGCTTCAGCACCCTAGCAACTTCTGAAACGCCCTTCTCCCAGTCTTTCACATGGTGTAGTGTGAAGAAGTCAAATACCGCATCGTATGTTTGGTCCGATGCTCCTATGCTCTTGACGTCGCAGACGCTCAGGCTTATCCTTTCCCTGTAGTCTATTGGTATGTAGTCTTCGGCCTTCCCTATCATCTCCTCGTCCAGGTCGAATGCGTCGACCCGGGAGGGCTGGAACTCGTCTGAGAGTATGACCGAGCCGGCTCCCCTGCCGCAGCCGATCTCCAATACGACCGCTTCATCGCCCAATTCGACGGACTTCTTCCAGTAGTGGGCTATGACATTCCTCTGGACAATCGCCCATATGAAGTTGTTGACGAGTATCCTCTCAGCCCAGTTTATCTTCATGGTAAGATTAATTGGCGTATATAAAGAAAACTGTTTATTATGGGCTGCGACATGATATTTACCATGCGATTCCTGAGGTTTATCGTGCTATCCGTGTTGGTGTGCGGGTGCCTTGGGGGCGGTGGTGGCCCGGCCACGACCACGACGCTCGACCTCTCCGAGATGATCAAGGAGCAGAAGGATGCAGCAAGGCAGAACGTAAGCCAGATGAGCATTTTCAACCAGGGCGACTGCAGGGGCCCCCACTATGTCGGCATTGAATACCACAGGTGCAGCAGGTGCTGGTCGTTCACATTCAGGTACGACTGTGAGGTTGAAGTAGGCGGGGAGACCATGACAAGGGAGCATTTCGTCAACGTAACCTTCGATGACGGGCGGTTACGGGGCATAGAGGATTATGAGGGCGGTTTAAAGTGCATTTCAGTGGGTGACTGCATACCGGAAGTGGCGGAATACAATGTCAGGTACGAGTGCGTCAACGGTTCATGCCAGGAATCCGCATTCACAGACGATGTTTCAACGTTCTGCCTTGACCGGGGCCATAGGATCCAGATGAGGAAGCATGTGACGGGGGAGACCTATCTCATGTGTGTGTTCTCCAACGGCAACGAATGCGAGATCAGATCATACTATGACGGGAGGTGCAGCCCCTACACTGACAGCATGACAGAATGCAGGGGATACGAGCCTGATACACTATGCAGTTCGGAGTATAATCCAGTATGCGCTGAGGTTAGGGTAGGCAACCAGACGCCGTACACGTTCGAAGCCATGACGTTCAGTAACCCGTGCGTCGCATGCACGACCGAGAGCAAGTTCAGGAGGGTCATAGGCTATAAGATAGGGGTATGCCCGCCGACTACTACGACAACGATTCCCACAAAGAACATGACAAACCCGGAGGCGGCTTACTGCGAGGCCCAGGGTTACGTTTACAAGATTAGGAAGTACTCGAGCGGTAGGGAATATGGGGTGTGCGTGTTCTCGCTCTATGACGAATGCAACGCCGAGGACTTCTTCAAGGGAATATGCGGGCCCGAGAGTTAGATTTTTAACCCTGAAAAAGTTGTAGTTAACATGGTTGAGACGGATAAGGACGTATCGGACGGCGGCGTTTTTGAAGAGGGAGCAACGCCCAATGCTGACGCGGGTGTCGGAAAACCCGAAGTTGTTGATGTTAGGCCATCATCTGGAGGTGGTTTTTCAGGGGAGGCCAGGGTAGTTGACAGCGGGAATCCTGTGGTCAAGAAGTCGTCGGGGGGTTTGCTCTCCACGATCGGTTCGGCGATCGCCTTGATAATCGCCTTGCTGGTGATATACTATGCGCTGACTTTCCTGCTGGGTTCTGACTTCAACCTTGACGCCCTGTTGACAGGCGAGCAGGTTACAAGGCTCCCCTGATCTGTTTTTAGGCTTAGCATCTAATAACAATGCACATTGAGCGCTAAACCCGAGATACTTCTTGGAGGCCTTATAGTCATATTGCTCCTCTCCCTACTGTTGGTTGGGGTGTTGATAGTCGGGGTGATAGCGTTCAAATCAGATGTTGGGGGTTTGGATTTCCCCGACGTAGGGGCTATCTTGAATCCAACAACGACCACCACATCCACTACATCCACAACGACGACGTCTTCGACGACTACGACGGAGTCCACGTCTTCTACTACGACCACCGCTTCGACTTCGACCACGATCGCGCCGTTCTACGTGTGCAAGGACTCTTTCACCGAGTCGGGGATGGTGCCGACCCAATGCCAGGACAAGCCGCCCCCAGGCTCGGTGGGCAAGATGCCTAGCGAATGGTATGACACGCAGATCAGGGCAACGGTCACCTACTGCATCAACAACACGGTAGGGGGTTATGACGAGTTCAACTCGAAGATAGAGGGTGACACGTGCTTTTACATCCAATGCGACATCAGCGGGACCTCGTTCAGCCAGCTGATAAGCTGCGTCATACCCCAGGACCTGAACCAGACCAGGGAGGGCAGGCTAGTCACAGGATGAGACTCAAGTGAATATGCGGTAGAGGATGTATCCGAGCACCACGAGTATGATGGCTTCGTCGATGAAGAATAGCACTACCTTCCCTATCTGCCTCATCTTGGACTCCCTGCGTTTGGGAGGCCTCCTGTCGATCTGTTCCGCCGGCCAGTTCCAGTTTATCTCAGACTCACCCGCCATGATACAACACTTATATACGACATCAACAAAATTAGTATAATATAAACGTGCTTGTGTTTTAAATGAAGTCTTGGAGCAACAGGGGGATCATGGGACTGGGGGCCTTGATCGTGTTCATAGCAGTCCTGCTCATAGTCGGGGTCACAGGCATCATACTCCTGACTTCCGGCGGCAGCCTCCAGCAGAAGAGCCAGCTCAAGGCCATGGAGGGGAAGAAGGGCGTTTCCTCCGGGTTGGAGGTGGTAAGCATCATTGGCACTAACGCCCACCCGACGGATTCCACCCCCCACCAGCTGGAGAACCTGCACATGATGGTGCGGCTGCTACCGGGGACGATATCCCTCAACTTGAACACCACCCTCATATACATTGAGGGGAGGGACTTCCAGCAGACCACGGTATTCAACAGCTCATGCTCCAGCGAATGCAGCTCGTCGTCGACTCACTCGTACATGGTCTACTATCTCAAGGAGGGAACCCACTATGAGGCAGGTTATGTGAACCTGGGGGACGTTGCGAAGCTTTCCATCAGGACCAACCCCATACGCGAGGACGAGGACATAAAGATCCATATCATACCCCCCCACGGCCCTCAGACGGTCATCAAGTTCCAGACTCCGCTGACAATGGTCGACCGCAGGATTACCGTGTGGCCGACTTCCTAGGCTTTTAACGGTCGCAGACCAATTATTTACGATAAACCATGTTAATCCGTTCAGACAGGGGCATGATGGGCATTGGAACCCTCATCATATTCATAGCCATCATACTGGTCGCCGCGGTGGCGGCGTCCGTCCTAATCTCCACTTCAGGCAGCCTGCAGCAGCGTTCCCTCACCACCGGGTCGCAGGCTGAGGAGGGTGTCGCCACAGGAGTCGAGGTGCTCAATGTCATGGGAACGGACGGGAGCACGGGACACGACCTGGAGGACTTCGAGATGATAATGAAGCTGCAGGCGGGAAGCCAGTCCATAAACCTGAACAACACCCTCCTGCTGGTGGACACTTCCACCACCTCCCAGAGCCTAAACTACGGGGGGAACGTGTCAGACGATGTTCTTGCCAGCAACACCCAGGTTTTTGTGGTGACCTACACCAAAGAGGGTCCCGATTTCGAGACGGACTATCTGAGCAGGGGGGACGTGCTGAAGGTCAAGTTCAAGTGCTATGAGTGCACGGGAAGCAACGACGTGGGCGGTATAGCCGAGAACAAGAAGGTCAGGACCAAGATAATACCGAGGGTGGGCAGCTCCACGATAGTCGAGTTCACAACGCCAGATGTGGTCACAGACCGGAGAATAACCCTCTGGCCATAGTATCATACAATGTTCAAAGCTTTTATGTGTGTGTTTCAGGATATTATATAGAAGATGAGCGTCAAAACAGCCAGGCAAGGGGAAAGGCAGAGGACCAGCCTATCGGCTGCATTCGAGCAGGATGATGCTGCATTCGGGGCCAGGGAGAGGCTGGACCAGCCCATGGTCATCGGCGCCGAGACCTCCGCTTCCGCGGCTGCCGTAGGGGTTGCGGACTCACTGGCCAAAACAGGAGGTGAGACCATTGATAGGCGGGGTTTCCTCGGTAAGGCGGCTTCGGCAGGTTTGGCGGCTGCGGGTTTGGCAGGCGCTTCGAAGGCCTACGGTGGAGACCTTGAATTCCACGACCCTGAGATCGGGCCCATGCAGACCAGGAGGTACGAGCTTAAAAAGGGCGACAGGATCACAATCCGAAACAACAGGGCAAGGGGTGATGTCACAGTCCACGGGCGGGGAGGCGATAGGATCTCGATAATCCCCGGCGGACTCAGAGCGTCTGACAGCATAATGCTGCCTAAGGGAACCGTCATATCCAGCTCCGCGGAGGGGGTCATGGACAGGACATTAGACCAGGCAGAAGAGGTCCGACTCGGATCGGACGCCGCCATCCTACCAGTAAAAAGAAGGGGGGATGGGAGGGAACTCTCATATGCGCAGGAACTGCCCCCTGACTTCATGCTAGTATCAGCGCCGGCCACCGCAGACCATGCCAGGCCAGTGACAGCCGGCACCAGGATGCATAAGCACATCGACGTGGATATCATCGAGGGGCCTGCTCCCAGGTACACGGAAGAGCAGTTGGCTGAAATGACCCGGGCGAAGGTATCCAGGCTTAAGCCGGGAGTAAAGCGTTTGAACGACAAGTACGGGAAGTATGGGATAGAGCTGGGATTGGACGAGAAGACAGGCGCAGTCACGATATCAGGGGTGAACGAGGCATTCCAGAAGGAGGGCATCGCCGTCGCAGACGAGAGGCTCATGATATCGCCCGGGCCCTACACCCAGATAGTGAACGCGGAGACAGGGCAGGTGGTCGACCCGCCGGGGAAGGGAGAGCAGAACTTCCACACCTACAGCTTCCTCTACTGGGCTGCAGGCGGAAAGCTGACGGACGAGGACCGCCCCGAGAGGGTGCCTCCCAAAAGCCACAGTGACCCGAGGTTCCCGAATAGGAGGAGCGCATACCCTCCAGGATAGAAGGTGAAAAAACCCCCAGAAAACAGTTCTAGGGCTTCTGAAACACCCTCTATTCACGCTTTCATAGGTTGCCCGCATGACAGGATTGGCGCTCGCATTCAGGGGCTAAATGCCCTCTGAGAGAGGAGAGGAGCCCGGAGATGCGGGGGGTAAGAGAATTCTAAGAAAGGTTATATTCCAGTATGCAGAGTAGATAAACGTGGACAAGGCAGAGTTTTTAACCGAGACATACGTTGTCAAGGCCACCGCCGAGGGCGCTGACGACAACTCCGCCGCAGGTGGTGACTGAGAAGATGAGGATCGTGCTTTCTCAAGGGCATATCAAGCATCTCAGGAAGCTTAAGGATTTCAGGATACCAGCAGAGTATTTTGGATACGCTGACAGGATGGCATACATAGCATATCATGCCGGCACCTTGATGTTATCAGCCCTGCTATTGGCACTGGCACTATGGGACTACCGGGTGAAGGGGGATTTCAGCCTGGACTTCCTCGTAGCTCTCTGGAGCGGCACAGTTATAGCCTACTACCTGTTCAGAGCGGGGAAGCTCGCATTTGAGAGATTCAAGTCCTGCCTATCCTGCTAGAACATCCAAGATGAAGGTCAAGAAGAGGAAGAAGAGCGCCTGGGTGACGCTGGTGGGGGCTTGGTTCCTGGTCACTGGGATGCTAACCCTGCCGGGAGGAGGAGGCGTGACCGCCCTGGGAACGGCGCTCACAGCCCTAGGGGCAGGCATAATATTCAGGATAAGATACTGCTACCTCGGCGCAGTCGCCCTCTCCGCCCTCAACATCATACTCGCCATAGTGACACTAGCCCTCACCCAGACGACACCCCAGACTACCAACATGATATTCATCGAACTCGCCAAGAGCACAATCATAGCATTCATACTAGTTAAGAACAGTGAGGAATTCAGGAAAAAAAAGAAGGACAAAGATGCCCGTACCGCGACTTGAACGCGAGTCACGAGGTCCGCAACCCCGTAGGATATCCGCTACCCTATACGGGCATGTAGAGGGTGTTTTATTTTAGGCGGGTTCTTATAATATAGCCTCGTTTGTTAAATAGTCTGCGATAAGATGTTGGATGTCATATCTGAGCGGGAGGATGTCCCCAGGGAAAGGCTGAGTAAGGCTGTGGACGGGGGAAGCCTGGTTTTGGTGAAGAACGCCCGTCGTGACATCGACCCCCTGGCCATCGGCGAGGGCGTCGCCACGAAGGTCAACGCCAACATCGGCTTCAGCCCCGGGGAACTGAGCGTTGAACTGGAGTTGGAGAAGGCCAGGGTCGCCGTGGACGCCGGCGCGGACACGCTGATGGACTTGAGCGTCGGAGGCGACACCAGCAGCACAAGGAAGAGGATCCTCAAGGAGACGTCCGTTCCCCTGGGAACGGTGCCCATATACCAGGCCTACGCCGGGAGGGGCTTGGAGTTCACCCTAGAAGACTACCTGAAAGAGGTCGAAAGCCAGTGCCGGGAGGGCGTGGACTTCATGACCATACACGCCGGCGTCACATTGGAGGGCGTCAAACACGCGGGAGAGCGGATAATACCGGTCACCAGCAGGGGAGGTTGTTTCCTGGCGGCGTGGATGCGAAAGCACAACCTGGAGAACCCCCTTTACACCGGCTACGATGACATCCTGGAAGTCCTTCGGGAATATGAGGTTACGGTGAGCCTGGGAGACGCTCTGCGGCCGGGGTGCCTCCATGACGCCACCGACAAGGCTCAGCTCCACGAGCTGAAGGTTCTCGGAGAGCTGACAAAGCGGGCGTGGGAGGCCGGTGTTAAAGTGATTGTGGAGGGGCCGGGGCATGTGCCATTGGACCAGATTCAGCGGAACATTGAGTTGCAGAAGAAAGCGTGTCAGGGAGCTCCATTCTACGTGCTTGGCCCGCTGGTCTGCGATGTCGGCGTCGGATACGACCACATAACCTCCGCCATCGGAGGGGCTGTTGCCGGCATGTACGGCGCTGACTTCCTATGCTATGTGACACCAAGCGAGCATCTGGGGCTCCCAGACGTCAAGGACGTGCGCGAGGGCGTAATTGCATCCAAGATAGCGGCTCACGCCGCGGATGTTGTGAAGCTGGGCCGGCGTGGCAGGGATGATGAGATGAGCAGGGCCAGGTTCAACCTGGACTGGGACCGCATGTTCGAGCTCGCCCTGGACCCCGACGTTAAAAAACGCTATAAGGGAGACAAAAAGGGAGGGGAGTGCAGCATGTGCGGGGAATACTGCGCTCTGAAGGTGTACAAGGGGGAATAGCCTGTTTTTATAAGCTAGTGGTTCCCATATCATACTTGCCCTTCTGCGAAGGCACCTGTGATTCGATGATCGGGTGCGTCAAGTGAGGGGCAACATTGCGGTGGACGCGGCCCCTGCGCAACCATGAACCTGGTGGGGTTCACCGGGGAAGTGATGCTCCCCAACGGAGTGAACGCAGGACAACCCCACCGCAAAACAACACACAATACTGTTTTTTAATACTGTCGGAGTATGTGTTCTGTATGGAGTTGAGTGTGGTCGTTCCCGCGCTGAACGAAGAGGATGGCGTGGGAGAGACCGTGGAAGAAGTCAGGGCCGCTTTGGCTGGTGTGACCCACGAGATCGTTGTTGTCGATGACGGTAGCAGCGACCGCACTGGCGAGGTGGCGGAGTCTGCGGGGGCGAGGATAATACGCCACGAGACCAACAGAGGCTACGGTGCCGCCATAAAGACGGGAGTGGAGAACAGCAGCTATGGCGTTATCTGCCTGTTGGACGCCGACCACACGTACCCGCCGGCTGCGATACCAAAGCTGCTGGGAGAGTTCAAAGGCGACGGGTGCATCGTGTCAGGGTCCAGGTTCCTGGGGGTTAACGCTGGAATGCCGTTCATCCGCAAATTGGGGAACACATTCTTCATTTATCTGACGAGCATCCTGCTGATGAAGCGGGTGTATGATGTCAGCAGCGGGATGAAGGTGTTCAGCAAGACGACGTTCGATGAGCTGCAGCCCCTCCCGGACACGTTGGATATGATGATTGTTATCACCATACGCTCCCATAAGCGGGGTTACTTGTTCAGGGAGGTGCCCATCGGATACGACGACCGCAAGGGCGCGTCAAAGCTCAGCGCGTTCAGGGAGGGGGTCCGGTTCCTGACCACCATAGTTCGGACCTCAATCCTCGGATAACGGGGGTGAAACACTTTTATATCGGGAATCCCTATATCTCTGCTACGTTTTTGCGTTAGTTTTTGGAGGATTTGAGATGGAATACGTTTACGCTGCTATGCTCTTGCACTCAGCAGGCAAGAAAGTGGATGAGAAGGGCGTCACAGCCGTCTTGAAGGGAGCGGGAGTCGACGTTGACGAGGCCAGGGTGAAGGCCCTGGTAGCCAGCTTGGACGGAGTCAACATCGACGAAGCCATCGAGAAGGCAGTTGTCGCAGCCCCTGCAGCAGCACCAGCCCCAGCCGCGGGTGGTGGCGCACCAGCAGAGGAGAAGAAAGAAGAGAAGAAGGAAGACGACGGAGCAAGCGAGGAAGAAGCCGCAAGCGGCCTGGCCTCACTCTTCGGATAAAGCCTGAAAGTTCTTCTTTTTCTAACTTTTTTTATTATCTTAGTTTAGCTTTGAGCCTTTCAACCGCTTCTTGAATGTCTTGTCGGTGGCCGAACGCGCTGAAGCGTATGAAGCCTTCCCCTGCGGGCCCGAAGCCGCTGCCTGGTGTGGTAACCACATGGCATTTGTTCAGTATCTCCTCGAACACGTCCCAGGAGTTCCGCCCGGGGAAGTGAGCCCATATGTAGGGTGCGTTAACGCCCCCGTACGTCGTAACCCCCATCTCATCCAAGGCGTCCTTTATGATCCGCGCATTCTCCATGTAGTATGCTATGGTCTCGCGCATCTCCGCCAAGCCCTCGTCGTCCAATGACGCGAGGCCCCCCTGTTGGGCTATGTTGGACGCCCCGTTGAATATGGTGCATGTGACCCGGTCCCAGTCCCTGTTGACGCCCGAACCGTCATCGAACTTCAACTCATCGGGCACGACCGTCCACCCGAGTCTGACGCCAGTGAAACCTACCATCTTGGAGAAACTGTTCACCTCCAACGCCACCTCCCTTGATCCCTTCACGTCGAATATGGTCTTCGGAAGCTTACTGTCTGAGATGAACTCGCTGTAGGCCGCGTCAAAGATGATTATGGACCGGTTATCTGCCGCGAAATCCACGAGCTCCTTAAGCTGCTTCTTGGAAGCCACCGCCCCGGTGGGGTTGTTCGGGGAGCAGAAGTATATCAGATCCGTGCGCCGAGTGTTCTGCAGGTCCGGGAAGAAGTCGTTCTCGGGCGTGCAAGACATGTACTCTATGCCGTCGAACAAAGCCCTGCCTTCATTGTAGCCTCCGGTAGCGCCCACTATAACGCTGCCGTCCACGTAGACCGGGTATGCGGGGTCCTGGACGGCGACCGTCACCCCACTGCCGAACATCACCTGAAGCCTGCCTATGTCGCATTTCGCCCCGTCTGATATGAAGACCTCCCCCGCATCGACGGAGCCACCGTATACCCTCTCGCCTATCTTGGACCGCAGCTCCGTGAGCCCTTGCTCGTCCCCGTAGCCTGAGTATCCCCCAACGGTGCCAAGGCCCTTCGCAGAGCCTACGAGGCCTTCGCTGATGTGGCCGGTCAGGGGCTCCGTGGTGTTGCCGACCCCCAAGCTGATTATCCTGGCGTCCGGGTCTTGTTCAAGTAGCTTCCTCCTGCGCCTGTTGATCTCCGGGAAAAGGTAGCCTGCATGGAGTTTCGCTATGTTGGAGTTCCTACGAACCATTTTTTGAATTCTTTTATTAAAGGACAGATATTATTAATAAAAGAAGTGATTAAATATGCGCCACATATACATCTTATTAATTATCATCCTGCTGTTGTCTGCCGGGGCCTGCATCGGAAAAAAGAAGGCCAAGACAAAACCGAGGGTCTATGTCACCCCATGCAACGTAGCCTCCAAAGGCATTCAGATACGCCTGTCATCCGATTACCTAGACGCCAAGCTAATCAAACCAGAGCTTGAAAACGCCTTTTTAGACGATTTTTCATCTCCTAGCTCAAGTAAGATGTCGGCGAGCCATACGATAGACTGCTACTGGGGGAAGAACGTCGGGGAAAGGAGGGAGTACTACTACTGCGCGGGATACTATATGGCTCCTGAACTTGATGCCCGGGGGGTCATACAACGCCACCTATGGAGGGAATACAAGGTAGGATTCAAGGTCGAAGAGCATAACATAGGCTCATGGGTGGACTCCAGCGGGACATTGCACGATGAGGGCAACGTATACTACCTCACCATAAAGGAGACCGAAGCCAAATGCTATGTCGCATGGGACAGCGAAGTAGCGCTGTATTTCTAGAGGCCGCGGGACTTAACAAGTATGAACACAACAAGGAGGAACACCATCAGCACGACTATTGCGGCCAGGACCAGCAGCGGGTTCAAGCCCTCAACCACTGAGGGAGGCACTACCGATGTTATCTCCACGTGGTTGCTCCGGGCCTCATAGTCGAATCCCGTGGAGTCCTCGTATTCGACCACAGCCGTGGAAGAGAATGTGCCAGGGTCCTTGGGCGAGATGTTATATTCGACTGTTAAGTTCTCGCCGGCGCCTATGAAGCCCAGTGACGCGTTCGGAGAGCCCCCTGAAACCGTGAAGTTAGCCGGCAGATAGTCCCGTAACATGACGTTATGAGCCCCGAAAGAGCCGTTGTTGTATACTGTCACGGTGACAACACCCCCCATGCCAAAATAGAGGGTGGGGGAGGATACGTTCTTCCGGACCAGGAGGAAGGGCTTTGACGGCCTGACATCGAATACTGTGGGGTCTATCTCCCCCGTGTGAAGGGTCCAGTTACCGTCATAGTATGAGTATCTCCCAGCCCATGACTCATAGCCTCCCGGCTCATCGGCCACCAGCTGGTATTCGAACCATAGTATGTCGCCCCCGCGGAGGGGGCTGAACTCCCTCTCCAAAGAGCCGGAAACCAGGTAGGCGCCAGGCGGCTTTATGTCGCGTGCGGACATGTTATAGGCCGGTTTGACCCCGATGTTTGTCAGGGATACCGTGACGTTAACAGGCTCTCCTGAGACGACCTCATACGACGACTGAGTCTTGGACACCAGGAACTCAGGCTCTAAAGACTCGTACTCCAGGAAGATCCCAAGGTCTTTGAACATGAAGTCGGTGTGGTCGGAATACCTGAGAGTCCAGATGGAACGCAGGGAAAACGTGTTTTTCTCAGGCCTTAACAGTTCATCGGCTATGGTTATGTTGCACAACACCCATTTGTCATATTCCCTCACACGACATAGGTTGGATAGTGTCTTGTTGTTGAATGAGAGGAGCGTGCCCTGATGGTAGAACCTGTCATAGAGTTGCATGCTTATCCAAGCTTTTTTATAGGGGCCGTCAACCCGGAATTCATCCTCCAATTCAAGGCCGTACGGCCTAGATGCATCCCAGTCTGAGATATTCTTACTGCCAAGGTGTATCGGACGCCTCAGCTCATAGACCTTGACCACATCGGCCGAGACAATACCGGCTAAGATCAAAACCAGTGTTAAGGCCGCAAAATCCCTCCATTCCATCATTGTTCAACCGTCCAGGCGGGAGCACATACCATCAAAGACCTCCCCTATGTCCCGGGTGCCGTCCAATTCAACCAGCAACCCCTTCTCCCGGTAGTATCCTATCAGGGGCTCTGTCTTCTCATGGTATACTTTCAGACGGTTCCTTATGGTCCCCTCATTGTCATCGTCCCGCTGGTAGAGGGGCTTTCCGCACTCGTCGCAGACACCCTCGGCTCTGGGGGGGTTGTATTCCAGGTGGTATGTTTCCCCGCAGTCGCAGACCCTCCGCTTGGACAGCCTGTCAACGATGGCCTGGTCCGGCACTCTTATGTCGAAGACATGGTCTATGGAGGCTATCTCCTCCAACGCATGAGCCTGGTGGAGGTCCCGGGGGAAACCGTCCAGTATGAACCCTGACCTGCAGTCCTCGTGGGAGAGCCTCTCAGCGACTATGCCGTCAACGACCTCGTCGGGGACCAGCTCCCCCCGGCCCATGTAGGACTCGGCCTCCAATCCCAGCTTGGATTTGGCTTCGATCGCATGTCTCAGTATGTTGCCGGTGGATATCTGGGGCCAACCGTACTTTTCGGATATCATCTCCGCCTGAGTTCCCTTACCAGAGCCCGGGGGGCCCAACATTATGATATTAGTCATCATTAACGTTCGACGCCAGGACGAACTGGACGTCAGCCACCCGCATCCCATAGTCTTCAGCGATCAGCTTGAGGGCCTCCAGGTACTTCCCGTATTCTACAGTGGAGAAATCGGATTTAAAGTCCTTTTCCACGCCCTTGAAGCCGTGGTATTTCCTGAGCTTGTTCCATGCGCGGCTGTCCAGCTCGGCGTAGGAGAATGGATTCTGGAACGAGAGTATCAGGGATGCGGATGCCATGTCCACACCGTTCAAACGCTTCAAGACCCGTATCCCATCCCCCAGGGAGGAATCCGGTTCGAAGGCCTTGGTGGTTATCTCGACCGCGTTGGCGTTGTGGTGGTATCCCAGTCTCCTGTATGAGAATATCTCGTTAAGCTCGTCCTCTGTGAAGTATCGCCTGCCGTTCAAGCGCGCCATCAGCCTGTCCCTCTCAACGTTATCAGGGCTCTTCCTGAGGTTTCGGAGCATACGATACAGGTTCATAGGCCCACCATATAAACGATTTAATCCCTGCGAATATAAACCTCAGAGTTTCGGGCGATGCCGAAAATAAACGTTGAATTTTATATACTAGCCTTAGCCATAGTTAAGCATGAAAAACAGGAATCTCATATTGTTAGTGCCGGTTTTGTTCATAGTATTGGGGGTATTGTTGGCCGAGAACAGCTCGGCTGAGATAGTGATCGTAAACGAGACGAAACCCAGCTTCTACGCGCTCGAGGACATGACGGTCTCGGGAGACCTCAACGAGAACATGCTCACCCTTGAGGGAACGGGGGAGGTCATAGCCGGGGAGGATGTGAAAGTCTACATCCTCGGTAGGCCGGAGGACGTTCTCGTCGACAACATGAGGGTCAACGGACGTCCCGTTACCGTTTCATTCGACAAGGAAGGCTACTACATGATATTGGAGGAGGGCGAGTTCACGTTCAGGGGCGACCTGACCATCAGGACCCGGGGCCAGGTCAGACTCTATGTCCCGGGCCCAGTGAACGAGATGACATTCGACATAGAGAACGGATACGCCATCAAAGGAGACCAGTACGGCCTCAAGGAGCGTGAGGTCATAGTGCAGAGGAGCGACAAGGTCGCAATGCTCGTGGACGGCAGCTTCAAATACTCATACGCGGAGAGGGACCAGTTCAGCTACCGCCTGGACTACCGGTCCTTCGGAAGCTCGCTCGGTCAGGCGACCCTCACACTACGCAACGGGGAGAGCATCGTCTCAGTCGTCGGCGCGACGGACTACAGCATCTCGGGCAGCGTCCTAACCATGGAATTGGAGGGTGAAACCGCGAACGTGGCCATATCAGGGACGTTCGACAGCAGGAACCTGAGGATACCATTGGATGAGGGACGGCACCATGTGCTCATAGAGTCAGACCCCCAGAAGAAGATAACAATATCCACCGGGGCGGAGGAGATAGACCTCAGCCAATCCTCGATAAGCCCATCCTACAGCAATGCGAGGGCTTTCCTGGCGTCGCCCAAGGACGCGTTCAGCATAACCGTGGACAAGCTTGAGATGTTCCCGTCCCTTGCGGCTTCGGTGAGCAGGGCCGTCAACAGGATAGCCATCACCGAGAAGGGGAGCATGCTGGCCGAGCTTACCTACAAGTACAGCAACACGGGCATGGACTACATAGGCATCGAAGCCCCCGGCACGCCATTGTATGCGGCCACTGGCTACAGGAGCTCGGTGAAGCTCACAAAAGACGATGACAAGCTATTCCTCTCGTTCCCGAAGACAGAGCATGGGACGTTGGACATGATATACTTCGAGTCCAGGGAGCCGCTGAAGTTCATAGACATGATCGACGTGCCCGTCGCCAACACGGACCTCACAATCACCGAGGCCACGACGCAGATACTCCTGCCAAAGGACTACATCGTATTGTGGACCTACGGCGCCAAGGGAGGCAGCGAGCTGCCATCGCTGGAGTCGGTGCTGATATTCACGATAGTGTTCTTCGGGCTGGGTTATATGATGAAGTCCAGCTTCAAATACGCGCTCCTATACCTGGTATTCAGCGTGGGGCTCTTCTACTTCAGCTGGGTGCTGCTCATACTGTCGATAATAGCCTCGATGGTGTGGGTCATAAGGAGATACGTGTCCCAGCAGTCCGTGAAGTGGATGCTCGCAGGAGCGGCGGTGTTGGTCGTAATCTGCCTTTTCGTGGTGGCGTTCTTCGGGGTGCTGTCCATGGGCATATTCAGCATGGGAGGCAGTTCAGCAGGCTATGAGAGCAGGGCGGTAGTCTACGACGCAGACTATGCGATGGTCGATGAAGCCGAGGCTCCCATGGTGATGCAGAAGTCCATGAGCGTCCTAGGAGCGGGCGAGGGAGCCTTGAACGTGCCCGTCAGGGAGGGCGTGCTGCCCGTGAGATTGGAGCTCCCATACATGGGCAAGACCATATCCGTCACCTCCCACCTGGTCCACAAGGACGAGCCACTGGAGATAAGCGTGCTCGTGGTGGCAGCATGGCTCAAGTACGTGCTGTACGTCATATCCCTCATGGCAGGCATGATGTGCGTGAAAAGCCTTGTAAAGCACAACAAGAAAGGGGGCTAAACCCCCTTTTTTCAATTATTTTAACTTTTCTTTAAACTGTTCCTATTTTTTCTTCAATAGTTTCTTGGCTGCCAGGCAGAGCGCCACCACGGAATAGGGTTGGGTCAGGAGGATCCCGAAGGTTATCGAGCCCCCGGCAACGTTCAATACCATGAGGATGAGCCATAGCAACGCCGAGAACCCGAGGTTACCCACCGCCATCTTGTAGCTGCGCTTCAGGCTGTCTACCGCGCCCTTCTTCTCCAGCAGCGCGATGGGGACGGCATACTGGAAAAGCACCATGACCGCGATCCCGGGCACTATCAGGAATATGAGCCCCGCCAATGACATTGCACCGACTATGATGAACAGAACCCAGCTGAGTATGAAGTAGTCGAAGCCTTTGAAGACATCCCCTGTCAGAGGCTTGCGCCCCTTCAACGCCTTGACGGCCATCACATACAAGCCGAAGAACAGGGGCGCTACTGTCACTATGAATATTGAGAGGACAGAAGCTGCCAACGTGGCAAGTACCAATGCTATGAAGTTCCTGCGATATAGTTCAAAGCTCTCGGAAAGGGTCTCTTCCAGCAGTTCCTGCACGCTCATCTTCAACGGTACATGCTCTGCAGCTGATGTATCTCATGGTAGTTCTCCTGGCCCTGGTGGATCTGCTTAAGCGTCTCCTTGAACTTCTTCTCTATCTCATGGCCAGCCTCCATCAGCTCATCGACGTCTATCTCCATGTCCAGAAGGCCCCCTATTATCTCCAGCAGGGAGGCTGCAGCCAGCACGTCTGGTATGTATGAGGTCTCTACCATCAGTGAGGTGGCGGGGATGTCATGGGCGCAGCATTTTATCATCAGGCTGCTGGACATCCCCGTGAGGACGCCCTCGTCCATGCCCTTCACCTTCATCTTCTTGAGCTTCTTCTTCATGCCCTCGTCTGTGGACACGTTCATTATCTCATGCTCCTTCTCAGTCGACACCCCTGGCACGCTCGCCAGGAGTATCGCGGACTCTGGCTGCAGTTCCTTGAACCAGTCGCCTATGGCCGCGGTGAACTCGTGAACCAGGTTGAAGGGTATCATGAGCTCGGAGAATATGACTATGAGGTTGTCCTTGTGGTATATCCGTATGGGGTGGAGTGGCTGACCGTCGTGGACGACTGCTATGGCATCTAGCTTATCGCATTCTATGTGCCCCACCATATCCATCTCCAGCTTCTTTATAAGCTGGTTTGCTGCCAGGGTGCTGACATAGCCCCTGCTGGGGAAGGCTTCGATCACCATCGCGCCCTTCGGAAGGTCCTTTGGCGCGTTAACGTTGACTGACATCGCATGAAGATATTAGCCCCAGAGGTTTATTAGTCACTGGAAGTGGTTGTACCCGCCCTCGAGGGGTTTCAACACGCCACTATCGTCCAATATCGTACCCTCTGACTTTTCCACTATCTCGCCCACGACCGTGATCGGGCACCCGACCTTAATCTTCGGCAGGTCGCCCTCTGCGATAGTGAACACGAGCTCGTAGTCTTCCCCACCGTTCAACGCATATCCTATGGGGTCTGCATCCAATTTCATAGCAGATTCCCTTGTCGGCTCTGACACGGGTATCCTGTCCCTGTGCACCACTGCTCCGACGCCGCTCATCCTGCATATGTGGTTGACTTCGCTTGCCAGTCCGTCGCTGACGTCTATCATCGCGTTACAGTGCCTTGTTATCTCCCTCGCCTCCCGGAGCCTGCACCTGGGCCTCGTGTGGGCGGAGGTATCCCCTCCCAAGCCCACGAGCATGAGCTCAAGGCCTGCCTTGCTCTTGCCCAGGTCTCCGGTGACGCATATTAGGTCGCCTACCATGGCATCCGAGCGGAGGGACATCATGTCCTTCTCAACCTCGCCCAACAATGCTATGGACACTGCCATCGTATTCGAGTGGGTGGTGTCACCCCCGACGACGCTGAACCCGTACTCGTCTGCGACGCTGTAGAGTCCCTTGTAGAATCCGTCCATGAACTCCACTGTAACATCGTCCGTCAAGGATATGGAGACGAGCGCATATGTTGGCAGGCCGCCCATGGCGGCGATGTCGGAGACGTTGGACTCCATCGCCTTCACGCCTATGTCCTCGGGTGCGCTCCAATCCCGGCGGAAATGGTCGCCGTCGCATAGCATGTCAGTAGTCACAAGAAGGTATTTGTCTCCAGTGTATTCCAGGACTGCGGCGTCGTCGCCGACACCTACCACGGCACCGCCCGCCCGTGTGAGCCTCTCAATGAGGGCGAACTCGCCGCCCAATTCACTGATGTCCATGTTCACTCCCATTCCATGGTGGCGGGAGGCTTGTTGGTTATGTCGTAGACGACCCTGTTCACTTCGGCTATCTCGTTGGTTATCCTCGTGGAGATAGCCTCCAACAGCTCATATGGGACTTTGCTGAAGTTGGCTGTCATGGCGTCCTTGGACTCTATCACCCGCACCACCACCGGGTACTTGTAGCTCCTGCTGTCCCCCTGTATGCCCACGCTCTTCACGGGCAGTAGAACAGCGAAGCCCATCCAGTACTCTTCGTAGACTCCCGCCCTCTTCAGCTCCTCCTCCACTATGTATCCTGCCCGCCGGCATATGTCAGCCTTCTCGGGCGTGACTTCCCCGAGCACCCGTATGCCCAGGCCGGGGCCTGGGAAGACGTGGCGTGTTATTATCTCCTCCGGAAGCTTCAGCTGCCGGGCTATCTCCCTGACCTCGTCCTTGTACAGGTCTCTCAACGGCTCGTAGACGTCAAGCTTCATCTCCTCGGGGAGGCCGCCAACGTTATGGTGGCTTTTGATGTTGTCGGAGTGCTTTGTCACCCCGGACTCTATCCTGTCGCTGTATATTGTGCCCTGGATGAGGACTTCCGCTCCGACCTTCTCGGCCTCCTCCTCGAACACCTCTATGAACGTGCCGCCGATGACCTTCCTCTTCAGCTCCGGGTCGGTGACGCCCTCCAACGCCTTGAAGAACCTGTCGGCGGCGTCGACTATGATGAAGTTCATCTCCTTCCCGCTGAACGTCTCGTCCATGAACTCCGTCTCCCTGTATCTCATGAGTCCGGTGTCCACGTATACTGCGGTGAGCCGGTCGCCCAACGCCTTGGACACGAGCACTGCGGCTGTTGAGGAGTCCACACCCCCGGACAAACCGATTATGGCCTTCCGATCCCCTATGACCTCCTTCGCCTCTACTACGGATTTATCTATGAAGTCTGCCATGCTCCAGTCCCTTGAGGCGCCGCAGAGGGCTATGAAGTTCTCCAACACTTTCATCCCGTCTTCCGTGTGGGTGACTTCAGGGTGGAATTGCACACCGTATATTTTCCTTTTATCGTTGGCGTATGCAGCTACTGGGCTGTGGTCCGTTGAAGCAAGCACCGAATACCCTTCCGGCAGCTTCTCGACTATGTCCTTGTGGTTCATCCACACCCGCGTCTTCTTCTTCAACCCCTCCAGCAGTTTGCCGGAGTCTTTTATGGTGAGTTCTGTCAGGCCGTATTCGCCGGCGTCGCCGGATTTCACCTTGCCCCCCGTGTGGTGCGCTATTAGCTGGTGGCCGTAGCATATCCCCAGCATGGGAAGCTCCAGCTCGAAGAGGCCCTCAGAGCACTGGGGCGATTCATCATCGTATACTGAGGCCGCGCCACCGGAGAGTATCACACCCTTCAACCCGTCCCTATTCCTCAACTCCCCTGCGGATGTGTCCGATGGAAGGACCTCACAGTATACTCCAAGCTCCCTTATCCTCCTGGAAATAAGGTGGCAGTACTGGCCTCCGAAGTCCAGCACGATTACTTCGTCCATTTCCTTGCGAAATATTCGACGGCAGCCCTTATATCTTCTTTGGTGACCGTGGCGGAGATGGCGCAGGCCATGTCAGCCCTCGCGGACACAACATCATCGATGTTCGACTCGTCTATGCCGCCTATGGCGGCCACTGGTATCTTCACAGCCGCTTTAACATCCACTATCAGCTCCAACCCCGCCGGCTCTCCCGCATCCTCCTTCGTGGATGTCGCGTATATGGGACTGGCGGCCACGTAGTCCGCGCATCCGGCCTCAGCAGCCAACGCCTCTTCCACGTTATGCACTGTGACTCCGATTATCCTGTCGGGGCCAAGCAGCCGCCTTGCCTCTGCGAGTGGTGTGTCCTCCTGGCCCAGGTGCACCCCGTCGGCGTCCACCTCCAATGCGATGTCCACATTGTCGTTGATGAGGAACACCGCCCGCCCTTCGCATATCCTCTTCATCTCCGCTGCGATTTCCGACTTTTCTACAGGGTCCAGTTCCTTCTCCCGGTATTGAACGACGGCTGCGCCGCCTTCCACCGCTTCTCTGACCCCGTCCACATCCGGCTTGGACGAGAGCTTCCGGTCGGTTATATAATAGAACCCTCTCATAGTGTAGAATATAGAGGCATCTAATAAATTATTTTGGAGGTGTATAGGGTGGATGAGGAGCTTAAAGGATACCTTGAGCGGATCGCCACCGCCTTGGAGGGCATTAACTCCTCCTTGGGCGACTTCGGGCATTGCATCGAAAGCGACCGGTCAGGGAAGACATTCTGCGTCAGGACCTACAAGGGAGACTGAGCCATGGTTTGGGAGAGGGGAGTGGGCGGCCCCTCTCCGAGGTGGGTTCATCCCACCTGTGTATGGCTTCGTGTGGGTGGTCGCTCAAAATTGCTTTCTTTTCAAGATGAGGCTATCCCTGTCGTAGGGTTTGAAGCAGGTCTTACCTCCGTTCAGAGTGGCAACCCTGGATGCGAGGTAAAGCAGGTAGGCTAGTAGATACACTGTGGCTCCGTATGCCACGTATATTAACATCGCTTGGGCAGCCATTTCACCCCACCTCCACACTAAATACTATGCTGTCCCTAACTATGAGATTGGGGTGAAAGCCGGGTTAAAACAGTGTTAAATTGGTGTTAGCCGGGTTTTGGATTCGGCTTCCTCCCTTTTAAGGCCGTATACCTCGTCGTAGAACCGTTCCTTGTAGGTTCCCGGCCCTCTGGAATCCTTTGAAGCGAGTTCTCCGGCTATCCCATAGCATGAGAGGGCTGCGGCAGCGGCTTTTGGCGCGTCTTTCTCAACCGCTGTGAACGCGCCTATGACGGATGCTGCCATGCACCCGGTTCCGACTATGGACCCCATCATCTCCGTCCCATTATCCACCAGGTAGGTGGTAGTCCCGTCGGATATTATGTCCTGCTTCCCGGTCATCGCCACTGTGAGGCCCAACTGGCCTGCGAGGCCCCTGGCCAGCTCAACGGGGTCTCCTTCCACTCCCATTGACTCCACGCCCTTGACTTCGGCTTCCGCGCCTGCGAGAACACCAACCTCCCCGTAGTTCCCCTTCAACACCGTTACCTTGACTTCTTCGAGTATCTTCAGTGCGCTGTCGGTCCTCAGCCTGGTTGCTCCGACGCCGACTGCGTCCAATACTACGGGTATCCCTTTCCTGTTGGCTGCCTTCCCAGCCTTTATCATGGAGTCGACGAGTTCAGGCGTTAGAGTCCCTATGTTTAGCACGAGGGCTCCTGCGATCCCGACCATCTCCTCGACTTCCTCGGCTGCGTGGGCCATCACCGGCAGCGCGCCGAAAGCCCTGGTTATGTTGGCGCAGTCGTAGATCGTGACCCAGTTCGTCAGGTGATGTACCAGCGGCTTCTCTTCCCTTACCTTCTCGAGTATCCCGTATGCGTCCATTTCAAGTTACCTCCGCATTGGATGCGCCCTGCTCAACCAACGCGTCCAAGTCTATTTTGCTTTCTTCTTTAAGTACGTCCTCGATCCTGGATTTCGTCGCAGGGGCCTTTGGGACGAACGGGCAGCCGGCGGACTTCCGCGAGGATATGCTATAGGTTCCGATGTCACGGGCTATGCGTATGGTCTCCTCCTTGTCGAACCCTATCAGGGGCCTTATGACCGGCATCTTGACTGCGTTGTCGAGCACTTCCAGGTTCTCCACCGTCTGGGAGGCCACCTGGCCGATGCTCTCCCCTGTGACTATGAAGTCGGCGCCTTCGCGTTCGGCGATCCTCTCCGCGACTCGGTACATGTGCCTCTTGCAGAGTATGCAGTGGAGTTTAGGGTTGCAGTTGTCCCGGACCTCCTGGTGGAACCGTGAGTTGTTGAAGACCCTCAGCTTAGCCCCCACTTTCTCGGCAAGTCCGCGGGCTTTCTCGACTCCGGCGTCGTCGGTGTGGGGTCGGCTGTCCATGTGCAACGCGATAACCTCAACGCCCTTCTTCGCCATAAGGTACGCGGCGACCGGCGAGTCTATGCCAGAGGAGAATAGGGCCACTGCCTTCATCTTAGCCGAACTTCTCTATTATGTCCTTGAACGCCCACGCCAGGTGCTCCACCTGCTCCCTCGACTTCCCGTAGGTGCTGAACTTGAACTGCTTCGTCAGCCCGGCCTTCACACCCACCACTCCCCTCCTCTTCAGCTCATGGTATAGGTAGAAGTTCTTCTTCTTGTGGGTTTGGGATATCTCGTATAGGACGTCGGATTCTACGAAGTTAAGGTCGTGTTCCGTGGGCTGGACGCCCAAAGGCTTCAGTCCCAGCCGCTCCAACTCATCCACGAGCCAACGTGCGTTCTCGACCTCCGTATCCCACCTCTTTACCCTCTCCTTCACGTGGGGGTAGCTAGCCATTAGCGCGAGCGTGGACGAACCCCTCGTCGAGCAGCCGAGTATCTCCAGCGTCTTCACCTTGTATTCGGTGCTCTGCCGGAAGAGGTTGTCGCTCCACTCATCGGTTGTCGCGAGCAATCCTATGTTGCCTCCCCCGGCGGCCCAGCTCTTGTGGCAGGAACATGCTATGAAGTCTGCCCCCAGTTTTTTACCGTCTACTGGCATTCTCCCAGACGAGTATGCGGTGTTCAACAGTAAGGGGACGCCGTAATCCCTGCATATTCCGCTCACCTTGGCAGAGTCCACGATGTTACCGTAGCTGCCGTCCACGTGAGTCAGCACCGCCACCTTGGGAAGCCTTCCAGTTTCCGCCTTCACCTTCTCGAAGGCTTCCGCGTATCCCTCGGGTTCTATCTTGAATTCTGGGTGTCCGGAGCTCTTGACCTCGTATATCTTCAGCCCGGCCCGCTCTGCAGCCACGTATGTTGTGTAGTGCTTGTTGCCGTCCACGACAACCGAGTCCCCGTGTTCCGTGAGAGTGTGGAGGACGGAGTACTTGGCTTCCCTGCATCCGTTGGTCAGTATTGTGGAGTCCATGCCCAGGAATCCTGACACGTCCTCCAGGAACTTCTTGACCGGGGGCTTCTCGATGCTGCACAGGTCTCCCTTGCACCAGTCGCATACGCTGTACCCGTCGATGTAGGAGATTATCGCCTTCCGCGTGTCGGCGTAGGTCTTCCCCGCAGTCTGGAGGGGGTTGATATTTATGTAGTCCTCGTCCCGGTCCCTCAGTTCGAATTCCGCGACCTTCACTTCAAATCCTCCAACGCCTTCAGTGACGACATTATTCTCTTCAGCGATTCCTCCAACGCCTTCTTCTGCTCTTCGCCGAGCCTGTGCTCAGGCGCCGTCTCCCGGAGCAGCTCCCTTATGTCCTCCAAGGCGAACATCGCCTCAAAGACCGCGTTCGATTCCTCGCTCATCTTCGTGTGTATGTATGGTGAGTATTATAAAATATAGTGTGTGCGAAAGCTGGGGGAGAGATTTGAACTCTCGTGTGTCGGTCTCTAAAAACCCTTACGGGTTTTTTCTGTCGAAATTCTCATTTCGACATCTGCAGCCGACCGCCTCGCCAGGCTAGGCAACCCCAGCTGACAACATACACAAAAAAAGGGTATTCATATATAAATAATAACGTAAATTTTTATGCATTATTGCATATTTGATGCTTTTGTGAATAATATTTTTACACAGTATCATCTTCTTATATCCTTTGTTTGCGTGATATTTTACATGGGTGCTGTCACGGAATTCGGCTTTGGGGTTCCGCTTGTCACTGCAGGCAATACCAGAGACAGTGTTGACTTCGAGGGAACTCGGAAGATATGGGACTATCTGATCCCTGAACTGGACGTTGCCGTTGTTTTAGGCACTACAGGGTGGGGCAGGAATGTATTGGCCAAGTCCAGAGATGATGCGAGAAGGCTGGTTGACCTCGGCATCGAGTTAGGCGAAAAGCATGGTAAGAAGGTGGTTGTCGGGACTGGCGCTGAAAAACTGGAGCATGCAGTTGAAATAACAGAGTATGCTGCAAGCAAGGGTGTTTTCGGCGTCTTGGTGACTGACCCCATTCATAGAATATCCGAATTCGCGCAAGGGTTCGGGCAGGACCCTGTTGACCCAGCTTATCTGCATCGCATTATGACAGAGTACCACTGCAGGGTGATGGATGCAATACCTGAAAGAAGTGGCACAATATACATGCCGTATATCTTCCCGCAGTTGACTGCTGGAAACACCCTTGGATTCCCGGCTCCAGAGCATCTGAAGGTCCTCATCAATCATGCTGAAATGACTGGTAAGAAGATGGATGGCGGGAAGCTAACCCACGAGGACAAGGTTGTGGCTCAGATTTACGCGAAAGCATGTCCTGAACTCACCTTCCAGGCGGGATTCGACCACCGCGCCAAACTGTTACTCGCCGACCCTGGACTTAACTTCAATGGTGCAATATTCGGCACCGGCAATCTGATCCCTAAATTCCTGGGAGCGCATGTGAGGGACTGCCTTAGGCTGCGGGAGTTAAGGGTTGACGATCCAACCTTCCAACAGGATGAGACCGCCAGTCTATTGAACAGGGTCAGCAGCCAGCAGAGCCAAGTGGATGCGATGTTCGCCCATATGTGGGATACACCTGGTGCGTTCCCCCGCCTGATACATGGGACGCTGGGGATCGGCGAACCGACCCATGTACCTGAAATACCCCAGAATAGGCTTGAGCAGTTGGCGTTGGGGATTGCCAGAGACGCTCCAGCATTAGCTAGGGAGATGACACAGTACCAGCCTGAAGCACCCCTGGCGAAGGTGATGGTGCAGGCCCTGCCTGAGATGATGGACCCAGGGGGGCAGATGGAAAGACCCTTCACAATCAGGGGACAGGGCACCAGAACACTGATAAAATAGCCCCTTTAGAGGTACATGTGGTCTATCCTGGCGAGGGCGGCTGATATGAGTATGAGCAGGCCGAGCATCACGAATGCTATCCTAAGATTAGCGTCTGCGAGCATTCCGACTATCGGGTAGAGTATGAATATTATCAGCCGCTCCATCAGCGACACCGACGACAGCACCGTCGCCCGGAGGTCGCTTTCGATGTGCTGGTTCATGTAGTCTGCCAGTATCGGCGCCCTGAGTATCTTGGAGACTGCTATCACGAATATGGAGGCTATGATGAACGCGCCGTTCCCAGTGAACGCGAGGCCGAGGAAGAACAGGCCTGGCAGCACTGCCGTGCACTCGAGCAGCCTCTTCATACCGAATAGCTTCTCTATCCTGTGGACGTTCAGCAGCAGCCCGGCTGCCACCAGGTTATAGGAGGCGCCCACTATCCCGAACCATCTCACATCGTATCCTGCCATCTCCGTGAGGGGCTGGTAGAACCAGAACATGAAGAAGGTGAGGGAGGATATGAGCACCGAGTTCAACGCGAACCTCCTGAGCCTGCTGTCCTTCATGATGGCTGTCAACCCGATTATGCTCATCTTCAGCCCGCTCTCGACAGGCTTCCTCCGCTCTGGCTCTTTCATGGAGAGTATCAAGCCCATAGATAGCGCTATCGTCAACGCGGAGAGGAGGAACATGAACGCAAGGGACATGGGATAGGCTATCAGCCCCGACCCAGCCAGGTACGACCCCAAAGGGAAGGATATCACGACTGCGAGGGTTCCTGCAGCCTCATAGTTTGAGAAGCACTTCCTCCCCTCACCTGCCCTGCCCTCTTCGAGTAGGGAGTCGTAGATGAGGGACTTGTCGACTCCCGAGTAGAGTGCGATGCCGAGTGCGCCGAAGAACTCTGCAACGTACAGTATCATGTAGTCTCTGGTGGTCCCGAATATCACCAGGTCTACTATGAACAGCATGGTCCCCAGCATGAGGCTGACCTTCCTCCCTACCTTGTCTGCGAACACGCCCGTCGGCACTTCGAATATCACGATCCACAGGCAGAACCACGCCTGCAGCAGGAATATTCTGGTGTAATCGACCTGTAGCCAGTCGAGCATGTAGGGCACGGTCACCGCCCCGAAGAAGGAGAGGCTCCTCAGGAAGCGCGCGACATACGACTTCTCAACGTTGCCGAACCGCATGGTAGAAGATTAGGATTTTCAGGTTAAATCCGGGGATAAAACGCCGATATTAACCTTGGATGCCCAGTTCATAACAGGTTACTATGGGCAACAGGCAGGTTGAGAGGAGGCAGGAGGGGGAGTCGGAGGCCCAACCCCCAGGCGGAGGGATTCAAGAGCCTGTGGAGTCCCTGAACGTGGACAGGAGGAGGTTCACCAGGCGCACCATGTTGAAGGGGATAGGTTTGACAGTGGCTGCCGGCTTCACTGGCCTCGGGGGGACTGCAGGGACAGTATACTATCTTGCGAACCGGAGGGAGTCGAGGTTCAAGGTCGACCATGACACGGTCGCTACGTCGGATATATCGGAGTTGGACGGTGGATTGCAGAGGCAGTACCTCAACCGGTTCCTGGGCAGGTATGGCTCCCCCATTCACAGGCGCGATGACGAGCCGTTGAACCGTTCGCTGGTTGAGGTGACGAGGGTCCAGACCAGGGATGGGCGCGAACACGTCGACCTTACGTTCATCCCCGAGTGGAAGGGCGAGTGGGGGAAGAGCAGGGATTACTTGGATGCTGAGCCTGTCACGTTCAGGTGCAGGGAGGGGGAGAATGGCCTGGAGTTGGAGGGCATCGTCTCGAGGGCCCACTGGGGCCTCGTCTACGTTGGCGCAGACCAGCTGGACACGCACTCAGTCAACGACCGAAGCCAGCCTCTCGTGGTGATGTCCAAGGGCGTTCACACGCCCATCATGAGGCTGGCTGACGAGAAGGATTGGGTCACGTTCATACCTGACAAGGAGGGTGGCACCGGGTTTTCGAAGGTGACGTATTACATACAGTCGGGTTACACTGGCGGCGAGTTGAGGGAAGTCAGGGGCTGGCAGATAGGCAGGTTGGAGGAGGGTCATGTAGCGCGTGAGAGGCCCTGGCATTAAGTTGGTTTTCAGCCGGGCGCCCGATGTTGCTGGAATGCTCCAGACGGTTTTGCCATTCTCCTGTGGCGTTTGTGTCCGTGTCAGGTCACCCGGCTTTTCCACTCATCTTCCTATCGATGTCCTACAGCCCATTTATTCACCTCCGCATATTTTTTACCTCATCCATTTCCTTATGCATAACATCTGTATTCATATATAAATACTTTTCAATTATTTTTATTCATATTTGCATAATATATTCTTTTTGGAATTAAATTCAGAGAATCCAATCATTGAGGGATATGTGATGGAGAGGGTGACTATATACCTGATAATCCTGATGGTCGCCGCCCTGGGCGCAGCCACCTACGACACGGTCAATAGACAACCCGACATACCGCAAGACAGCGACCACCTCAAGACCCTTCCCTACATCACGGAAACCCCCATCCAAGACGAGGACAAGGGCAAGGCCAATGTCGTAGAGCACAAGCCCAACGCGTACCCGAACCTGAACGTCTACTGCGACGACATGAGCGACACTATCTACTACGTGGACATGTACGGGAACACCGTGAACAGCATCGACCTCGGAACGGACGGGTGCGCGGTGATAGTGCCACTGAGCCCACGGGAGCTATACGTCATGATAGCTGACAAGGGCGTTATGAGGGTCGGGTGGAACTCCTCGAGAGAATGGACGATGGAGGGGAGGACCCACCACGACCTCTCCCTCGACGGGGACGGGAACCTCTACGTGCTCACCAACAGGAGGGCGGATATCCCAGAGATATCCGAGGACATACCGGTAGTCGACAACCAGATCGAGGTCTACACCCCGGAGGGAGAGATGATAGGGAACCACTCGATATCCGGGATTCTGCTAAATGACAGGAACCTGACGGAGAGGATGGCAGAGTCCGCGGGGAACCACAGGTTCTACTACCCCGAGCAAGAGAGAGCGCTGGACTTCCTGCATACGAACTCCATCCACTACATAGGCGGGACCGACGCTTTCCCGGGAGGGGACGTCCTCGTCTGCGTCAGGGAGATCAACACACTGGCCGTATTGGACCTCGACAGGGAGGAGGTGCTGTGGCAGTGGGGATACGAGGATCTCCAGAAACCCCATCACGCGACACTGCTGGGAACCGGGAAGGTCCTGGTCTTCGACAACGGCGTGGAAGTCAACCACTCCCGGGTGCTGGAGGTGAACCCGAAGTCCATGAGGCCCATATGGATATACAAGGGAGACCCGGTGGAGTCATTCTACAGCCTCGACCGGGGCGGCGCCCAGCGGCTCCCGAACGGCAACACGCTCATCACGGAATCGGCGAAAGGCAGGGCATTCGAAGTCACAGAGGACAAGGAGATAGTCTGGGAGTACTGGAACCCGCACGTCGGCGAGGGGGGAACTACCAGGAACACTTTCTACAGGTTCGTCAGGCTGACCTTCGAAGAGAAACCGATGGAAGTCGACCACAATGAGAGCATCGACCCCCTGGAGGTGTGCAAAAGGATAGAGGACAGAACGCACAGGAACGAGTGCGTGCTCTCCCACGCTAAGGAAGCGAAGGACCAGAGCATATGCGACACGCTGGACACCGGATGGAGGGACTCATGCCATCTCGAGTTCGCGATCCACCAAAACGACCCGGAATACTGCAGCCTGATGGAAGATGAAACCATGAGAAGAGAGTGCGTAGACGAGGTTAACCTCCAGACAGAGGACTACCTCCTGTGCACGAGGATAACCGACAAGAGAGTCGCGGACAGGTGCCTGGAGAGGGTGGCCTTGAGGGAGATGAACCCCAGATACTGCGGGAGGATGGCCAACGGCACCAAGTGCTACATGGAACTGGCAAGCCTCACATCCAACATATCACTATGCGATAGGATAACTGATAACATGCTCAGGTCGGCGTGCTCGAACAGGTCATAATCGCATGCCCCGGGTGTCCCACCACTTATGCAGCTCCAGGTATATGAAGCCCATGCTCGACAGAACCGCCACGGTGAGGAACATGTCGGGTTCCAGGGCCGCGGAATGCGTGAGCTCCTGCAGACTCAATGATGTCAAGGGTATCGCCACGGGGACGTACAAGAGGAACAGCAGGACGAGAAGCGAGAATGTGACCGCCGCCACGAGCCACCGGTTCTTGAAAAGCCCCACCCTGAACGCGGGATACCGGGTGCTCCTGCTAGCGTAGGCCTGGTACATCTCGAAGAAGGCTATGCTGAGGAATGCGGTGGTCTGCGCCTCGAACACGTTCTCACGCACCGGGTCCCAGACCCATAGGAACAACCCCATGGTCACGATTATCATCAGCAGGGGATACCAGAGTATGAAGGGTGAGAGGCCGTGGTGTAGTGGCTCCGTCCGAGGGCGTGGCTTCCTCTTCATGGCCCCGGGCTCGAAGGGGTCCACCCCCAACGCGAGGGCGGGCAGCCCGTCCGTCACAAGGTTGATTATCAGTATCTGCGAAGCCGTCAGCGCGATCGGCACCCCCGGTATCACCGACGAGAGGAACACGACCGCCACCTCCCCTATGTTACCGGATATGAGGTAGGCGAAGAACTTCCGTATGTTGTCGTAGATGCCCCGCCCCTCTTCAACGGCCTTGACTATGGAGCTGAAGTTGTCGTCGGTCAGCACCATGTCCGACGCCTCCTTGCTGACGTCCGTCCCCGTTATGCCCATGGCCACGCCGATGTCCGCCTTCTTCAGCGCAGGAGCGTCGTTGACGCCGTCGCCGGTCATCGCGACCACGTTACCCTTGGACTGTAGCGCGTCCACTATCCTGAGCTTGTGCACCGGCGAGACCCTGGCATAGACGGAGACCTCGCCCACTAGCTCCCTCAGCTGTTCGTCGCTGGTCTTCTCCAGCTCGGGGCCTGTGAGCACCTTGTCACCCTCATGGTGTATCCCCAAATCGGAGGCTATGGCGGTGGCCGTCAGCTTGTGGTCGCCGGTTATCATGACCACCCTGATGCCCGCTTCCCTGCAGAGTTCGACGGACTCCCGGGACTCCTCCCTAGGCGGGTCTATCATCGCCACCAACCCGAGGAAGGTCATCCCCTCCTCGACCCTACCGTGGTCGTAGCCTCTCGTGAGCTTCCTCCTGGTTAGGCCCAACACCCTGTATGCCTTCGAGGCGTAGTCCTGGTTGGCGTCCAGTATCCCCTCCCTTTCCTTCTCAGCAAGGGGGACCTCCATGCCGCCCCTCAGCAGCTTCGTGCACGACTCCAATACCACGTCCGGCGCGCCCAGACCATACGCGACCATACCCTCCGGGCCCTCATGTATTGTCGACTTCCGCTTGCGCTCGCTGCTGAAAGGGACCTCATCCACCTGAGCGTATTCGGCCTTCAGCCCTTCCTGTCTGAGCCCGTTCTTGGCCGCAGCCACCACGATAGCGGCTTCGGTGGGGTCGCCGGTGATGTTGCCCCGTTCGTCGACGGTAGCCTCGCATACGAGGGCGCCCGCCTTCAGCAGCTCCTTCAGGTCCGGGCCGACTTCGCCCTTGAATCCGCCCTTTAGGGAGTACCCTTCACCCTCCACTTCAACACTCTTCCCGTCAACCCATATGCGCTTCACTGTCATCTCGTTCTTTGTGAGGGTGCCGGTCTTGTCGCTGCATATTACCGTCGTCGACCCGAGGGTCTCGACGGCTGGGAGCTTCCGGATGATTGCGTTCTCTTTGACCATCCGCCTGGTGCCCGACGCGAGGGCGACTATCACCACCCCCGGCAGTCCCTCCGGCACCGCCGCTACGGCTAGGGCTATGGCTACCATGAACATCTCCAGCCACGGCATGTCCCCCGCCAGAAGCCCGGCCGCGAAGACGACCACACAGAGGAATATGACGCCGACGCCGATCTGCTTGCCCAGCCTGTCCAGCCTGTCCTGGAGGGGCGTCCGCTCGTCCTTGATGTCCTGGAGGTGGCCTGCGATCTTCCCCAGCTCCGTGTCCATGCCCGTGCCCACGACCACCGCCTTGCCGCGGCCGTAGACGACGTTCGTGCCCATGTAGAGCATGCAGGCCCTGTCAGCCAGAGGCGCGTCGGCTTCGACCTCAGCCTCCCGCTTGTCCACGGGCGTGCTCTCGCCTGTGAGGGAGCTCTCGTCGCACCTGAGCTCGATGGCCTCCACGACCCTGAGGTCCGCGGGTATCCTGCTCCCGGACTCCAGGAACACTATGTCCCCCTTTACTAGGTCGCCCGCGTCGACGTTCTTCTTCGCCCCGTCCCTTAGAACGACCGCCTGAGGCGTCATAAGCTCCTTCAACGCCTCCAGCTCCTTCTCCGCGTTGTACTGCTGGTAGAATCCGACCACGACTATGAAGAGGACTATGACGAGTATGAGAGAGGCTTCGACCATCTCCTGGACGCTCTGCTCGTACACGCCCACTACGATGCTGATGACCGCCGCGCCGATCAGCAGCAGTATGAGGAAGTCCTTGAACTGCTCCGCTAGTATCTGCAGGGGGGATATCCCCTTCTTCTCCGCGAGCTTGTTGGGGCCGTCCCTTGCCAGCCTCGCACCCGCCTCATCAGAAGTCAAACCCCCCTCTGAAGACTGTAATCCACCATATACGCCCTTGAGGTCCAGCGCATGCCAGTTCTCCGAGGCCACGTTGGTAGATATTACCGATAGTAGATTATAAGCAGGACGTTTTCACAGTGAAAATAGGATTTTTATACCGTGACTTTCATCTTATCTGTTACAATGGACTACGACGTTGTCATTGTCGGGGGCGGGCCCGCAGGATTGTCTGCCGCGATCACGACGGCATATTATAAGCTCAAGACGTTGGTCGTCGAATCAGGGAATGCCGGGGGGGCGCTGACGAACCAGTACCCTTGGAAGAAGGTCGACAACTACCTTGGCATCTACGAGAAGACCGGCGCTGAAGTATCGAAGATGATGGTAGACCACGCATTGAAGGAGGGCGTGGACATAAACGAGAACGAGACCGTCTCGGACGTGAAGAAGCTGAAGGAAGGCCTGAAGTTGAAGACCAACCGGGGCGAATACGCGTGCTCTGCTGTGATATTGGCCGTGGGTTTGGGTTCGCCTCGGAAGCTGGGCGTGAAGGGCGAGGACCTGTCAGGCGTGAACTTCTGCCTCCCCGACCCTGCAAGGTACAATGGCCAGAGGATAATTGTCGTCGGCGGGGGTGACACTGCCGTGGAGTGCGCGGTGGAGCTGAAGAGGAACGGCGCGGATGTTACGATCATACACAGGCGTGACGCGTTCCGGGCGACGGACAAGAACGTGGCGTGCGTGAAGGACGAGTGCGTGAACGTGCTGTGGAACACCGAGGTCTTCGACATCGACGGAGACGGTAAGGTGGAGAAGGTCACGTTATTGAACAACAAGGACGATTCGAAGACGGTCTGGGAGGTGAATCACGTGCTGTTCAGCCTTGGGACCGCCGCCAACACGGAGTTCCTCAACAGGATCGGCGTGGAGCTGAACGACCAGGAGAAGATCGTCGTCGACTCCGACCTGAGGACGAGCATCGAGGGCGTGTTCGCGGCCGGCGACATCGTCGGCAAGTGGATAAGGATACCCCAGGCCATAGGCGAGGGAGGGCTCGCGGGTTTGAACGCGTTCAAGTACGTGAAGAACCCCTACTGGGGCTAGGCTGACGGTGTCTCGGGCCTTGCCATTTCCTCGTGGCCCATCTCGTCTATTATCTTCAGCAGGAGCTCGTTCGGTGAATCCTTCATGACGCTCCCCGTCGATAGGACGTAGAGGCTCTTGAGTTCGCTTATGTGCTCCCGTTCGGTCTGGAGGCGGTGGAAGTAGTTGTCCATCTCCTTTATGTTCCGGAATCCGTAGACTACCATGTGGGTGACGTCGCCGACTGGGACCCTGTAGACGTTTATGAGGTGGGGTCCCTTGACCCTGTCGAGTATGTCCTTCTCTTCCATCTTGGTCCATGCTCCGGACTTGAACCTGAAGAACGCTATGGCGAGCACGGTGATTCCCAGCTGTTCCTGGTCGACGACCGCGGTATACCCGCTTATGAACCCCTCCCGTTCCAGCTTCTCCTTGATCTTCCCCACAGCCTGGCTGGTTATGCCCAGTTCCCTGGCCATCTCCGTGCATGTGGTCCGGCCGTCTTTTATGAGGCAGGTCAGAACCCGCTTCTCATTATCGGAAAGCCTGTTTTTCACTTTTAAATTTAACCCTTAAACCTCTTTTGTTGTTGGGATATTTACAATTGATATATAAATATTGTGAAATCAATAATTTTTTAAAATATTTATAATATTTTAATCATTTTCCATATAAAAATACACATTATTTCTAACCACCTAAAACAAGCATTTAGTTTAATAATTAAACCATTATACCATAAATCATTAAATATTTAAATAATAAATGCCATATTTAGGTTGGTGTGAAATTGAAAAAAACATCGATCTACTGGGGTTGCACCATAAGCAACACACTACCATACCTGATCTTAACAACAAACAAGGCCCTCGAAAAGATTGGACTGCAAGCAGACGAGATAGACGGATGGACCTGCTGCCCAGACCCAGTGTCCGCGAAAGCATACGACCACGACGCAGCACTCGCACTAAGCGCGCGCAACATGGCACTCGCAGGAGACCACATCCTCGTGGCCTGCAGCGGATGCTACAACACATTCGAAAAAGCCCACAGGGAACTGGAATACCCCGACACCCGAAAGCACATAAACGACATGCTCAAGGAATCCGAGAGATACGAGAAGAGCGTGAAAGTCGAACACATACTAGAAGCCATACACAACAAGATCAACGTCATAAACAGCCAGGTGAAAAAGCCCCTGAAGGGCCTGAAGGTCGCAGTCCACTACGGATGCCACGCCCTATGGCCCCAGGCAGTCAAAAGCGACCACCCGGACACCCCGACATCCCTCGACGAGATCGTCGGGAAACTAGGGGCTGAAACCGCCGACTACCCGTACAAGATGGACTGCTGCGGAGTACCCATAGCAGCATTCAACAGCGAAGACGCGGACAAGCTGCTGAAGAACAAGCTGGCACATGCAAAGGAGAACGCGGACTGCATGGTCACAGCATGCCCCACATGCTTCCTGCAGTTCGACCGGCTCTCCAAGGAGATGAGAGAGCACGCGATACCCGTCTTCTACGTCACAGAGCTCATAGGACTGGCACTGGGGTTAAGTCCAGAGGACATGGCATTGAAGATGCACGCGACCAGCGTGCAACCAGCCCTCGAGAAAATCGGTGTCGAATACGAGGAAGGAGCCAAACTTGAGGAAGTGAAGAAGTACTTCGACTACAACGACCTCATAAGCCACTGCGAAGCATGCAGGCTGGAGTGCACGGAAGCCCAGATAACAGAGGATACGGGGAAGCCCTTCGACCCGCTGGAGATCGTGGACCTCCTGAAAGAAGGCAAGCTGGACGAGGCCATAGAGAACCCGCTCATATGGCACTGCCTGCAATGCGGGAAGTGCATGGCAAGATGCCCCAACAACATAGGCTTGAAGGACCTGTTCCTGAAATTGAGGGAGGTCGCGGTGGAGAATGGCAAGGCACCCGATGTGATCCATATGAAGATGGACATGATCAAGTCCACAGGATACGGGATGCGACAGAACGAGATGATAAGGAGGCGCCTGGGGATGGACCCGTTGAAACCGGCAGACCCAGAGGAGATAACCAGGATAATCGAAAAGAGCAAGAAGAAGAAAAAATGAACCGAGTATATGACGCGTGCGGGATAGCGGCACTGTTCAACATAGACGGGAAGCCCGTGGAGGGGAAGCAGATAGCGGACATGATACGCCTCCAGAAGGAACGGGAGAACGGTCTGGGAGCGGGTTTCGCAGCCCACGGCATATTCCCAAAGCACGAGGACGACTACTGCATACAGCTCATACTCGAAGAAGTGCCGGGTAAGGCACCCACTAAACAGAGGGTGGAGGAGTACCTAAACGCCCACACGGACGTGATCTTCGACGAGGAAGTCCCCATAAGGGAGACGGAGAGGATAAGGGAACCTCCGCAGATATGGAGGTTCTTCGTGAACACCAAGAGGGAGGACGCCGACGAGCACATCAAGGACGTTGTCATGCACGTGAACTCCACCATTGACGGGGCCTTCTGCATGAGCAGCGGCAAGAACATGGCCGTGTTCAAAGGAAACGGCTGGGCCGCGGACATAGCCGAATTCTACAGGATAGACGAGATGAAAGCGTTCATGTGGAGCGCCCACTCCAGGTTCCCCACCAACACGCCGGGGTGGTGGGGCGGCGCTCACCCATTCAACATACTCGGAACCTCGGTCGTCCACAACGGAGAGATCACATCCTACGGGACGAACGTAAACTACCTCGAAGAACGGGGATACCAGTGCATGCTGAGGACGGACACTGAAGTCCTCGCCTACATAGTAGATTACATAATACGGAGGAGCGGATACCCGAAGGGGATAGTCCACCAGATAGCGACCACCGCCATAGCACCCCCCTACTGGAGGGACATCAACCTCATGAGTCCCGAGAGAAAGCGGTGGATGAATTACATAAGGCAGACCTACCGGAGCGCACTGGCCAACGGCCCCTTCTCGATCGTGATAACTACGGACGACCCGGAGCCGACGATGATAGCCCACACGGACCGGAAGAAGCTGAGGCCCATGATCGCCGCATACGACGGGGACAGCAACACGTTCTACTGCGCCAGCGAGCTGTCTTCGATACGCACCGTATGCGACACTGGCGACTACTGGCAGCCCAACCCGGGCGTGCCGGTCATAGTGTCAAAGGAGGGCATCAAGACCCGCGGGACCGGGGAAGTGTTCGAGGGGGTGAACCTAGGATGAACCATGAGTTGAAGACCATACAGGACACTATGCTAGCCAAGTTCAAGGTCGACATAGACCTGGACAAGTGCACCAAGTGCAGGCGTTGCGCTGTGAACTGCACCTACGACTGCATAAAATGGGATAAAGACGAGAAGAAACCCTATGTTTCAAAGGACAGCAACTGCGTCGCATGCCAGAGGTGCACCGTATTCTGCCCCGTGGACGCGATAACCGTCCGGAACCACCCGGGAACCTATTCACCCCACGCGAACTGGACCACATACTACCACAGAGTGATCTACGAGAACGCCCGGACCGGCAGGGTATTGCTGACGGGGATGGGCTGCGACCAGCCTAAACCGTCCGTGTTCGACAACCTCGTATGGGACGCATGCCAGGTCACCAACCCGGCCATAGACGCGCTGAGAGAGCCTGTGGAGACGGTCACATTCCTGGGGAAGAAGATCGACCGGCTGGACGTCAAGGACATGAAGAAAGGCTACGAGGTCGAGGACATACCCCCTAACGTCAGGATGTCCATGCCATTGTTCATAGGCCACATGAGCCTGGGATCGCTGTCATACAACGCCTACATCTCAATGATTCGGGCCGCCGAGAAGGTGGGCACGCTGATGGGGACAGGAGAGGGCGGACTGCACGTCAGCCTAAGACCCTACAAGGCCAACATAGTCAGCGAGGTCGCATCCGGGCGTTTCGGAGTGGGGCCGGACTACCTGGACGTGGCGGCGTTGGAAATCAAGATCGGGCAGGGCGCTAAGCCGGGACACGGAGGGCAGCTGCCAGGCGAGAAGGTGAACGAGATGATCGCCGACACCAGGGGCATACCCGAGGGTACCGACGCCTTGAGCCCCAACCCACAGCACGACATATACTCAATTGAAGACTTGAAAACGCTGATAGCCGCATTGCACGAGGCCACAGACTACAAGGTCCCTGTGGGTGTGAAGATCGCGGCCGTCAACAACGCGCCTGCCATCGCCTCGGGGATAGTGCACGCGAACGCGGACTTCATCACCATAGACGGTTTGCGCGGGGGCACGGGAGCCGCACCGAGGGTTGTGAGGGACAACACGGGCATACCCATAGAGCTGGCTGTCGCCGCGACGGACCGGCACCTGACCCGCCAGGGCATCAGGCACAAGGTAACATTGGTCGCTGGCGGTTCTCTGAGGAGCTCCGCGGACCTGGTCAAGATGCTCGCCTTGGGGGCGGACTGCGGGATGATATCCACTTCGGTGCTGATGGCCATGGGCTGCACCGTATGCCAGCAGTGCCACAGGGGCCAGTGCAGCTGGGGCATTGCCACCGGACGCCCGGACCTGGGCAAGCGGGTGGACGTGGAATGGGCCACCCAGAGGGTTGTGAACCTGTTCAACGCCTGGCACGCGGAATTGGAGGAGGTATTGGGCATAATGGGCATCGACGCGGTCGAGTCCTTCATAGGCAACAGGGGCAGGCTGAGGTACATCGGACCCAACCCCCACGAGGCCCAGATACTGGGTGTCAAGCACGCGGGAGAGTGAAGAATATGTCAGAGAACAAGTTCATAATAAACGCGCGGGAGAACGGCGAATACATGGACTACCGGGTGTTGAACAAGAGGATCCGGGGGGCGGTAGCCGACGGCTGGGAGCACATCGTGGTCAAGAACGTCAACGGCCAGCGGTTCATCGGAGCCGGGATAAAGAAGGACATAACCTTGGAACTGTTCGGCGACGCGGGCTTGGACTTGGGGGTGTTCATGGAAGGCCCGAAGGTGATAGTCCACGGATGCAGCGAATACCTCCTCGGGAACACGCTGAACAAGGGGGAGATAATCGTCTACGGGGACTCATGGGACATTACGGGCATGGGCGCCCGCGGCGGCGAGATATACATAATGGGCAACGGCGGATCCAGGATCGGCATACACATGAAGGAGTTCAAGGAGAACGTGCCCACCATAGTATACGGCGGCAGCGTGAAACAGTACTGTGGAGAGTACATGGCAGGGGGGATCATAGCAGTCCTTGGACTGGACTTCACAGATGCGATAAAGGACCGGAGCAAGCCCATGGAGAAGAAGAACATCGACCCCAAGAAGATCAAGCTCATGGAGTGTGAACTGGCCCAGACAGACCTTGGAGCCGGCATCCACGGGGGGAAGATATACATGCGCGGGGACGTCCGCGAGGAGCTGCTGGGCATATACGCGTCCAATAAGGAGATGAGCGAGGAGGACCAGAGGGAGTTGAACGAGATATTGAAGAAGTTCTGCGACCACTTCAACGTGCCAGCGGAGCTCCTGAAGGGAGAGAAGTTCACGAAGATAGCTCCCAGTTCATCAAGGCCGTTTGGCAAGGCATACGCTTACACCCCAGTATAATTCATAGGTGATTTGGATGGTTGACGTTGAAGGATACGACCTCCCGGAAGAGCTCTACTATCACAGGGAGCACTACTGGGCGAAGGTCGAAGGCAACAAGTGCAAGGTCGGCGCCACAGACTTCACGCAGAAGCTGGCCGGAGAGATAAGCTATGTGATGATGCCCTTCGAGGGCGACGAGGTCAAACAGGACGACAAGGTCGGCACCATAGAGACGAAGAAATGGGTGGGCGACCTCTACGCGCCAGTTTCGGGGAGCATAACAGCGGTGAACCAGGACCTATACGACGACCCCTCGAAGATAAACAGCGACCCCTACGGGGAGGGCTGGATCTTCGAGGTCGAGATGAGCGACCCCGGCGAGGTGGACAACCTCATGAAGGGCGACGCCGCCGTGGAGTGGCAGAAGGCCGAAGTCCAGAAGCACGCCAAGTGATCATGAACCCGGTCGAAGCGGTAAACCAGGGCGTTTTCGGTTTTTTGATAGCCCTGGGCATCTACCTGGTCTACCTGAACTTCAAGACCCTATTCAGACCCCAGCGGACAGGTGTTATACTCTCGCTGGGTTTGGAGGGTGTGAAAGCCTGCTCCGTGAACGGGTGCATGTCATGTTCTACGGGCGACCAGTCCGGCAAGGCCAGCCTGCCCTTGAAAGTCGAATTGGAGGATGGTAGTGTAGTATCCGCTGAGACAAGCCCCTGCAACATCTGCATAGACAAGCTCTCCGTCGGCTCCAGGGTGGGATTGACCGAAATCGGCTCCAGGACCATAGCCAACAGAGTGGGGAAGGTGAGGTTCTAGTATGGACTTGCTGGGCTTGACCGGGTTGATAATCTTCTTCGGGGTGATAGTAGCATCGCTCCGGGGGTGGATACGGCAGGACATCCTCCCGATACAGTCAGCGCTGATCCTATCATCGATTGTCCTGGTTGTATTGGCGTTCATGTCAGGCAACAGCGTGGGCGTCAGGGAGCTCATGTCCAACCTGTACCTGCACCCGATCACCGCGTTGATAGCTGGTTTCCTGGTTGCCGGAGCCCTAGAGGCTGCGGGAGCCTTCCGGGCGGCGATCCACCTGCTCGAGCGGGCGAGCAGGACACCAGTGGGGATGACGGGCACGGTCGCGTTGCTGGTGAACACTCCCACGATACTTGCGATGCCCTGCGGGAGGATAATGGCTGCCGCGCTCATACCCGCGGCGATACTGTTCGGCCATAACATCGCGAAGGCGAAGAAGAGCCCCCTGCTGGCTAGCATCATCGTCTTCGGCTTCATCGTTAATGCGGCGGCATCCTGCGGACCCTCGCCCATCGGCGGCATCGGCATGGTCGGGGAGGGGATGGGCGGCTACGAGCTGGGATCCTTCGGGAACGCCCAGCAGATAGCTATAATGCTGATAACGGCGGTTACCATGCTGTCAACCAGGTTCATATACAGGATAATGCCGTCCGAGTCATTGTTGAACGTTGAGGAGGAGGCTGAGGAGAAAAAGGAGAAGACTGAGAAGATCCCCAGGTCCGGTTACCTGGCGTTGGGCATATTCCTGCTGACCATAACCTCGGTGTTCGTGTTGAAGCCGCCGGTCCCGATCCAGACGGTACTCATGCTCATAGTATTGGTCGTGATGGTGATCTCGGAAACTTCGATACAGGACCTGGTAGCGGGCGTGATATTGCACCCGGTGATGGCCATGATATCAGGTTTCATAATGGCGGGTGCGCTGGTGGCGGTGGGCAGCTTCGACGTCCTGATCGAATTGCTGGAGAATGTGGCGTTGACGCCCCTCGGCTACGTGGGTGTGGCTGTGCTGCTGGTGAACCTGCCCACCATACTGCCCATGCCCTGCGGGAGGATCATCGGGATGGCCTTGATACCGGGGGTGCTCATGTTCGGCACCCGCCTGGGAGATGTTACTGGAAGCGCCTTCGCGGTTCCCATAGTGTTGACCGCCTTCATCGTTAATGCGGCGGCATCCTGCGGACCCTCGCCCATCGGCGGCATCGGCGGCATCGGCGAGGGCAACCTGGGCACGGCCATCGGCGTGTCGGGGAGGCCCCAGCAGGTGGGCATACTGGTTGGGACCGGGTTCGCGGCGTTGACGATAAGCTTGTTGGGGTTCATATGAAGATGGTTGGATACACGGTTGAACTGTTTGCGGCGGCCCTCGGGGTGGGTTTGGTCACTGGGATAATGATAAACATTTCATTGGATCACAGTTGGAAGGACAGGGGAGGTGTGATGGGCGGCTTGCTCGTGGGCTTGCTGATGGCCCTCCTATGAAGGATGGACGAGACTAGGATGAAAATGGCCTTGAACCTTGGAGCCGGTTTAGCGGTTGGTGTCATGTTCAACATATCATTCAACACGAGCCCCGTGAGCTTGGAGGGACTATTGGGCGGGGCCGTTGTGGGCCTGTTGATGTACATACTCTAGGAAGATGGAAGAGGGGAATCGACGTTTCAACGTGGTGGCGTTCTTTGTGATAGCCGCAATCCTGGCATTGTTCGCCTACACAGCCTATAGTTCGGGGCATCCGTGGTCGCTGACCTGCTACCAGTGCAGGGCCTGCAACCTCAACTGCCCCCTCGGCTACGATGTGGCGAAGTTCGTCGTGGCGGCGGCCGTGGACGACCCGGACATCTACATGAGCGCCCGGAACCTCCAGCTAAGGTTGGACGAGGCCTATAGCACGGACCCGGACATGACCGTTGAGGTGGATGGGGAGCGGATGACCGCTGGAGAGGCAATAGAACGGTTCGGCGAGGGTTTGGTCGTGGAGGTTCGCATGCTCAGGGTCAAAGACGCTGCCAAGTACGACCCGTTGGAGGGCGCCTGCGAGCGCAGCTGCCCCATCGAGCTGCCCATAACGGATACGATACGTGATCTTAAGGAGGATGGTGTCTTCAATGAATAGGAACAACATACTGGCTTTCATAGCCGTGGTTGTGGTCATGGTCTACCTGGCGAGCGCGGCGATGAGCGGGGGAGGTTTGAAGGTGCTGGGGAAGACTATAGGCAGCGCCTACGCCGGCAGGCCGGAGGTCAGGCCGCCGTTCCCGAGGGAATCCTATTCGATCGAAGCGGTTGACGGGGGTGTGAGGGTGTCCCTGTCCGAGGGGATAGGGTCAGAGTATGAGGGCCAGTACCTTTCCGTCTACGCCTACGATGACGTGGGCGGGCATGTTGTGAGGTTCAAGCGGGTCGTTAGCGGGGAGATGTTCATCTCCGACGGCGAGGACGCGTCGTTCATCGTGTTATTCAACGGGGATAAGGTCTCCGAGATCGTGAAGCCCGATGTGGGTTACAGGTTCAACCCCGTGCTATTGGAGGCCATGGACGCCAGCAGGAACTTTGGGTTGGAACGGTGCCTCCTCGGGAAGCAGGGGGAGACCATCTGTCCCGTGTTCGCCTTGGAGCTGGTGAAGGACGAAGGCGAGTATGGGAGGGTGAAGCCGGTCATAGACAGGAACAAGTGCATCGAAGACGGGGTCTGCACTGTGGTGTGCCCGACGAGGCTGTTGTACAGGGAGGATTAGAAGGTGGAGATACGCGACGCTACCAGGCGGGGGGGTAACAGGTGGATGGGCCTGTTGTTCATGCTGGCGGTAGTCGTGGGTGTGGGGCTATTGTTGGCCAGGCAGGACGCGACGTCCTTCGAGGGCCTGTGCCCGAGGGAATACTATGGTATCAGCAAGTGCCCCGTGAACGCCATGTCAGTGGACGGGCGGGGGTTCCCGGTGATCAACCGGAGCGCCTGCCTATCATGGGTGGAGGAGGAGGACCGGTTCGACTGGGACAGGTGCGGCCTCTGCGTTGAAGGCTGCCCCACGAAGGTTTTGACCAGGTTGAACATCAGAGAGGAGAGGGACAAGCATACGGTAGAATGAACGTGAAGAAAGCTCACATGCGGTTGGGTGTTCAGGCGGCTGCGGTAGCCTTGACCATCGCGTTGACCTATCTCCTGTTCAACAACCCCATGGGCGTCTGCTGGCTGGACCCCTTCTGGCACTTGCAGGATTTGTTCGCCCGGGCCGGAGCAGAGTCCATCGTATACCTGGGTTTGGAGCGGGTTGACCTGTTGAACCCTTCAACAACACTCCCCACCATATCACCGTATATCATCGTGGCTGCCTTCACATGCTTTGCCATGCTTTCTGGGAGGATGTTCTGCGGTTGGCTGTGCCCCTTCGGCACCTTCCTCGATGCCGTTGAAAAAGTCTCACCCTTCAAGGGAGCCCACAAGGCCCCTGATGACCTGAAGGACGTGAACCTGAAGTATGTGGTGTTGTTCGGGTTCCTGATACTCTCGTTCCTCGTGGGTTACACGTCCTTCTGCGACTACTGCCCCGCGGGCGTGCTGTTCAAGGGGTTGACGGGCCATGTCATATTCATGGCCGTGCCCGTGTTCGCTATCGTCTCGCTGCTGGTGTTCTTCCACGGGCGGAAGATGTGGTGCGGTTACCTCTGTCCCGTCGGAGGCTTCCTCGCATTGTTCGCCAGGTTTCATCTGCTTCCCATACGCTCTGCCGGCGAGTGCATCAAATGCCTGAACTGCGAGAAGGAGTGTCCCATGGACGTTCTGGTGGCTGAGAAGTACATACAGGAGGGAAAGGCGATAACGGATTCGGAGTGCATAAAGTGCATGAAATGCGTTGACGCCTGCCCGAAGAAGATATTGAGGTTTCCATGATGGTTTTCACGCTTGTTTCAACGGCTGGGGTGGCTGCGGCCCTGACGCTTGTGCCCTTGGGCATGATAGCGTATATTGCGCTGCGTAACCAGAGCAACGCGGTGTTGTGCATGGAGTGCCAGCAGTGCCGGGCGGTCTGCCCCATCGTCGCGGTTGAAGGCGACTACATAGGGCCCAAGGACATCATGGTGGCTGTGAAGAGCGGGCGATACGATGACGCCGTTAAAGGCCATGTCGAGTTGTGCAGCGGCTGTGGAGCCTGCGTGGAGCGGTGCCCGAGGAAGCTGGGCGTGGACGAGCTGTGCATGGACATCTACAACAGGGAGTTGAAGGGTGCGTTGGAGGATGATGCCATCAGCGGCATCCAGGCCATACCGAACCCGCAGATGAAGAGGACCTACGAGGCCGTGGTCCGCAGGATAAAAGGCTCGGGCTTCAACCTGCCGTGGATGTGGATAACCAAGGCCCAGCGGCTGAGGAAGTTCTTCAACCCCTTCGAGGACGATTTGAAGAAGGCTGAAGTTGGCGGGGAAGCCATTGAGGACTTGAAAAAACTTAGGGAGGGGTTGAAATTCAGGAGATGAGGATTCCACGGAAGCTTGTGTTCTTCGAGGGCTGCACGACCTCGCGCATGCTGAAGACGTTGAGGCTGTCCACCTACGTATTGTTGGACAAGGCCGTTGAAGCGGGCATACTTGAGGAGTATAAGACCATACCCAACGAGCGGTGCTGCGGATACGGTTCCGTGGGCATAGGCGACGAGGAGGGTGCGGAAGAGTGCTTGACGTACAATTTGAACCAGTTGAACAGGTTGGGCATAAAGGATGTGTTGTTCACCTGCGCCTCCTGCACCGCATACCTGGGCGAGCACCCGGAGTTCAGGCGGCGGGGGTTCAAGTCCGTTAACATCCTCGAGTACGCGTACGCGCTGATCAGGTCGGGGGAGATGGACAAGTTGGTTGACAGGAAGCTAGACTCCTCCGTTAAGGTCACAGGCCATTACTCGTGCCACTTGAACCGGACCTTGGGCGTGAAGATCAAAGACTTGTACGAGGTTATTGTGGATTACCTTGGCGGCTCCTATGTGGAGATGAGCGACCCCTGCGCCTGCTGCGGGGCGGGGTCTGACGGGGCTGCCATGACCGCGTTGGCTGAGAAGAAGGTGTCGGACGCGGGGGCGACGGGGGCGGACCTGTGCCCGCTGGCCTGCGCCGGCTGCGAGGCCCTACTCTCCCAGATAGGCGGCAAGCAGGGTGTGGAGACCAAGTTCATATCCGTCTCATCCTTGATCGTGTCCTGCTTCAGCGAGCTGGACAGGCTCCTGGAGAAGTACGAGCCCAAAGAGGAGGCGGAGGTGAGGGCTGATGAATAAGGTGTTGGCCGGGGTTCTGGTGTTCCTGTTCGTTGCGTTGGTAGTATTTGTGCGCGGGTGGATGCTCGAGTCCATGGGCGTGCTTCAGCCGTATATGGCGGTTGCCATGGAGAACGCGGGTTCTTCGGCTTTGTGGGCTCTCTGGCTGGGGCTGTTGTTCGGGCTGATATCCTGCCCTGTCTGTGGTGTGCCATTGGCTGCGTATATCGCCGGGGGGGAGGAGAACGTCCGCGCGGCATTCTATTCGTCGGTGTTGTTCACCGCGGGCAGGTTCATAACCTTCATAGTCTTGGGCATTGTCACCGGCCTGGCTGGCAGTGTCATATCCTATACCATCGCACCCGTGGCCATACTGGTAGCGGGGGTGTTCATGGTGGCGTTGTCCGCGGACCTCCTTGGTTTGTTGGACATCCGCCATTACATCACCTCCCAGGTGTTCAAATACTTGAAGCTGCCGGTGTTCAGCGTGAACCACCCTGTCGAGTACATGGTCTGGGGGACTGTCACGGGGTTCGTGTGCACGGTGGAGGCGTCCGTGTTCTTGGCTCCCATCTCCGCTGTTGCGTTGGCGAACGCGGCCTCCGCGCCTTCCCTGCTGTTCTCCCTGGGCAAGGCGGTGCTCATCATCACCTCGTTCGCTGTGGGCGCTTTCATACCCCCGACATTGATGATCATGTTGGCGCGGGGTTCTGTCGAGGTTGCTCAGAGGTACATGCGGAGCAATGTGCTAACGTTCGTAAGGTATGTTGGGGGTGTTGTGTTGCTCCTCTTGGGCGTCCAGTACATTGCGATGGGGTTGACGTCCGCTCAAACGTTGTTTTAATGGTGATATTATGAGAGAGGTAAGGTTGTTGGATTTGGGTTTTGTGTCTGCCCTGCGGAGTCAGACCATCTACCACGGGGTTGCGGAGAGCGTGAGCGCGGGGGGGCAGGATACGATCTCGCTGTTGAGCCCCGGTGACCCGTATGTGTGCGTTGGCATGCACCAGGAGCTGGAGAAGGAGGTGGACCTGGACTATTGTAGGGATATGGGTCTTCCAGTGTACCGTCGTCGTGTGGGCGGGGGTGCGGTGTACCTGGACCGTGACCAGCTGTTCTACCATATCATGTTCCACAAGGACCATGCGCCACGGGATATCACCGAGGTCTATAACAGGTTTTTGAAGGCTCCTGTGGAGGCGTATAGGGCGTTGGGTATTGAGGCTTTTCACCGGCCTGTGAACGACCTGCAGGTGGATAACAGGAAGATCGGGGGTACGGGGGCCGCGACCATGGGCGACTGTGTTGTTGTCGTGGGCAGTCTGATCTTGGACTTCAACTATGAGGCCATGTCCAGGTTGTTGAAGGTGCCGGATGAGAAGTTCAGGGATAAGGTGTACAAGTCCATGAGCGAGTATCTGACGACCGTGAAACGGGAGCTTGGCAGCGTTCCTCCGCGTGATGAGGTGAAGGAGGTTTTGATCTCCAAGTTCAAGGAGACATTGGATGTGGAGCTGGTCCGTGGGGAGTTGTCACCCGAGGAACTTCAGATCATTGAGGGTTTGGATGGGTATTTCGTGTCCGATGAGTGGTTGAACAAGGTGAAACGCCGGCATCCCGGATTCAGGAAGGTGAAGATATCGGAGGGCGTTCACGTGGTGGAGTCAACCCATAAGTCCCCCGGAGGATTGATAAGAGCATCCTCATCGTTGAAGGATGATGTGATCTCCGAGGTTGTGTTGACCGGTGACTTCTTCATCTACCCCGACGTTGTGGGCGAGATCGAGGAGGCGTTGGCTGGTGTGAAGGCGGATGAGACAGCGATAGCCGATGCCATAGGAAATATCTACAGTTCGTCCGCGGTCCAATCGCCTGGCGTAACCCCTGCCGATTTCGCAAAGGCCATTATCGGATGAGGGTCACATGGGCTTGGGCTTTTCCGGGCGGGCGAGGACGTCCAGGTCCAGTTCGTCTATGAGCTTCAGGAAGAGCTCCTTGGGGGAGTCTTTGAGTATGCTCTCGGAGGATATGACGTAGACTTTCTTCAGCTCGCTGATGTGCTCCCTCTCGGTTTGGAGGACTTGGAAGTAGTGTTCCATCTCCTTGACGCTGCGGAACCCGTAGACGACCATGTGGGTTATGTCCCCTTCGGAGAGCCGGTATACCCTGACCAGGTGGGGTCCTTTGACCCGTTGCATGATGTCCTGGCGTTCTAGCCTGCTCCAGCTGCCGCTCTTGAAGTTGAAGAACGCTATGGCGAAGACGTTCACGCCCAGCTTCTCGAAGTCCACTTCCGCCGTGTACCCCTGTATGAACCCCTCCTTTTCCAGCTTGTCCTTGATCTTCCCCACTGCCTGGCTGGTTATCCCCAGATTTCGGGCGATTTCTGTGCAGGATATCCGCCCGTCCCCTATCAGGTGGGCTAATACCTTACGCTCATTCACAGACAACTTAGGTTTCACTTTTAAACTTTAGTATGTTCACATATTTAAATGTTAAATTCCATATATGTGGTTGATTTTCGGGGTGAAATGCATGTCCGATAAGGTTTTGAAGGGTATTTTGGAGAAGAACGCTGGGGAGCCCGAGTTCCATCAGGCTGTGACTGAGGTTTATCATTCGCTTAAGCCTGTGTTCGAGGCTCATCCGGAGTTTGTTGAGTCGAAGATGTTTGAGCGTATCGCGGAGCCGGAGCGGCAGATAATGTTCCGCGTCCCATGGGTTGACGATAACGGGGTTGTCCAGGTGAACCGTGGCTTCCGTTTTGAGTTCAACAGCGCGTTGGGCCCCTATAAAGGGGGTTTGCGCTTCCACCCGAGCGTGTACCAGGGTATCTTGAAGTTTTTGGGTTTTGAGCAGATCTTCAAGAACAGCTTGACTGGTTTGATGATGGGGGGCGGCAAGGGCGGCGCCGACTTCGACCCGAAGGGCAAATCCGATAATGAGGTTATGAGGTTCTGTCAGTCGTTCATGTCGGAGCTGTACAGGCACGTGGGCCCGGACACTGACGTTCCCGCAGGGGATATAGGTGTTGGAGGCCGTGAGATCGGCTACATGTTCGGCCAGTACAAGAAACTGACGAACAGCTTCGTGAGAGTCCTCACTGGCAAGGGTTTGGACTGGGGCGGAAGCCTCGTCCGGACCGAGGCTACCGGTTATGGTCTATTGTATTTTGTTGAGGAGATGTTGAAGACGAAGAATGAGAGCATGAAGGGGAAGGTTGCTGTTTCGTCTGGCTCTGGTAATGTGAGTATCTATGCGTCGCAGAAGGTTGAGCAGTTGGGCGGTAAGGTCGTGGCTGTCTCAGACAGTGGCGGTTATGTCTATGATGAGAAGGGCATTGATGTGAAGGTTGTGAAGCAGATCAAGGAGGTTGAGCGCGGTCGTATAAGCGAGTATGCGAAGCGTGTTAAGGGCGCCGAGTACCATGAGAAGGGCAACATCTGGGAGGTCGAGTGCGACGTTGCGCTGCCGAACGCCACCCAGAACGAGCTGGACGAGAAGAGCGCTTTGAAATTGGTTAAGAACGGTTGTCTTGCCGTGGGCGAAGGAGCTAACATGCCCTGCACTCCCGAGGCTGTTAAAGTCTTCCACAAGAACGATGTCCTGTTCGGCCCTGGAAAAGCCGCTAACGCGGGTGGAGTCGCCGTATCTGGATTGGAGATGGCCCAGAACAGCCAATTCCAATCCTGGACCTTCGAAGAAACCGACAAGAAACTGCAAGGCATCATGGCCAACATCCACAAAGCCTCATGGGACGCTTCTAAGGAATATTCCAAAGAAGGGAATTTGGTTGACGGCGCTAACATCGCAGGCTTCCTAAAAGTAGCCCGCGCCATGCAAGCCCAAGGGATAGTATAAAAAACTATCCCAAACTTCTATTTTTTTAATTATTTAGAATATTTTAAAAACTATTGATAAAAAATTTTAAATAACTGATAAAAATATATTTGGCCGTGAGTTCGAACGCTCAAATGCTTTTTAGGACATTTGGCGCACCAGAAGACGAATGTCTTCTGAGTGTCTCATCAGACCCAAACAAAATTCAAATCGGCATCAAGGCGGCAAAGAGGCAGGAATTGATAACCCCCAATTATTGTTTTCAATACCAAGTTATTCTAATCAGGAGCAAAACGGTTTCTCGGAGTTTACGGTTGTGTTTAATTCTAAACACTTCTGTATAAGGTATGTGGGGAAAGTTTAAGTTGTTTGAAGTTTTTTCATAATATTTTATATTTTTTTGTAAACTATTTTAATTATCTGGTTTCAATTGTTCTATTATGGGTTTGTGGGATTTTCATAAGAAGACGGTTAAGGTGAAGATGAGGGATGGTCAGGGTTATGTTACTTTGTTGCTGTTGGTGGCTGCCACCGTCTATGTGGGTTATTCGTTTGTGGTGGACGGTATCGGTGACTCACCCTTGGTGATATTGGCAGTTGGGATTATGCTCCTGTGGATTTTGGCGTTGATAGGGTGGTTTAAAGGTAAAAATGAGGGTGCACCGGCGAAAGATGTTTGACAGTGCATCCGGGTCTCTGGGAGCGGGCAAGGCCATAATAGATGAAAATGGGATATTCGAGGTTAAATGCGTGGATTCGAATGATTAAGGGATGGGATTGTTGGGTTCATTCTTTTGGAGGGGAGTGAAAGAGTACACGTTCCTTGTCTTTGACGTTTCACTGGAGGGGGATGCTGTTAATGAGATCAGGGCGCTGTACACCCGGGCAGGAATAAAGTTCAACGTTGGATTCGACCAGGGGGAGCAGGATAAGACGGTGAAGTTCTACAAGAAAAACATAAAATACATGGCCAAAACCACACGAACAGACAAGAAAGAGATAAAGAAGGTGAAGGACCTGTTGAGACTGCTCCACACTGGCAGATTGAAGGTGTTCACCGCCAAAGTAGAGATTGACACCAACTACGTAACGAAAAAGGAGAAGAACATGCTGATAGTGAAAAGAGGCGAAGTGAACGACAGGATCATCGAGAAGATGAGGCTAGCATAAGCTTCTCATATTGCATGTGTTACCCACAGTATCTGCCAGGCTATCACCCCAACAAACAAAAGTATTGTGGCGATTATGCAGGCACCGATTATGAGGAGCATCCTCTTGTCTCCAGGCTGCAATGAACCGGTTTTCACGCCTTCCTTGTTCAGGAACCGCTCCCTGGAAGAACGCCAAACCAGCCCCAATATGCCCAAAAGCGCAAGGGGGAAATACAGGCTGGGCGCGTATATGCCCAACACCACCAGTGAAATAATCCAAGCCCAGAAACTATCCCTCCGAAGCCCTCTGACAAGGGCTTCAGTGCACACGACCACGATAGCTGCGAAACCAAACAGAAAAACAACCATGAACACAATACCCTCCTTGAACAGGTCATCACCAGAGAAAAGCAGGATCGCAAGGAACCCCAAACCAAACAACACATAAAGGCCGGCAGCAATCCTCAAAGACCAGATTGTCCAATTCACAGACGGTTCAAAATCCATTATGAAAATGTATTAGCCAGCACAGTATAAATTAAAAAACCCCATCACCTCTTCCTCATCAGGTATATCGCTGGCAACGCTAAAGCTCCTGCGATGGCTGCTGAACCCCAGGAACCCTCATCTAATGACTGGAGCACCAGCGTAGCAAGGGTGAACAGGTATATGGAACAGCACATGTTCCTGAAGAAGTGGGCGTGGAGCTTATACCATTGGAATTTCACAACCAACTCGACAAAGGCAGCGATGACAAAGAGCACCAACCCGACAATAAGGAGAGGAACAAAGTTGAAGAGCATCGCAGCAGCCAAACCCAGGATGCGAAAGCCGAATGCGAAGTTATTTACCGTTTTCCTTCGTATACTTTTTTACGATGAAGTATGTGCCCCGGACCGGCGGCGACAGGCGAGCCCATGCGAAGGAGATAGAGCACGCGGCAGTGGAGCTCCGCGAGGACGGGCGACTCCCAACCCAGAGGGAACTAGGCTTAAGAGCAGTTTACAGAGGCCATGAGGCCACAGAGGAAGGTGAATACTACTGGAGGATAGACCCCAGCTCAACCTCCAGGAAGCTGTTCAGGGACGGGTTCCACGACCGGCTGCCGGACATGCTCGAAGCCATCGTCGGAGGAGACGATGACCGGATAAAACGGTTGCAGCAGAGACTGAGAGAGGAAGGATCGGACGCGCAGTGGTTCGACGCGACCCACGCCAGGGACAACATTGGTTTGGAGGTTTGCCTGACGGTAGCGGACGCCCTGAGAGGCGAGATATCCAGGAAGCTCCGAGGGGAAAGATACCTGGGAGGAGACACCCACCCGCGAGAGGGGAGAATGCACACACAGGAAGAGTACGTGTGGAGCGAGATGAGCAGGAACATCATCGAACACGGAAGACGGGGGCTGATGATCACAAGACCCATAACAGACGGAGAACGAAGGGGAGTCGAGTTCATAGGGTTGAACCCGGGCAGGATGACCGACATACCCAGGCACCTCCACCACGGGGAAAGCACAAAACTGATAGGATTAGTGGGGCATGGACTCTGCTACGTACGCGCCCACGTGGACGAGCTAGAGATACGAACAGACGACAAGAAAGGAACGATAACCCTGGCCCGAATCTGGAGGCCAACGAAGAAGGAATAGACCTACTCCCTTTTTTTCCGGGGCATATCTTGCATCCGCGCCGCATGGACGGAAGGGGATAGATAATCAGTATCTCCGCCCTGCTCGCCAGGAGAAAAATAGACAGGACACACTTTGAACCGATAAATGAAGAGGGAACACCCACCAAAAAACCCTTTTTACCTTGTTCTTCCGAATTTTAATGGATATGACTCCTCCAAAGAAGGGTCCGGCCATCAGGCCTGTCAAGGTGGATGGACGCGTAGGCATTGAGATAGTTGACCCTGATCTCACACCCAAGGAAGTGGAGGAATTCAGAAGCCAAACACGATCCAACGAAGACGTCCTCAGATATTTCGGAGAGAAATACGAGGGGCTGATCGACCAACGACGGAGAGGACAGATTAGAAGACAGGGACTTGCACTTGAACCCTCAACCACTGAGAAACGACGGTTCGGCCGGAACTTCACGGAGCTTATCAGGAGAGTCGAGCAGACGGGGGATAAGGCAGGTCGAGAGCCGAGCCTGCAATCGTATGTTGGGAGCAGCATACCCGTGGTTGTGAGGAACCCCAAAGGCACACTGTCCTACAAGGCAGGCCCACCCCCCATCAAAAGGGTGGAGGAAGTCGAAGCGATAGCTACTGAAGCGATCCGAGACCAGCGGCGGAGATACACCCTCGAAAAGAAGCCGGAAGGAGCCTTCCAGGGGGAGCGGAAGAAGATCGAGGACGCGGCCAGACAGTTCCGGGCTGCGCTATCCCTGATACAAGACGGTTACAGCGGCCCGGAGGCGGCTGCACACCCCAATGTCACGGGGGTTGGGGCGGGCGCGTCGGTGAAGCAGATCAGAGGATGGATTTCAGAGGGCAGACTCCCCCTAGCCATATCAAACCAGCCGACAGTCACGCCCAAGCTCAAGTCAGGAGCAGTCAACTTCCCAACCGAGGAGAACCTTCCCTTCTCCTATTTCCTCGGATACTGGCAGGCCATGAGCGACGTGGGGGGGAGAAGCGGCGCCAACGACCAGGGAGTCATAAAGGCCACAAACGACAACAGGAGGATTGTGGAGAACTTCAGAGCAGGAATGCAACAACCATTGGAGAATGAGGTGATGGAGGTCGGGGAAAACCCACGAACAGATAAACTGGGAGGTGCATACCATGTGCAGTTCATATCGCAGGAGCTCCGCAGAAGATTGAATGAAGCAACGGATTTCAACCAACGGACACCATGCGGCCACATGGTCTCAGAGCTTGAAGTGGCAGCGTATGTGAGAGGATTCGCAGACAAGACCTGCTCTGTGGGGAAGAATAGCATAGTCCTGCCGCAGGCGGGGGGAGAAACGCTCCTGGAAGAGGTTGCCCTCCAACTGGACAGGATCGGAGTACAATCCACTGTATCCGGGGGCAGCCAGTCATACATCAACATCCAAGACCCGAACTCCATAAGGGAATTCCAGAGGAGAGTGTACCCGACCGACCAGGATAACCCCATATGCCGGGCGTTCGGGCCGCCGGAACCGGAGACCACACAGTCACTGGAAGCCGCTGCAAAAAGGGAGAAGACAGCCTACACGCTAGCCCAGTACGACAGGGTTATGGAGATACACACATGGGATGAAAGGCTGACCCCGCCCCAGATATTCTCCCAGCTGCCTGAAGGATTCGACGTAGACGCTAAGACCATAGCCAGATGGACCGACAGAGAAAACCCGGACATCCCAGTCTGTGCGACCCGCAGAAACGCGTTGAACGAGCTCAGAGCTGGCAGGCCTGACCTGGAGAGGATGGGAGACTGGGTTAGAGAAGAGGGGCTGACACACGCGGAAGCCCGGGCGCTCGCAGGTATGACCCTGGAAGTCGACACTGAATCCAGGAGGGAACCGGGCTTGAATGTTGAAGTAGTCAACGGTGCAGTCCGGGAGATCATATCACACGCAGACGAATGGGACAACTGGCCCACCATGGCCAGGCTATACATGGAACACCTAAGGGGGATAGGACAACCGAGGGAGTTGCTGTTAGCGGCAGACAACGGGTTCCGGATAGGATTAGCAGACGTTGAAAACGGCAGAGACCTGTACACCACCGCCACCAGGAACCTGGACTTAACCCAGGCAGCCCCAACACAACAGGCGGAAGCAATTGGAACAAGACCAGAGCCGCCTGTAAAGCATGCAACACCCGCAGCCAGGGCCTCAGAGCCTCCGACGGCAGATCCAGTGGAGAACGCGGGCGGGGTGAGGCCTCCAAGGCCCGCGGGAAACCCGACATCAACCCCAACACCCGCAAAGGAAACGGACAGGCCGAACCCCCGCAGGGCAGACGATAACCCGCTCATGAACGCGTGGAAGAGGTGGGCTAACAGGTCCTCCGGAGAAAGCCAGTATGGAACACCCCAGGAGACCATCCGGAATGCGTTGAGGCTGCTGCAGGAAAGGGGGTTGAGGTCGGATGTCGTGAGGATAAACGACGCCCTCGAAAGGATACCCGACAAAACACGCCACCCCCAGCTGCTGCTCGCAGTATCAACAAGAATACTGGACCACAGCAACACTGCTGAATGCCTTAGGGAGGGGGTGGAGGGTGAGATAGCCTTCAGCGACGGAGCCAACAGGATAATCCGAAAGCTGGAAGGAGAAGACTGGCACGAATACCTCTAAACAGCCAACACATAGGCGAGGTTCAAGCCAGCGGGTAATCCGGTAGTTCTGGCAGGTAGGTGGGCTTGTGCTTGTAGGCGATGTTCTCCAGGCGTTGGGCGACGTTCCTGTACCGTGGGACGTGGATGTTCTTCACCTGGACGTTACTCCGCTTCCCGTCGAGGTGGATATAGAGGGCGGAGCAGTGGCTCTCCTCCCGGTTGGAGCCCAGGTAGTCGTAGTCGAGGGTGAAGAACTGGTTCTGGCGTATCGCAGCCTTTAGATACGTCATCTCCGACTGCGTGAGTGTGAACTCCTGGAAGGCGTGGAGGTTGTCGTCGGTGTCGTTGTAGTAGTACCCTGCAAGTCCGCTGTCCAATATCACAACACCCTCCAGCGGGTCCCCAAGCCAGCAGGACCCCCAGATGTAATCCACCATCACGTCCTCGCGGAAGCTGCTATAGTCGGGTAGAGTAGAGGATGTTGTGGCCGTGGTGGAAGTGACTATCACAGTTGGCGGAGGGGTGAAACGAGCAGTTCTGCCACCGTAGGTGTTAAGTATGGATACCAGATGATCACCCACCCTATCGACTTCGGGCAGGTCCACACCCGACACGAACGCGTTATATCGCGTGTCATATACGGAGTCAACGGAGTCGTAGACAGTCAACAGCCTGCAGGCCCCGCCATCGATGCCAGGGTCGAAGAACATATCATCATCGTTCTCTGACTCAAGCTCTTTGAAACCGCTCCCGTCGATGGTCCTGAGCAGAGACTCCAACTCAGACTTCGGAACCTTGAAAGTGTTAGACGAATACTGGCCTGTCACGGTGTTGTTGAAGGCGTAGTAGCCCTCACCATCACCGTATAACTGAACGGCCTCATAGCCGTAGCCAGCATCACATGGACCCCAGTTGTACATCACGACAAAACCCAGGTCAAAAGAGGGAGGCAACGTCGTGGTAGTGGTGGTAGTGGTGGTGTAGAAGTCGAAGGGCGCGCAACAGAGGCAGCCGCACATGAACACCAGCAGGAAAGGAAGGAACGCCCTCATCAGATAAGGTATTCACAGAGATGCTTTAAAACATGCCCCCTATTCCACTATCAGTTCCCCTTCCATACCCTGCTGGCGGTGCTGGCCCACGCTGCAGTAGTATTCGAAGGATCCCTTCTTGTCCGCGACGAACTCCACATACGTCGAAGCCGGCGCGCTGACCTTATCCGTCGCAGCGTCGAACTCGTCCACCACCCAGTCGTGAAAGCCCTCGGCGCTCGTGAACTCGACCCGGACAGTATCGCCCTGGCGGACCCTCAAAGTCGGGTTCTCAACCCCGTCCATGAGGAACCGGTAGTTCACGCCGGTAAGGGAGAACCTAACGACTCCTGGAGAGCCATCCGCTCCCCCCTCATCAGGGACATGGCGCATGGCAGAATCCTCTGCCGTGCCGCCTTGCTGCCCTTGGCTGACACACCCCGAGAACAACAGCACCAGGGACAAAGACAAAGACAAAAGCCTCATATCGGAGAGAATATCCCTTAGAGGCATAAATACCCGGTGGTTTCGAAAAGGTAATCCCCGAGAGGACAGGCACAGTTAGGATATTCTACCCTTTTAAGGTAGACATCCAATCACTTTAACAGTGGGTTATTCTCCATTTCTTCTAATATGGCATCCGACAGGTATAGCATAGAGTTCGATCTCACGGACGGGGAGGAGATACTCGTCCTCCGCCTCATCGGAGACTACGACATGACAGCCGACGAAGACGCCATCAAAAAGGTCGCGGAGGAGATAAAAGAGCATGGAACGCAGAAGCTCCTATGCGACTACAGGGAATGCAACCTGAAGACTTCGATCACCGCCCAATACGACCGGCCCAAGACCATCTCGGAGATGGGCATACCCAAGACCACCAGGATAGCCGGGGTGCACCCGGAGATCACGGAGGACATCAAGTTCATGGAGGACGTCTACAACAACCAGGGATACGCGATGAAAGCATTCACAGACTACCGGGAAGCCCTGGACTGGCTTAAGGAGGGGCGATTGACCGAGGAGGTATAGCATTATTTTACCGCGTCTTCCCCTTTATACCATATGGCCTTGCGGAGGAGGGTCCTCTCCGACGAGCAATTAAGGCGGCTTGAAGGACTGGAAGGCGTTGAAAGGCGGAGGGTGTTCGAAGACCTAAAAGAGCTCAGGAAGAGGGTCGGATACGGAGACCAACACGTCGAAAGCCTCAGGATGCTCACCCTGCCATCCGATGAAAGCCTGGACAAAGGACTGGAGACAGGCACCCTGGATTTCAGAACGCCGGGCGGGGAAACAGTGAAGATACCAGTGGAGACCGATAAGGGAACTCTCGTCATGCCCTTCACCGGTAGAACACACTACCACTGCAGCTACTACGCGCTCAGGTTCGACAAGAAGGACGGTTCCATAAGGGTGAGGGGCTGCAGGGAAAGCCTCGAGTGGGCTATGGGATTCATATCAGCAAGGGGGAAAGACCTCGGGCACATGTACCTGGACCCATCACTGAGGAAGACAGGGGTTCTGATGCCGGCGCTCAGGATAGCAAGGGACCACGCAATGGCGCACCAGGGAGAGGCCAGGGTGGGATTCTTGCCCGACGACGTCAGAGACAGGTTCCTGGACCTCTTCGAGCGCCTCGGATTCAGGAAGGATAGTGAAGGGCCCATATTCGACACCTACGGATACCACGGCCAACCCGACCCCCGGAACGACCTGACAACACACTACCGGATGGTCGGAGTAGACCCTGAGACCGGGAGGAGAGCGTCGAAGTACAGGGAGAAAAAGGCGAGATAGGTTATATTCCCCGGCTTGCACTGATTTCTTAGGGGTGGACGGAATATCCTGATGGCATTACTGATTGTGCAGGCACCGCCTCTGACGTGGGATGCAAAGCACTGGTTCTATCGGCGGCCATCATGCTCATCTGGCGAAAGAGGAGGAAGGTCAGAGGATAAACAATGATTAGTTAGGGGACCACATGTGAATAATCGATAAGATCAAATGAGTTCCATTCCCATGTTGCAGCCCATTCCTCCGCCGTGGCGGTGGATCCGGCAGACGGGCTCGTCCAATACGAGATGCCTCCCCTCCGTCGGACGCAGTATGTCAAGGGACTTTGGGCAGTGGTTGTATGCCTTCAACCCCGGCGCCACCCATGAGGTGTTCTGCGGGTGGAACTTCGTCTCATCAGGGTGGCTCTCAAGGATGAGAACCTCATCGCCGTGGTATTCTTTGAAGTCCTTGAATGCGGGATGGCCCTGCAAGGCCCGGTGGTAGAAGGGGTCGACCCACAAGCCGTTCCGGCCATGCTCTGTGTCGGCTGCCGTGAACGTGTCAAGGTTCATGTCAGGGTCCTGCCACTCGAAATCCTGGAACCTGCCTCCGATGGGAACGCGCATGAAACCGAAGGGGAACCTGAAATGCGCGGTATCCTCATAGCCTGGCACACGCTTCAACGCCTCCAAGTAACCCTTGACCTCGGAGTCTGGGATCGTGCCCATAGTGATTGCATAGGGGGTCTTCCCGAAGCCGTGGACTATCCCCCCGCCGTTGCTTATCCTGTGAGGCACGTTAGAATGGGAGATCCAGTAGTCAGATGCTCTGCTCAGCACAGGAACCTTCCGCTTGTCAACGCACTCCACACAGTAGCTCTGGTCCGGGGACCAGCTCCTGATGTCCTTCGGCCAGTACTCGTCCAACGCCAGGTCGACGCGGCGGAATGGGATGCCAGTCCGCGAAAGAGCACCCTCCATGACATCGTACTCGCGGCTTATGTCCTCGCTTGTGTATATGTGGCTGAACTCGTAGGCCGCGTGGAAGACCTTATGGGGCAGGATACTGGCGCCGACTCCTGGGACTCCGCGCCAGAACTCCCTGCAACCACGGTATTCGCCCAGGAGAGCGTCCATGCTGGCCTGGTCGGTGAAGAGCTGCTTGGAGCACATGAACGCGGAAGCCACCGCGGAAAGGTCGGGGTCGTGTCCGAACCTGCTACGCTGGCCGCCCGCGTCAGCGATCTCCTGGAGCCAGTTAAGCCCTCGGTCGCCGTATGCGGAGTATATCATCCGGATGAGGCCGTCCTCTGTCTGCCGGTCGTTCGGAAGGGGAGAGTGCCTGCCCTCATCGGCTTCCAGGAGCTTTTGCCCTATGAGGACAACGAAGAAGTCGAACACCCCAGTGTCCGTGAGAAAAGGGTCACGGCCGACCAAAGCCCTGGTCTTTGGGTCCTCTGGGGTTTGGATGATCCGGTACTTGCGGTCGAACGCCGCCAGTTCAGGGCTCTTCAACCCCACGCCAATCCCAGAAAGCCGGTCAGCAGGGGCATTCACGGCGTAGACCCACCCGTCCCTTGTCCTGCCGAATAGGGTGGCACCGGGAGCCTCCTCACATGCCCGGTCAAAGTCCCGGTAACGTTGTGACTCGCCCTTCCCGAACTCGGATAGCAGTGGCAGGGCATCATCTAATGGAACGCTCTTACCATCCCTTGTCAGCACAGGATTACGGTCAAGCAGGTTGCGGCGGTCATACCATTCAGGCATAATGATAGAATTATGGGAAGGTGTAGGTAATAACATTGATTAGAGGTCAGTTCATGCCCCGGGGGCGTTGGAAATTCCGTTGAGGAGCAGGTGATTCGGTGAAGTGCATGTGTAGGCCGTAGTCGCGCAATGGCTTGTGAGGCTCCGACCCCCTGAATGTGCAGACGCCAACGTGCACGAAAGGCAGTGATTTGGGAAGGCCATAGTGCTCCCGGAGTATTTCAGCAGCCCTGCCCTCGACTGAAGGGTCGTCGCCGACGATGAGGACCCTGTTCGGGTCGTATCGGCGGCTCTCGATGATCTGCTTGAACTTCTCTGCCTTAGCCCTGGCAGGCAGGTCGCCGGCAGCCGAGTACTGGGTCAGAACAGCGGGCTCAAATCCGGTGAAAAGCTTGGTTTCCAGCCCAGCGCGTCTCATGTCATGGAAGGCCATCTGCCTGAACCTCAGCTCATACCTCCTCCTCAGGTCGGGGGGCAGATTATCCATTTTGTATACATCAGCCAGGGCAGAAGATATCTCCTCCGGGGTTTTGCCCTCGGATTCAAGGCTCTTAAAATGGCCTTTCACAGAACTCCAACCACCAATGAAACTCTTAGATGGTATTTCGCTGCCGACGTTGGCAATGCTCTTGCGAACCAGCCAGAGGTCGAAGCCACCATCCCTGAGGGATTGTAGGTAGGAGTTGGTCGAATATGCACGGTCGGATTTCAGGTCTCCGACGTCGAATCTCGGCCTGAAGACGTCAACGTCTATCAACGTCCCATCCAGGTCGAAGATGACGGCAGGAACGTCCGATAGGGGGCCTGGGGGTCCGGGGGCTGCGAGACGGTCCAAGGCCATGTTAATATCTGGGAAGAAAGCGGATAAAAAGTCAAGACGGCATCGGCGGCGGCCTTATGCCCCCGGGGTCGTCGAAGATGCCGTCTATCGAGTCCCCCCCGTCTGCCGGGAAAGAAGCCAACGTGGTGGTTGACTGGGTGACCTGCGGTTCTACCACCGTGTCGCCCACGCAACCCGAAAGCAGAATCACCGCCAACAAAAGGGCTGATATCCTCTTCATGTCCTTCACACCTCCTGAGATTCTGAGGGGGCAAGGTCGCATCTGCCCTCGGCCTTCAACAAAACCCCACCGTATCTTTCAGACTCGGTGAACTTGTATGAGCTGTCCTTCCCCTCCCACTCCTGGCCGGCGGCATCCCACAGGTAATATTCTGTGAACACGCAGTCGCCCGATAGGCCTGACATGCTCTTCCCGACCATGTCTCTCGCCACAGGCACGAGGTTCCACCCGGCATCCAATGACAGGCCATCAGGGGAAGTGTGCGAGCTGGCTTTGAACTGTAGCCTGCAGTACTCGCCCGTGTGCACCCAGAAGGCATGGATGCTTAGGTACGCCATCAGGTCTCCGCCAAGCATCCCCGAAGCCTCCTGGAGGGTGTGGTATTCTCCGTCGACCATGACGAACCCCACGATAGAGTCGCATGAGCCCTTCTCCAGTGTGCCGCCGCCGGGGAGGGCGACCAGGTTCCACCCCTCAAAAAGCCTTATCCTGACGGTATCTGGCATTACTTTTACCATGCATGCGCCGTTCTCGCACCCGTGCTGGCAGTAGTATTCGGCTGTGCATGCGCCTGCTTCGCAGTCGTAGGCTGGAGGCATCTCCCCAACATCCAGGCTGCAGAAAGCCTCCAGGAGAGCTCCACCCACGCACCTGTCCTCTATCGTCCGGCCGTTGGACGCTACAGACCCCGCCTTGTAGAAGCTCAGGCCGCCGTCGCTGTCATCGCAGTCGTCCGGGAGGTCGACCGTGAAGGATATCTTGCTGTAGTCCTCTGCCCCAGAGGGGTCCGCACACCTGACATAGACTATGTTCAAGCCTTCATTTTGGAACATGAGCTTGTGACTGTGGCCGGTGTCTCCGGTGATCTCGAACGGCGCATAATCCATGTCACCGTACTTGTAGCTGCAGTTCGCCATCCCATTCCCCGAGCCCCCGCGAGTGCGGACCGAGAGCTTGGCTAGGACCGGTATGTTAGCCACCTCCAGGGCATCCGTCGGATACTCGTCGTATATGAAGAGCTCGTCACCGCCCTTGACGCATGCGCCATCACTGCACGACCCGCTGCAGTTGAGCCTCGCGGACTTTGCGCTTTCTCCCGCGCAGTAGTATTCGACGAGCTCGCCCTCGCTGAAGCAAACGTCATAGAAGGACTCGTCAGGGGTGAGTACTGTTCCCTTCTCATAGGGGTTCTGGCCTCCGTCGCTGTCATCGCATCTGCCGAGGTTCGGGCATATGAGCGGGTTCACGTCCTCCAGAAGCCTCCCGCCGAGGTTGTTGTCCCATGATAGGGCATCCCTGTTCCCGCATATCTCCCCGTCCAGCCTGGGAGCGTAGGTGTAGAGTCGGCCGCCGTCAAGCAGCAGGTCGACGTTGTTGAAGCTGCCATAGTATGCGGTGGTGTCGAATATCCTCTTGTCCAATTCGATGAATAGCGCCTCCCCCGTCTGTTTTATAGTATATACTATCCTGTCCCCCGTTATAGGGTCCAACTCGAGCTCATGGTATTCGCAGCCGGTGTCCCGGAGGGTCAGCTTCACCCTGTTCTGCGAAGCGGGCAGTTCAGCGACGCCAACGTACTCGTAGAGATTGTGGGAGACCACCATGAAGTCTCCTGGTTGGAAAGCACCCTGTCCCGTGTAGACCCTATCACCGTCTTCGGGGGCGCATACGCTAGACTCCCTGACGCAGGCCCCGTCACTGCAGCCCAGCTTGCAATCGGAGTGGGTGTAGTATGGGCTGCCATCACCGCACCTGGCCTCGTACAAGGTGGTCTCCCCGCTGCAATAGTCCTCCCTCAGAACCCCGTCAGCGGTCACGCTGCCCTTTGTGTATATGTCGAAGTCTTCGTCCGAGTCAGTGCATCCCAGACTGTCTCCCGGGCCTGTGGTGTCCGTAGTGTTCTGAGCTGCCGGTTCGGCCGAAGCATGCGACAGAATAAGCAGGGCCAATAACATGACGGTTACGTGAAACGCGTTAGTCATCGTTGATCACCGAGTGGGCATATCAGATATTCTATTCAGCGGAAAAAAGAGTGATGTTCCGGAGGGGGGTTGGACAACATGTCAGAGGCCGTGAGGCGGGAAATCAGGCATATAAAGCCGCAAAAAAATAAAAAACCAACAAATATGAGACATAATTCAAAAAATTAATAGAATATTGAAGAATTTGGCATAAAATAGAAAGGTATTTAAAGGAATCCTACATATTCTTATTATCAACTTTAATTTCGAAACGTGAAGAGGTTGAGGAGATGGTTATTGAAAAGAAGATGAGAGAAGAGGCGAAGATCGAAAAGGAGATGCTGGAAAGATATGGAGAGAACGTTTTCAGCTTCAAAGCGATGAAGCAGTTCCTGCCCGAGAAGGTCTACAAGACCCTTAAGAACGTTATAGACAAGGGCGAAGCCCTGCCGGAAGGCATAGCAGACGACGTCGCGGAAGGCATAAAGAAGTGGGCCATAAGCAAGGGAGCATTCCACTACACCCACTGGTTCCAGCCGATGACGGGAGCGACTGCGGAGAAGCACGACTCCCTCATACACCCGACAGAGGACGGGGGCGCGATATTCAAGTTCTCAGGGAAGGAGCTCACACAGGGAGAGCCTGACGCGAGCAGCTTCCCATCAGGGGGCATAAGAGCAACCTTCGAAGCCAGGGGATACACAGCATGGGACCCCACAAGCCCGGCCTTCATAAAATACACCGAGGAAGGGCCGACACTGTGCATACCCACAGCGTTCGTCTCATACACCGGAGAAGCGCTCGACAAGAAGACGCCGCTGCTCAGGTCCATGGAAGCCCTCTCAAAATCGACGCGGAGGCTGATAAAGCTCTTCGATGGAAAAGTGCCGGACAGGAGGGCCTTCGCAACACTGGGGCCGGAACAGGAATACTTCCTCATAGACCGGGAATTCTACCTGGCGAGGCCTGACCTGGTAATGTGCGGAAGGACACTGTTCGGGAACTGCCCGCCAAAGCACCAGCAGATGGACGACCACTACTTCGGCTCCATAAAGCCGAGGGTCCTCGCGTTCATGGAGGAAGTGGACAGGGAATGCTGGAAGCTGGGGATACCGGCAAAGACACGGCACAACGAGGTCTCCCCCGCACAGTTCGAGATAGCGCCCGTCTTCGAAGAGCTCAACCTCAGCGTGGACCACAACATGATGGTCATGCAGATACTCAAGGAGACCGCTGAAAAGCACGGGCTGGTATGCCTGCTACACGAGAAGCCGTTCGCGGGAGTGAACGGGTCAGGTAAGCACAACAACTGGAGCCTCAGCGGACCGGACGGCAAGAACCTCCTGAACCCTGGGGACAGCCCCCACGAGAACGCGAAGTTCCTCACCATGGTATGCGCGGTCATCAGGGCAGTCGACAAGTACCAGAAGCTGCTCAGAGCCTCGGTAGCCACCGCAGGTAACGACCACCGGCTGGGAGCCAACGAAGCCCCGCCCGCGATAGTCTCCATATTCCTAGGAGACCAGCTGACAGACATAATAGAGCAGGTGGAGAAGGGAGGCGCCAAGGCCAGCAAGGCCAACGACAAGCTAACGGTCGGAGTGACATCCCTGCCGGAGCTGCCTAAGGACGTCACAGACAGGAATAGGACGTCTCCGTTCGCCTTCACAGGAACCAAGTTCGAGTTCCGCATGGTCGGGTCGACCATGAGCTGCGCAGGGCCCAACCTGGTATTGAACACCATAGTGGCGGAGTCCCTCGACTACATCTCGGACGAGATCGAGAAGGCAATGGGCAGGGGAGAGAAGGTGAACGAAGCCCTGCAGAGGATACTCCAGAAGATCGTCAAAGAGCACAAGAGGATAATCTTCAACGGAGACAACTACACCAGCGAATGGGAGCAGGAAGCCGAGAAGAGGGGGCTGGCCAACATCAAGACCAGCGACGAGGCATTGAAGGCCATAGTAACCCCTGAGAACACAAAGCTGTTCGAGAAATACTGCGTATTCTCCGAGAAGGAGCTGAAGAGCAGGTACGAGATACTCCACGAGCAGTATGAGATGGCCATAGACATCGAAGGGAGGACGAGCCTGGACATGGCCAAGACAATGATACTCCCTGCTGCGCTAAAGTACCAGAAGAAGGTGGCAAAGTCCGCGGCCGCGTTGAAGGCTGCGGGCGGGAAGGGAACGGCGCTTGTCGGCATGAAGAAGCACGTGGGCAAGCTCTCAGAGCTCACCGCACAGCTATACGCGGGAATGGACAAGCTGGAGAAGGCGATAGAGAAGGGCAAGCCGCCCGCGACCATAAAGGCCATGTCGGAAGTCCGGAATGCAGTGGACCAGCTGGAGGCTGAAGTGGACGAGAGGCTGTGGCCCCTGCCGAAATACAGGGAGATGCTGTTCATATACTAACGAGCAGAAAAGCCATGCCCCAACAAGAAGGGCATGGCAAAAACCCATTTTTTCTTAATTATTAAAAGTTTTTTATTAACTATTTATATTTTTTCATATAATATTCTGTTTCTCCATTCTGTTAACATGGTCACCTTCAGCAGGGACGGTAGGGAACTGTTCCAGAAGATCAGAGGAAGAGCAGCCAATGAGGTGCTAGCAGACCTGAAAGAAGGGATTGAAGACCATCCAACAGCAGACCTGAGACGCTATTCAAGAGAGCTTACGAGAGCAGCACTGGAAGCGGACGAAGACGATCTCCAAGGACACATGCACAACATAGCCGAAACCCTCAGAGCATTGAACGTGAGCGGAGAGGAGGACCCGTTGAACAACGCCGAAGAGATACTGAAAGGCGGGAAAACGGATTTTGTAGGGTTGCGCAGGTCCATCCACATAGTAATGGGGGAGAAGGACAGGTTCGAACCCAGCATATGGGAAAACAGAAGGGACGGAGGGCTGAAGAGGATACTGGAAAGGCTGAGGAAAGCAGTCGAATAGGGCATATTTATCCCCTCGTTCACATCTGTAACTGAGATGCCTCACAGGAGATTCCTAAGGTGGATAAAACGCATGTTCCAGCTGCGCAAGAACGTCAGGGTCGGCATATACGGGCCCCCGAACAGCGGCAAGACCTCACTAGCCAACAAGATCATAGTGGACTTCGTGGGGGGCGCAGGATGGAAGGTGTCGGACATCCGGCACGAGACCCGGCGGATACAGCAGATGGAGGAGGTCGTTCTGAAGTCCCCGTCAGGGAAGAAACTGGAGATAGACCTCTTCGACATGCCGGGCATATCCACCAAGAAGGGATTGCACACGGACGCGTTCGAAGAGTTCATCAGCTCGGGCATCGACGAGAAAGAAGCGAGGAAAAGGCTCATGGAAGCTACCAACGGCATCGCATCGGCTGTCCGGTTCATGAGGATGATAGACAGCGCCATAGTCGTCCTGGACTCCACTGAAAGCCCCTACACTAAGGTGAACTCCCTGCTCCTCGGAGTGCTCAAATCCAACAACGTCAAGGTCATAGTCGCAGCCAACAAGATAGACCTGCCGCATTCGGACCCGGGGAGGGTAAAGAAGGCCCTGCAGAAGATGCCGGTGGTGCCAATATCCTGCAAGGAAGGCACCAACTTGGACCAACTGTACGAAGCCATAGCCGAGCACCTGCGCTAGATGACGAGGAACTCGTAGACCACCAGGGCAAAGTAGAAGCCCACAAATACCAGGAAAACCGCGGACAAGCGCTCTATGAACAGGATGTTCTCCTTCACCCAGGACTCCACCGCATAGCCTGAGAACAGGCCGAACAATAGGACAGGGAACCCCAGGCTGAAGCTGAAGGCGAACACGAGAAGAAGGCCCTCCGCCACCGAGGACCCCGACATGAGAACCGGAAGCAATCCGGCGAGCATGAACGGGATGTTGCACGGGGTCAACACGGTGCCGAACAGAACGCCCGTGAGGAACGCCCCGAACACCCCCGCAAAGTGCCTGGGAGAGCCGAAGGACCGGGTGAAGAACGCGAAGCCCGTGAGAGACTGGAACGCGAACCCGAAGCAGGTGATAGCAGCCAGGGAATAGAGGACGGCATACAACGTTGAGAAGCTGTCGAACACGGACTCGCCGAGGGACTTCACCAGGAACGCCACCGCAACATAGAACAGGGCATATGTGAAGGAGAGGCCCAAGCTGAAGGACACCGCCGACATTCGCCTGTCACCCGACTTTGACATGATGTTCAACAGGACCGGATAGACGGGCAGACTGCATGCGCTGACCGAAGCCAGAAGGCCCGATGAAACGCTCAGGAAGAGCAATCCGAAGTTCATGACACATCACACCCCGAAGCCCGCTCCACCATGGACTTCACAGTGGACATGGGAACAATGCCGGTCACCCGGAACTCCCCCCGCGAGCCCTCGATGACTATTATCGGCAGAGTGCCACCTCCCGCCTCCCTCTGGTGGGAGTACCAGCTGAGCTTCTCGTAGACGATGCAGTCCCTGTTGGAGTCGACGACCGCGTCCAACTTGGGCCTTACCTGGCGGCAGTTGCTGCAGAAGGAGGTCTCATACATGCGAACGCTCGCCTTACCATCTGCAAAGGCCATCTGACGCTCCAGAAGCGATAGCTCCTCGTGAACGGCCTTGGACGTTGCATAGGTGTCAGGTGAGACCACCACCCTTGTGGAAGCGTTATAGTGGCCGTCCTTCGAGACCACCACATCGTATTCCCCCCCTTCCAAGCTCAACAGACGGTAGAAGCCGTCCACGGTGGTTCCGTCGAATTCGCCGTTGACGTAGACGACCGCACCCGACAGCCCATCACCATCAGAGGTAACGTTCAGTATCGCGTCGTCGAACCTGTACAGCATATCAGGAGAGGATGAGATGTGCAACGGCCTCAGCGTCGTCGTGGTCGTGGTAGAGACGATAGTTACAGTGGTCGAAGAGGTGGAAGAGGCCGTTGAAGTTGTGGTCGAGGAGGAAGTGGTGGTAGTCAGCGGCGGAGACTCCGGAGCGGAGTATGTGAGGTACGCCAGGCCCGCGATGAGGCCAGCCAACACTAAGACCATGAGGAGCAGGAAGACTATGGTCAGCTTAACGTCCGAGTCCATGGCAGTCAGATGCCTTCCAGGCTGCCGCAGCCGAGAAGGTCTTCCATCTTCTTGGGGGAAGGTATGAGATACGCCCTGGGACCCCTCACGAGGACAGGGTATCCGACGGTGTTAACGGTGTCGTCGTTGATGAAAAGCATGTCATCCTCTACGAACTCGCGTATGTCGTCGTTGCATTTGTCCTTGTCATCCGACGTGCGGCACTCGGTGACAGGGAACAGGGACTCATACTCGCCGAGGTAGAGGAGCAGCCGGTCCGAGGGCAGGTTAGTCCCGATGTACAGCTCGTCCATGTTGGTGGACATGCACAAGGCTACCTGGTACCTGTTCAGGGTGGTGGTTGTCGAAGCGGTGGTGGTCGTGGTCTGCGAGGTCGGCGGCGACGTTGTGGAGGTGACAGTGGTCGAAGAGGTCAACGTGGAAGAGGTAGACGTGGACGAAGAGGTCGAAGTCGTGGATGTTGTTGTGGACGAGGTCTGAGAGAACGGCAGAGACGGGATTTCCACCGACTTGGAGGCCGCCAGCGAGAACAGTGCAGCGGAAACCAGCACAACCGCTATTATCACGGCTATGGACACCCCCAACACCAGGACAGTGCTGAATGTCCTCCCGCCCGGCCTTGCGGTTTTTCCTTCAGCACGCTCCTTTGGCGGAAACCCGGCTAACCTGCTCATTGGAAACTATTACTGATTATGGTTTATAATACGGCAGAGCCAATACATAAGCGGTGGATAAAAGGCCTTTGAACGCGGTGATAATAGCGGCACTGATGCTTTCCTCAGGGGTGGTCTCATCAGCCACGCCACCCAGTGAAAACGAGACCGCCGTCATACTGGACCAGGAAGACTATTGGGAGTACATGATAGAGCACGCTAACCAGGACTACCACGACACTGAGAAGATGACCACCACGACGATCATCCAGAACAACACAGACGAGGGCGTATACGATATCGGAAGGGACACCCACAGGGTCATCAAGGAGGACCCAGTGACCACGACCACCTTCCCGGAGACCTTGGGAAGGGTCGAGTGGCTGGAAGCCAAGAAGGAAGCTGTGAGGAGGGAGGCTGAAAGCCAGGGGATCACATATACCACCACGACCTTGGAGGCGCCCCAATGCGGCAGGAGCAAGTCCGTCTGCAGCGTGGAATTCGACGCAGACCAGGATGGCAGGAACGACTGCTGCAAGGAGGAGACCAACCCCGCATGCGCCGAGTGCCTTAGCTACTGCATGGATGAATGCAACAGGCTGTACGTGGGGGTCAAGACGTGCTTCAGGGATGACAGGGCGGGGCCTGTGTGCATCTGCTCGGAGACCATGCCCAACTGTTACACCATACCAGAACCTCCGGTGACGACAACCACATTGTCAGTGGAAGCCGGGGGAGGAAGCAAGCTCATGTACTTCTTCACATTGGCCATGATAATACTGGCCCTGTACGGAGGCATGAGGTTCATGTCCAGGATGAGGTGAGGGCCTTTGAGCGGATACAAGACCCATCTGACAGCCTACGTGATCGCAGCAGCCGCAGTATACTATTTCCTTTTCAGAGCGGGTTTGAAGGCCGAGGTGGGCGTTAAGGACTTGATCGGGGGCGGAGTTGGTGTCGTATACACGCTAGCACCCGACATAGACTCCCGCACGTCCAGGATCAGGAGGTTCTTCAACCTGGGCTCCGCATCGGCGGTAGCCGCATCCACCACCGCATATTTGATATCGGGGGATGTGCGTTACGCATGCGCCGCCCTCGCACTCTCGGCGCTTACGGCCGGCATGTGGCTCACAAGGCACAGGGGAGCCTTCCACCAGCCCATCGCAGGCGCCCTGATGTCAGCGCCTCTGGCATTGATAGACCCGCTATACGCGGGCATGGGATTCCTGGGCTATGGCGTTCACCTGGCCTTGGACGGTAGGCTCCTAGGCCGAGCCCGTGTATGACAGGTATTTCAGCCGGAACATTGTGGCCGCGGGGGGTGTGATGAAGAACATGGAGGAGAGGAAAGGCTCCAATCCTTTGAAGTCTAGAGTCCACATCATGGAACCGCATGATAAGCCCACCAGCAATCCCAACAGGGCCCCGGCGAATACGGCGTTTCGCGTGTGCAATCCAAGCTTGAGCCTGGACACCATGTAAAGGACGCTCACGGGAGCCAGGACAATCGCGTAGACGGGGTCTGCGAAGTAGACGAAGGCTACCGCGCCAACGGAGACCATCGTGTGAAGGGAGGGTATGTCGTATCTGGCAATGGGTATGCAGTGGTATTCCCTCGGGCGTTCCGTCCTCAAAAGGCACTTAAGCAGCAGCCCCAGTCCAATTGCAGCCAGGAGGTACATGAACGCGGATGAGAACACCTGCCTCGACACAGGCATCGGATTGGTGAATAGGAACAGGAGGGACAGTATGAAGTAGGGCAGTTCGGGTATGCGGTCGATGAGGATGTAGAGCTTCATATGAATCTGTCGTCTAGCTTCTTCCGAACGGCTATCTCCCGCTGCTCCCTGACCTCATGGTAGTCCGGCTTCATCTCCAAGACCGCATCATAGTCGTTCAAAGCCTTTTCATAGTCGTGGAGGTACTCATACAGTAGGCCGCGGGTATAGTATGCCTCTATCAGGCCCGGGTCGAGGGATATCGCCTTCGAGTGGTCTTCCACCGCCTTCTCGAACTCCCGAAGGCGGGTGTATGCAAGACCACGGTTGAAGTAGGACTCGATAAGCTCGGGGTTGAGCTCCAACGCCTTGGAGTAATGGTCCACCGCACTCTGGAAGTCTCCGAGCTTGTAGTAGTCGTTGCCCAGATTATGGTATTCGTGCTCCATCTTACCCCCAGACACCTGAGATCACCCTGTCCAGTAAATATTTCTGAAGTCTGGAATAAATACTAACCACTGCGCTTCTCCTCCTCCTTTATCCGCTTCCACTGGCGCATGACATCCTCCGAGGAAGCTACCTTCTCATCGCCGAAGACGTGGGGGTGCCGCCTCACAATCTTGTCCTTCAAGCCGTCCATCACGTCCTGGATGGTGAAAAGGCCCTCCTCCTCGGCGATCCGGGATATGAACAGGACATGCAACAGCAGGTCGCCGAGCTCCTCCCTTAGGTTCTCATAGTCCTCCTTCTCGATGGCCTGCAAGGCCTCCTCCGACTCGTTGCGAAGGTGGACTGTAAAGTCGGATATGGTCTGCTCCCGGTCCCACGGGCACCCGCTGGGGCCGCGCATGTAGGCCATCAGCTCCACAAGCTCCTTGAAAGACGCCATAAGCATAGACTGGTAAGCAGCGAATATAAGAGAGGATTATAATAGAGTGGATTCACATATGTAAGGGCATGAAAAGGGCTCTTTTGGCATTGTTGATGCTGTCCCATGTGGCGTGGGCTGCGGAGGCTCCGCTGAAGCCGGACTGGAGCCAGAGCATAGCCAAGGGCGTCAACAGGATAGAATGCTTCGACCTGAACGAGAACGGAGAGTATGAGATCTACGCGTTGAGCTTCCACCCCTACCGGACTTCCGTGGCAGTCTACGACGAGGAGGGTAAGACAAAGTACAACACCATAATACCGCGTGAGGCGGAGATAGAGTACGGGGATGAGGACCAGACCATAGCCGCGGTGGCAGACATAGACGGTAACAGGTACCTGGACCTCATATCAGGCACTGAGATAAGGGTGGGGTCCATAAACAACCACCGCCTATACAGGCACCAGAGGATACCCGAGGTTGGCTTGGACAGGCTGTATAACAGGTACGTTTGGATGGTCAAGGACACGGGTTTGATAACGAGCATAAGCTTCGCCGACGCCAACGGAGATGGTAAGACAGACATCATAACATCATCCGTAGACAACAGGATACGCGCATACGACCATGAGGGTAACGTCTTGAAAGAGCTGACCATGGACGGGTCTGTGTGGGATGCCAAGCCCGTGAACGCGGACGGCGACAAGAAGATGGAATACATCATAGCAGGCTTCAAAGGCCTATACCTCTTAGACGACAACGGGGAGACAATGTGGGAACAGCCTGCCGAAAGCAGGTATGACATGGCAGAAGCCTACGACCTGGACGGGGACGGAAAACCCGAATACATCGGCCTTTCAGAGGACATAATCCACGTCTACGACTCGGCGGGTAACAGGCTCTGGAGCCACGGCAGGCCCAACATAGAGGCCATAAGCGCCATGGGAATATACGGGTCAAGCCAGAACTACCTTCTAGTGGGGGCGGGAAGCACCCTCGCATTCATCAACCCACGGGGAGAGGTGAACTGGGAACACCAGGTCAGAGATAAGATACTCTCCATAAAGCCCGTCAGAGAGGAGGGTTTCGTCAGGCTGTTCGTGGGCACCAACGACGGGATAATATCATATAGGATAGACGAGGACATCTTCAAAGCCAGGGAAGCGTACAAGCAATACCTCGAAGCGTTGAAGTACTTCGAATTGGAAGACTTCGAGACGACCATCGAACACGCCAACATGGCAGCCGAGATATACAAGGAGGTCGGGTTGACCCCCAACGAGTCAGACGCCAGAAGCCTCGCAACAAAGTCCATGAACATAATAGAGGCGGAACAGTACTATAGGAAGGCGATCGAACACTATGAGGCGGGCAGGTACAATGCGAGCATAGAGGCGGCCCAGCAGTCCATCGAGATGTACAAGCTTATAGGCTATGAGAAGGGGCTGAACAGGTCCAGGGAGCTGGCTGAGCTGAACACCGGGAAAGCCGCCGAGATAATCGCGACAATAAAAAACAGGGAAGCCGGACAGAGATACTATGAGACTGCAGAATCACACTACATAAACGGGTCCTTTGAGACGTCATTGGAATACGCGGAAAGGGCTTATGAGGAATACGAGAGGGTTGGGTATGAGCCGGGGATGAACGTCGCTAAAACCCTCATTGAACTCAGCAGGGAGGGGCTGGCCAGCAAGACCACCACCACCCAGACTTCCACCACAACGACCGTGAAGGAGGAGCTTGAGATAAGCCAGGATGACATAATAATGTATGCGGCGCTGCTGATGTCTCTGATAATAGTCGCTGGCGTGTTGAAGTCAAAGTTGAGAAAAAGGTAGACTAAACCTACTTTTTCGTGTGCCTAGTCTTCTTCCGGCGCTTCTTCAGCTTGTGCTTCCGCATCTTCTGCAGCTTCCTCTTCCTACCACAGGGCATAGACTAAATATAGCAGAAAGAGGTATATAAATGGGATAAACACAATATTTACATGATATGAGCCCGATAGATGAATTCAGGGAAAAGTGGAATGAGATGGACGAGGTGGACCGTAGGAACTTCTGGCTCCTCGTCGCCGGACTCATCCTCCTGATGATAGTGTTCATGAGCATAAACGACACCTTCAGCTCCTTGGGAAACATCGTGGACGAGAACAAGGGAATCGCAAACGACAGCATACACGACCTGAAAGACACAGGTAACATGCTGGGAGGGAAAGACCAACAGGCTGAAAAGCCCATAGACGAGGACCTCCCAGGCCTGGAGGGAGACGATGATGATGAGCCGAGCGGATTGCCATTAAGGCGCAAGTAGCTACCGTACCACGACACCCCCGTATCCTACGACAGCAGAGTAGTCTCCCGTCGTGTCCCCTGAGGTCAGGTATTTGACAAGCTCGGCCCTAGAGGCTCCCAATCCCTTGCATGCGGTCAGCATCACAGCCACCGGAGCGTAGCCGCACATGCTGATACCTCTCGAAGACACCTCCTTGAACAGCGCCCCGGCATCCAATGAGAGTATCGCGTCCAAGGCGGCATGGTCGTTCTCCTCCGCGACCTCCTGGGGCTGATAGTGGGTGAAGTCAGTGCTCGCCACAATCACAACCCTGGAATCGACCTTTGACACCACCGAAGCTATCGCGTTGCCGATGTCCTCACAAACCCCGAGGAAACCCTCGTCTGGGCTGTAATGCCTCAAGGCTATGGGCACTATCTGGAAGCTGTCTGAGAAATACTGCATGAACGGGACCTGGACCTCCAGGCTGTGCTCCCGCTCCTGGCCGAACGGGTCCTCCTCGAGGCTCCCGCAGTTCTTGAAGATCTCCCTGGCAAGCATGGAATCCACCCGCACATCCCCAAAGGGCATGTTCCAGATGCCCTCGGTCATGATGCCGAAGTCAGCTCCCAAACCATGATGGTTCGGCCCGAGTATTACGAACGTGTCGGGCATGTTGATCCGCGAGTATACCGCCCCCGCCACAGGGCCACTGTACATCAAGCCCGCGTGGGGGGACACCACACCCAAAGCGTCGAATCTCTCGGCGTTCAAGTCTAAGCAGGACTCCACCTGCTCCTTCAAACCCGACACGCTGCCGCTGTAGAACTGGCCCGCGACAGCCGGACGCCTGATCAACCTAAGATCACCTCTCTTAATTAATTATAGGTTAATATAATTATGACATGGCTGAGATACCGATCGCCCCGATGGCCAGGATACTCCGGAAGGCCAACATAGACCGAGTGAGCGACGAAGCAGCGGCGGCATTGAGGGACGTGATAGAGGAATACGCCACCGAAGTCGCGGAACGGGCGGCGAAGCTGGCAAGGCACGCGGGCAGAGTCACCGTAAAGGCAGAAGACATAAAGCTAGCCAAGTAGGGCATCAGGGTTTTTTGCTGTAATCCCTGTTCAACGCATCTGATATCGCCTTGAATACCTGCGTGACCTCGGACGGGACGCCCCCAGCAGACCCCCCTGACCTGACCCGCACATACATGAACCCGCCGTCGGAAGCCCCGCTCGTCTTGCAGTACTCACCGTCCGATACACCATGGAAGTCGCCCCTCCGAAACCCGCCCATCTTTGGCTGGCCAGGCTCGGACACATCATCGTTGTAGACCTCGAATTCGCCGGCGCCTGAAATGGGCTCCACAGCCCTGGCATGGTGCAACAGACCCAACCCTATCTTATCGGCGACTGAAGGTATCCGAAACCCGGTGTACCAGTGGCTACCCTCTCTAAGGACTCCCGTCCAAGAGGGTATCTCAACCCCCTGGGGTGTCCTGCCGCGGTGGACGCTCCTCACATGAACGCCTTCGGGCACAATGCAATTGTCAGGGGAGGACAAACGTATCGCATCAGGCATTCCAGCCTCGGAAAGCAGGGAACATGCCTGGAGGTACACGGCCTGGCCGTCCATCAGCGGATGACTGGCAATCTGCTCGAACTGCATCTCATTCACCGTCAAGCCGCTTACATCATCCAATAGCGGCTGGACCACACCCCAGGTGAACCTCCGAGTGTACTCGCATTCACGATCACGCGGGCCACCGCCCAATCCCTTGAAAGCCGAGATGATCGCGTCCCCGCCCCGCACGTTGTCGCTTATGATCTCGGCATGGCCGGCTTCAAGGTCATCAACCAGTACAAGCCGTTCATCATGGTCGACGACAAAGGAGAAGCCGCCCTCATCCTCGAAAAGCCTCGACATCATAATCCTGGGAGAGCGGACACCAGAGTCTCCTGGAACGCCGATGGCATGCAATGCATCCACTGTCCTCTGCTCCGACACCTCACATCCATACTCTGGAACCACACCAGCGCGTGAGATGTCTATCACGGGCTTGCCAGACTCGCCCGGCACCACACAACCGAAAGAATAGACCCTATCATCGTCGTGCCTGGTGGAGCCGCCGAAGCTGGAGCTGACAACATGGAAGTCCGCCTCCTCCACCAAAGCCAGGCCCGTGAGGGGAGAGACCTTGAACGCCATCATCCTCCCCCGACCCAGAAGACCGGGAACTGCTTCAGAGGGATCGTTAATCCTGCCGGAAGCGATATCAGCCAATACCCTCTCGTCAGCCTCCATCTGCCAGTACTTCATCCGGAGCCCATCCTCTGAAACCGCCAAGCCAGACGGCTGCTCCAACCGCGAGACCGGGACATCGCCACCGCCACTATCCTGCACACTCTTTGAAACAGATTTCTTGCCCATCTCAGTCCATCTTACTCCAATCCCTGCCAACAACCCTGGCAATCCGACCCAAAATCAGATCAGGGTTGTCCTTATCGGGCACCCTCGCTATCATGCTCCCACCTCCAACGGGACCATTGCTGGTCTTATGGGAGGGTCCATCACGGATGCCGTCATAGTCGCCGTTCACGAAAGAACCGCGCTTGACACCATCATCCTCCTGGCTGCTGCTGTCGTTGTAGACCTCGAAGCTTCCCGCACGGTCGATCGCGGTTATCGCGCGGTCATGCCGCAGAAGCGGCCCCCCTATCTTCAGATAATGTTCGCCGCTCGGGAGGGTAAACTGGCTGTAGCGGTAGCCTTCTTCCGAGACCGCCCGCGGAAAGTAGGGGATGCCCACGCCATTGGGGGTCTTCCCCCTCTCCACCGTCCCGGGTAAAACCCCCTTCAGAGACTTAAGCTGTTCTGGAGGGACCAGCCTGACCTGTTCAGGCATGCCAGAGCGGGTTAGCACATCCACGACCTCGGTCCACCTCTTATAGGGGTTGCTATATGTGCTCTTCCCTAGGAACTGCACGTGTAGTGAAGCAACTTCAACGCCGCTTACCTCGTCCTCCAGGGACTCGACGCTACCCCAGCTGAACCGCTCGGTATACTTGCCCGTCCTCTCCTCGATCGGCGCCCTCTGCCTCCTGAAGTTGTCAGCCAAACGCTTTCCGTCCTTCGTGTGTTCCATGACTATCTCGGGATGGCCAGTCTCCATGTCAGCCACATACGCAAGCTTATTGTTATGGTCGACAACCCAGGAGAAGCATCCCTCCTCGTCCAGAAGATCAAGCATCCTCCTCCGGGGGGAGTCGACGACAGCATCCTTTGCTACGCCCAAGGCGTGAAGAGCGGCCACGGTACGGTCCTCCACGACATCAGGGCCGTATTCTGGGATCCACGCAGGCCTGCTTATGTAGACCAGGGTCTTGGAAGGGTCTTCGGGGTCGGGCCCCACAGACCCGAGAGAGTAAATGTTCTCGGAAGGGAGTGTAGCCCTCATACTGCACGCGGATGAGACGACAGGATGCGAAGCCGGCTCCACGCGCGTATATCCCATGAAGGGGGAGACACAGAACCCGAACCTCTGGCCGGCACGCAGGAAACCCGCGATGTTATCCGCGGGATTAGGCTTATCTCCCGATGCGATCGCCGCCAATTCCCGAGGCTCGTCGGAAAAGATGAGATAACGCCCCATCATATCCTCCTCGGAGAGTTTGAGGCCTGCAGGCTGCTCCAGCCTCGCTACCGGAACGCCCTCCTCACCGCCTCCAGCCCCTACATTTAGATTAGCATGCTTTTTAGCCATTATATTAAAAGAAGAGGAAGGAATCGGATATAAGTCCTATTCCGTGTATATGGTGTTCTTCACCACGCTGCCGGCGTCCACGTAGGCGTTCGGGTAGATGGAACGGCCAGGCATTATGGACACGTTTATGCCCGTCTTCACGTTGTCGCCCATGAGGACCCCGAACTTCCGCCGGCCGGACATTACCATATTCTGCTTGACCTCAATGGACACTTCCCCGTCGTCGAACCGAAGGTTGGCGACCTTGGTGCCCGCGCCGAAGTTGCAGCCCTCCCCGATTATTGAATCCCCAACGTATGACAGGTGGCCGACGCATGTTCGCGGCATGATTATGGAGTTCTTGACCTCGACGGCGTTGCCCACCTTGCAACCGTCCATTATTACGGTGTGGGGGCGTATGTAACAGTTGGGGCCGATCACACAGTCCCTGCCGATGTACACGGGACCCTCGATGTACGAGCCCGACCTTATGACCGTGCCGTCGCCGACGTTAACAGAGCCCTTGAGGACAGCATAGTCTTCGACTGTCGCCTTCTTGCTCATCTTCAACGGAACGCTCTTCATGACGATCTCGTTCGCGTCCAAAAGGTTCCAGGGCAAACCTACGTCTATCCACTGGCCCTCCTCGTTCCTGCAACCGTAGACGACACCGTCTTTGATCAGCCTGCCGATGGCGTCTGTGAGCTCGTATTCCATCCGCACGCTCTTCTTCAACCCCTCAATGACCTCGAATATGCCTTCTTTGAATATGTACACGCCAGCGTTCGCGAGGTTGCTCTTCGGCCGCTTCGGCTTCTCGACCAGTGACTCGACCTTGCCACGGCTCACCTCGACGATCCCGAACGAACGGGGTTCCCTGACCTCAACAAGGGACATAGTCACCTCTGCCCCGTGCCTGCCATGGGCTTCGATGAGCGATGAAAGAACCTTCCGGGTTATGAAGAGGTCGCCGTTCAACACGATGAACTCCCCCTTCACCATGCCCCTGGCAGACGACAAGGCGTTAGCAGTGCCCAACTGCTCCTTCTGCTCCACGTACTCGAGCCTCACCTTCCGGAACTTCCTCCCGAAATAGGATTCGATGGCCTCCCGCATGTACCCGACTACGATGACAGCCTTCTTCACACCCACACAGTCGAGGGCCTCCAGGTTCCATTCCAGGATGGGCTTGCCAGCAACGGGCAGCATGGGCTTGGGCCTAGTGGAGGTCAAAGGCCTCAAACGCGTGCCCTCACCCGCAGCCAGAACAACGGCGTCCATGTTGTATTATCAACGGAGAACAAGGATAAAAAAGAATTCATCCCAGTATTTATTGATGGGAAAAGTTGTGGAGAGAAAAGGTTATGCTTCAGCTGAAGTGAGAAGGGCATTGGGGGCGGAAGAGAAGGTTTACGATGAGATTATGCTTAGGGTGCAGGGGGTAATAGCCAGTGGAAGAGGCCCTGAAAGACTCATGGAACTGGGGAGGGAACTGGGGGAAGTAGAGCGTATGATGGGAGAAGAGTATAAGAGATGGGGGGAAGCTCACCCCCAGCCAAAGTGGGAGAAATACGACCCTGAGCGGAGATATGAACCGGGGGAATACGACTATAGGTGCGGGGACAGGGGGGGTGTGGTCGCGATCAACGATGAGGGCATACAGCTGACCATGGAGACCCAACATGGGATAATGATAAACGAGGACTTCACTAAGGGAGAGATACGCATGAGGGTGAAAGAAGGGGGTGAACGCGTGTCGCAAGCACTCCTGGATAGGGAGCATCTCCTACAAACAGAACTGAAAGTCCTGGACTCACTACTGAAACATGGCTTGCAAGGCACGCCCAGACAGGGTGGGGAGAGTGAAGAGCCAAGGGGATTCACATGGTTTTTTAAGAGGGTCAAGAGGATGTTGACTGGAGGCGGGGTCAGCCAGACAGGGGGACCTGGGGATTCGGACATCGATATGACATCTAATCTACCACCCAAGGCAGACAGCGATATGACAGCTGATCTACCACCCAAGGAGTTGGGCGAATTGAAGCCACCCGCAGAAAAGCGGAAGTATGGTGTGGTCCGGCCGTCTGCTGTTAAAAAAGGCAGACTGCCAAAAGTGTAAACAGACCATGAAAAAGAGGAGGATAGGGACTGATGGTGTGATGCCACGGTTCAACCCCGGGGAAACAGAACCTGAAATCGAAAAGAACCTGACAGGCGAGGTCATGGCATTCAGAGCGGTTGCAGAGAAGGGATTTGAAAGCCTCCAAGGAACCGTTAACCAATTGGGAAGCAGGTTCCCAGAACTCAGGGGAGTGGTGATCATGTACCCAACAGACTACGAAAGAACCGCAGAACCAAAGCTCATATCCCCCAGGGTAGCTGAAAAGAGTAGTGAACGCGGGCTGATAGGTGTGGCCGTAGGTTTCGTCGTTGAGGACCCGACAGAACTGCTTAAAACCCAGTTCAACCCAGCCAACCCACTGAACCCGGAGGCCAGGAAACAGATAGGGCAGGCGATAGCAGCGGACATGAAGGTGAAACAGGTCCAGGACGGGGGAGTCCACAGCACAAACGAAGCGGACATGACGCTAGAACCGGGGAAAAACACAAAAGGAGAGACAGTAATGGTATATGTGAAAACAAAGGCATAAGCTAGGACAAGGAAACACTCAACCCGTCTCCAACCTCATATTCCAACAGGCCTATCTTCCCCGTTCCTTTAACATCCGCTTCCAGGGGTTTCAGCATGTCCAACTGGTCCTTGGACCCGGTTATCTTCGCCTTCTCCACCTCCTTGCCAAGGCTCAGCTGGTTGTCGGACTTGACCTTGCGGATGAGCGCGACAGCCTCTACCAGCAGGTCGCCCTTCCTCTCGGCCTCCTCATCGACCAACCCCTCATCAGGCCATGCGCTTACATGGACTGACTTGCTCCCCTCCAACTCCCGGTAGTATGTCTGGTATATCTCCTCGGTTATGTGGGGCATGATGGGAGCCATCATCTTCACAACAGCCAGAAGAGCGTGATATAGGACATGCTGGGCGGCCCTCCGGGACTCTTCACCGCGCAATTCGGGCTTGTAAAGGCGCTGCTTCACGATCTCGAGGTAGTAGTCGCAGAAGGTCTGCCAGAAGAACTTCTCAACCTCCGATTTCGTCCGGCTGTACTCGTACTTGTCGAACGACTCCGTGGAAGCCGCTATTATCTTCGACAGCTTGGTCAACAACCACCTGTCAACATCCTCCAATTCGACGTCTTTGCCGTCGTAGTCCTCCAGGTGCATGAACACGAACCGTGACGCATTCCATATCTTGGTGATGAACTTCTCCCCTGTGACAAGGTCCTTCTCGCTGAAGGGGAGGTCGTCGCCGAGCTTGCAACCGGCAGCCCAGAACCTCAGCGAATCCGCGCTGTACTTCTCGAGCATCTCCTGGGGCTCGATGACATTCCCCTTGGATTTGCTCATCTTCCGGCCGTGGGGGTCCTGGGCGTGGCCTGAGATGACCACGTCAGCCCACGGGTTCACCCTATCATGCATGCGACTCTTAACCACCGTGTTGAACAGCCAGAAGGTGATGATGTCATGGGCCTGGGGCCTGAGGCTCATAGGATAGATTTTTTCGTAGATTGGATGGTCCTTGTAGAGGTCGGCGGATAGATGGGGCGTCAGGGATGAGGTGGCCCACGTGTCCAACACATCCTCCTCGGGCGTGAACTCCTTGCAACCGCAGTTGGGGCACTTGTCAACGGGGGGGTTGTCAACCAGCGGGTCAACCGGGAGGTCCTCCGCCCTGGCCAATACCTCGGCCTCGCATTCGCTGCAATACCACACAGGGAAGGGAACGCCAAAGTACCGCTGCCTGGATATGAGCCAGTCCCACTGGAGGCCCTTCACCCAGTGGTCGAATCGGTGCCTCATGTGCTCCGGGTGCCAGTTCAGCTGGTAACCCCACTCGAGCATCTCGTCCTTCAAGTCCAGGTACCTTATGAACCACTGCTTGCTCTTCAGGTACTCGATCTCCGTGCCGCAGCGCTCGTGGACGTTGACTGGGTGGAGGATCTTCTCCTGCTTCACCAGCAGCCCCGCCTCCTTCAAGTCCCCTATTATCCTCTCCCTCGCCTCTTTGACCTTCAAACCCTCGTATCTCTCGGCCTGGCCGGTCATCCTGCCATCCGGGGAGATAGCGACCTTGATGGGGAGTTCGTGGGCCTTCTGCCATTCCATGTCCGTCTGATCGCCGAATGTGCAGCACATGACGATGCCCGTCCCCTTCTCAGGGTCAGCCCGGGGGTCGGGGAGGATGGGGACGTTGATGTCGAACAATGGGACCTTAGCCTCCCTGCCCTCGTGCTTCTTGTAGCGTTCGTCGTCGGGGTGGTAGAATACAGCCACGCAGGCGGGCAATAGCTCGGGCCTCGTGGTGGCTATCACAAGGTCCTCGCCGTCCACCTTGAATATGATGTCGTTGAACGATGACTCCAACTCCTTGTCCTCGCACTCAACCTGGCTTATGCCCGTCTGGCACTCGGGACACCACATGGTGGGCGCGTCCTTCCGGTACTCCCGGCCCATCCCGTACAGGTCGATGAAGGACTTCTGGCTTATCCTCTGGCAGTGCTCGTTGATGGTCGTGTAGAAGACGTTCCAGTCGCAGCTCATGCCGATGCGCTTCCAGTCCTCTATGTACTTTGGCCTTAGCTCCTCCTCCAAGGTCCTGAGGCAGAGCTTGATGAAGTCCTGACGTTCCATGTCCCGGGCGCGGACCTTCTTCATCTTCTCAACCAGCCGCTCCGTTGGTATGCCGTTGTCGTCGGTGCCGAACGGGTAGAAGATGTTATAGCCTCGCATCCGCTTGTAGCGGACGATGAAGTCCTGCTGGCTGTAGCTGAACGCATGCCCAAGGTGCATCTTCCCGGATACCGTCGGCGGAGGCGTGTCCACGCTGTAGACCGCACCCCCCGCATCCGGGTCGAATCTGTAGACCTGGTCCTCCTCCCACAGCCTCTGCCACCTTGGCTCGGCCTCTCGGGGGTCGTATTTCTTCTTCCCAGCCATTTGAGATAGGAAATATGGAATAGGAGATTAAAAGACAGCAGAGCATGACATATATTAATTATTCATAAAAAAATGGCTTTTTTCAAAATAATATGGGATATACTATTGGCTCTCTGCTCTCTTCGCCTTCTCCCAGTATGCCTTCAGCTCCTCGGGAGTCGTGAAATAATGGTCGTACCATGCTTCCTCCCCATGCTTGAGACAGTCCTTGGGGTCGTAGTTGCGGCATAGCAGCGGCCGGCCCTCGTAGCGGGTGCACCTGCCGTCATCAGCTAAGGCAGTGCACTTTGTCTTGAACTCCACATACCAGTCGCCGTCGTCAATGTAGACGTCAACACCCTCGTGCAAAACAAGCCAAAGGTACTCGTCCAGCTCCTCATATGTGTCAGGCTCGTCCACTTCGATGGAAACATGCCTGCAGCATGCGGTGCATCCAGAACAGTCAGGCATAACCTATGAATATGTCCAAGAAGGTATATAAACACCTAACCCAATGGATAAAACGATGAAACCATGGCATGCGATGACATGTTTCATTGCGCTCCTTCTGGCATCAGGGTGCCTGACCCCCGACACGACCAACACGGCAACAACATCAACCAAGCCCACATCGACAACCCATGACACAGTCAAAACAACCACCACGACACCAAAGCCCGAAGCCACCACCATGACAGTCAAGGAGACCACGACGACCACGATCGACGATGGCACCCAGTGGGTGCATGCCCCCAAGGAGGGTTGTGAATGCGTCCAGTGGGTATGCGACACCCCAACGACGACCACCTCATCCACCAGCACCACCTGCGTGACCATACCTGTAAAGGACTACACCCCCCAGGCCAGGCAGTTCCACATGAGGATCAAAGGGCAGGAGTTCAGGCCTGACGAGATAGAGGTCTTCGTAGGTGACACGGTGATAGCCAACATAACCAACGTCAAAGGCCTGCACCGCATAAGGGAGACCTACACTAACAAGTCCATAACACTGCAGTCCGGGGAGAGCTACGAGCTCATATTCTACGCGGAAGAGGCGGGCGAATACCAGCTGACCTGCAACCCATACTGTGAAGAGCCCATGGAAGCCAAGATACTGGTCAGGGAAGCCTACGTGAAGAGATGCTAGAACCCCCCCCCTCACCTGAATAGGGATGCCATCAGCTTGATGTCCGTTATTATGCTCTCCAAGATGACCATGTTAACCCTGGAGGAGGTGGCCATGCCCCTGATCTCCTCGGGGGACACGACAGGCATCTGACGGAAGTCGTTCTTGTTCATGAAGGACGCCACCTTGTAGAGTGAGGCGTCCGACTCTATTGTGCGGACCGGGGAGGTCATGACAGACGACACCGGCGTCTTCTTCAGGTCCACGTCCTGGGAGATGACCTTCAAGACTATGTCCTTGGAGGTTAGGATGCCCTTTATAAGCGGCCTGACGAGGAACTCGGGCTTGGCGCCGTCGCCGGACTTGTCCACGACCAATACGCTGTCAACGTTCTTCTCGGCCATGTGCTTGCAAGCGTCGAATATCGACGTCTGAGAGGATACCAGAACGACCTTGTTGAGATTGACTTCGCCCACAGTCCTGTGAGTTGTCTCGTTTCCGACCAATCTGACCACCAAATACTGTTTAACTGACCCATTCAATCATTAATCCCCCATCTTTAAAAGAGGGGATCAGAGGCAGTATTTGAGTATGCCCCTGGACTTGCACTGGCCGCTGCAGCAGTCCCTGTCTCCAGTGCACGTGTCAGTCGGCTTCCCGCAGCACCTGCCATCAACGCACTCCCCGGCGCAAGTGTGCCTAATGCTCTCCAAAACCCCGGATTCACAGTAGTATTCGATGACGTCCGATCCGATACAATGCTCGGAGATGGAGTAGACCGCCGTCTTATTGTCATAATAGTATCCGGAGACGTTGACGCTCCTGGAGCCGTATCTCCTGCCGCCGTCATCGTCAAAGCAGTCCATCTCCGCCAGGGTGGTGGTAGTGGTGGTCATGGACGCCTTCTCGCTGACCCGGTCCACTATGCCCTCGAAGCTGTAGGTGTACTTCAATGTAGTGGTAGTGTAGGATGAGACGTTCTCTTCCGGGACGCATCCAAGACCGTCAACGCAACGCTCCCAGTAACCGCATGAGTACCTGCTTATCTCCTGGCTGCTCCTGTAGACGCACTCGCCGTCGGAGCATATGATAGGAGTATAATGGACTGTCACAGCCCTGCCCCTGTCGTCGCATGCGATGTCAGAGTAGGATGTGCACTCGGACACGTTAACGCACTCGCACTCGGCTGGCAGGGAGGTGGTGGTAGCCTGGGTGGAAGACGTGGTCGTGGCCTGGGTGGATGCGGTAGCCTCAGAATTCGTGGTGGTGGGGGTCTTGTCACTGTCGCATATGCCGTCTGAGTCCTCGTCCAGGCAGCAATCCACGCCCTTCAACATGTAAGGGGGGTTGCATACCGGCTTGTCACTGTCGCATATGCCGTCTGAGTCCTCGTCCAGGCAGCAATCCCCGTATACGAGGGTGTAGGGGTTCTCACAGGACTTCCCAGCGATGCAAGCGGAAGACAACACCAGAGCCAGGATGAACAGCACGGACCTCATATGCGTATATGGATTGGTAGCCTCTCTTTATATTAGCTCACCTCCAGGACTCCAGGTATCCTGCTGGTATGTAGCACCCGCCCCCGCCTCCTTTGATGGGCCAGCACCTCCCGCCGGCAGATATATCATAGCCGGGGTCGCATGTGCTACCCCCGCATGGCTTCTGGTTGAACCCTCCACACGGAGGTTGGGTCGTAGTCGTGGTGGAAGCCGTGGTTGAAGTGGTGGAAGTCGAAGACGTCGAGGATGTGGTGGAAGCCGTGGTTGAGGTGGTGGAAGTCGGAACCGTCGAGGATGTGGTGGAAGCCACATGGGGGGATGTTGACATCACATAGGCCGCCCCCAAGACAGAGAAGAACATGAGAGTGGACAGGACCGCCGCTGACGCAAGTATGAGTGTTTGAATTGTGTTTTTGACCTTCCCTGGCTCTTCACCTGCTAGCCTGCTCATAGGAGTAGGAAATAGCCATGTGAGAAATAAAAATGCCATGGTGAGGGTTAGGTTACCGGAAAAGCACTTATATGGAAGGTCACAATATCATCTATGCCAGACCCGGAGGGCTACAGTGAGAGCGAACTGGTGAAGGCCAAGGCCATCTATGACAAGGTTTACGAGGCCACATCAAAGGGCAAGAAGCCCATACCCCTGTCCAAGGTGCAGAGCGCGTTCAACCTTGACTCCCACACATACCGTAACATAATCGACGTATTCTCGAAAGCCCACGTGTTCGACATAAGAAGCGACCGGATATGGGATGTCATACCCCCCGCAGGGCTGATCGAATACGAGACCATAGAGGAGGGAAAAGTCGTCTCGGAGGAGGAATTCGACTGGAGGAACCTGAAGTTCGTCGTGAAGGTCCTGGACCTCCCCGGGGAGAACGTGCTAACATACTATGTACCCCCCATAAAGATCAGCAACGGGCTGAAGATACAGTTGAAGTACGTATTCCACAACCTCATACGGGTGAAGGGGGACTACACTGCGCCGATAGGCCAGGACCACGAGCAGAAGATGGAGATGGCCAAGAGGATGGCGGTGATAGCCATAAAGAAGGAGCTTAAGCTCCCTGCCGACGTCACGGACCGCCTGTCAGACATCCTATTATACGAGTTCTCCGAGATCGGGTGCCTGAGCATATTCCTGATGGACCCGGAAGTTGAGGAGGTGGTATTCAACGGGAACAATGCCGTGTCGATATACCACTGCCGGCACGGTTGGATGAAGACCAACGCATACCCCAACGGCGAGGAGTCGCTGATAGAGATCGCCAACAGGATGGCACGGGTCGCGAGGAAGGAGATAAACATAAGCAACCCCATCGTAGAGACGAGGCTGCACACAGGCGACCGGGTTACTACGCTGCTGAACACCGTCTCGCCACAGGGGACCATGATAACCATAAGGAAGTTCTCGAGGAACCCGTGGACCATAGTCGGGCTGATGACAGAGTATGCGAGCGTCAGCCTGGAGATAGCCGCGCTACTATGGTTCGCCGTCGAATACGACCTGAACATCCTCGTAGCCGGCGGATCGGGGTCGGGTAAGACGACGCTGCTGAACGCCATATGCAGCCTCATACCCCCGTCCATACACACGCTGAGCATAGAGTCGGTGAGGGAGATCTTCATACCCGAGAACCGCGCGTGGAACTGGCTCTCGCTGACTTCAAGGGACGACCCTAACACAGACCCGATAGACACCATAGACCTGATAAACACCAGCCTTAAGATGCGACCGGAGCGGATAATACTGGGTGAGGCTGTCCGCCCTGAAGAGATACGCGCGCTCTTCCAGGCCATGCAGATCGGGCACCCAGTATACTCGACCATACACGCCACGAGCAGCAACGAACTGATGAAAAGGCTCATGGACCCCTCCTATAACATCCCAAAGACCGACATAAACTCCCTGGACCTAGTGGTGGTCATGTATCATAACCTGAAGGACATGAGCAGGACCTTGATCGAGGTATCGGAGATAACATACGACGGCTCAATGTCGGACTCGAACATCATGTCCAACCTATACCTATACTCGCCCAAGAACCGCGCGTACATACAGGTCAGCAAGCCGGACAAGATATTCGAAAAGGTCAACAAGAAGACGGGCATGACCGAAGCGGAGATGAAAGCGGACATCGAGGAGAAGAAGAAAGTCCTCAAACACGCCATAGAAAAAGACATCAAGGGCATAAACGAGTTCGGCATGTTCGTCCAAGAATATTATAGCGAACGGGAAAATCTGCTGGAACGGGTCAAAGACAGAAGATAGGGATTATTTATTCCTACGACCCCAAATTATTAAACATAAGATGGGCAATAGGGATGTCAGAAGGGAGCTACTGGTCCGTGAGGTCACCACCGACGAAGACGGGGAGATCGTCTCGGACAAGCTGTCAACCGCCGGAGAGCATGTGAGATACCACGGCAGAAGGCTGGGCCAGCGAGTCGGCGATCACATAACCGGAGGGATCATCGGAGCGGCCGCGACAGCCATTCTGATGGCATGCTTGACCGCTGACAGGCCCCAGGACAGCCAAATCAAAGAGGAACCGAACACTCCGGCTGCTGCCAGCACAGACAACATACGACCTATGCCAGAGGCCTTGGAACCCGACCGCCGGCCGCTGGTGCCCGTGCACCCACCGGCTGAAAGCAGGCCACTAGTCCCGGTAACGCCTATCGAAAGGCTGCCCCCTGAAGACCTGGACCAACAACAGAACCTGGATCAACCCAGGCCCGGCATCAGGATAAGGTTCCCAACCCGGAAAACACAGAATAGATGAAATCCGCTTACACCGCCAGTGAGTAGTGGTTTCTCGCACTCCTACGACGGTCCTCAACTATGCGGTGCTGTTCCTTCTCGGCCTGCCCCATCACCAGCAGGGTGAACCCAACCCCAAAGCAGACTGGATTCAGCATGGAAAGACCGGCCATAGCCATCAGACCACCGCCACCTTCCATGGATTTCTGGGGGAAGAGTCCCTCTCCGTTTTTCCTAAGTCCGCGTTCGGTCTCGATGTTGTTTATGAGCTGGGTCAAACTAGCGTCCCTCTCATCCGTTCTTTGTTTCAGCATCTTCTACCCCTTCGGCAACACATTCCGCAACACGGAATCAACCGCGTTCAAGAACGTCTCATGGTCTTCACCGGTCACGGTCGGCACGTTACCCTCGCTACCCACGATATAGAAGAGTATGTCGTTGTCTTGGCTGACCGCCGCAATGCTCTTGGAAGGGTCCTCGCCGAGGAAACTCTTCAACTCATCCCGGCCAGACAACCCATCAATCAATTCCCTGAGAATATCCAACCTGATACCGAAAGGAGGTTTAAAATCGTCGGCCATAGTAGAAATAGGGGAAAACATAAAAAAAGGTAAAAGATGGGTTAGTTATCTAACCCAATGCCGCCGCCAGCACCTGGACCTTGTAGAGAGGGTTTTCGGGTGGTTTTTCAAGTCCGAACTTATTCTGCAAAAAAGCTCCTGCAGCAGTTGGGTCCAACACCGCCTGAGCCAAATCCATCTTAACCCTCTGGTCGGCTGCTAGGAACGTCTTCGCCTTAGAGGCTATCATCCCGTCCACCTGGTCGGCATCCGGGTTGAAGTCGATGCCGTCGCCCGGCTTCCAGCCTGGGTTGGCGGCCATCTTCTTGTCTATAATCTTCAGAAGCTCCTCCTTCTGCTGCTGGGGATTCTGCTGAAGACCTACAGGTGGAGGGCTTGGAGACATTACCGGAGCCCTTGGAGGTTGTGCTACCAATGCCATGTTAAAAAAATGGGAGCTAATCGGTTAAAAGTCGTTTTTTGAGACTGAACTGGTATTTTAACGTTGGAATTTAATGTTTTCGCATAGGTGTTTCAAATGGTCAGTGAGGATCTGGATAAAAGGTCGGCGGACATCGAGAAGAAGATGATGGACGCCTACAAGCGGCCGAAGATTGCGATAAGACTGGACATCCTGCGTAGGATCGCGGACGACATCGACGCGGACAAGACGCTCCAGGAGATATTCGGCTCGCCGGTGAGCGAGAAAATAGCCGTTTACGCGGAGATGAACGACTTGCGCATAGGAGACGCCAAAAAGGCGGAAATCAGCGAAGAGCAGGAGAGGACCCTCTTAGCTGAATTAGAGAAAATCATAGAGAAGAGAGCCCAAGAAGCCCAATAGACAAGTATTTATTGGAATCCTGCGGGGATAGATATAAGAGGAGGTGAGTGCAAATGGCGAGGGAAAAACAGAGAAAACCAGCTGATGAGACGCACACAGGCGAATGGAAGACGTTGGATGGAGGGCAGGGCGTCGCCGGAGACGGGCAGATCCCAGTAGTGGGCGCAAAAGCCGCCGTACATCTGCAGCCAGGGGAAACGATGGCAGCCCCGGGCGAGATACCGCCAATACAGACTAGGAAGCCGCCAGTGGTCCGGACACCGGTTCAAGGAGCTGGAGTGAGTGAGATAGGGGCCAACACAACCCTCGCTCCACTAGAGGGGCATGTGCCGCGTATTTCAGTTGTGGGAAGAGCCACCGGACGCTTGGATGAATTCAGCAGGTCATTGGGCAGCGTGGGTTCAGTTCGGTTCTGATAAGGCAGGAGGTTTTATTCCCATATTATCATCATTAACCTGATGAGAGCACTCGCATCGCTTGTTCTACTGCTTATCCTTTCAGGCTGCATAATGCAACGTATCGGCGGATCAAAGACCGGAGAACCCGAGGAGGTGGAAATTGCAGGCCGGGGAGCGGATGAACATCAAATGACCCGTGACAATGGCAGTTCAGGCGGGATCTCCCCCACATGCGCTGGACCCAGATGCCCGAAACCCATCGAAGGCGGCGAGAATGAATATTCGGAAGATGAGACCGCCTGTCACACGGACGAGGACTGCGGCGGCAGGGAGACGAGCGTGGAGCTGTTCTGCATAGGATACGACCAGTACGTGAGATACGAGGTCAGCGGATGCCAGAGGCACTACGCCTGCGGCCCTCCAAGGTCGGGGGAGTCGAGGTGCACGACGAGAAAGAGGGAGTTTAAAGTCCAAACCTGCGAGAGCATATGCTTGGAGGGAAGCTGCCTCCGCAACCCGGGAAACCCTGACCTGCTATGCACCCGGGACACCGACTGCGGAGGAGGGATAACCAACACAGTATGCACCGGCGAATGCGAGCTGACAAGCGAACACTTCCTCTTCGAATGCGAGAACCCCGGAACGCGCGAATCCCAGTGCAAACCCACCACATGGATTATCACCCAAACACCCTGCCCAAAAGGGTGCGAAAACAACAGATGCAAGTAAACCTGGATTTTTTTATTTTACACATCTAATAGTTGACTGTATGAGCGAGATCAAACGGGTTAAGTCAGGAGTTGAAGGCTTGGACGAGATGCTGGACGGGGGCATACCCGAGGGTTTCATAGTGGGAGTTATCGGCGGCCCAGGAGCTGCCAAGACAATACTTGGCATACAGTTCATATGGGAGGGGATAAAAGCAGGGGAGGAATGTCTGTTCGTCCACTTGGAGGGGGAGGCAGACCACATCGAAACCCAGGCGTTGCAGTTCGGCTGGGATCTCGCAGGCAGCGAACACTACCACATATTCATCCAGGAGGCCCGGGACGTCAGGACCATGACGGACAACATCAGGGAACAGATGAAAGAACACAACATAAAACGCCTTGTGGTGGACAGCATCAGCCTGTACAACCTCTACAACAAGTCCATGCTGGGCTACGACCTCCAGTTCGCCCGCACCGGCTTGGAGGCAGAATCGGAGAAGACCAACCGGCTGGTGGTCGAAGAGATAAGATCGCTGGAACTAACGACCATGCTGCTGATCGAAGACTTCGAAGGCACGAAAGAGGAGGATAAGATACTGGAGTTCGCATGCGATGGAGTCTTTAAACTCGGCATAAACCCCGCCCTGAACTCAAGATCAATAAGAGTCATAAAAATGCGAGAAACCAAACACCCCCTAGACACCAAAACATTCGAAATCACAAACAAAGGAATAGAAATACACAACAAAAAAACAAACAAAAAATAAAAAAACCTGCGCCGAGACCATCGAACCCCAAGAACACTTAGGTCTTTGTTTTAACCCAAAAGATCAGAAATTGTAGAATTGCCCAAACAGAAACTGTAAACATTAAAAAAAAATCCATAAGTAAATAAATCAAGTTGTCCTATACAGTTGCAGCAACAAAACCGCCGAGAGCACTAATAATAATTCCATCGGCCATTTTCCCTACTTTATCAATGCTATATCGTTCCCAATTCAACATTTCAATATTATAGTGCGTACCCCCTTCGGGGGTACTCGCTCCGCGTGTGCACGGGGCGCGACCAAGAGCAAAAGCTCTTGGTCGTACCGGAGACACATATGTCTCCGGCACGAGCCGTGCGCCGAGGTCGAGATTCCGCTCGCCTGACGGCTCGCTTATCTCTCCCGGTTCTCTAGACGAAATCGCTCTGATATGATAATAAATCGCCGAGGTCGAGATTTGAACTCGAGCTCCCGTGAAGGAACACGCTTTCCAGGCGTGCGCGTTAGTCCAGGCTCCGCCACCTCGGCAATGTGTTATCCTTTGTGTTATCGTGTGGACGAGGTGGCGGTAAGCAACCGCTAGGTTGCGGCATCGCCACCTCGGCAATGTGTTATCCTTTGTGTTATCGTGTGGACGAGGTGGCGGTAAGCAACCGCTAGGTTGCGGCATCGCCACCTCGGCCTCGAAGAGGGGTAGGTTATCAACCTCGTAGAGGTTGTGCATGCCTTGGCATAGTGTGTGAATTCAAGGCTGGTGCGCTGGCTTTTTATATTAGTGTAGGCATAGTATTTATTCTTGATTTGGTTTGGGGATATGATGGATTACAGGTTTGCCGCGGGGGTTTTGGGTGTTATCTGCCTGATTCTGGCGGGTTTCATCGTTTTTGGGGGTACTGTGCATACTGAAGTCGTTGAGTTTAATAACACAGTCTATCCCGTTGAGGATTTGACCGTCTACTACCTTTATCCCCTCCGTTGTGTGGACTGTGACCTGCACGTTCAGGGAGAGTGTGATTATTGCACCAGCTACTATGACATCCGGTTGATGGATTTGATCAGTCAGGAGGTGGGAACCCCTGTGCAGTTCAAGGTCAGCGATGCCGTGAGCAAACCCGCGGTCATGGTCATGTACGAGGACAAGGCCACCTTGGGGGATGCGCGGACACGGTATAACATCGCCCACACCATTTGCCTGCTCAGCGGGTTGGAGAAGTCCTGCCAGCTGTTCGAAAGTGAGTTGGAGAGGGTCGGTTCCTGCGTTGAAGGATACGGGCTGGGAGAGGATTCCATCGTCTACCATACGAGTTCCGGCAACTGCCCGATCTGCGAGTCCACCGACAAGGTCGTTGACGAGTTGGAGGGTTTGGAATACGATGACGGAGTAGTCTACGATGTCTACACCGCGGACCATGCGGTTAACAAGGAGATATTGACAGACTGCCTGCAGGCGTTCGACAGGACCGAGTACGCTCCGCAGCTGTTATGTCCGGCGACGGGTAAGGATTTGACCGGAGATTTCACGTTAAGCGAGGCTCGGGAGTTCGCGGACAAATGCATCGAAGCATAGTATCAGGATGTGATAATGTTCTTTCTCTTTCGTGAAAGTTTCTCTTTCTTCCTAAGAGAGAAAGGTTCCCGCCGGTAAGTGCATAGAAGCCTAGCTGTAGATTGTGATTTGTCTTATCTCTCCCTTGTCGAAGAACAGGCCGCACTCGCATTCTTCCACTATCACCGAGTGCAGGTCACCCTTCCGCATTCTGTTTCCGCACCGGGGACAGTTTCTGCCGCTTTTCCCGCGGTAGTTGACCTCGTATTCCGTCACCCGGTTGTCTGTCGCCCGCTGGAGCTCCCCCCAGTCAAGCCAGACGCCGTCGCATTCCGGGCATTCGTCGACTTTGATGTCGTCCTCTGTCTTCTCCTTCATCTCGCATCCGTCTTTGGGGCACTTCATTTTTCATCCTCCTCGGGCAGCAGATGATTGCGTATCAAGATCCTGTTAATCCCCTCAGGGGGGTAGGAGTGGTAGGCTGTTATCTCCTTCATGTCCGTCAATGCGCCAGAGAGCTTGTCCCCGATTTCCGACGGGCTTTCACGCTGGCCTTTACAGTGTTTCATGGCATTGTCCAGTAGGGTTAAGGTCTCGCGCTTGTTGGAGGATCTCTTGGCGATCTCGATGCACTGGTCAACGACCCGTTCGTTTCCGTTCACCTGCCATGCGATGCTGTCGATCCTGGAGAAGTCCCTGATGTCGGGTAGGGGAAAGTCAACAGTCCTGAGCTTAGACTCCAATATGGCTCGCTGCTGGCCTTGGTTGAGTTCCTTGTACTCCGGCATTTTATTTCACTCGATGAAGATGCCCGGTTTCATGGGTTGGGCGAATTTCGCCTTTCCCTCAGGGTCTGATTCCGGGTTGATCGACACTTCCGCTTTGAACTCCCTTGATAAGAATTGGTATGCATACCCTAAAACTGCGGATTCATCCTCAGGAGACAGTAAAACGTGTGGTATCTCGTCCCTGCGGGTCTGCATGAGCTTCGCGGCCTGCTTCCCGTTCCTCTTCACCTCAGGGTCGGCCATCACGTCCTTTATCTGCCTGCCCTCGACGATAGCGTTGAACACAGTGTATTTCCATCTGGGGGAAGTGTATAGTGAGATCTTAGAGGGTGATTTCTTCGTCACATTCAATATGTTCTGCACGTCTTCCATTAGGCTGCGGAGATATTCCTCGGATGCCTCGGAACGCTCGTCAAGCTTGGACTCGTCCGCGGTGGGATATTCGGCCTGTGAGACGAATCCTTCGCCGCCGATATTCTCCCAGAGTTCCTCGCAGGTGAAGGGTGTGAATGGCGTGAGGAGTCGGACCCACGCGTTGGCCAGCTCCCGCATGACCTCCGGATTCGGGTCGCGCCTGCGCTGATACCATGAGATGTCATTGAACATCTCATAGAACATCGATTGAAGGGCTTTGCGGGTCTGGAAGGCCTCCAGGGACTCGACAGCCTCCATTATCCTCCTGTTAAGCCGGGACATCATCCAACGGTCGATGGGCCGGATTTCAGATTTGCCCTCAAGTGAGTGCGAGTCCAACACCAGCTTCTTGAACTGGTTCAGCCGCTTCATCGTCGCCTCCACCAGGTTCTCACGCCAGTCGAAGTCCTGCCAGGGCTCCGCATTGCCCATCAGGAACAGGCGGGTGACGTCAGCTCCATGCTTTTCAACCGCTTCCTTCACCAGTATCACGTTACCCTTGGAGGAGCTCATCTTCTCCCCCTCCAGCAAACCCATGCCAAAGGATGCGATTCCCAGGGGCCATTTGTCCGCGTTGAAGAGGGCGCAGTGGTGGAAGAGCATGAAGGTGAGGTGGTTCTGGATGAGCTCGAGGGCGCTGCACCTCCAGGCCTGAGGATACCAGTAGTCAAAACTATCGCGGATTTTTTTCAAATTATTTAAAGGAATGTTTAGATTATTTGAGATTTCCCCGGGTTTGCCCTCTCCCCTGAAGATGTAGTCGAAGAACTCCCGTGTCAGCTGTTCCGGCTCAAGTTCCTCCAGCAGATGGCTTATGGTATAGTAGGCCATGTAAATGGTCGAGTCCGACAACGGCTCTATCATGAACCGGTCATCGAATGGGAGCTTGGTTCCGAGGCCATAGTTGCGGATGCAAGGCCATTCCCTAAGCCAGTCCACAGTGTTCATATAATCCTGTTTGGTCCGGTCTGGTATGGTGTTGAGGTTATAGATGCACCCGCAAACCTGCTCCTTCCAGTCCTCGTTGGCGTAGTCGATGAACCAGCTCTCGGCCTTGGCTACCACCACGCGGCCGCCGCACCGGCATATGACGGGCTCGCTGAACTCCAGCATCGTGTCCGCCCGGCCCTCGCCCAGGAGGGCCTGCTTCATCTTCTCCTTGGCGCGGACCACGGCCATGCCCTTGTAGGGGCCGCAGTTCTCGTTCATGAAGCCTGCGTGGAAGCCCTGCTTGTAAACCTCCTTCGTCGCCTCCTCCAGCTTTTCCGTGTCATGCTGGCTTCGGATGGCCATACGCTCCACCATGTCCTTCGCAGCCTCCGGGCCGAAGCCCTCGATGTCTATGATCGGGATGGTCTCGATCGCTTTCACAACATCGTAGTCTAAGCCGTGTTTTTCGCATGTTGCCCTGTCACCTTGGAGGTCCTTCAGCGCGATCCAGTCGTAGGGCGCGTCGGAGGGGACTGAAGTAACAAGGCCGGTGCCGATGTCAGGGTCCGGGAAGTCGGAGGGCAGTATTATTATGTCCCTGTCGATGACTGGAGCCTTGCAGTACTTGCCGAGCAGGTCGCCGCCCTTGACCTCGCCTTTGACCTCCACCCCCCTGTCCTGGAGCTTCAGCTTGCCGGCGCACTGCCTGCTGATTATCCACTCCTCCCCGTCCACGTCGGCCTTCACATAGGTCACAGCCGGGTTAACCCACATGTTGGTCTGGCCCCACATGGTCTCAGGCCGGAGGGTGGCGGCTATGATGTAGGATCCGTCGTGTTCGAACTTGAGCAGTGTGAACTCCTGGGTGTCAGCTTCAGCGCCCTCCAAGAGGTCGTGCGTGGTGACCGGGTTCTCGTCCTTGGTGCAGAACTTGACCGGGTGCAGTCCCTTCTTTATGAGGCCCCGGTCTTTCAAGGTCATGTACTGCCATGTGATGAAGGCGTTGTAGTGCGGGTCGTTGGTGGTGAACTGGCGGCGCCAGTCGATCGTATAGCCGAGCTTGCGCATGCTGGGCCGGTAGTGGCTGTCGATGAAGTAGCGGGCGAAGTCCAGGGGCTCCTTGATGGAGTTCAATTCCTCGTCTGACATTCCATAGACTTCCCTGAGGACCTTGAGCTGTTTTTCCTCTCCCTCCTTCAGCCGGTTCAACGCGCCGATGATGGGAGTGCCGGTGACGTGCCAGGCCATCGGGAACAATACGTTGTAGCCTTGCATGCGCTTATACCGGGCTATGACGTCGGGTACGGTGTAGGTTCGGGCGTGACCGATGTGCATCCCCCCCGACGGGTAGGGGTAGGCAACCGTGAGATAGAAGGAATCCCTGCTGTCAGGGTCGCTTTCGAAGGCTCCCGCCTCCTCCCAACGTTTGAGCCATTTGGCCTCGATTTCAGCCGAATCGGACATGATAGGAAAAGATAGGGATTATTAATTAATAATCAGGCCTTCATCCGCTCCAACGCTTCCTTTATGGTCTCCCTGTTCACCGAGTACGAGCAGCGTACGTGGCCTTCCCCGGTCTCTCCGAAGCTGTTGCCCGGCACTACCGCCACCTTTTTCTCGTCCAGCATCTTCCGGGCGAACTCCTCGCTCGACAATCCGGTGCCTTCGATGTTGGGGAACGCGTAGAATGCGCCCTTCGGCATTATGCACGACACTCCGTCGACCTCGTTCAAGCCCTTCACCAGCAGTCGCCTGCGCACGTCGTATTCCTTGACCATCGACTTCACAAACTTGCCGCACTTGTCGAAGGCCAAGGCCGAGTACTGGGCTACGGAGGGTGCTGAAAGCATCGTATACTGGTGTATCTTCATCATCGCCTCGATAATCTCCGAGGAGCCAGCGGCGTATCCGAGCCTCCACCCGGTGAAGGCGTAGCCCTTGCTGAACCCGTTGATCGTCACGGTATTGTCGGACATGCCGTTGAAGGAGCCGATGCTATAGTGGCGTAGGCCGTCGTATATGAGGTCTTCGTAGAGCTCGTCGGATACGACCATCAGGTCATGTTCCAATGCAAGGTCTGCTATGCTCTCAAGGTCCTTCTTCCTAAGCACGCTGCCCGTAGGGTTGTTGGGGGAGGCTACGATTATGGCTTTGGTCCTGTCGGTTATCTTCTCCCTGATGTCGTCTGACTGCACCCTGAACTCGTTATCCTCAACCATCGGCACGGGAACGGGAGTGGAGTGGGCGAACCACACGCACGGCTTATATGAGACGTAGCTGGGCTCCGGGACGATGACCTCGTCGCCAGGGTCCAGTATGGCCCTGAAAACCAGGTCCAACGCCTCACTTGTGCCTGTGGTTATTAGAAGCTGTGATTTTGGGTCTGCTGACAATCCGTTTTCCGACTTCAGCTTGGCTGATATCTTCTCCCTCAGCTCCGACAGGCCGTAGTTTGAGGTGTAGCTGTTGAGGTCGTCTTCAATGGACTGTATGCCAGCGTGCTTCATCGGGTCAGGGGTGGGGAAATCCGGCTCTCCAACCCCCAGGCTAACGACATCATCCCGTTCCGACACGATGTCGAAGAACCTCCTGATACCCGAGAAGGGTATTTCAGACACGCGCTTTGAAACCATCGCCTAGCACATCAGCTGACGGGAAGGCGCTTCCGCTTGGCCTCGTGGAACAACGCGCCATCCCGTTTGAACTCCTTCAAAATGACATGGGTGAACGTGCCTGTGACCTCCTTCATCGGCGCCAGCTTGTCAGTGACGAACTCGCTTATCTCGTCTATGTCATCCGCCCTGACTGTCACCATGAGGTCATACTTGCCGGATGTTATGAACAGGTCCGAGACACGCTTGTCCTTGGCGATATCCTCGCAAACCCTGTCGAAGCCGTACTTCTGCTGGGGTACGACCTGAACCTGTATGACGGCCACCGCCTTCTTGCCGTCGACCTTCCGCCAGTCCACAACAGTCCTGGAGCCCTTTATGACGCCCTTCTTCCTGAGTCTCTCGATGGCCTTCTCCACCTCATCCTTTGATGAGCCCAACATGGTCGCCAGGTCAGCGAGGGAAGTCCTCGCATCACCCTCCAGCAGCTCCAACAACCGGGTCTCGTCGACCATACCTACACACCCTATAGGTAAGAGAATACACGCTATAAACTTAAAAATAGGTGATATAAACGTGGGATTCCAGATGATAACATATGCGCAAGTACCGGAGGCACGGGCAGGCTGAGAGCCCCATAGCTGAGATAACACCCGGATTGAAGGGAGAACTTGGCCAGATACCGTTCAGGTGGGTGTATGAAGACCCTGTTAAGCTCTTGAGGGGGGATGTGGAAAGGCCCCAGGATGAGAGGCTCATAGACGTTGCATTCGTCGGGGACGACATAGTTTTCGTGGGGGGAGCCCAGAGGCCGGACGGGTGGTTCTTCGGCTCCCACGACCTCCTGCTAACCGAGCTCTTCCCCCAGGTGGTGGGCACACCACTACCCGCAGACCAGGCTGCGGCGAAGGGGAGGATAAGCGAGGAGATGATAAGGGGCCACATCAGACCTGGCCGTGACATGGAATTGAGGATAGAAAACTTCGAGCCGGAGTTCGCCGAGAGGTTGGACAGGGCTGTGAGGGCGCTGGAAGGCCACGGGTGCGACCCCAACAGGATAAAGTTCATAACAGCCCCCGGGCTGAAAGAGGGAAGCCGGCGTTTCTTCCTCTTGAACGACTACGGTTGGAGGACGCCAAGGCTGCGGCTCTCGTCAGAGGAGATGGCAGATGAGGTCGCATCCAGGAAGAGCAGCATCAGGGGTCTGGGGTGCTGGTACAGCAAGAACATAGGATTGAGGTTCGTCTCGGTCCAGAACCTCACAGACCATGTCAGGACGCTGGAGAACCGTGAGGTCTTCCTGGGCGGTTTGGAGGAGTTCATGAGGATGAGGGACAACAGCCACCGGGACGCTGACTTCCTGCTGGGTTTCACAGGTGACGGAGGGCTCAACCAGGACACCGACGACCTCGCAGTGAACATGAAATCCTTCATCGGGAGGGTTCGGGGTAGGACCGATTGGGAGGGGCAGGAGACTGGGGCGGTCTCGAACAGGAGGCTTACACACAGGGAGTTCACGGCTTTGATAGAGCAGTTCAGGAGGCTGTGCTCCCCCGAGTTCAGGAGGGACCGGCCCGGAGACAGGGAATGGGAGAAGGACATGCACTATGTACTCTCAGGGATCATAAACGACCAGATACTGTCGGGGTGGGGTCCGGAGTTCAGGCGGACGGGAGGCCTGCTGGTCCCGCTCCCAGGAGCAAGGTTAGACCCTGAGACTGGCGAGGTGCAGTTCAACCCCTATGCGAGCACTAAGACAAGAGACCTGATAACGCACTATGACCAGGTGAAGATGAGGGGAGGGGGAGAGTACATACTGGTGTTAGCGGTGCCAGAGTCCATATGGAAGAGGGAGAGGATGGTGGACGCGACGAGGGAATACGGAGACTCTGCAAGGGAAGTCTTCACTGTGCTATACAAGACCCGGGGTGATGAGGGAGAGGAGAGGGACTTCACACGCAAGGTGAGATGCAATGCCGTGCTGATACTGGACAACCGGTGGTGCCGTGAAAAGAGGAGAGCGGAGAGGGAGCAGGACAGGTACCTGGGCTACACGAAGACCAGGGTGCTATGCGCAGGCCTCATAGCCAACCGGAAGAAGGGCATCGTGGTGCCGGACTTGGACCTGGTGCACCTGAGGGAACGGCACCCCCGGTATGGGCTCATCGAAGTCGGCCACTGCGCGAGATACTACCAGGAGGCGGGTGAGGGAGAGACCGTCAGGCCCACGCACATACTAACAGACGAGCAGTACCGGCACTGGAGCCTGCTGGAGTCGCTTGTGAGGAAGAAGGCGTGCATGGCAGCCGACGCCCTATGCGCGGGGAGAGTGGTATTCGACGACGGTGACGAGCTGGCCCTGATAAACGACGAGGGCCTTACGAGGATGCTGGTGCTATCCGAGCACACGTCATTATTCCGGGATAAGGGACCACTTAGAGATAACACTGGGATATACGCCTTGAACGCTGCGAGCGACATGTACAGGTACAAATACGGCGGCAAGAGGAGTAGGAGCGGGGAGAGGGTCCTTAACGCCTACTGCCAGAACATCCAGGGGGAGTTGAGCAGGATAAAGAGGGACAGTGAGATGCACGGTTGGGATTCGTTCGTTGATACGCAGCTGTTGGAGAACCCGGAGCTGTTGGAGATGCATGGGATACTCCGGGAACAGGACATGGAACTGGCAGAGGGACTCATAAACGCGGGTAGGCCGAGGAGGGTTGGACTGCCCCTGACCAGGATGCTAATGCGGAGAGACCGGCTGGAACGGTTCGTGCATGGAACGCTGCTGGGGGTCTCAGAGCCACTGAGGCCGTATCTTGCAGACCATCTAGTGAGCCTGGCAGGCGATTCAGGAGAGGAGGGCCTTGGGGAGCGGGTGGAGGATGCTGCCAAGAAGGTGATGGGTGAGGGCCTGCCCTACCCGCGCACGTCCAAGACCCCCTTCCTTATGTGGGACCCGCGGCTGCAGTGGAATCATAGGATGAGGCTGATAGGCGAGGCCGACCCCGACGATGTAGTTCAGGTCTTCAGGAAGAACGCAGAAGACGCGGTAAGGGGGATGGAGCTCGCGTGCACAGACGAGAACCTCACGGAAAACCAGCGTAGAGAGCTTAGAGAGCAGTATCTGAGAACTTTCGGCCTGCTCTCGAAGGACCTGGCAGCAGGGGTGAAGGTGTTAGAGGACGACCCAAGCTTCCAAACAGACGATTTCAGAAGGAGGATGGGAAAGCTCGAGGCGATGCGGATAAGCGCGTGGATAAACAGGGTAGGGCATAAACCGCTGGACCCGGATAGGAGCTTGACAGCAGAGACGGTCATAGGCTACATAAGAGGCCTGATGAGGGGGAATTCTAGGGAAGGCGCGAAAAACGCATTCATGGAGCGTTGCAACAGAAGGTTCGGGATTCCGCTGTCAGAGGAGAACCAGGACAGGCTGTTCGACATCATCACATCAGACGACTACGTAGAATTGGACGTGCGAGGGTACTTCCGGCCGCCGATAAGGCACAAAACCTCATTGACAGAACAGGCGTAGTGGTTGATCCTAGAGTAGCTTCTCCTTCAACGCTAGCTCGGCGTTCAGTATGCTAGCCCCGGCCGCTCCGCGTATTGTGTTGTGGCTGAGGCAGGTGAGCTTAAGCTTCTTCTCCGACTTCTTCCGCAGCCTGCCCACGGTTACTGCCATGCCCCTGCCAGCATCCCTGTCCAACCGTGGCTGGGGCCGGTCGTCCTCCTCCCTGACGATGATCGGGGGTATGGGGGCGGTCGGGAGCTTGAGCTCCTGTGGAACACTGGTGTAGTTCTGCAATACCGCAACTATGTCCTCGATGTCGAAGTCATCCCTGGTTCCGATGAACATGGACTTCAAGTGGCCGTCCAACGAGGCCACACGGTTGCAGGATGCGAAAACCTGGAATCCGGCGTCCTCCACTCGACCCGACTCCATCTTGCCCAGTATCTTCAAGGGCTCAAGCTCCACCTTCTCCTCCTCGCCGCCTATGAAGGGTATGACGTTGTCGACTGCGGCCATGGAGGGCACGCCATCGTATCCCGCTCCGGACAATGCCTGCATGGTGCAGACGTTCACCCATTCAAGGCCGAACTCGTCCAGTATGGGCTTAAGGGGAACCACCAAGCCGATGGTCGAGCAGTTGGGGTTAGTGACTATGTGGCCGTTCCAGCCGCGGTTCTCTTTCTGCACCTTCACCAGGTCCAGGTGATGGGGGTTGACGTCAGCTACGACCAGGGGGACGTCAGACTCCATCCGGTAGGTCTTGGTGTTGCTGTAGACGGGGACCTGCTCAGCGAACGAGCCCTCGACCTCCTTCGCAACTGAGGAGGGTATGGCGCTGAACACGATGTCCAGGTCGAACTCGTCGATGATCCCGGTGCCGATCAATTCCACCTTCATGTCCCCGACGTGCTTGGGTATGTCCCCTGCGAGGTACCATTTGGCGGCCTCACGGTAGGGTTTGCCCGCGCTCCGGTCGGAAGCTGCCAGGCACGCAATCTTGAAGTATGGATGATGCTCTAAACCCTCTATGAACCTCTGACCCACCATGCCGGTAGCGCCCAAAACACCGACGTTAAGCTTTTTCATGGCTCCAAATTATAGGGGAAAGAGGATTAATAAGTTGTAATAGCATTAGTGAACGGTCGAGGCATTATATGAAGAGGACTGTTGATAGCATTAGGGGGATGAAGGCAGGGGGCGAGAGGATAGCCGTCATAACAGGCTATGACAGCAGGGACCGTGAGCTGCTCGACAGCGCTGGCGTGGACGTTATACTCGTGGGGGATTCCATAGGAAACGTGAGGCTGGGCTATCCGGACACAACACATGTCACCTTGGAGGACATGATGAAGGCGGCGGCGGATGTGACGTCAGAGAAGGCCAACGCGTTGGTGGTCGTTGACATGCCCATACACACATACGATACTTTTGAGGATGCGGTGAAGAACGCGAAGAGGCTGGTTGACGCCGGAGGTGAAGCGGTGAAGTTGGAGGGGGGAAGCGAGGTCGCGGATATGGTGAAGGCAATCGTAGATTCTGGAGTGGATGTGATGGGGCACATTGCGCACACACCACAGACGGAGAAGAAGCACAGGATAAAGGGCAGGGACGAGGAGGACGCCGGAAAGCTGATAGGGGATGCCAGGGCATTGGAGGAGGCGGGAGCCTTCGCAATTGTGATAGAGCTGGCAGACCCGGAAGTCGCAGGGAGGGTGACAGAGTCCGTGGGCGTTCCAACCATCGGTATCGGAGCAGGCCCGCGAACAGACGGGCAGGTGCTCGTCCTCGATGACCTGGTGGGTTGGACGGACTTCAGCAGGTTCCCCGGCGGCAGGAAGCCCAGATTCATAGGCGAATGGGACACCAGCAGCCCTGAGAAAGCAGTTGGGGATTTCATCAATAAGGTGAAGGAGAGGGCGTTCCCGTCCGAGATGGAATGCTATTCAGTCTACAAGGGCTAATGGTCGCCCTTCTTCCTGCTCCGTGAGATCCTGCGATGCACTGCGCCTACTCCGAAGTTGAATATCCTGTGGGCGATGTTCCTGCTGTCGATCGTCACGTTGCCCTTCTTTATGGCGTTCCTCCAGTCGCCGTCGAACTCGACGGTCACGGAACCGACCTCGGATAGTATGTGGGCGTCGCTGCCGCCGACCATCGGCAGGCCGGCCTCCCGGCAGACCTTGACAGGGTCCTTTTTGTTGCCGAACGTGTGGCCGTTAACGACTTCAACTGCGTCGAACGGGAGTTTTAGTATGAGGTCTCCGAGGGCCGCGCGGCGAACGTCGTAGGGGTGGGCTGCGACCGCCAGCCCGCCCAGGCCGTGTATCCTGTCAACGGTCTCGGCCGCGGATAGGTCCCGGGGCACCAGTTCGGTGACGCCCAAAGCGAGTATGTGACCTTCAACAGAGGAAACCTCAGCCCCGGGTATCACGGTGAAATCGTCGCCTGCATGTTCCAAAGCCTCCAAAGCGCCGGCTATCTCGTCATGGTCTGTTAATGCGATGCCATCTAGTCTGCTGCCTGCATATTCCAGTATCTCCTTGGGTGTTGGCTTCCCATCAGAGTAGGAGGAGTGAACGTGCAGTTCGAACAACATATGGGTTATTAATATAACGAAGTTAATTAGTTACGATGGCCTTGGTTTTGGCCAAAGAGGATCTAGGGGGGTATCTGAGCAGGCTGGCTCGCGAATACGTCGTCTACGCACCAGTAAAACGGGGTGATATCGTCACCTTCGACATTTGGCGGGATGGGGACGAGGCCGTATTGGACTATGAGACCACCAACTCAGCTGTGAAGAAGGCGTTCTTCCCTGCGGAGGAGACCCTGCTGGAGTTCAAGGGAGGGGCTGTGTCAGAGCCGGAGCACATGGGGAAGAGCATAGTCGTCTTCGGGATCCACCCCTACGACGTGCAAGCGCTGAAGATACTCGACCACGCCTTCGGAAAGCCTGTGAAAGACTCATACTATTCGAGAAGGAGGAGGGGGTCGTTCATAGTGGCGGTCGAACACGGGGAGATACCCAACGCATTCTACAGCGAACTGGACCTGGACTTCGAGTCAGGATATGACATAATCCTCTTGGACGAGGGCGACCACTACCTGTTGGACGTGAAGACCAAGAGGGGGCATAAGCTGGTGAAGAACGGGAACGTCAGGAGCAGGAGCGGCCACGTGAGAAAGCCGAAGATCCCCAAGTCGGGTAAGAAGAAGCTAAACGTCAAGAGGACTTCAGCCTTCCTGGACGGGGGGCCTGATGACGAGCTGTGGGAGAACCTTGCGAAGGAGTGCTTCGCCTGCGGCATATGCAGCTACGTCTGCCCCGTATGCCACTGCTTCGACGTAGAGGACAGGGTTGGTTTGAGCGGGGAAGAGGGTGAGCGGGTGAGGTGCTGGGACTCGTGCATGCTCGCGGACTTCGCGCTGGTGGCTGGAGGCGTCAACTTCAGGGACAAGAGACACATGAGGATACACAACTGGTACCACCACAAGTTCAGCAGGGCTGTGAAGGAGCGGGGCATGCCGGACTGCGTGGGATGCGGGAGGTGCATAACATACTGCCCCGCAAAGATCAAGATACATGACATCATAAGAAGGTGCGAGGAGAAGGGATGAACACTTACAAGCCATATGATGCGGTGGTCGCGGACATTAAGTCGCTGAGCCCGGACAGCGTGCTGCTCACGTTGAAGCTCAAGGACGCGGAAGCAGCCAGGAACTTCAAGTTCATACCTGGGCAGTTCATCCAGCTCTCGCTGGCGGGATACGGGGAGATACCCGTTGGCATAGCCTCCGGCCCAAGCGACAGGAAGCACATACAATGCTCCGTGAGGAAGGTCGGGAACGTCACCGGAGCCGTGCACCGGCTCGAACCAGGAGACGAAGTGGGAGTGCGCGGCCCCTTCGGCAACGGATTCGAGGAGAAGAGGATAAAGGGCAAGGACCTGCTGATAATAACCGGCGGATGCGGTATACCGCCGATGAGGTCTCTACTCTTGCATGCGATAGAGAACAAGCGAAAGTTCAAAGGAGTCACACTTCTCTATGGGTCCAGGACACAGCAGGACCTCCTGTTCCGGAAGGAATACGCGGAATGGGCGAAGAAGGCCAATGTATTGCTTACTGTGGACAGCGAGGACGCGCCCGACGACAGCCTATCACTCCAATGCGGAGTCGGCGTCGTAACGAACCTATTGGACAAGGTCAAAGTGGGGAAGAACACTGTAGCCTGCATGTGCGGCCCTCCGATAATGTACAAGTTCGTGGTGAAGAAGCTCCTGGAGATGGGGTTGGCGGAGGATCGGATCCTGGTGTCGATGGAGCGTAGGATGAAATGCGGGGTGGGGAAATGCCAGCATTGCACCCGTGGAAGCAGGTACGTCTGCCTTGACGGGCCAATATTCACATACAAGGAATTGCTGGAGGAGTACGGGGGACTATGAAACCGATAGGAAAGCCGAAGATGGGGATATTCGACTTCACAGACTGTGAAGGCTGCGAGGTGGAACTTATAAACCTGAAAGACCAGCTGGTGGACCTTTTGGAGGGTGTGGAGATAGTCAACTGGAGGCTCGCAAAGGAGGGTAACAAACCCGGGCCCTTCGACGTGGCGATAATAGAGGGAACCCCCGTTACACCCCATGAACAGGATTTGCTGAGGGAGATACGGGAGAAGACTAGGATAATAGTCGCGTTGGGCGCCTGCGCATGCACTGGGGGGATACCCGCGATAATAGACGATGAGCGGGACCGTCTGAGCTTCTACAAGAGCGCCTACCCGCCAGAGTACAAGCCCCGGGGCACCGAGGCCAAGCCGTTGAGCGCCTACGTCGAAGTGGACTACATGATAAACGGGTGCCCCGTGGACAAGCGGGAGATCGCCCGGACGCTGTCAAGCCTGCTGAGGGGATGCGCGCCCGAGGAACGCGACTATCCCGTCTGCATGGAGTGCAAGATAAACGACAACCGGTGCCGGCTCGTGAACGGAGAACCCTGCCTGGGCCCCATAACCATGGGCGGGTGCCGGGCGTTCTGCATCACCCACGGGAAGCACTGCTACGGCTGCTACGGCCTCGTGAAGGACGCCAACTTCGACCGTATGGTAACGGCCCTGGAGGAGATCGCGGGCAGAGGAGATGCGGAGAGGATGCTGGGCATGTTCATGAGCGAGAGCGAAGAATACAAGAGGAGGTATGGTAGAAGATGAAGGATGTTGTCCCACACTACATAGCCAAGATTGAAGGCCATGGTAGCCTGAGGATAGACTTCACATCGGACATCGCGGAACTGGGCATACACGAGGGCGAACGATTGTTCGAGCCCATGATGTTGGGGAGGGACTACCTGGACGCCACGTTCATAACCCAGAGGATATGCGGGGTCTGCCCCACCGCACACTGCATGGCATCCATAAAAGCACTCGAGTACGCGATGGATGTGGAGGTTTCGGAGACGACTAGGAATCTCAGGAAGCTGATGCTCTGCGGGCAGATGATACAGAGCCACGCCCTCCACCTGTTCTTCCTCGTTCTCCCAGACTACATAAACGCGGACAGCGCATTGGATCTCGTGGACGCGGCGCCGGACAAGTTCCAGATGGCGTTGAACCTCAAGAAGATCGGGGACAAGATAGTCGAGGTCGTAGGAGGAAGGCCGGTCCACCCCATAACACCGACGGTAGGGGGGTTCAGCCAGGTACCGTCTGAAGAGGAGCTGGAAAGGCTTGGGAGGGAGTTGGAACTCACATTGAAGGACGGGGTGGAGGCAGTCCAGCTGTTCGCATCCCTGGAATACCCGGAGATGGAGAGGGCTTCAGAGTACCTCAGCATAATGGCGGACAACAAATACGGGTTCTACGGGGGGCTCATAAACTCGACCTCGGGAGATGTTTTTGAAATAGACGAGTACAAGACCAACATAGAAGAGACCGTCAAACCCTATTCGACCGCCAAACGGGGTGAGAGGGACGGGCATGGCATAATGGTGGGCGCGCTGGCCAGAATGAACCTGCACAGCAGCTACCTGATGCCCATGGCAGCCAAAGAACTTAAGAAGAGCAGGATAAGGTTCCCAAGCTACAACAGCTTCCACAACAATTTCGCCCAGGCAGTCGAGACGCTTCACTTCATCGAGGAAGCGATAGAGAGGATCGAGGACACACTATCAGACGGCCTGAACGATTACACGCCGGACTATGACGTGGCCAGCGGCGTCGGACACGGGGCGGTGGAAGCCCCAAGGGGGACACTATACTACACCTACGGCCTGGACAGCAAGGGCAAGCTGAGAGAATGCAATATAATCACGCCCACGGTCCAGAACCTCACCAACATAGAATCGGACGCCGAGGAGGTGCTGCACATGACAGATGGCAAGAGCCGGAAGCACAGGGAGCACCTTCTGGAGATGCTGATACGCGCATACGACCCGTGCATAACCTGCAGCGTACACTAAAAAGACAACATTGAACAATGTAAATGATTTTTTTTATTTCTTATATCTCACCGTTCAATGTAGATTACACAACATGTTGGCTGTGGTTGTGATTGGCTGATTTTTGAGTGGGTGTGGTTGAGTTATCCTAGGCGGACGTAGGAGCTACAAAGTGAAGAAGACGAAATTCATATTAGAGGTGACCCTCACGCCCGCCCCCGGAAAGAGCCTGAGGAAGAGAGGCGGAGTAGTAAACCCCTTCACCATGGTCATGACGTTCTCCCTTCTACTGTCCCTGCTCAACCTGGTGGGGATCTCACAGGATTCCATCCCCGGAGGCCACGCCATAGCAGGGGTGATGCCATGGATTGGAATGGGAACACGGGAGAACATGATAATCGCATACGACACCTCATCACAGCCTAGGACTGACGAACACCCCCATTTGAACTTGACACTGGCTAACATGTTGGACGAGGAGGTCTGCAGCTTCCAAGGTGAGCGCGACTGGGTCGGGGAATGCAAGAACGCCTTCGAATACCTCAACAGCATCAGGAAAGGCTACAGTAGGACATCGATCAAATGGGATGAGAGAGCATATTACCTGGCTGTTAGCAGGTCCAAGGACATGTTCGAGAAGGGGTACTTCGACCACGTGACACCAGAGGGAACCTGCGTGAAGGACATGAAGGGAGACTATGGATTCTACTCCGCGGAGAACCTCGCCGAGAACATAGGGATACTAAGGAGATACAAGAACGGAATGCCAACCTCCTCCGCCAGTCCAGCCAACTCGATAGACAGGTGGATGACCAGCAGAGGCCACCGCTACAACCTACTCTACGAACACCACGACCGAGGCGCAGTAGGATGCTACAAGTCCATCTGCACATTCATAGGCGTCAACCACGAACCACTAGGGCTCGGGAAAGGCGAATGCACCAACGGAGAGGTAAGCCTCCTATACTGGCAGACGACCGGGAAAAGACCCGACGAAATCTGAGCCTATGCCTTCTTGTTTGTTTTCACCGCAGTGCCGTAGACGAGTATCTCCGCCGCCTGCTGGCCGACCTGGGAGGTCATGAAACGGACGTTCACTATCGCGTCCGCGCCGAGTTCCTTCGCGTCCTCCATCATACGGTCGATGGCCTGCTCCCGTGCTTCGGCCAATAGCTTGCTGTACTCGGTTATCTCACCGCCGAACACGTTCCTTATGGCAGCGACGAAATCCGCCCCAAGCCACTTCGCCCGGACGCTGCTGCCCCGCACGACACCCAACATCTCCGATATCTCATACCCTGTTATCTCCTCTGTGTTCACGTACATCATTTTATCTCTTCACCTGTCTTCCTATCTTCCATCTCCTTCTTTAGCTTGGTAACGTAATCGGTGTCGTAGTTGTATTCCCTCTTAAGGTCCTCACCGCCGAATATGACCATGCCCAATAATCCGCCAACAGCACCGAACAGAGAGAACAAGACCGCGATTATTATAACGACGAATACCGCCATGCCGGCAGCCACCACAAGGTTGTTCCATAGGGGCACTGCGGAGAAGACTGTGAACCCTGTCATTGCCACGACAGCGGAGAGCAAACCTGCCAACAGGCCGGTCAGGAGACCAAGCAATCCTCCGTCGACATATGAGAGCCTCTCGTCGACGGACCTCTCGTAGAGGAACACTGAGAGCACGCCCCCGAGCACCACCCACGCCCCGCAGAACATGTTATAGTAGGATATCGGAGGAACCACTGAGAGGATCGCCGTCAGAAGCCCGGATACTACCACGCTCCGAGAAGCCAGCCTGAAATCCACAAGAGATATATGGTTTCAACAGTTTAAAATAAAACCAGAACAGCCACGGAAAAAGCCTGAATATTTAAAAAACTACCTTAGGCGGGGGAGGTCGCGTGCCTTCCGGGCTCGCTCAGCCATATCCCTCTGGGCTTTCATGGTCCTGAGTTCGTATTCAACCTTGGATTGGACGCCGTCACAGCAGCGTATGGCCTCGTCAGCGTCATCGACGGACAAACCAAGCTCTTTGGTCTTGGCTAGTATCCTCGGCACATCCTGCCGGGTCACCCGTGGCAGGGACTTTTCCTCCCGGCTACCGTGAACTTCGGTGTTTTGTATCCAGTCGACGACGCGGCCTAGGAATGCCTCGTCCGGCTCCTCACGGCCCCGCCTGGGAGGGGGGTTATAGTAGGTCTCAACAGCCATTCTTAATTATATAGTGCATTATCTGTTATAATATGTGCCTGGCGTTCCCCGTGAGGGTATTGGGTGTCGACGGCCGCGAGGCCATGGTAGATTCCCAGGGAGAGCGGAGGAAGGTGAACATAAGCATGCTCTCCAGCGTGGAGAAAGGGGATTACATACTAGCCCACGGCGACCTGGCGATACAGAAGCTGGAGAAGAAAGACGCTGAAGAAACGCTGAAGGTGCTCAACGAGATATGCGAGTGCCAGGTGTGACTAGGTGAGCAGCTCGGCAAGAAACTCCTTGGTCGGCATGTTCAAGAAACCTTCACCAGCCAATCCCAACTGGTCGACTGAACTCTTGAATCCATAGTAGACTGAAGCCTCCATCGCAGCCTTGGTCTTATCAGCAGGTTGAACACCCTCCATGCGAGAACGTTCCATCAAGTCAATATGGCGGGCCGTGCACCTGCCCCTCAACGCCTCAACCAAAGGCATCGTGTGAACCCACATAAGCCGGGGTTCGGAAAGCTCCTGCCGCGACCTACCGGATGCGTTAGAGATCACACGGTCCATGTCATCCCTTATGCCTGCGAACCTTTCCTCGGCCAGGAGGCCCAATATGCCAGAAGATGCGGGGGGCTTGGCCAGGTCCTGTCCGTAGAATATGTCGCTGGCCTGTGTGAACATGAGTTCACGCTCCCTCCCACGTGAAACTGCAAAAGACGATAGCTCTGGCATGTCGGCTCCACCCTCGTGTTGGGCGCATCTCAAGAGCCCCGGAAGGTTGCCCTCGATGGAGTCCAATGTGCCCTGGCTAACGCCGCCTGCGCTGACACACGCGTTGACGAGAGGCCTGAGGAGGGAAGCGTCGGACTGCATCCCATGGGCGGCAGATGATATCCTGCCGACAACCTCGGACGCTGCTGGATCTCCCATGTCCACGCTTTCGGACAGCGTCCGACGCTCGGCCTGGCCCCTCTCATGCTCGAGATAGATGAAATCCTGGTTGCCCTGGCCTGTGACAGGGTTGACATGCTCGAGGTAGTTGGTCCCAGAGAACATTTGACCCAATATGAAGAACATCGTGCCTGTGTGCACGCCCGTGATGAACTCCCTCTGCACATCGCCAAACGCTTTTTGAGCCTTCACATCGTTATTAAGCGATTTCATCACTTCCCCCGTCTTGTAGTCGACAGCTTCCCTAACAGCCTTGGACATGGCGGGATCCCCGATCTTCCGCTGCACATATTCGACCACAAGGTCGGAATGGCCTTGGAGTATCCTTCCCAGTATCTCCCGGAAGCCGCTTCCCATGGGAGGCATGCTCTGATAGTCCTTTGTAAGACTCTGCTGACAGGCCATGAGCTCGTTTGCTATGCCACCCGCGGCCGAGAGCATTTTCTTCATCCCCTCCACCGGGCCTCCGGGTATGTTAGGGTTCAGGCGGCAGACCTCGCCCCTGACCCTCGTCTCACCCTCCTCCAGCGGAGGGTTGAATGTGATCATGTACGCCTGCATGCCGCGGCTGGCGCAGGACTCGTATGTTTCCAGGAAGTTGGTCAGATTCCTCAGGTTTATGGAGCCGAACAAGGCAAGGTACACTGCATCATAGCCTCCCCGGCGCAACCTCGTGTCTTCTTCCACTATGCCAGCTACAGATTCATCATCGCCCTCACGGTTACCGTGTATGGAAGAAAGGTCAAGGACTCCCCCGTCACTCATAAGAAAACCCAGGAAATTCTGCCGGTAGGAGAGGCCGGACATGAAACGGCCGATATGGTCAAAAGCCCTGCCAGACAATCGGAGTGGAACTTCAGGCGCGGGCTCCGTGCAATCGCATACGCCCAAGCCGCCAAGGGGCTGAACGTCCTTAAGATGTGTATTCTCCTGTTCAGTAGGGCCAGCACCCTTCTTTTTTATAATGTCAGCAACCCAGGAAGGTTGTTCTCTAGCAGGCCCCAGCAGGCCGAATGCATCATCGCCCGGCAAGCTGGGACGGGGAGTGTCAGAGGTTATGTCGGCATCGTCACGTTGCCGATCTTCTCTGCGCCGCCTCTGCTGCCTCCCCTTCTTGCGATTACGGCCCATAGTAGAAATATTCGAATGAGAAAGTTATATATTGTTCAGCTTTTCTTTTGGAGGTATTTTCGCATCATGCCTTCGATGCTCTCGTCATGGAATACCAGCTGCTGGTGAGGGTAGGCTATGGTCACGTTGTCGTGCTTGCCGAATGCTTCGATGATCTTCTCGTTGATGTCGCTCTTTACCCTGCGCCTGCGAACTGCCTTGCAGATGTAGCGGACGTCCAATACCACGGAAGAGTCGGAGAACTTGGTGAAGACCACAGGATCTTCGGAGAGGTCGGCCTCCTGGGGCGTGCCGTAGAGGTGTGGCCGCATGCGCTCAACCGCACGCTTCATAGAGTCGCCGAGCACCTCCATCGACGCCTCCTTGACCAGCTTCCTGGCCAGTTGTATGTCGCTCTCGTATGTAACTGAGACTGCGGTATAGTCCCATATGAAGGGGAACTCGGAGGTGTAGTTGAGGATGGGCTCCATGAGTATTATGTTGTTGGGTATGGTTATCTTCACCCCAGTCGGGTCGTCGCCGTCCATGTCCCTGCCAAACTCCCTCAGCACCGTGTAGAAAAGCGTTATTTCCACGACGTCGCCCTTTATTTCGCGGACGACAATCCGGTCGCCTTCCCGGTACGGTTTCTTGGCCATGATGATGAGCCACCCGACAACGGAGGTTATGGGCTGCTGTAATGCTATCGCCAGGCCTGCCGAGAAGACACCGATCGATATTCCAAGGGACTGCATGTGGCCGGTGAAACGGGCCAGTATCGCCAGCAAAGCCACGAACCATACGCCGTAGTTCCAAGCGTGCACCACTATGCTCCTCGAAGAGGAGTCGAGGAAGAAGAAGAACCGGTTGAGGAGCGGAGTGGTTATCTTCAGGAAGGCTGTTGCGACTATGACCGCGAAGATGCTGAGCATGATGTTGGACAGCATGGCCAGATGGGAGGTTTCGATGGATATCAGTTCCAACCTGACAGACAGCAGTATAAGGCCCAGGAAGAGTGCTATCACGAATGATACCACTATCACCTTCGACTGCATGCGCTCTATCTTCACCAGATAGTCCTGGAACATGTTCTTCCGGGACTCCATATCCAATGATATCATCTTCACAAGCTTCATCCTGTGCATATATCAATTAAATCTAGGGGAATTTATATAGCTGGGGATAATTACTATAAAACCGCAGCGTGAGGCAGCTATGACATCCAAGACCACACCATTGTATGAGGTCCATGAGCGCCTCGGCGCCAAGTTCGTCGAATTCCATGGTTGGGCCATGCCAGTCCAGTACAGTGGAGTCATCGGAGAGCACGAGTGCGTCAGGGAGAAGGCCGGATTGTTCGACGTCTCCCACATGGGCGAGTTCCTAATATTCGGTCCGAAGGCCGAAGAGTTCGTCAACCACATGGTCACCAACGATGTGTCAGCCTTGGACGAGGACCAGTGCATGTACACCCCCATGTGCTACGAGAACGGGACCATAGTGGACGACCTCCTCGTCTACGTCCATAACAAAGAGCATTACATGCTGGTAGTCAACGCAGGCAACATAGAAAAGGACTGCTCCTGGATCGAGAAGAACCTAAAGGACATGGGATACGACACCGATGATGTGTCTTTGAGGGATGTGAGCGAGACCACCGCCATGATAGCCTTGCAGGGCCCTAAAGCAGAGGACATAATCAGGGGGGTGACCGATCCTGACGTCACATACCTGAGTAGGTTCAGGTTCAGGGAGGACGTCATGTTCAGCGACGTGAAGGCGGTGGTGTCAAGGACGGGATACACTGGAGAGGACGGTTTCGAGATATATGTGAAATCCGATGATGCGGAGGAGACATGGGATATCCTGATGGAAGCGGGAGAAAAGCAGGGTTTACATCCCATAGGGTTGGGTGCGAGGGACACTCTGAGGCTTGAGGCAGGGCTGATGCTCTACGGCAACGACATAGACGAGACCACAACACCGTTGGAGGCCACTATCGGCTGGACTGTGAAGTTCGACAAGAGGGATTTCATAGGACGGGACGAGCTGCTCAGACAGCACGCCGACGGGTTGGAGAAGAAGCTCGTCGGCTTTGAGGTGGAAGGTAAGGCAGTGGCGCGGGAGGGCTACAAGGTGTACAATGCAGACGGGGAGTCGGGGCATGTGACGTCTGGCAGCTACTCGCCCACCTTAAAGAGGAACATCGGACTGGCGTATGTGAAGGCCGAAGACAGCGAACTCGGGTCGGGAATAGAGGTTGAAGTCCGGGAGAAACGTTATAAAGCTAAAGTCGTAAATCTACCATTCATCAAGAGGTGAATCAGATGGAATTCCCGGATGATCTTAAATATACGAAAGAGCATGAGTGGGTCAAAGTCGAGGGGGACACCGCCACCGTCGGCATAACGGACTATGCGCAGGACGCGCTTGGAGATGTCGTGTTCGTCGAGCTGCCGAAAACAGGGGACAGTGTTGAGAAGTCCAAGGGCGCTGGCGTGGTGGAGTCCGTGAAGTCCGTCTCGGACATATACGCGCCGGCATCAGGGGAAGTCGCGGAAGTCAACGGCTCGCTTGAGGACTCGCCGGAGCTGGTGAACAAGAGCCCATACGGTGAAGGTTGGATGTTCAAGCTGAGGTTGAAGGACGCCGGAGAGTTGGACGGGCTGATGGACGCTGGAGAATACTCTGAGTTCGTCGGCGAACAGGGAAAGTAAGATGCGTTACACTCCCAGCAGCCCAGAAGAGCGAGAGCAGATGCTGGAATACCTTGGGATAAAGGGCGTTGATGAGCTATACGCTGACGTGCCATCGGAGATACTGCTGAAAGAGGGCTTGAAGGTTGGGGAAGGCCTGTCGGAGCAGGAGCTCGCCAGGCACATGAGAGAGGTAGCCGGTAAGAACAGGGCAGACACGTCTTTCCTGGGGGCTGGGGCCTACAGGCACTACATACCAGCAGCCGTCGACCACATAATCTCACGGAGCGAGTTCTACACATCATACACGCCGTACCAGGCCGAGGTCAGCCAGGGAGTATTGCAGGCACTGTTCGAGTATCAGAGCATGATGTGCGAGCTCACCGGCCAGGAGGTCTGCAACGCCACAATGTACGACGGGTCCACAGCATTGGCGGAAGCCTGCGTCATGGCCCATAACATGACAGGTAGGGATGAGATACTCGTCTCGGACCTGCTACACCCCGATTACGTGGAGGTGTTGAAGTCATACTGCAGTGCGGGAGATCTGAAGCTGACAGTGGTCGAATCGGATGACGGCCTGCAGGATAAACTGGAACCGGGGGATGAAACCGCCGCTGTGGTGATGCAGAACCCCAACTACCACGGGTGCCTGGAGGAGATGGCAGGGGTGAAAGAGAAGGCGGCGGAGAATGGAAGCCTTTTGATATGCTGTGTGGTGGAGATCACGTCGCTGGGTTTGGTGAAGCCTCCGCCGGCGGACATCACCGTCTGCGAAGGCCAGGGCTATGGGAATCCATTGTCATACGGGGGGCCCTCTTATGGGGTGCTCGCGACCAAGCTGGAGAATGTCAGGAGGATGCCCGGTCGGCTGGTAGGAGAGACAGTAGACGAGGACGGGAAACGCGGCTTTGCGCTTACGTTGCAGGCTCGGGAGCAGCACATCCGGAGGGAGAAGGCGCTGTCCAACATCTGCACCTCCCAGAGCCTCTGCGGCATCGCGGCAGCAGCCCACCTGGCGCTGCTCGGCCCAGAGGGTGTTAGGAGGATGGCGTTGGAGAGCCACCGTAACGCCGCATACCTGTCCGAGAGTATATCCAAGCTGGACGGTTTCAGCCTCGCATACGATCATCCGTTCTACAATGAGTTCCTGGTGGAGTGTCCAGAGGGCACCTATGAGAGGGTCTTGGAGGCCGGCATGATGCCTGGTCACATGGTCTCCGATGATAGGATGCTCTTGTGCACTACAGAGATTCACAGGAAAGACGACCTTGACCGTCTGGTGGAGGTGCTGGGTTGAAGACGTTGAAGGAGAAGTCCGTCAAGGGCAGGGTTGGGGTTTTGCCACGGGAGTCGGATGTCAAAGCCAAACCAAGGATCCCAAAGGATATGTTGAGGGATGGTGTTGGTTTGCCGGAGCTGAGCGAGGTCGACGTGGTTAGGCACTACACCAATCTCAGCAGCTTGAACTACGGCGTCGACACAGGATTCTATCCCCTGGGCAGCTGCACCATGAAGTACAACCCCAAGGTGAACGAGGACACCGCCAGGTTGGAGGGGTTCAGGGACCTGCACCCGCTACAGCCATCGGAGACGTGCCAGGGCGCTTTGCAGGTGATGCACGATCTGGAACATATGCTGTGCGAGATAACCGGCATGGAGGCGTTCACACTACAGCCCTCGGCGGGAGCGCACGGGGAGCTGACGGGGACCATGCTCATGAAGGCGTGGTTCAAGGACAAGGGCGAGGAGAGGGCCAGGATAATCGTCCCGGACAGCAGCCACGGCACCAACCCAGCCACGGCAGCCTACCTCGGATATGAGGTGACTGTCATAAAGTCTGACGAGCGGGGCGATTTGGACCTCAAAGACCTCAATGAGCACATGACAGAGGACGTTGCAGGCCTCATGCTCACCAACCCGAACACCCTCGGACTCTTCGACGAGAACATCTGCGAGATAACGGAGATCGTCCATGAGAAAGGAGGGCTCGTCTACTACGATGGAGCGAACATGAACGCCATCATGGGAAAGGCTAGGCCGGGAGACATGGGATACGACATAGTGCACCTGAACCTCCATAAGACCTTCAGCACACCCCACGGCGGAGGCGGGCCCGGGTCGGGACCGGTAGGTGTGAAGAAGGACCTGGAGCCGTTTCTCCCTGTGCCGAGGATTGTGAAGGACAGGGGCGGATACGGTCTTGTGAACAGCAGTTCAAAGTCCATCGGCAGGGTGAAGGCATTCCACGGCAGCTTCGGAGTCATCCTGCGAGCCTACGCTTACATCAAAGCATTGGGAGGACGGGGATTGAAGGATGCCAGCGAGCAGGCGGTCTTGAACGCCAACTACCTCATGAAGAGGCTTAGGGAACACTATGACCTCCCATTCGACAGGACATGCATGCACGAGTTCGTTCTATCCGGGAGGCGGCAGGCCCATGAGAACAAGGTGCACACCCTTGACATCGCCAAAAGGCTGTTGGACTATGGAGTCCACGCGCCCACCATCTACTTCCCGTTGATAGTGGAGGAGGCGATGATGATAGAGCCCACTGAGACCGAAGGCAAAGTATCATTGGATGAGTTCGCGGACATAATGGAGAGAATAGCGGCCGAGTGCGTTGAAACACCGGAGCTTGTCACAGGCGCGCCCCAAAAAACCCCAGTGAAGAGGTTGGATGACGCCCTTGCTGCGCGTAAGCCCGTTCTGAACTGGAACATGAGCAGAGACCGACCATAGAAAAGCTAATTTACCCTAACTGCCTATCTTCTCCCATGGAAGCCGGGAAGCCCCATTGGCTGAAGGCCCCCATAGGGGGGCATGGACGCTATGCAAGCGTCAAAGACGTGCTGAGAAAGCACAATCTCAACACGGTCTGCGAGGAGGCTCGCTGCCCGAACATGGGGGAATGCTGGGGTTGCGGCACAGCCACCTTCATGATACTGGGGGAAACTTGCACGAGGAACTGCAGTTTCTGCGCGGTCAAAAGCTCGGACGCCGGTGATGAATTGGACATCGAAGAGCCGGCCAACCTCGCGGAAGCGGTGCGAGAGCTGAATCTGGCTTATGTAGTGCTGACATCCGTTGACAGGGACGACCTCAAGGACAAGGGATCAGGAAGGTATGCAGAGTGCATAAGGGCGTTGAAGGGCGTTGGAGCCAAGGTAGAAGTCCTTATACCTGACTACACAGGCGATGAACTGGAAGCTGTGGTCAACGCCGGACCGGACGTGGTCGCACACAACATCGAAGTCGTGGAGAGGCTCCAACATCTCAGAGACAGTAGGGCATCATACCAGGGGAGCCTCCAGACGCTATTGGAGGTGAAGAAGCTCAACCCTTCCCTGAAGACGAAGTCGTCCATAATGCTGGGATTAGGAGAGAAAGAGGGAGAGATCGTTCAGGCGATGGACGATCTGAGGGCAGTGGGCTGTGACTTCCTCGTGATTGGCCAGTACCTCCAACCCACAAGGAAGCAGACGCAAGTTGTCGAATATGTAGAACCCAGGGTATTCCAGCGATTCAAGGAAAAAGCGTTTGAAAAGGGGTTTGAAAAAGTGACATCCGAACCCTTGGCTAGAACCAGCTACCAAGCAGCTGAAACAGCCAAATAAACCGCCAACACAATGTTTTAAGCCTGTCCCTCCCAGTACTTAACATGCCATCTGACGACCAGCCGAAAGGCCCTCAAAAGGAGGTGAAACCCCCGCAGGCCCAGGAACCCCCGCAGCCAAGGAAGCCTGAGGAGCAGGGCCCGCAGATAACCGGCGCAACTCCCATAGAAGTCGCCAGTACAAGATCGGTAGGTGTGATAACCACGGAAGACCTACGGAGAAGGGCTGAAACCCAGGGTCTCACGCTGGTTGAGATGACTTTCCCGGCACTGCAGGAGCTGCACGTCAGGCCTGCGACCACGACCTTCAGGATCATCAGAGAGCATAACCCACGGTGCAAGAAGACAGGAGGCAACCCGGATGACATAGACTGCAAGCTGTTCATACCAGTGGGAAAAGACGGTGAAGGAAACGCCCCCGGAAGCCTCGGATGGCAGGAGATGTGCAGGTCAGACCAGCTGAGAGACCTCGGAGTGCAAGGCCCGGAAGCGCACAACAACCAGCCGAGACAGATAGATATGATAGCCATTGGCCCCGACGAGCAGGTCGTGCGCCAGATGACAGACATGCTGACCGTAGCATACCATGACAACTTCCAGCAGCGTGTGAAAGACTACATCAAAAAAAGAGAGGATAACCCTGAAGAGTACGGTAAGATGCTGGCGCAAGCTTCAGGACAATCAGGAGGAGAGCTAAGATTCCAGGATACCAGCTTCTCGGAGGAGCTGGTCGAACTGGGCCTGATCAGGAGGCACAGGGAACAGGGCAACGTCGTGCTGGTAGGCAGCGGAGGAGAATCGGGCATGGTAGTCTACGGGCCAGTCAAGAGAGACCCCCTACAGGAGAGGGGGAAGGTGATAGACTATGGGCTGGTGAGTGAAGACAAGGTGCCGCTGCAGATAAGGCGTTTGGACGCTCTCATGGACATCATAACCACCGGTAGAAAGCACGCGACCGACGCTGAGATTGCAGCCCTGGGACTGACGGACGAAAAGGAGTTCAAGGCCATGAGGAAGGGTGAAGCAGACTACCTGGGACAGTTGAGGATGCCGTTGGCCACCAGGCTAGCCCAGCCGGTAACACAGGGCATCGTTGACGCCCTAGGACTGCCACTAACAGTAGGGGAGGAAACCCACCCCAACCTGGAGCTGGCCATAAGATGCCAGTTCATGTTGGACGACCAGGGAAAACCCAAGGAGATGGACGACGCCCAGAGGGCCAACGCAGAAGCTGACATGAGGACTCTTTTGCTGCCCACCAGAGACGGATTCTCAGAGACTCACATCCTGGCATACGTGCTCCGCAGAGCAATCAAACCAAAGGGCCAGGAACCCGTTTTCAGACAGGCGGGGGTATACCTGCTGGAACCCAGTTCCAGGGAGCTGGTCTCAAGGTACGAGTGGAAGAAAGGAGGTTTCCAAACAGTCCCGGGAGATGCTAGGATACCATTGGACAAGCCAGAAGACGGCACTGCGGTCATCGCGAGAAGGGCTATGGAAAGCGGAAGGCAGGAGGTAATGATAGTCGAAGACACATTCCACAACCCGGACACGCGAGGCGGCTTCTGCGAGAACCCAAACTGCGCATGGGCCACCATACACGCGCCAACAGAGGAACCAGGCAAGGTAGGAGAGCTCCTGGGCGTGATCTGGGCCGACAAGGAAGGAGAACGGATAGACGGCAACGAGGTCATAATGGAGGGAGGCCTCAAGGAAACCGCCCTCAGAGCCGGAGACCTGCTCCAGATGAGAAGGCAGACGCAGGAGACACTAACACGCCTGCACGAGGGATGGGTTGCCATCCTCCCGAGGGACCCGACGCCCGACCAGGTGATCGAGCTGAGGCATATGGGATTCGAAGGCTGGGGCTCATTACATGGCAAGAGCAACTGCCATGGAGCTATCGCCGCGGGAGCCGCGCGTCAAGCCATAATCATGGGAGTGGACCCCGAACAACTGGATAGGATAGAGGACGGAACTCCCGTGCTAATCGCAGACCCCATAGACGACCGGAACTCTGTTATGATAGAGAGTCCAGGGAGGAGGATAGGTGAGTTCTTCGGCTGTGAACTGCAAGGCCCGGAAAGGGGTTACGCGATCGTATTACCCCAGAAGGTATCGATAGAGCCTGAAGTCGGGGAGATAAGGAACATGGTCACATCGGACGGTTTCAGGATAGTTGGGGGAGCCACTTTGAACGGGTTCAACGAAAGCCAGCTTGCCCGCGCAACAAGATACGGGGCTGAGGGGCTTTACCTATTCAGGACCGAGATAGCCACGAGCACGGACCTCCAACCCCTCAGAGTCAAGCTTAACAGCAGACTTCCAGCGTTCACCCTCGGAGATAACAATTACGCCAACATCCAACAGGCCAATAACAGCTTCGACAGGTTCGACCTGATAAACGCCGGCTCCCACGTAGAGTCGGTTGAACCGCTTGATGAGATCGGAGGAGCCAGGAGATGGAGGGTCAGGACAGACTTGAGAGAGGAGCTGACACTAAGGCATCAGGGCGACGAACTGCTGGTCTTTGCAGGCAACGACGATGATGAGAGCAGGATCCGAGGGAGGTTCATCGCATATGCAAACCCCGACCACCCCACGCACATAGAGGTTTTTGAACCGGACTCGTTCAGGGTTCTGGAGGAGTACCTGACGAGGAGGTATTCGAGGGTGGACGACTACCTCTACGACCACGCACCGCCGGAATACAGGGAATGCCCAAGCCTAAAGAGGACCTTCGACATCACAGAAGACAAATACCTCCCGATACTGCAGGAGGCATACGGGCCAGACGCGCTTAGAGGGGGTATGACCAGCCTTAGGTTCATAGCAGAGCCTCGTAGGCGCAGGCTGCTCGACGCCAACATGGGAGCCATAATAAGGTCTGCCGCGACCGCACGACAGCAGACGGGGGTCATACTGCCAAACGCCCAGCACATCAGCGACGTGCAGGCCTGCAGGGAATCATTCGATAGAATCATGCGCAGGCTCGAACAGGTGGGCAAATCACCTGACAGGCAGGTCCTCTTCATATTGCAATATGAATCCAGGATGGGATTGAGTAAGATGGCATCACTGCACCCGTACTATGACATAGCATCATACGGGTCTAACGACCTGGGAGAGTCATTCACAGAAACCCCCAGGAGCGCGGGGGAGAAGACAGAGTATGCGCCAACCCTCGCGGAGGCCCTGCTATCGAGCAGGAGGAGCTGCAGGCGAGCGGACAAGCCATACTACACCTGCGGAGCGCTCTCCGAAGAGTTCGAGGGGATAGCATTGCAGATAGGCCTTGAGGCGATCCTGGACGATGAGGCCGGAGTCCCCCCAGACAGGGGTAGTGTGACCATATCCCTCCCGCCTCGAAGGCTGCTCCAGAGGAGAGAGGAGATGGGTTTGTTGGACAGCAGAGAATGCGGGGGGTGGGCGCGTGAGATTATCTCGCACTCTGAGAGCCAAAACCAGGAGACTCCCCAGAACATCTGGGACCACAAAAAAGCCTACGAGTACTTGAGGCAGAGGATCGAGGAGAAGAGGGAGAAATCCCGGGAAGGCAAACAGGCGAATTAGATTAATACATAGCTCACCAAATAATAAAAGGGTCATGGCAAAAGAGGAAGAGAAACCAAAGGGTGGTCAAAGCCAGGGGGGGAAGGAAGAGCAAGGCCAGGTGCCAGCAGATGTTGCAAGACAGGATGCCGCCGAGAAAACACGTCTGATCAGCAGGCCTAACGCTCATTTCCACGCAACACGCGATAGCCTCCGCGACCTGGTCGACTCCAGGAGCGGGCACCCGGGGGTCTGGGGGGAGAGGACCCACTTGCTCAGAGACTTGGTTGAGAGCATGCCAGAGCTACAACTGGACGGGTTCGCGCACGCCATGGACCGGCATCCGACTGCCATGAGGCTTTTCCTGAACACGTTAGAGGAGGTTGGAGGCGCCAGGAGGTACTTTGACGCCCTGGCGGGAAGGCTTCCCAAAGACCAGTACCCGCTGAGGTCCGGGAAAAGCGATGTTGTTATATGTTCCCTCGGGGGCGGAGACGAGTATGCGATAAGCTGCCACTGCGACGGCGTGCCTATGGCGGTGGTGGTAGACGGCGAAGAGGGACACGATCCATCGCTGCAAGCCCTCGGCTTCCAAGGCAGCCTGTTGGACATGTTCAGCAGGGGAGCTGGAAGGGAGGGCAAAGTCGACATAACAAAGATCGGAGGAGACCGGGGAAGGGAGGACATGGATAGGACCCGCCTTCTGGTGAGGGGACTGAGCGGAGGCTCTGTCATGGACATACAATTTCCCAGACTAGATGTGGAAGCTGGGACTATCCAACGCAATCATACCCCGGGAGGGGTGTACATACCAATGTGGAGGTACATCCCCGACGTGGAGTCAACCGAGACAAAGCCGACAAGCCTGACCGCACTGTTCCACCAGTCATCGGCGTTGGCACAGGATGAGTTTGATAGGGCTCAGAGGATGAAGAGGAGCAGAATAGACCATAGTAGGGATGTCGTATACGAGCAGGCGGACGACGGGAGGATGATGGCCTACACGAGGATGCTCATACCAGGAGCCAGCCTGACCGTCATGAGGGGAGGGGAGGTGACCACCATCCGCACAGACGATGTCGCAGGCTTCAACCACTACAGGGCATACCGGCCGCTGATGGATTTGGACTTCGAAGTCTTCACCGCTGACATGGAGGGAGACCATGCGCTGACGACCGGGCGCTTTGCCAGAGCGGACATACACACGTTGAACGACTACAACGTGGGCAAGACCACGGGGATAGGAGTTAACGACTACGGCGTGGACGGAGCCCTCATCGTGAGGGCGCCAGTCAACAGGAACGCTGTTGAGTCGGGCAGGAAGCCCATACCCCCGGTATTCCAGGAGATCAGCAGGATACTCACCGAGAAGGAGCGGTGGGCCAAGCACGACGCAGGATACTAGAAACGCTTTTAATGGAAGACGACACATATCTTTCTCCATGACCTACGAAGCAGTCCTGTTCGACATGGACGGTACGCTCGTCGACTCCATCCCAGCATGGCATAAGACCTTCAACGACGTCCTAGAATACACGGGTGGGGACAAAGTCGGCTATGAGACGTTCTGCCAGGACATACTGGGACAGTCGACGGAGGAGGATGTGAGTAGGTTCTTCCCCAACCTATCACCCGGCGAGCTGGTGGAACTATACGATGAGTTCTTCCCAAACAACATAGGTAGCGTGACATTGTTCCCCGAAACGGACGAGGTCCTGGAATACCTATCAAGGAAGAATAAGCTCAAGGTCATCGTGACCAACACACCCCGCGAGCTCATGCACCTCACCCTCGAGACCGTAGGCCTGACTGGGAGGTTCGACGGAGTTTTCGGCGGAGACGACGTGGCAGTCGGCAAACCGGAGCCTGACCTGATACACCACGCCTGCAAGGCTGTTAGGGTGAAAGAGTCGGATTCCGTCATGGTGGGTGACACCAAAGCAGACATAGGAGCCGGAGGGGCTGCGGGGTGCACAACCGTTGGGATAGGAGTGGACGGAGACCACAGGATAGAGTCTCTTGGAGAGCTCATGGGACTGCTGGAAGGACTATAGCCTACCAGCGTGGTTTGACCCACGCCTGCAGGTAAGCCAACGCTAGCGTCAACCACCCAAACACCTGGTAGGGCCAGTCCGTGTAGAACACCACCATGAATCCGACGAGGAACAGCGCAAGCCCCAACGGGGTGCAAAGTGGGCAGCCGGGGCTGACGCAGACCTTAGAATTTGGAGAGTGGATGACTTCGGGCTCAGTCTTCGTCTTCTTCCCCTTCATCATCCAATCCCTTCCCGATCTCTTCCATACCGCGCTCGGCGACCTTAACAACGCCCAATCCGCCGATAACGCCCAGAATTGGTCCAGCCATGTTAAATAAGAGGACACATTAATATTAAAAAGATGAGGGGAAAGGCCATTTTGAAGGTTCCGGGAGGCAAGCTATTGAAAGCAGATGTCAGACACGAGAATGGCAGGATACTAAAGGCCAAGGTAACAGGCGACTTCTTCATGCACCCCGAGTCCAGGATGGACGAGCTGGACGAACAACTGAGGGGCATAAAGGCCGGGGACGTCAGGAAGGTCGTTAAGAAGGCTCTGGAAGGGGCGGAATTGTACGGTGTGGACGCGGAATCGATAGTGAAGGTCATATGCGAGGCTGTGAAGTGAAGTGCAGGCTATTGGAGACAGGACACAACCCAGGATACTGGAACATGGGATTGGACGAAGCCGTGCTGGAAGAGGTGAGCCAGGGCAACAGCCCACCCACGCTAAGGTTCTACGGATGGGAGCCAGCCACCGTCTCGATAGGATACTTCCAGAGCCTGCGGGAGGAAGTGGATCTTGACAGTTGTTTTGAGGAAGGCGTTGACGTGGTAAGGCGAATAACCGGCGGGGGAGCAGTATACCACGACACTGAGCTGACATACAGCTTCATATCCCCAGAGGACACGGTGCCAAAGGACGTTCTCGAATCCTACAGGCTGATATGCTCAGGCCTCATAGGAGGTTTCAAAGAATTGGGCATAGACGCTGAGTTCGCCCCCTTGAACGACATAATCACAGGAGGCAGGAAGATCAGCGGCAACGCCCAGACACGCAGGATGAACTGCGTGCTACAGCATGGGACCGTCCTCTTGGACGTGGATGCGGAGAGGATGTTCAAACTCCTGAGGGTATCGGATGAGAAGATGAGGGACAAGGCGGTCAAGGCAGTTAAGGAGCGGGTGACCTCCGTGAAACACGTTTTAAATCGTGAGATCACATTTGATAAGGCTTCGACGGCGTTCCGGAAAGGTTTCGCTAAGTCGTTGAAGCTGGATCTTAAGAAGGGCAGGCCGACAGGGGAGGAGAGGATGAAGGCCGAAGCTCTCTCGGAGAACAAGTATTCGACCGTTGACTGGAACAACAAAAGATGAGATACGATGCTGTGATAATAGGCGGGGGACCGGGAGGCTACGAATGCGCCCTATGGATACACAAGCTGGGAGGCAAAGCAGCCGTCGTTGAAAAAAGCGAGTTAGGGGGAGTGTGCACGAACAGGGGATGCATACCCACGAAGGCATTGGCTGCCAGCTGCGAGGCCGTTGAAGCCGTCAGGAAAGCCGCACAACACGGGATAGAAGCGAACAATGTGAAAACAGACGTGGGTAAGATGCTCAAACGCCGTGACCGCGTCGCACTCACCCTCAGGAAAGGGATAGAGAAGATTTTAGAGGAGACGGGGGTTGAAATCGTAAAAGGAGACGCCAGGGTCAAGTCGGCAAACGAGGTGGAAGCCGGGGGCATGACCCTGGAATGCGAAAACATCGTGCTGGCGTCTGGTTCGAAGCCCACAGGCCTTCCAGGCCTGGAGTTGGACGGGGAGTACATTATATCCGGGGATGACGCAGCCACGTCAAATGAGTTCACAGAGGACATAGTGGTCGTGGGAGGCGGGTTCATAGGATGCGAGTACGCGGCAATATACGGGAAGCTCGGATGCAACGTCACATTGGTGGAGGCGCTGCCCAGGATTCTCGCAGCAGAGGACAGTGAGATATCAAAGGAGTTGGAGAGTATACTCTCAAAGGATGTCAGGATAGTGAAGGATGTGAAAGTCGAATCCGCCGACAGGGATAGTAAGACGGTGAAAGTCGGCGGAGAAGACATCAAAGCAGATAGGATACTGTTGGCTGTGGGCAGGAAACCCAACATCCCTGAGGGAGTCGGGGAATTAGGGGTTGAAGTCGGAGAGGACGGAGTCAAAGTCAACCCACGCATGGAAACGAGCGTGAAGGGCGTATACGCAGTTGGAGACGTCACGGGAGGGAGCTATAAGCTGGCCCACGTGGCCTACGCCGGCGCTGAAACTGCAGCCAAGAACATAATGGGATTGGATGATGAAGTGGACTATGATGCCGTGCCATGGTGCGTGTTCACACTACCCGAGATCGGCAGGGTAGGGGTTACAGAGGACGAGGCAGGCAGCGGATGCAAGGTTGGGAGGGCAGACTACATCAGCAACGGGAAGGCACGTTGCATGGGCGAAAGATCAGGATTCTGCAAGGTAGTAGTTGATGGCGAGGGCGTCATAGTGGGCGTGCACATGATCGGAGCCCACGCCTCAGACCTGATAGGAGAGGCATCATTGGCTGTGAAGATGAAGCTGAAAGCGTCGGATGTTGCCGCGACAATACACCCCCACCCCACACTCACCGAGATATTCAAGGAAGCCTGCAGGAAAGCGGTTAATCAGTGAGCCAGAAGCCCTATAGCTCTGCGTTGCCCCATATGCGTCCGGAGCTCTGGTAGACTTCCCCGCCGGTTCGGCTGTCATTGTACTGGAGAACGAGAAATGCGTCGAACCTCTTGCCGGAGGGCCGGCCCCATTCGAAATGGTCCAACTGTATGACCTCGTTCTCGCCGGGTTCGATGACCAACGGCGTGCACGCCTCGCACTGCTTGTAGACGCCATCGATGGTAGCCGAATAGTTGAACAATGTGATGTTGTATCCGATGTTGTTGAGCAAGCTCACCTGCAGGCTGCCGGACTCGTCCAGTATGAACTCGTTGCCCTGGGCCACGACCAACCCCCAGAACCCAAAGCTGCCGGGATCGACACTAGCGCCTATGTCGAACAAACCCCACTGCCACATGACCACGACAACGACCAAGAGCACGAGCAGGACCCAACCGTAGGTCATGATGAACTCAAGCGAACCCTGACCCCTCAACTTCACTCTCATCTTGTTAAACATTTAGCTTGGACAAAATAAAAGAACCTAATCCTTGATCAGGTCCAGGATGAAGGCCTCATGCATCTTGAACTCCTCCTCGTCAGGGCTCAACTGCATAGCGTTCCTGCACTCGTCAAGCGCCTCCTCCAGCCTCTCCTCATAGACGAGAAGCCTGGACTGACCATACTGGGCCCAACCACTCCTATCCCCCAAGCTAATCGCCTTTTTGAAGGATTCCCCGGCTGCCTTCAGCATGCCAACCTCCTCTTCCATAAAACCCTTGCTAAGCCAGAAATCAGCCCTGCGGGGCTTCAGCTCAACAGCCCGCGAGAAGCACTTCAAAGCCTCATCAAACCTCCTGAGCTCCCTCAAAGCTTCGCCCTTCCCATAATACCCCCATGCACTCCGGGGATTCAACTCTATGGCACGGTCAAAGGACTCCAGAGCAGCGGTATTCTTTCCCATCCCCGACTGAGCCCAACCCTTGAGCACGTAGACCATGTGGTTGTCGGGGTTACGCTGCTCCTCCTCGTATATTGTCCTGATGAGCGTGCTGGGGTCTGCGGTGAGCCTGGCCATCGAGATAAGGCGCTTCATCAGAAAATCCTGCCCGCCGTCCATGACATTAAAAGAATTGAACTAATTCCTTAAAGAATCCACGGCCGCCGAAGCCAGAGAGGTCATCTGCTCGATGTTGAACCTGCCCGTGTTCAGCACGAGATCGTATTGGCTCAGGTCGTCCAGGTCGATATCGTAGAATTCCAGGTAACGCCTGCGCTCGCTGGAATCCCGCTCGATGATGTCCTTCCTAGCGGCGCTGACGGACTCGTACTTCTCACCCCGGCCGAGGACACGCTCAGCCCTGACATCAACTGGGGCAGTTAGCCATATGGACACGTCAGGCTCTAGGAAATACCTTGACAGCCTTCCGTCAACGACAGAATCCCCGACTGCAAGCTCCTTCTGCCGCATGTCAATCTCACGGTCGACTTCAGGGTGTTCCTCCGCGTATTTGGAGAACTCAACCAATGACATCCCCTTCTCAGCGGCCATGTCACGCATGACCTGGCCTGCGGAGACATGGTTGAATCCCAGCCGCTCAGCTAAAGCCCCTGCGAGGGTGGACTTGCCCGAAGCGGCTGAACCACCGACGGTGACTATCATCATAAACCCTGAAAGGATTTTAAGCCTTTTTCTTGGCCTTCTTCTTGACGGTCTTGGCTTTTGACTTGGAGTCGGTCCTCTTCCCGGCCGGCTTCTTACCGTCCTTCTTCACGGACACCTTACCAGCGGAGACCTCACCCCACCATCCCCTCGGGAGATACTTCTCAAGGGTCAAATCCCTCTGAAGGTTAAGGTCGGCGAAAGCAGACTCCTTGTGCTTGGCCTCCATGCGCGTGACATACCTGACCAGACCGTCAAGGCAGTCGGTGCATAGGACGCCCGCATACGGCCTCGCAGGCACCTTAGAACTCTTGTTGAATGACTTCATCTCCGTCGCAGTGCCTGATGCCATACCTGACAGCTGCTTTCCGCATCTCCCGCATCTGGGCTTGGCGGACTTCGCCCTCCTGAAGAGGGTGGTGTTCTTCCCGCCGGGTGTCTTACGCCTAACCTTCTTCGTAGACCTTGTTCGCTTGCTTGGCGCTACCATTTTATCCTCCTATGTTAAACCTAATGCTTTGTTTAATATCATCGAAACCAGTACGCTGCAAAGGAAATACCACCAGAACCAGGACAGGTTGAACCCGAATAACGATGCAACCGTTCCAGATCCGGTGTTCTCATAGAGTATATTGTAGGTAAGCTTATTACCTTGGGTTTCCGGCTGGGTCTTCACGACCTCAAGCTGTGAGCTGCCGCCGTTGACGCCTAACATGTAGGAGGCTCCAGTACCGTTCGGGAAGACATACTCCACCTCGGTCGGAGTATCGGAAACGCCAACTTCCGGGGAACCATCAACTATCAGATTAACCGACAACTCGCCCTTCTCACCCGGTTTAATCTCCTCCCACTCCCATGAGACCTGACGGGTCGGCTTAACATAGTTCCCGTCCCCCGCTTCAACGCCGGAGAATTCGATGCCAGGAGGCAGTGAATCAGTGACGGAGACATTGTAGATATAGCCTGCAACGCCATATGTTCCGCGAAGCCACCCGAACACGAGTATGAAGGGTATTATGGTGAATATCATGGGCTTCATACCGTGGCGCATCTGCTCCATAGAGAGGTCCATCATCTCCTTCTGGTGCTTCTGCATGGCCTTCATGTCCTTGCTCTTCTGAGCCTCCTTCATCAGCGACTGCTTCTCCTTGAGCTTCAACTTCTGGGATTTGAGCTTGTCCTTGTCCAATACCGCATGCCGGACCAGCGAGCTCATGAGAGCCATGCCAGCGGAGATGACCCCGATAACCTGCCCCGCAGTAGTGATCTCAAGCACTTAAAACACCTAATAGTTCCTCTGCAGCCCGGGGTAGGGTGCCCTCAGGCTTCCAGATCAGCTTGATGGGAGTCCCTGTGAAAACCGAATATGCCATGGCAATGCTCCGGTTGACGCTCTGATGCCTCTCTATGCCCTCGATGTTGTCGACCTCGCGCCTCCGGAAATCGTCTCCCAAGTCCTTCTTCCGGAACTTGTTGACGTCCTCAGGCCTGCTCTCCAAGACCACGATCACATCAGGCTTCATCTCCCGCAAAACCCACTCGGGCATGCCGGGTATGAAACCGTTCGGGGTCTCGATGGACGCGTGAGTGTCCAATATGACGTCTCCGCTGTCAGCCATCTTCCTTATCTCGGCTGCAGCATGCTTCTGTATGCTGTGCTGCTGCTCCACGGGCAGCTGCCTCATCTCGTCACGGTGCTTGACAAGACCCTCCTTCTCGGCGGTCTTGAGCATCATGTCCCCGAAGTTAACGAGGTCAAAGTTAACGTCTATTCCCTTCTCCTCCGCCTGTTTGAAGGCGGTCTTGACAACAGTCGACTTCCCGACACCGGGCACGCCGGTCATAACTACCAACATCGCATATCACCTTGAAAACCAAAATTGAGTTAAAAGATTAACCAATGGCGGAATATAAACCACACCAGAATGTGCGGTTTTATCCTAATAGGGATTTTGACCTATATAGGATATAAACACCCCCAGGGTCGTAGAGATAGGGAATACTCGAATAAAAAGGTTGTTGGGCCTGTTTAAGGTCATTTTTTGGATTTGTCCACGCACTTGATCGAGTTGTCCAGCATGTCAAAGGCCATGAACAGCTTTTCAGTTTCCCTGAGATAGTATTTCTTCTCCCCCTCCCGTGTCTTGAACACCACGAGCTTGCGGCCCACCCAGAATATCTTGCTCACCAGCCAGTCCATCTTCTCAACCCGCACCTCCAGGATGTCGCCGGTCTTGACCACGTCCTGCAGTCTCTCCGGCTCTTCAGCGCGGGGCCGGTTATAATAGAACACCAAACCCGCCTTATAGAGTATTAGAGTGCCCCATTTCAGCGACCAGGCACTGCTGTCGCAGACATCCCGCTCGACAAAGAAGATGGTATCAGCTTCCATTAGGTGAAATAATTCGATTAGGAGAAGAAAAAGGGTTTAGAAAACATTACCAACCCGTAACTGCCAAGTATTTAATAGAATGATGAGGGAAGATAGATGATGAACAAGGCCGTCATCGTTTTATTGATAGTTTTGACAGGAGGCGGATGCATGGAACCAAAAGAGGGAATACCAGAGTATGAGGGGGAGGTTGAGAAGGCAACGTTTGCAGGAGGTTGCTTCTGGTGCATGGAACCACCCTTTGAGAATCTGGAGGGAGTGGTTGAGGTCACAGTAGGGTACAGCGGTGGAAGCGATGAGGACGCGACCTACAAGAAGGTGTCGGAGGGAGGCACAGGGCATGTGGAGGCGGTGCAGATAACATACGACCCGGAGAGCATAGGGTATGATGAGCTCTTGGAGGTGTACTGGCAGCAGATAGACCCCACGGACGCAATCGGCCAGTTCGCGGACAGGGGAAGCCAGTATCAGACGGTGATATTCTACCACAACAGCATACAGAAGAGGCTGGCCGAGGAGTCCAAGAAGAGGCTGAACGGGTCGGGGAAGTTCAAGAGGCCCATCGCGACCGAGATAAGGGAATACACGGGCTTCTACCCAGCTGAGGAATACCACCAGGACTACTACAAGAAGAACCCCGTCCAATACAAGGGCTACAAGGCAATGTCCAGGAGGGAAGGCTACCTCAAGAGCGTGTGGAAAGACGGGGTAGAAGACGGTCCCAAACCTGGCTCCGGCGGTGAAAGGGGATATAAACGCCCTTCGGAGGATGAGCTCAGGGAGAAGCTGACTCCCACCCAGTATAGGGTGACCAGGGAGAACGGGACCGAAGCAGCCTTCAACAACGAGTACTGGGATAACAAGAGTGAGGGCATATACGTCGACATAGTATCTGGGGAGCCGCTGTTCAGCTCGACGGACAAGTTCGACTCCGGAACAGGGTGGCCGAGCTTCAACAGGCCCATAGAAGAGGACACCATAGTAGAGAACACGGACCGAACTCTGGGGATGGTGAGGACCGAGGTAAGGAGCAGGGAGGGAGACAGCCACCTCGGCCATGTCTTCGAGGACGGACCACCCCCCACAGGCACTAGATACTGCATAAACTCGGCGGCTTTGAAGTTCATACCCAAAGAAGAACTGGGAGAGAAGGGTTATGGGGAATACCTGAAGCTGTTCGAGTAAAGTTTTATACGCTGCCCAAGAATAGTCTTAGTGGTGGTATCCCTTGGATAGGAGGAGCTCCCGCGCAGTAGACTTCATAGGGTTGGTGTTCCTCATGGAGAGCCTGATAGTGTTCTCAGCCTACAGGGGGGACATGTTGGGGTTGAGCCTTGGTATCCTGCTTTTGCTCACGGGCGCCGGCGTCCTGAAGCGCTTCACGAATGCCTACAGGGTGGCAGTCATATACCAGATAGTCAACATCATCGTCTCATTCAACGACATACCCGACTTGCTAACGGTCGTGAACATCGGTAAGAGCATGGTGTTCCTCATGGTACTGTACGGCAACGCGGGCGAGTTCAGCAACATCATAGTGGCCGGGGAGAAGGCGGAAAAGCGATACAACCAGCTTATGGCATTCGCACTTTCCATCACATTGCTGTCAGCAGGCCTCCTTCTAATGCAGTCCATGCAAGCACATGACGACATCCCAAGAAAGGACCTATGGAGGGAGTACGAGACGAGGCAGGGAGCTGGCATACGGAACCAGACCACAGCCGCCATAGCATCTGACGGAATATACAGGCTGGAACCGAAACCGGACAGGATAATGTTCTTCTCCGCCGGCACTTTCAAGGCAGAGTTCAGGAACGAGGGACCCGGTGAGTTGACCGTCGGGCAGATTAGGGTGGTTGAGGACGGAGTGGTGAAGTGCAGCCTCGACTACAGGGGAGTCATAGAAGCGGATGAATCGTTGAGATTCTCGACCGAATGCATCCCAGGAGTACCAGGAGGGGAATATGACATTGTGGTTGAACTGGACTATGAGACCAAAGAGAGCGGGAAAAACACGGTAAAAACGCAGAAGACACCGGTTAAAGGGGTTTATATATAGGTTCATGCAGTTTCTTACTTGGTGAAGCTCGTCTTGACCCTCAGACGCTCCCTGGGCCTCGCCTTGAATAGGGGTCTTCGCCTCAAACCCATCCAGCCGGCGACGAATCGGTCAGGGTAGGATTCAATGCGGGTGTTGAAGATGGTAACGGCATCGTTGTAGAACTCTCTCCTGTCGGCGATCTCGTTCTCCAAACGGGTTATCCGCTTCTGCAGCTCCAGGAAGCTCTCATCTGCCTTCAGCTCAGGATATGCCTCCACGACCGCGAACAGCCGGCCCAACGCAACCTCCAACATATCGTTGGTTGCTGCCTTCTCGCCGACGGAACCTGCCCGCACAACCGAAGCACGGGCTTGTGTGACGGCCTCCAGGACCTCCCGTTCGTGGGCCATGTAGCCCTTCACTGTGCTGACTAGGTTGGGCACCTCATCGCTGCGCTGCTTCAGAAGAACGTCGATGTTGGCCCACGCCTTAACGATGTCGTTCTTCAACTCGACCAGGCTGTTGTATGTTCCCACCAGGTAGTTGGCGACCATTACTGCTGACAATAGGAAAGCGACGACAGCTAATATGATCAAACCAAGGAACATGACATTAAAAGGATTACTATACGATGCCTAAATAGTAGAGCATCAGATATACACCCGCCAAAGTGAGGAGTATGCCCCCGCCGAAGCCAGTTATGACCTTCGCGGCGTGGTATTCGTGAACGTCCTTGAGGGGCCTTCGGGAGATGTAGAAGAACTCTCCGCCGCATACTATGATGTCTTCCTCGTTTATGTCGGAGGTGCCGTCCTCCACCAGCGGGTTGTCCCGGGCGGTGCCGAGAACGTACACTTCATCCCCGGGCATGAGAAAATACTCGGTGAGCCGGAAGGTCCGGTCAGAGCCGAAGAGACCGGATGTCTTAAGTCCCCTGCCTTCCAGGAAGCTGAGGGCACCCTGGGGAAGGCTGCCGAACATCCTGTTCGAGTACTCCCTGAACTGCGGCACGTCAACATCAGCATTCTTGGGGTATACCATTACCTTGCCGGTCTCGTCCCGGAGGTAGAAGAGACCGTTCAACACGCCCTCTTTAACCTTGGTCCACTTCTTATCGTCGCCGTAGGACCGGCGCTCTTCGACAACCCACTTGCACCAGACACACGGCAATCCGCTGAATGGGGTCTTAACCTCTTTTTTAGGGCAGGATTCGATGGTCCCGTACAGCTCAACCCGGCCCATTGCCATGGACCGGACCTTTGAGGTGGGGGTGTTATGTATTAGCTGGTTCTCCCGGAACCACCTGAAGCCCCTGTAGAACAACAAGAGACCCCCGATGACCACAGCCACTCCAAAGTAGAAGACTTCCACCCCCATAGAGAATGAATCACATGGAAAAGATAAAAGCATCAGAGTAGAGCGGGCCGGACACGCAAAAGCTTTAAGCATTGGATACCACATATGAAACCATGAACAAGACCTCCGAGACCATACTATTCTACATCGGATGCGCGGTGTTGGCGGTGCTGGTATTCCAGTTCATCCGGGCTCTCAAAGCGGATGAGGCCATGACGACAACAGCCGCAGATGAAATAAGACCTGCTGAGACCGCCAAGGGCATAAAGGCAGAGACGGCAGAGGATGAGGGAGACGACGGCAATCAGATATACTTCAAGTGGATAGTCAACAAGACCGAGAGGATAGTGGGCTTCGAATGGTACGCGCCAGGAGTGGACATATACAATGTTACACTGTCCGTGGACCAGCTGGGCGAGGACAAGGGCTTCCACAAGTTCATAGACAAGACAGTCCACGACACAAACAATGGAACACTACTGCTAAAAGGCAGCGAAGAGTCATGCGACATCACAGTCACAGCCTACGCCAGGATATGCACCCTCGAACACAGATGCCAGAACATGGGCCAAACAACCGTCGACATGTGAAAAAACCATAATCCATGATATAAAGGGGTAAGTCAAAAAGAGGGTGATGATGGACAGGCATTATTACATTACTCTGTTGGCATTATTGCTTTTGCCGGCTTTCCCAGGGTGTATTGGAGCAGAACAGCCAAGCGACCTGGGAGCAGATGAGATGAATGCGGATGACCAGCCAAGCTATTTTTTTCCTTATGAACATAACACAACCGAGTTCTACATCGGCTTCGTCAGGAGGCTTGATGAAGAAAGAGACGGCAGACAGGTGCCGAGAGTGATGGGGGAGCGCATCTACGACCACTGGGTTTTTGAAGACGATGTTGGGAGGCCTGTTAAGATGACGGAATCCCTGTCACAAGAGTTCAACATTGGAAGAGATGTGGGGGACACTCTCTACTTCCTCTCAGGACACACGAAACTGTATTCAATCCAGGAGCTACATCGTGAGAACCCGTCAATTGAAGAGCTGAAATACATGTCAAGGGCGCACATGTCAATATTCCAAGCCGACAACATGTTCGAGACAGGAGAAACACCAGATGCTCTGACAGTTAAGGCGCCAGATGCGTATTCGAACGAGTTCGAGTTCACTGTAGCTGTGAAGAACACACTGGATGACAGGTTGGAGGATTCCAGATTGCACGTGGACATAAACCCTTCAGCGCACAAGCTAGTCCGGGAAAAAACAGGGGAGGACTCGCCCAGCACAAGAATTTCCAGTTCATACTATAATATCGACATCCGGGATAGGGCATTCCAACCCGGCCAGGAGAAAGAGTACGTTTTCAGGATAATGCTGAGGGAACAATCGAGGATTTCAGTATTGAACTCGGATCATCTGAACATTACAATCTCCTTCAGAGGCTATGCGAAAGATGAAGAAGGGGAAAATCCGTTCAAACCAGTCTACGATACTCAGACATTAAGCTACACGGTGGCATTAAACAACGATTCCATCTGCAATAAAATCGAAAACCCCGGATGGCAGGGTACCTGCAAGAGGATGCACATCCCAGAAGACGTCAAGGAAGCCGAAGACTGTGAGGAAGCAGGCATACTGGAAAGGGAATACGCCTGCATAGGACTACTGGCCGAAAGACATAACAGACCCGAATACTGCAGGGAAATAGAATACCAGGACATACAAAAAGCCTGCACAGAAACAGCCACATGAAAAACAAAAAGCTGGGGGAGGGATTCGAACCCCCGTTCATCGGTCTGCAGCCGATCGCCTAACCGGGCTTGGCCACCCCAGCAGTTTTTGTGCGAGAAATCGTGTCAATATACAGGGAAATCAGGATATAATAATGCTCAACCGATGAGGGCGACGGAGCCGTGGGCGGAGTCGCGTCCACCCCCGTTTTCTCCTGTTTTTCGTCCTTTTTAATAATATTATATAATATATTATAGCCCTTTTGTGTGGGGTGGTTTGGCTACCTGAGACAAAAAACCGGTAGTTGGACGTTTTTAAAATAATTTGGATTTTAGTTGAAATTATTTTGAAAATATTTGAAATATTTTTAATTCGTGGTTTTGAAAATGGCTAGGAAGAAAAAGAAGAAGGAAGAGGTCGAGGAAGCTGCTGAAGAGCCTGTTGAAGAGGCCGTAGAAGAACCTGCAGAGGAGGCTGCCGAAGGCTCCGAGGAGGAGTTCTCAGAAGAGGACGAGTCAGGATACGCGTTCCCAATGGCTCCCATAGTCCGCCTGATGAAGCAGGAGATGGACAACGACAAGATGATCCGCCGGAGGGTCAAAGAAGGCATGAACGTCTGGCTTGAAGCCCTATGCAGGAAGATCAGCAAGAAGATGAACGAGAGCGAGTACACCATGGTCGAGATAGACGACTTCAAAACCGCAATAGAAGCGTATGAGATGATCGACGACGTCGAGCAGGAGCGCGAGAGGATCGTCGCCACGCTCGAGAAGATAAAGCAGGACTGTGACTCGCTGATAATGGACGTGAACAGGAAGTTCATAACGCCCTAGCCCGGGGCGTTATCTCACTTCCCTTTTTCTCTTATTCGCCTCGTCAAGGAACGCGTCAACAACAGATTCTCCAAGATAGAATATTGCGGCGTCGGCCAGGACGTCAGACAATCTGCCGCCGACATGCCTGCCGGCAAGGTAGAGCAATCCTGCATTTTCCGCGTCTAGCCTCCGCCATAGCACCGCGGTATCGTCGGCCCTGCCATCGTAGGGCTCGTATGTCCGACCTTCACGCCTCCGCTCAAACGACCTGACCGCCCATTCGGCGGCCGACACGCCGCAGCCTGTCAACAACGCCCCTGAAAAGGCTGACCCCCTGGAACAGCCTCTCAGACCATGCCGTCCTAGCCACATCAACATCTCCCTTCTTTTCCGCGACACGGTCAGACCCCAACACGCCCAGGCGGGTGAGCCCGTCCCTGGCCTCGCCGCCGTAGGAACCGGAAGATGCGATCTCCCGGTAGCTGTCGGCCGCACTCCACCTTCTGTTGGCAGCCTCGATGTTGAGATGAGCGGCTAGGACAGGGCTGCCAACCCCACCAGCAAGCTTTGAGACCCGAATATATGACGCCTCATAGGCCCTGGCAGCCAAAGCATATGCCTCATCCCTGTCCTGGGGCAGCCTGGCGGACTCCGCAGCGGACGTGTAGCATTCACCTGCCAGGTCATATAGTCGATGGTCGTTGAATACACTGGCAAGTTCGGAAAGCCTGGCGGGCTCGCGCAGGGCAGAATGACGAGGGTCTGTGTAGATGTCCCCCCCGTCGAGCGCGAACACCGATGCCGCGACGATGTCTTCATGAGCATCTTCTGGGATGGAACGGAAGGTCTGGGCGGCGGCGGCCTCGTCCCCTAGCCCGCGCTGTGAATACCCCAGCCCTATTAGGGCCCGGCCGCCCCAACCCTGTTTTCCGGTCAGAGACTGGAACGCCCCTGCCGCCTCGATGAATCTCCTGTTCGCCTCTTCATCTTTACCTTGACTTGCCAGGTCCCTCGCAGAAAGCAGCAATGCCTCGGCACGGTAGTATGATGCTGTTACCTTCTGCCCTTCTGTCTGCGCGTTATCAGAGACCTGAGCGAACGTCCTGGCCGCCCCGTCATATTCCCCTAGGCCCAGCATATGGCCTGCGTCCAACACTGCAGTAACCTGGTAGCCGACGACCCCGGATGCGTTCAGCCCCTGAGCAGCCATCCTCTGATGCCCCTCCGACAAAGAAGGCAGTTCAGCAGACTCCTGGAAAAGCCCGGCAGCGGCCGCCGAATCCCCAAGGCCCAGGAGAGCGTGGGCGTCGGCCAACTGGACGGTAGCGTCCTCGCTGAAGACGGGATGCTCCTGCTTCAGGCGGGTTAGCATCTCATGGGCGTCCTGGCAGCTGTGACGGGACCATTCCATGTTCCTATCCATCGACTCCTTCAACGGCTCCAAGGGGAACTGCTGGAGGGAGAACGGAGCGCCGGGAACGTAGGAGTCGACCGCAGACCTGGCATAGCTGTCTGCGAGCGCGTTGGCGTCTCGTGCTACAGCCGCCATCCTCGGCCGAGCAGACTCCAATGAAGCGATGCCGCCGAGGTACAATGCCACCAGCCTCTGCTCCCCTGAGACGCTAGGATCCTCAAGCAATGCCCGGTAGACGGATGCGGCCTCATCGTACCTATGGCTTTCAACCGCTCTCTCAGCCCCGGAGACTGCTTGCATGAACTCCCACTTTCCCTGCTGGTCCGGGAGCAGAGACTCTGCGGCTGTCATCCGCTCGTCATAGTTTGACGCATTCCCCATGGCAGACATGAACGCCCTCAACGAACGCTCGTCAGCCTCGTCTGACCCGACGGCAAGGCCGGGTGTAGAGCCCGTGGTTCCCGCGTCCAAATTGGAGGCCCATGTGGCTGATGTTACTCCCGCGCTGACAAGCCCGCGGGAATCAGCAGCCAAAGCAGTGGCTGAGCCGACCCTGGAAATGCCCCTGTGGGCCTGTATGGACGTCGATCTTGCCGCGTTGCCCCATGCCAGGTCATCCGATGCTGATTCCAGCCCTGACCTGGCCAGCCCATAGTGTTCGCTGGCATCCAACCCACGTCCCTGCAGCTCATATGCATTGGCTGCCCGCAGGTCGCACAGCGATGACATGAAGGAGATGTAGCCCCGGACATCCTCCGAATCCTGAAAGCCGCCTATTGAGTGTACAGAATCGAAGAGCTCCTTCGCCCGGACCATCCGTTGGGGGTCCCCTGCCGTGACACCGGAGGCGAGGACTTCACCGGCATCCAACAACAGCGTGCGAGAGACGTCGTCGGTTCGAAGCGAATCTAATAGGATCTTCTGCGCCCTCATCTGCTGGGAGTAAGTCGGATCACCCGAAGCCATCAGGGATGTGAACGCGCCTATAGCATCCTGCCTTAGGCCCGGCGTCATCAGTGAAGCCTGCATCCTCCCTAGCCTCGCCTCGTTCTTCAGGAAACCATCCGACGCCGTTGATTCCAATTCGACGAAACCCCTGCGCGCTGCCGAACAGTTCCTCTCAGCATCCTCGATAGCTCCATGTTGCTCCCACAATCGCATCGACTCTAGGTCTCCTGCCTCCGCATAGGATAATACAGCAGCAGACAAGCTCGTCTTGGAAGCCAGAAAACCCGCCATAGCACGCTCCTCAGGTGTGAAAACCGACGCTTTCATCCGCCCATACCTTTCAGCAGCGCTCTCCAACGCCCTGGCCTGCATGTAAGGTTCCTCACCAGACGACTCATGGACGACACTCTCGGCAGCCATAGCATTGGAGAGGAAGAACTCCCTGGAGTCTGAGTCCGGGAGAATGTGCTCCAACGCCTCCAACCGGTCCGACGGCGATGACGCATTCATATAAGCCGTTGAGTAGGCATCCCATCTTCCACTGTAGTCTCCCAACTTGCCCAAAGCAACCCCCCTAGAAAGCAGAGCCGTGTGGGTGATGGAAGAGCCCCTGCACTCAGAGCACGCCCGCGCATATGCTTGTGCCGCGCGCTCATATTCCTCAGACTCGACACCGCCAAGGCCTCCTGCCTCCAAGTGAGCGAATGCCTGGCCCATGTGGGCGTCCCCGGACCTGACGAGCGCATATGCTCTCAAATCCCCGGTCGCCGCGCCGCCCAATACGTTTTCGAAGGACTGTTGGGCTGCTTGGTAGTCGGACGCCGCCATGGAACGCTCTCCAGCCTCCAAGCCGGAGATGCCACTTCCTTTGAAGTATGAGCTGACAGCAGCCAACCGCTCGTCCAGCGTTGACTCATGAGAGTGGAGGATCTTGAATAGCGCCTGCCTAGATTCGTTCACGTCTCCGAGAAGGTTGGAGACCCTTATCCTAGTGAGCCTAGCCCGGTTGACAAGGCCGGGGTATTCGAAGTCTGTGAAGTCTTCATCGACCTGCCGGGAGATATCCTGACCCCTCCTCAGACTCCCCGTAGCCTCAGGGGCAGTGAGGTTCTCATGGCCTTCAGCCCGGGCCTGCCTATGCCAGCAGTCGGCGGACGAGGTAAGAGCGAAAACCATAAGATCGTCTCTCAGGGTCCCGGACGCCAGCTGACGGTAGGATGAAGCCGCAGCATGGTAGTTGCCGGAAGCACGGTGCATCTCCGCGCGCTGTAGCTTTAACACGTCCGAGTGCGGCATGTCGGGGACGTAGGCGCGGACCGCCTTGACCCTGTCTCCGGCGTCATCGGTCGAATCCAGGAATGTGAGCATAAGGCGCTCGGCGTCCTCGTGACGTCCCAAACCTGTCAAAGCACGTATTCCGGACAGTCGAGCCCTTCTCACCAGGTTCGCCCTGTCACCGTAGTTCCGGTTAACCTGCTCGAAAGCGTCAACGACATCATGGAATCCGCCCTCTGCAGATCTTAGTAGTGCAGCCCTCTTCCCATCGTCGGCTTCGCCGGCTGCTCTCCTCTGAGCGTCCAACGCCTGATGCAGTGAGCTGTAAAGGCGGTTCTTAAGTTCGGGGACCCTGGCCTTCTTCTCAGGAGGGAGGTCGAATCGCTCTTCGGCTTCGGTTTCGGGAACACTCCCTCGCACTATCGTCTGCTTCAAAAGCTCACCCCCCAGAGAGTATGGGATTTACTGGTTAAGAGCTCTCAGGCCTGCGGACGCCGCTTCCTTCTCGTCTCCTGATGCGGTGCCGCTTGTTATCACAGCCTGGAAAGCCGATTCCGCATCGTCTTTCTCGCCCAACTGAGTGAATATGTGTCCGACACGGATTCTAGCCTGGTTTACCAGCGGGACTGACGGGGTTTGGTCTACGACAGACCTGTATGCGTCCCGGGCTCCCTTGATGAGCTGGTCAGCCTCCGCAGGGCCTGCAGCCACAGAAGCTGCCGTCTCACGTGCGTAGCCTGCCAGGAACGCCGCAGTAGACTTTTCGATTGGAGTGAATCCGGAGGTGGTGTCTGCGGCGGTTTGAGCATATGGTTTGGCAACATTTTCCACGATCAAACCCGCGTTCTTAGCCCCGGCCGCGTCATCCAATACTTCCTCGGCCCCGCTGACGACCGCCATCAGCTGGCCTTTCGTCGGCGTATCTGGGAGCATCCTGTCCACGGCGGATTCGCGAGCTTCCGCTGACGGTTGAGGCGCGGTTAGCACCTGAGCATATGCCTGCTGAGCCTCATCAGTTCTCCCTAGCTCGGCCAGGGTGTCCCCAGTTGCCAGGCGGGCCTCACAAGCCCAGTCGGATGTTTGAGGGACGTTCCGGAAAGCCGCTATCGCATGGTTCCTCGCCTCCAGCGCATCCCGTTCATGTCCTGCCTTCACCGGGCCGACGGACGAGGCCGCACTATCATCGAGTTTCTCCGCCTTTGCAACGTACGCGGAGCCAAGCTGGTAGTTGCCTCCTGCCCTCTGGTCGTCTGATAGCTGGGTATCGCCAGCTACCTGCCTGTAGATGGTGATGGCGCCGTCGTAGTCTCCAGCAGCTAGTTTCTCCTCGGCCCGCTGGTATGACGCGCTGACCCGGGCTCCATGGACTTCAGCCTCTGTCTTAAGCCAATTGGCAGGGCCTCCCTCCCTTTGGGGACTGTACTCATAGGGTGACCGGCCGGATTCCCTGAACGTCGCATCTATCGTCCCGTCCCGGTTGAACCTCCATTCGATGTCTCCCCCCCTATCACCGCCCTTGGTCTGGCGGTATGTCATCTTCAGCGTGTTGCCCTCAACATGCCCTTCCATATCGCCCTCATAGCGTGGTTTGCCTCCGCTCTTTTCACTCGATTGGAAAGTGCCTGAAACCCTGCCATCCGCGTCCTGAGTAAGGTTCACAGTGCCGACATCGTAGGTGTAGGTCCCCTCCGCGTCCACATAGGGTTCCGTCCTAGTCGCCGAGGGAGCTGGGGTGCGGGCTGCTGGTCCGCGAGTCTTGGGCGCGAGAGGAATTTGGGAGGTGCCAGAGGCCGAGCCGGGGTCCGATGCTGTTGGGGGTCTTGTCCTCCCGGCAGTTCCAGCGCCTGGTGTGCCTGGAGCTGTCGAGGGTGCTGGAGGTGATACAATGCCCCTTAAAGCATCAGTGGCCCTGCTGCGCTCATCATCCGTGGATGATGAGGTCCTCAGCACCTCACGGTAAACATCCCTTGCATCGTCTTCCTTACCGAGCTGCTGCAATACGCCAGCACGTCCCAGTTCAGCTTCCTGGACGAACGGCGATCCTCCGAACTCCGACTTTACCCTCGAGTATGCGGTGTGCGATGCATTACGCAGCCGTTCAGCCTCGTCTACCCTGCCAAGTGCCTCGGCGACGTTGCCCGCCCTCCGGGCGGAATCGCCCGCAAGGTAGGCCGCGAGACCCCTTTCTGTCTCTGACAATGAGGAATTGTCTGCGATGCCGCTGTAGATGTTCGCCGCATCCTCATATAGCCTGGAATCTCCAGTTCTAATCCCGTCAGCCAAAGCCTTCTCAGCCGTCTGGACTGTCGTCATGAAAGGAGATGTTGGATCACCGCCTGTAAGCTGCTCTATCGCAGATGCCCGGGCTTTCATGAGGTCTTCTATGTTGGACTGGTCTTGCGGTTCGGCCCTCAGGTAGGATGTGAATACGTCTGCCGCCAGCTCGGGCTTCCCCAGGCCTACCGCTGCCTCGGCCCTCATGGCCCTGGCTACTTGAGCGCTGTCTGGATAGCTCCTCTCAAGCTCCCTGGCCAAGTCAACGGTTGATTTGAATCTGTTTTGAGCTTCCGCGTCTTTCCCGCCGGTCTTAGCTGCTTTGGCGGATTCTAGCATCGTCCCCGCCTGGCCAGCCAGACCCGCGCCTTCGGTGCTGTCACCGTATCTCTCGTGTATTGACTTGTATTTGCCGGCTGCGGCGTCGTAGTGGCCCAGCTTGTCTCCGATGGTGGTTGCGGCCCTTGCAGCCTGCAGCTCGGTCTCGGCTGCGCCGGTCATGTCGGCGATCTCCTTTGTGGCAGCGTCCATGGGAGCGGTGGCAACGGTTTCGGGCCTCCCCCATATGCCCCATCCGTTGAATAGGATGCCCTTTACCGGGCCGTCTGGGACGTAGGGTAAAAGGCCGATTGCCTCCCAACCCAATACTCCTATCAGCAGGTTTCTCTTCCAATGGCTCTCCTGATCCTCTGACTGCGAGCCAGTCTGGCCTGGCTGCGACCCAGTCTGCCTTCTAGATCTCCTTTGTCTCATTTTATCTTTTCACCTCGGATGGCCTGTCGGCTCCTGCCCGTGCTGCTCGTCTATTGCGGCAGTCATTATGGCCCGCTGTATCTCCCTGACGACAGGCGATGAAACTATGGGCTCGCCCTGGCCGTGGAACTCATCCTGTAGCTTGCGAGCTGCCGTGCGAAGCTGCTCCGAGTGGGCTTTGCTCCCTTGCGGTCGCATCAATGCCAGCTGATGGTGGAATGCGCCGGGGATGTCGGCATATGCTGGAGTGCGCCTTGCAGCTGCCTCCCGGTTCTCTACCGCTGCCACATCCCATACCTGACGCACGTACTTGCTTCCCAGCCCGGCCGTTATCGGACCAGCTATGTAACTCCACCAGCCACCCTGTATGTTGGCCGTGGTCTCTGCTGTGTCCAGCATACTAACCGCTTCCGGAACTCCGGCGGGATAGGCTGTGGCGACAGGTATATGCAATCTCGTATGGTCTGCGTCAACGTATATGCCGGCGTTATGCAGGGCTTCCCGCTTATAATGCCTCGCCCTGTATGTGTCCGGGTGTGCCAATTCCATGAAGACTGATGTCATGGCTGGTGTAAGCTGGAACTGGGACCCGTGGATTACCTGGGTGTTCGTGAGGTGGTCCAGCCACATCGCAGACTCCTCCGACTTCGCCACCCCGGGGTCGGTGCGGTAGGTCCAGGGGCTCTGCTTCAGGAAGCCCATGATGGTCCTGCAACCGCAGTTGTCAAGAGTTTGACCGCCCAGCTCCTTCACCCTTCTGAGTTCGCATAATCTGGCGTAACCACGCTCCATCTGCTCCGGCAGATAATGGCTGTATGTGTCCACAGCCGCGCGAGCCCATCCTTCCGCCATCCTACGCCGGTCAAACGCCGACTCGATCCCGAACCCTCCGGCGGCTGCTACGGCTCCGATGCCCGCTACAGCCAATGCAGGACCGGCGAAGCCTCCTGATATCACAAGGCTGGTGCCTGCAGCACCCAGGCCGACGACCGTGCCGGCTGTGCCTGCAACTCCAGCACCTATGTAGATCGGGCGGCTATCTTCTCCGCTGACCCGTGAGATGTTGTCTATTTGAGCGTGCATGGCAGCCATCCCTGCCTTGGCAGGCGCATATCCTAGATGGAGGTCCGCACCCTGGAAGCGGTCCGTGTGGTACCTGTACATCTGGTCATACCAGTAGAACGGTTCCCGCCAGAACCTGCTCTCCTGCTCTGCGACCGACGAGTCCCTGCCTATCGAGATCAGCCAGGCGGCCGCCAGGTCATCGTGCGAACGGTTGTATAGGGCTCTAAGCTGTCCGTTTGAGGCGCCTGATTGCGTGTCAGCCTGGGCCGCCCTCGCCAAAGCCATCCTCTCCAACGTTATGACCTCGAGGTTCTCGCCGGTAGTCAACGTCCGAGGCGTAGTCGCAGTCCCTGGTATGGGCTCAGTGGATATGTTACCATCGTCGGACACATGGACTTCGCGCGTCTGGTATGTTACGCCATCCAGTTCGGACCGGGCTGCGATGTACTCTTCCTTCGCGCTCTCGAAGAGGCCGTTGGCACGGTCCTCGTATGCTGCTTCGCCCGGGTCTCCCCGCTGCTGGGCTTGGAGCCTCTGATGGTCCAGCACCCAGCCGGTAGTCTCATCTATAACCCCCTGACCGTAGTGTTTGAGCCATTCTCCGAGGCTGTGCTGCACAGTCGGATTTTCAGGTTCGTTGACGCCCAGGAACCTGGCAGCGGAGATGATACCGTTACCGTGTACGTTGGAGATTTCATGCTCCATCATGTTCCAGTCCGGGGCGGTTGCCGTAGCATTTATTGAGTCTACGAATGCGACGTAGGCGGGGTGTGACGCGTCTATCCCATGAGTTCTGAAGACATGCATCGCATTCTGCGGGTTCAAGCCCGCGCCTCCCGGGGCTGATAATGCGGTGATAGCCGTCTGTATCGGTGCGGCGGCAGGGTCTGCTGCGAGAGCTGAGTCGACCGCGGCCCAGTCTGGGGTTGAGCTATCGACTGACGTCATGAGCATAGCATATGCGGGGTGCCCGGGGTCTATGTTGTTGGCGTCTAACATGTCCCATACTCCCACCAAGGATAGGTTGTCGGCGGCTCTCATCCTTCGGAAGTCCCTGTGACTGCTCTGGTTACGCACGAAATTCTGCATGAATGGCCGAGTGTAGGGGTCCATCATCAGAGGACCCTGGAGTGATATCCATTCGTTGGGCCATCCGCCCCCTTCAATGTCCACGCCCGGGACATAAACCGCGTCATCCTGGAATGTGCCGACTATGGCCTGCTCGCCGGGTATTCTTGTGGGGTCCACGTGACCCATGTTGCATGATCTCTGGGCGGCTGAGATCAGCCGCAGGTCGGAGGTGGGAGTCTCCCTGACCTGTAGCTTGTAGTCGGGGCCGCCGGTGACTGCTTCGACTATCTTCTCCATGTCGGCGAGCTCGGCGGTCTGGCCCTTCCCCAGGCCTATGTCGCAGAAACCGAGGTTGTTGGATAGCCGGACCATGCCTCCGACACCGTCCATCGAGGCGTCCACGTGCTCCAGGAACATGAAAAGCTGCCTTGCCATCTCATAGTCCGCGTCCGGACATTCCTGCAGGTCTATTGCACCGACGGATTTCTTTCTCTGCTCGATCGAGCGCCTATGCTGGTCCTTAAGGCGTTGAGGGTCGCGCATGGCCCTGCCCACAGCCTCGAATTCCCCGCCGGGGGTGGTTATCATCGTCTGTATCTTCTTGATGAGCTCGTCCCGTGTGACCGTAACCTGCCTCCCGGTCTCGTCCGTGTATGTGCCTGAAGCGCATCGTTCTCCCTCGTAGAGTTCACGGCCTATCGGCGAGTACATCCCGCCGTGGAGGTTCTTCCTTATGGCGCGAAGCTCGGGGCCCAAATGGCCTATCAGGCGTATCGTGCGCATGACACCCCACTGTTGCCCGTCTTCAAGTGCGAAGCCGCGGGGGCCTGAGTTCTCCAGCGAATCCCATATGTATGCCCTGTCGAAGTTCGCGAACTGCTCGAAGTTTGGTACGCGCTGGGTCATCGCCAGGCTGGTCAGCTGCATGTTCCTGGCCTGAGCCCTCTTGGAGAGAAGTAGCAGGGTCTGCATCATAAGGTACTCGTTGGGTGTGCTCTCTCCGGTGGCAGCCGCTATCTTCTCCCTCAAGGCCTTGCCTGCGTCGTCGTCTTCGGCGTCCATGAGGGGTTGACCCTGATCGTCAACGGGCTTGAAGAGTGACAGGAACAGGTCGCTGAAGGACTGCGCCCTCGGCTCGGCGTACATGGGGTCAGCCCACTGGGGGCTGCTGATCTTGAACCACTGGGTGGACTTGTATATCTTGGTTATTATGCCGCGCATGTTGTGGAGTATCGAATCAGAGTATGCTCGCATTACCGCAGCTTCATCTGGGGTGGCGGCCCGCTCATAGGGTGTGTCCACGTCTATGCGGAACTGGCTGTCCTCGGCGGTCCGGGACATTGTGTCGGCTTCGTTATGTATAATCGATAAGCATGTTGGGGGAGCCAATCCGTCACCGTAGGTTGTCCTAGCCTGCAGGTCTATGTCGGGGAACTCCGCGTCTATCCCAGCCTTCCTCCAGAAGGTGTGCATGTAGATGAGAGTGCCTGCTTTAACGTCGAACCTCAGTCGCTTACGTCCCAGGCTGTCGGCGAGCTCAAGGTATGCCAGCCTGTCCATGCGCTCGTCTAATGTGCCGTGGTCCAGGCCCTCATCCTCCTTTAGCTCCCTCACCTGATCCGCGGTGGCCTTGCCCTTCTTCTGCTTGCGAGCTGCCCTGGCAGCTATGTGATGTTCCAATGCTTCTGTGCGTGAGCACGATCTCTCGCCACGTATCCTGTCTATTTCCTCTTCCATGAGGGCGCGATACTGTGAGGCTGCGATAACGCCTTCGTCCACGTCTTCTAGGTCTATCTGGTCCAGGTGGCGTGCCTCCCTCTTACCACCCCTCCGCCTGACCGCGTTGGCTGCCGCAAGGACATCCCGTTCTATCCTCTCCTCGCGGATCCCTATCCTCAGCTCTTCCTCAGACAGCCGGGTCTCCTCGGCAACGCGCTTGCTCACATCGTCTCCCCTGCCAGAGACCACCGCCCTGCTAGCTTGCACGACCAATTCAGATACGTTGGAACCCCCCATATCCGGTATAGTCTTTGCAAGGTCGGCGTCCGTGACCTGGCAGACCTCAGTGTACTGGTCACGTGTCGGGTCAATCGTGTTCAACGCCCTGTTAACGGTGTTTAGTATCACCTGGCGTTGGCTGTGCCTGAAGTAGCTTCCCATCTCCCTGGCATGCCAGACGTCTCCGACTGTGAGGCCATAGCCTCTGATGAGGACTACCTCGTCGGTGTCCGGGTCCACACCACCCCACCACGTCCTCTTGACGTAGTCGAATGTGGCTCCCTCGTGGCTCGGGACGTTCTCTATCGTATGGTCTTTGGCGTCGGAGTCTTCGAACTGGCGGGCTCCAACCCAGAAACCGTAGCGTCTATGGCCGACTATCCTGCCGCTGACATCGCGTGTGACGTTGTTGTTCATGCGATTCCATAGTGCTTCAGCGATCTCCCGGTCGTATTCTGTCATGTTCTCCAGGGAGAGCCTCTGGCCGACCATGTTCCTGAATGGCATGTGGAATTCTGTGCACATCCGCATGCACATCTCGAACTTCCACCACGCGTTACCTGCTCCGAGAACCCATCCCTTCTGGAGTAGCTTGTCATCGCCTCCCTTGTGCCAGCCCATTGCGATGTTACGGCCGTATGAGTCGGATATAGCATCGCCGTATCCTCCGTGGACCATCTCCTGCCAGCTCTGGCCTGCGACGTCCGCCGAGCTGACCGCGCCGGGCCTTCTGCGACGAATCTCCGCTATCGTCTGTCCGTGGGCGTCATGGTATCTCCCAAGGGCATTCTTCACCTTTGAGGGGTGTGCGAGCCCATGGTTCAGAGATTGGATGCCCCAGACCCTGTCACCCATTCGCTTCTTCACTATCAGGTATATCATGTGGTTCCTGATCGCCTCGTCCCTTGATATCCAAGCCAGTGTATCCCAGAATATGGAGTTGAATACGACACCCTGCTCTCTCAGCTGGTCTTCGACCTGTTGCAGGTTAGCAGGATGGCCATCGCGGTCGAGGAAGTGGAATGAGCGGGCGTGGTGGGTCAACGCGGCATCGAAGAAGTTCTGGTTGTTAGGTCCCGCGAGCACTCCATCCAATTCGCCGGTCCCTGGAAGTGACTGTCCGGATTCGTGGAGAGCCCTCCAGGTCACTAGCGCGTCTACGAGGGGCATTTGGTCGAATGGTTTGCCGGACCATGAGCTCCTGGCGCTCCGCCTGTGGAGGATGCCCCTTATCCTGTGGGGGTCGTGGCTTGTCATGCCCCGGCTGATGCGGGGAGTACCGTATTCTGACTCGAAACGTGCAATTACCTCGGCCTCAGCTTCACTCTTTACACCTGCCTCCGCTTCTTTTCTCTTTTCTTCATCAACTATCGCGGAGGCTGCGGAGAGTCGATCCCTGTATTCTGGCTTTTTCAGAAGTTTGTCTGTCTCTTCTGTTATTTGAGTGCTGAATACCTTTTTTATCTGGCTTCGGTCCCATCTCCTGTTCGGGTCGAAACCTATAACCCCGGGTTTAACTGCGCTCATGTCCACGGTGGCCGTGTGGAGTAGAGACACGAGCTCGCCTGCGATGTCGTCCAATTGGGGGTCGTCCATCAGGCTGAGCTGTTGGCCTCCCACCTGCACCACGTGAGCGTCCTTGGCCTCCGCCTTCCCTACCCTCCGAAGAAGGGTTTCCATGCCCCGGGAGTAGTGGTAAAGCGCTCCGACACCCTTCAAGCTAGCGATCCTGGCTTCCCTCTCAGCGTCGGTCTCGTTGGGGTTGTCGGGGTTGGGGCCTGCCATATCCACAGGGTTCATCCTATGGACGGGTGTGTTAGTGCCCGCTCCGAGGACGGAACGCGACGAGAATAGCGCTGCTGACTTGTATCCGCCTGGCATGGCTAGCAAGGTCATGGATTCAAGGTCTCCCATCATAGCGTCCATGCCCCTGTCGGCCCGCTGGTACCGTCCCGCCACTTCGGCGACCAGGAGACGGTCTTCCATCAGTTTACGGGCGGCTTCCAGGGCGGCAGGGTCAGCGGAGTAGTCCACGTCCACATGGGGCAGATTCCTTGTCCTAGAGCCGGATGTAGACTTAGCCATTTTAGGGGAGACACCTATTGTTAAATATCGTCGTTTTTTGCTTAAATACTGAAGAAAACGCCCAAAACAACCGTTTTGAACATTGTACAAGTTGTTTGTGTTTTTGGATGTTTTCACCGTGGAGGAGGAACCCCTTTTACCTTTTATTTAAGGCTCTACTATAGTATCAACCTACCATGGACAGCAGATACGAGTATGACAAACTGCTAGAGCGGGTGTGGACCGGGCTGCCGGAGAAGCTGAAAAAGCACGAGCGCTTCGAGATACCCGCAGCAGACACTTTCATAGAGGGGAACACCACAATCATCAGGAACTTCAACGAGATAACGACCGCGATGGGGCGGAAGCCAGAGCACGTGCTCAAGTTCCTCTCAAAGGAGCTGGCAGCTCCCGCTAACCTGGAGACAAACAGGGCGATAATACAGAGGAAGCTTAAGACTAACATAGTCGGAGACCGCCTCAACGAGTACGCGAAAGAATACGTCATCTGCCACGAGTGCGGTAGGCCCGACACGAAAACCGGGGAGCTGGAAGGGCAGAAGATAATCAAATGCGAAGCCTGCGGAGGATGGTGGCCGATGCGCAGGATAAAATAGACGATAGCATGTACTCCGCAAAGGTCCATAGGCTGGGCAGCGACACCCTGTTGGCTGCGTGCGACCAAGACATCCTAGGAGAGAGATACACTGACGGAGAGCTGGAGATACACGTCAACGAAAGGTTCTACGGCGGCGAGGAAGTGACTGAGGAACAGTTCATGGAGCTGGTCAGAGAAGCCAGCATAGCCAACCTAATGGGTGACGGGATAGTCGAAGTCGCCGTGAGACGAAAGCTGATAGACGAGGAGAACACGGTCAAAGTCTGCGGGGTCAAGCACGCGCAGATAATCTCGCTACTATGAAGAACATCGAACTCCCCCGGAAAGTCCTGGTAGGGGAAGACGCAGTCTACGAGGTGGACGAAGTAGTCGCAGAACTCGACCTTCAAGGGAAGCCCCTGATACTCTGCGACGAAAAGACGGGAGAGATCGCGGGAGAGACCGTCGCGGTCGAAGTCAACGGCGAAGTCACAATAGCCGAGGACGTTACGGACAAGACACTAGACGAGCTGAAAGAGAAGGTCAAGAGGGATAATGCCCAGTACGTGGTCGGCGTCGGAGGGGGCAAGATCCTGGACGCGAGCAAGATAATCTCCTTCGAGAGCAAGCTGCCTCTCATCAGCGTCCCGACATCCGCAAGCCACGACGGCATAGCCTCGCCCCAGGCGTCTTTGAAGAGGGACAGGCCATTGTCTGTGGGAGTGCACTGCCCGCTGGGAGTCATATGCGACACCAAGATAATAGCCAAAGCCCCCAGGCGGCTGCTCGCCTCCGGGTGCGCGGACGCCATATCCAACTACACCGCGGTCCTGGACTGGAAGCTCGCCCACGACGAGAAGGGAGAATACTACGGAGACTACGCCGCGGCACTCTCGAGCATGAGCGCCGAGATAGTCATGAATAAGGCGCAGGACATATATGATGACATCAGCGTCCTCGTCGAAGCGCTGATTTCATCCGGTGTCGCCATAGGCATCGCAGGCTCTTCACGCCCATGCAGCGGGAGCGAGCACATGTTCAGCCACACACTGGACATCATCTGCGAGGAGCCCGCACTGCACGGGGAACAGTGCGGTGTGGGAGCGATAGTGATGGCCTACCTGCACGACGCGGAGTGGAGGAGGATAAGGAACGCGCTGAAGAAATGCAAAGCCCCTACAAACGCAAAGGACCTGAGGATAGGCGAGGACTTGATAGTGGAAGCGCTTGTGAAAGCCCATGAAGTCAGGGAACGGCACACCATCCTCCGGGCAGGTATCACCGAGGGAAAAGCCCGCCAGGCAGCGGAAGAGAGCGGCGTGATTTGATTTATAACGTTTTTCATCCTGAAATAGTATATGCCAAGCCCGCCACCGCAGGAAGCGCACGCAGCCGAGCAACCAGCACATGACACCGCACAGCCGCCTCAGAGGATCGAGGAAGTGATGGAAGGGCTCAAGCAGGTCACCCCCGGCGGAGCGGACAAGCTACTGGCCGAAACCTACAGGGAGCGTGAGGCGAAGTTAAAGGCAGACTATCCCAAGACAGTAACGTTCAGCCGGTTCGAGGTGGTGCCAGGCGATGGGGTAAGCCATCTTGGAGTGAGGATCAATACGGGAGAAAGCGAAGTTATGGTCGAGCTACGGTCGGATAGGGAGATACCGGCTGAGACTGCGGGAGGGCCGGCTTCAACGGCAACATCATCAGAGGGTGCAACATCACCGGCTGCAGGCACAACATCATTGGCATCACCAGCTGCAGGCACAGTGCCTTTGGCATCACCAGCTGCAGGCACAGTGCCTTTGGCATCACCAGCTGCAGGCACAGTGCCTTTGGACGCGGGCGAGGGAGGGGCGCCAGCGGAGCCTAAGAAGATCAAGGTGACAAACCCTGAACTACTGGTTGAACTGGTGCGGGATATCACCCACGGGAGGGATGTCAACCTCCACGTCGACTGGCATTTCGAATTCGACGAGGAGCGGACCCAAGTCCAGCAGGCGCGTGTCCAAAGGCTATCCCATGCTAGAGAACGGTGCAGGCAGGGCGAAAAATGCGATAAACCCGAGGCAGACTGGGTGGAGGAGAGGGTGGTGCTATACGACTATGATGGGAAGCTAAAGCCGCAGAAGATAAGGGAATTCAGGAGGGCGGGGCCCAAATTCACCCGCTGAAACGTATTTTTTACCTGAAAACCCATACTTTTCCTCATGGACCTGCAAGATATCCTGAAAGGCGGAAAAACCCATTTCACGCTTATAGACCCCGACAATCAGAGCCCGGGGAATGCGGGGGAGCTCGCGGCCAAAGCGGAAGAATACGGGTCCGATGCGATAATGGTCGGGGGGTCCACCGCTGGGAATGAGGTGACGGACACAGTCACAAAAGCCATAAGACGGTCATGCAACCTGCCCACTATCCTTTTCCCCAGCACTGCCGCGGGGGTGAGCGCACACGCGGACCACATATTCTGGATGATGCTCATGAACAGCAAGAACAGGAGGTTCCTCGTGGGCGAGCAGATGAAAGCAGCACCCCATCTGAAGAAGATGGGCGTTGATCCTATACCAATGGGTTATGTTGTAATATCGACAAGCAGGGAACCCACGACTGTCGAGAAAGTGGGAGAGGTCGACAGGATAGGAGAGGAAGACATTGATAAAGCGGTCGCCTACTCGCTTACCGCCGAATACTATGGGATGAGCTGCGTTTACCTGGAGGCTGGCAGCGGAGCCGACAAGCCAGTGCCGGTTGAGATGGTGAGAACAGTAAGAGGCGAGATCTCCGTCCCCTTGATCGTTGGAGGGGGCATGAGAACACCCGATTCAGTGGTTGAGGTCGTGGAAGCGGGCGCGGACGTGATAGTCACCGGGACTATAGCTGAGCGGGACCCGATGATGCTAGCGAGGATAATCAGCGCAGTCAAGGCATATCAGTCAGTATAGCGAGTGTAGTACTGCTCCCACCTATCCCATGCGAAGGGGGACCGCTCCACCTTCCGGTAGAGGTCGTCTGGATCCACATCCCTTGCTGGCACCATGACTTTCCGGTCATACTCGTCTAGTATCTGGCCGCCGCGTCTGGAGTATAGGTTGGTTGAAGCGTCCTCGCCCTTCGAGTTCACGACCCGGCCCTTTATATTAGCTGAGATGCAGAAGGCGTCCTTTTCTATCTGCAAGTCACCCTCTGAGGTGAGTATGTCCTGGGATGAGCAGATGCTTCCGGTTCTTATGCCGCCCTTTGAGTATATTCTCCCATCCCTGCTCCAGACCAAACATATCCGCCTGACATCGGTGTTCGCCTCGTTGGGGTATTCGAGGCTACCGTTCATGGCGAGGACTCCGCGGCTTCCGAGGATAGCCTCGCCCCGAACAGAGTCCGCTGACAGGAACCCGTCCAGGGACATCACCAGCTGAGCGCTGACGGAACCATATACGCCGATGTTCGATCTTGCCTTAACCTGTTCTGCGATTATGTCGCCCCGGCCCTTTATCTCGCCCTCTCTCGCGTGGACGGAACCCCAGCTGCTGATACCACCGTCGAATGTGATTCCCGCAGATTCGAGATTTTTTACGTCCACCGGGCCTGCGAAGCAGACACTACCCCCAGCGCCCACAACACCCATAGCCTTGCAGGATCTGTCAAATAATGCGTTAAGGCCCATCGGCACTGTGAAGCTAAAACGGGGCGAATTGATGTTTTCCAACACCATGTATTTGAGGCCGCCTATCTCCACGTAGCCAGAGTCGTCTATGTCGTGGGCACGCCGCCGGAACCCAACCTGCCCTTCCCGCTTCACGAACTTCAGAAGACGAGCATCCAGTCCAGGGTACTCCCATGCCTTTGGAGCCCGCTCCAACGGGGCGCCTTCGCCGGGGGGTCTCTCGGCAGGAGGTCTGCTCATCGTATTAAAGATAGAGAACACACATAAATTAAGGCCATGATGATTGCTGTGATAGACTACGGAGCCGGGAACCTCAGAAGCATAAGCAACGGGCTGAGGAAGGTCGGGGCGGATTTGAAGCTCGTTGAAGACCCTGGAATGATCGGGGACGCGGACGGTATCGTTCTGCCGGGTGTGGGGGCTTTCGGCGACGCAATGGAGAAGGTGAAAGCGTTCAAACCATCGATAGAGGATGCCGTCGATTCGGGCACGCCCTTCCTCGGAGTCTGTCTCGGGATACAGTTGATATTCGAGTCCAGCGAGGAGAACCCGGGAGTCGGGGGCCTCGGACTGTTCAGGGGAACCTGCCGGAAGTTCACGGGCGGTTTGAAAGTTCCACACATGGGATGGAATACCGTGAGGAGGGTGAGGGAAACCCCGTTGCTGGAGGGAGTGGAGGACGGGAGCTACTTCTACTTCGTCCACTCATACCATGTAATGCCTAACTCTGTTTGGGTGGTTGCGGGCGAAACCGAATACGGGCGGACCTTCCCGTCGGTGATCAGCGAAGGGAACGTTCACGCCACCCAATTCCACCCGGAGAAGAGCGGCGACAACGGGCTGAGGATACTCGAGAACTTCAGAGACGAATGCAGGAGGTAATTTACCCTATTTAAGCCGCCGGCATATGTTCTCGGCGGTGTTCAGCACTGTATTCATCCCGGTCTCGTCAGCTTCAACGGTTGCAGGCTTGTGAGCGGTGGCTATGCCCCCGAAGTGGGCCGTCTTCATGTCCCCCACTATTGCCATCTCCTGGATGAGCATCCAGGCGTGTATCTGCTGTATGCTCATCTCCTGGCCTCCGTTACGGCTTCCACCCACAGCCAGGGCGGCTCCCAGCTTGCCTGAAAGCATGAGACCGTTCCGCCTGAGGGGCAGGGTCCGGTCGAATAAAGTGCGCAGCCTCCCGGTGACCCCGCCGAAGTAGACCGGCGTGGCGACTAGGATAGCGTCTGCTGAGGCCATCTTCTCAAGAACACCCATCACATCATCTTCCAGGCTGCAGGTGAACTCGGACTTGCAGGCATCGCAGACGGTGCAATAGCCCAATTCCAGGTCGGCGAGGTTTACCTGTTCCGTGTCAAATCCGTTTCTTTCGCAGACTTCCAAGGCCTTTCCGAGCATCAGATGCGTGTTGCCGTCCCTGCGATGGCTTCCGTTTATGCCGAGCACCTTCATCTCAATCCCAGCACATCCTGCATGTCATAAACCCCTTTCCTGGCCTTTATGAACCTTATCGCATCAGGTATCCCAGACGCGAAGCTTTCGCGTGAATGGGCTTGGTGGCGTATCTCGAACCGTTCGCCCAATGTGGAGAATATTACCGTGTGTTCTCCAACTATGTCGCCGGCACGTATGCTGTGAACGCCGATCTCCCCCTCACGCCGGGGGCACTCGCCCTCCCTCCCATAGACCACATCACCTCTCACATCCCTGCCGGAGGCCTCGCATATCCTCTCGACGGCTTTCAATGCCGTGCCGCTTGGCGCGTCCTTCTTGAACCTGTGATGGGCTTCGACAACCTCGATGTCGTAGCCTTTGAACTTTTCAGCCGCTTCGCCGACGAGCTGCCAGAACACGTTGACGCCGACGCTCATGTTCGGGGATATCACAGCACCTACGGGTTCCACCATATCCTTCAGCTTCTTCATCTGACCTTCGTCGAAGCCGGTGGTGCCAACCACAAGCTTCACGCCAGCATCGGATATTGTCTTAGCGTTCTCGCAGCATGCGCTTGGCAGGGTGAAGTCCACAGCGACGTCAACGCCGTCAAGACCGCCGTCAAGCTCTTTTATGTCCTGGACTTTGACCCCTTCAACAGGACCTCCGGGTTTTAGGTCGTATGCTGCGACAATTTCAATGTCCCCTGCCTCGACTATCTTCTTTGCCGCTGCCCGGCCCATCCTTCCAGCGCCCAAGAGAGCTACTTTAATAGCCATTTTACCTTTAACCTATTATGGTCGACGTTTTAATAATAGCGGGGAGCGAATCCGACCGGAAGATAGTGGAGAAGGCCGAGGAAGTGCTCAAGGAGAACAAGACAGACCATAAGGTCGAATACTGCAGCGCCCACAGGGAGCCAGACCGTTTGGATGAGATAGTGGAGAATACGGACGCTAGGGTTTTCATATGCATAGCCGGGCTTTCAGCAGCCCTTCCGGGGGTGGTCGCGTCCAAGACCGCCAAACCTGTTATTGGCGTTCCCGTGGACGCGAAGCTCGGGGGAATGGACGCCCTATTAGCAGTGGTGCAGATGCCGCCGGGGGTTCCAGTGGCGGCGGTGGGAGTGGACAACGGGAAAAACGCAGCCCACCTAGCGATAAGAATACTGAAAGCGTGAACTATTTGGAGCCTGTTTTTGGGGGGTGGTTTTGTCAGCAACCGCAGGCAGTGTAGTTTTGGACTTCGTATCCTTCTATGTTCTTGAATTCATCCCCGGCTACGTCGTAGACGTAGGCGAGTGGCACTCCTTCGACGCCGACTGTGTGGACTGGCGTCTTGTTCTCGAGGACGTAGGCCATGATGTTGCGAGTGCGGGGGCTGAACCAGGAGATGTTGTGCATTGTAGGGTCGTTCAATAGTATGACGTAGTTCTTTTCCCCGGGGTTCCGGGATATGTCGAGGTAGTATGCGGTCAGATGCCACCACATTGGGTCCATCACCTTAACGTCTGGCGTCTTCCACTGGGACGTCCACCATGCCGCCTCCTTCAAGGCCGTGCCCCAGTATCCTATCTCATACCTGCCCTCTGCTCCCTTGACCCCGCCGACGAGGAAGTTGAAGTATGCTATCTGGTAGGGGTGGAGTCTCACGTTCGCGTATGCCGTGGGAGCATAGAGCAGGATCACCAGGATAACTGCCAGTATCCTTGGGTGAGAAGCGCGAGAGGACAGGTAATCCCTGGCTCTGCCATATAGGAGCCCGCCACCGAGCCCTGCGAATACGCAGAGAGGCGGCACCACCTCCAGGAAATGCCTTATGCCATCGATTACTACAGTGCCGGGTATCATGTACTTTGCGAGGGGGGTCAGGAGCCAGAGCAGGAGGAGGATTATCATCTCCCTCTTGTCAGAGTCCGGTTTCCGCTTTGACTTAAGGATCCTGCCTGCCTCGAACATGCCAAGGGCGGATAGTAACAGAACTTGGGGGGGTGTTACGATCAGCAGGTAATGCGGAGCATAGTAGAACGGCAGGTCCGTTGATGAGGAGTATATCACGCCGTTGTAGAGAACGGGTATGTCCTTTCCGCCCTGGGCGAACAATTGCATGCTCGTGAACAGGTTGGCCAGCGGCCTTTCCCATAGGTACGGCCAGCTCAGGTACATCACGGACAGCGCCAATATTACTATGACTGCGATGTTGAGCTTGGAGTCGTATCTCCTCTCCTGGAGGCAGTATTTGATGCTCGCCCGTTCAACTGTGAATTTGGGCATCATAACCGTGCCCTCTCCGCCCTTGTAGGTGAGGAACAGCCAAACCCCGAATATCAGAGGCATGAAGTAGGCGTTTATCTTGACGTTCAATGATAGGCCAAGCGAAGTGCCTGCAAGTATGCTCCAGCGCAGGTCCCTGGTGTTGAACGCCTTCCAAAAGCAGTACATGGTGAATATGAAGAAACATGTCATTGGCGTGTCCTTTACGTTGTTGTGGCTGTGGGCTATGAAACGAGGGTATAATGCGAGAGAGGCTGCAGATATTACTGCGGGAGCGTAGCCGAACACCTCGTAGACCATGGCATATAGTGCGAATACGCCGGCCGCGGATATCACCAGTATGCCTAGGTGGTGTGCGTCGATGTCGTCTAGCCAACCCAGACGCTCATGGAACGTCTGATGGGTGAATGCTGTGAATATCTTGGCAACGGGGTGGAACATCCACGGCCGGTATTTCACCCTATGGTCGAATACGTGGGTGGGTGCTGGTGGATACTCTATCAACGGGTTCTCGCCCTCACCGTACCTCAGGTAGGCGGGGTTCCAGGACTGGTAGAATCGGAGGTATATGTCGCCCCAGAGGAAGTTCTCCGGGCTGTCCACGGTTATGCCATAATCGCCGATTGTCAGTATTCCGGCTGCGAGGAAGAGCACCGCGATGGATAGTCCTGCAAGCCATTGTAGGCCGAAATAATCGTCCAACCACCTGAGCATGATACCAATACCATCGAAGGGATGTTATTTAAATCGTGAATCATTCTATTTTCTTGGTTGAGGTGGGATGGACCGCAAGTACATGGATTTCAAAGAGGACAGTGGCGGCTTCTTCTACATATACCTTGACGGCGCCAGGAGGAACATCGTGGTCGAGCACTATGTTAACGTGGTCAAGGACGTCGGAACCCGGAGGCGGACGGTCTCCGGCAAGCTGAACAAGGTGTTCAAGGGCACCAACGCTGAGACACTTTACAGGACCATACTGGGCAACAGTCTGATAACTCGGATAGACCACGCCGCCTATCTGGGCTATGAGCTCGGGAAGGCCGAGACCGCGTTGAAGAACAGGGTCAAATACGAGCAGGACCGTCCCGTCAAACTCTAGACAAGGTGGTTGAGCGCTTCGACCACCCTCCTTATGTTCTGGGGGTCTGTCATCTGTAGGAAGTCTTCCTGAGGGCTGACCCATAATCCGGTGCTGGGCTGTGTCGCGTGCTCCAGGGTGCTGCTCCATGTTAGCGCGGAGTTGAGCAGTCCATCAGCCGACTGCACCTGTAGTTCCAAGTCTCCGGCATTGCATCGGACAGCTGAGCCGGCTGCCTTGGCGTAGCCTGCGATCGCGGACCTCAGCATCTCAGCGCTCTGCTCCGTCATCTGGTCTTCCCCTCCCGACTCGGCGATCATCCGTATCTGGTGCTCCCTGTTGGACGCGGACCTGCGCAGTCCGCTGTCGTTCAAATGGTTGTTCATGCCTATCAGGAACACCGGCAGCCACCGGTCGAATGCAGTGTAGAGCCCGGGGCCGCCTTCCAATGCCGTCTGCCTGCACATTTGGCCCCTTGCGAGCAGGCCGGCCACAGAGTCGGCATTCTCTCCTAGGAGTTCAAGCTCGTGCCTGTAGTTAGAGTTTCTGTTCCGCCTGTTCTTCTCAACCAATCCGGAGCTCCTGCCCACATACTGCACCCAAGGCCTCCTTTCCAGCACTGTTATCGCATTCTTCAGGCCGGAGCTTATGTACTCTGCCGCTCCCCCCCTGTCACCAGCTTCAACCCTGGCCTGAGCGAAGCCCGCGCAAGCCCACAGGGGGCCTGCAGCGTCGTGGTGGCTCATAGTCGACGCGTCAAGCGGGCATATGAACTCAAAAGCCCATGGCATGAGAGCTCCTGCCACGCGCCTGTCCTCTATGTCGGTCAGCCTGCCTTCGCCCATCCTTTTAAGGAGCGAATCATGGAGGGGGCCGGGTATTTTGACCCCATAGCCGTTGGCTTCCCTTCGGATGTAGCTGGCGGACATAACGTCCAGGCCCATCGCCTTCTCGGCCATCTTATCCACGGGAGCGGGTGTGAGCACTGCCTCGATGCCTTCCGGGTCGTAGGGGTAGAATGGTATGTAGCCTGAGCCCTGGGCTTCCGCATGTGATACCGCCTCCTTCATATGCCGTATCATGGGCACCAGATGGTCCCGGAGTTCAATCAGGTCTCCGATCTGGCCCTTCTCCAGCCCGGTTGTAGGGGGGACATCCTCGACCATCCCGTATTCTTCGAACTCTATCACAAAGGCCTTGTTGTCCCTCACTGCCACGAAACGGGGAGCTTCGCCGGAACCCACTCTAAGCTTTGGGCTTTTGCCTTTCCCTGGCAGGAAGTCAACGCCCTCCCGCTTTATGTATTCCCTCACCAGGAAAAGCCTTGAGCCGCCGGATTCATCAGGCACCATCAGTAGGATGTTGGACGGCCTCATAACACCCTCAGGGGTCTGGCTTATGGGCTTGGGGAGGGACGCTGTCCGAAGTTCTATCAGATCGGCCTCTCCATGCTGTGGCGGCTGCTTCACACTGTAGAATCTGCCCCTCTCCGATTCGGCCTGGCCCATGAAAAGAACTAGGATGCGGAAGTTAATATCCGGCCCGCAGGGTAACAAACCAAAACAATATCTAAAAAACTTGAAATTATTTGTGTTTTTTTATTGATTATTTGTGATTCGTGGGTTTTTTATCTTGGGCTCTCCATATTCTTTCCTGAGATGGCAACCACGATCGAAAAGGCGCGGCAGGCAAGGGGGGCATCCCTCGAACTGGCCAAGACGTCAGCAGACGAGAAGGACAGGGCACTGTTGGCTTTGGCCAAGGTCCTGTGGGACCGTAAGGGGGAGATTCTGGAGGCAAACGCCAGGGACTGCGAGGAATCCAAGGACGAGATCGGAGAGGCGCTCTACAAGAGGCTGCAGTTGAACGAGGAGAAGGTCGAAGCAATGGTGGAGGGTGTGAAGAGCGTGGTGAAGCTGAAGGATCCCGTGGGGGAGACCACATACGCCATCGAACTGGACATAGACCTTGAACTATACAAGATCACGGTTCCCATCGGGGTCATAGGGGCCATATTCGAATCAAGGCCGAACGTTGTGGTGGACGTCGGCGCTCTCTGCCTGAAGAGCGGAAACGCGGTCATGATGAAAGGCGGGAGCGAGGCACGGCACACCAACAGGATGCTGTACGGGCTGATGAAGGCGGCAACAGAGGAGTCTGGGATGCCGGAGGGTTGGATACAACTGGTGGAGAGCAGGGAGGAAGTAACGGAGATGCTGGAGCTGGACGAGTACATAAGCCTTCTGGTCCCCCGGGGAAGCAACGAGTTCGTAAAGTACATAAAGGAGAACACGAGGATACCAGTCCTCGGCCATGCAAGCGGTGTGTGCCACGTGTACGTCGACGGGGAGGCGGACATGGAAAAGGCGTTGAGGATCGCCTACGATGCCAAATGCCAGTATCCCGCAGTCTGCAATGCTATGGAGACCCTGCTAGTGGACGAAAGAATCGTCGGAGAGTTCCTACCCAGGATATGGGAGGAGTATCGTAAGGCAGGCGTGACCGCCAAAGGCGATGAGAAGGCCTGCAAGGTGCTCGGAGACATTCAGAAAGCCTGCGACATAGACTGGAGCACAGAATACAACGACCTCGTAGTGAACGTTCGGACGGTAAATGGAGTTGATGAAGCGATAGAGAACATCAACAGGTACGGGTCGGCACATACGGACGCCATCGTCACAGAGGACGAGTATACAGCCAGGAAATTCATAGACTCGGTTGACAGCTCGTCTGTGATGTGGAACGCGTCTACCAGGTTCAGCGACGGGTACAGGTACGGCCTGGGAGCGGAGATCGGAATCAGCACAAACAAGATACACGCCCGCGGACCAGTCGGGATGGAAGGCCTCGTGATACACAAGTGGATCCTGAAAGGCGACGGACACATCGTCGAAGACTACCGTAAGAAGAAGTTCACCCACCGGAAGCTGAAGAAGAGGTGGGAGTGAGTGTTGAGCCCCGCCCCCATCGGAAGCGGGGCCCTGTGGGTGGTTGTTGGCTTAGTCTGGGAGTGACGGAGGCTCAATGTCCGGTTCCGCGTATTTTTTGCCGAGCTTGCAGTCCTCCTCGGCGCTTGCGACTATACCCGTGTATAGCTCCCTGCTGCTGAAAACATGGCTTCCATCGATCTTGTACCATTGCTGGTCTTGCTTGTCCCACATGTACAGCCTCTGGAAGTCGCAGGTGCCGCTGACATCATCCAATGACACACCGTTCATGTCCCTGGTTACGGGTATGAAGTTCCAGCCCTCCCCCACTGGCATCCCGTTGTAACTCGTGAACCGGGACACCCTGAAGGAAAGCACCTCGTCCGATGGCGTGTACACCCAGAAGGCGTTGTGCTGCAGGTACCTGCGGAACTCCAATCTACCCATGAGCCTTACAGCTTCGGCGAACGTGGCATACCTGTTCTCGTCCTTCAAGTAGATGAAGAAGTACATCCTAGGGTGTCGTTCAGGCAGTGACTCCACATCTTCCACTGAGACCTCAGCGTCTGAGTAGTCATATTCGTATGATTCAGGCACTGAACCATCAACGTAGGGTTCTGGTGTCGGAGCCTTCACTACCTTGCCTATGCCAGGCAGGCTTACTATGTTCCATCCTTTGTATAGCTTCACATCCACTTCATCGCCTGGTGTGGGGGGTATTATGTTCCTTCCCACGTAAAGGACTGCCTTGCCCGCCCCGTAGGCGTCATCGGATTTTGCTGAAACCCTGAAATAATAGGGTTTCCCGACCAGTATCTTCTGTGTTGGGTTCGAAGCTCCAACGGAGCCGGATACCGTCTCGCCGTCATCTGCCACATGGGCTTCAACGGACTCAAGAGCAATCTCAGCCTCTACTACTGGTGCTCCGGTGTCCACGACCAGTTTGAACTCCCTGGCATCTCCCGCCGGCACCTCTACCTCCTCGGGGTATTCAATTTCGAATGGAAGACCATTTACGTATATTTTATATGTGTGCAGTGGAACTGGACATGATACATCATATTCTTCCTCCAAGGCACATATTGGTCTTGGGTGGTTGTCAGCCAGTGTGATATAGTACACTGCGGTTTCTCCGTTTTTCACATATTTTCTACTAGGGTCTATTTTCACTTTCACCTGGTCATATGGCCTATACAGGGCTATGTCAGGTTCTGCCACGGCCTTCGCCGAAGCGAATGCTGGCCTGCCAGTGGACGCGGCCAGGTCGTTTGCCGCCCACGCGGTGGTGGCCAGCAAAGCCAATACGAAAAGTGTCGTTGTTTTTTTCATTGCAATATCACCTCACAGGATACCACACATGAACCCCATATAAGGTTTCCTATGGACGTAAGTGAACAGGGGTGAACAACTGTTTTTTTATTCCATAATCCCATGGGTGTACATCATGACACGGTTCGGTTTCGTGGGGGTAGGGAGGATGGGATCAGCCCTTTTGAAGGGTTTCATCAGCAGGGGGCTTATCGAACCGTCGAACGTTCTAGCATACGACAAGGACCCGGACGCTCTGGAGAAGGCGGGGGTCGCTTCCAAGTACAGCGCGTTTGAAGTGGTGCAGGAATCCGATGTCGTCTTCCTCTGCGTCAAGCCGAAGGACATGGAGGACGTTTTGGATGAGATAGAGGACATTGCGGGCAGCCGGCTCATAGTATCGATAGCCGCGGGCGTAAAGACAAAGGCTATAGAGAAGCGGCTGAAGGAAGCCCGGGTGATTAGGGTTATGCCCAACACTCCCGCCGTCATATATGAGCTGGCGGCTGCATACTGCCTGGGTAAGAGGGCTGGGGAGGAGGATTCTGTGCTCGTGGGCAGCCTGTTGAATTCCATAGGCATCGCATTCAAGGTGGAGGAGAAGCACATGGACGCAGTAACGGGTTTGAGCGGTTCAGGCCCCGCATACGTTTACTACATAATAAGAGCGCTTACTGAAGCGGGGGTCAAGGAGGGTTTGGACGAGAAGACATCCCACAATCTTGTTTTGCAGACCATTAGGGGCTCTGTCGACATGGTCATAACCACGAAGAAGTCGCCTGAAGAGCTGATAGACGAGGTCAAGAGCCCTGGGGGAACGACAGAGGAGGGTTTGAAGAAGCTGGAAGCGCTCAAAGTCGGGAAATCCCTAGTGGACGCGGTTCACGCAGCCACGCTAAAGTCAAAAAAGCTCGGCAAGTAGGTTTTTAGCATGTTTGTCCGGAAGAAGAGGGTCAAGGGTAGAGAGTACTATTATCTGGTAAGGAGCGTCAGGGAAGGCAATGATGTGAGGCAGGAGGTGATAGAATACCTTGGGGCTGATCTGCCGTCTAAGGGGGAATTGGCTGAGATAAAAAAACGCCACGGGGAAAGTGCCTAGATGGGGCTGTTCCTCTGCTGTTTCAGGTCGTCTCGGAGGGCTTTTATCTCCATTGCGACTTCCTTCATGGTCTCGTTCAACGTTTGTATGGTCATCCGCATGTTGTTCACTTCCCCGTAGATGTCGTTCATGCTCCGGTAGATTTCTCCGTCGTAGTCGCCCATGGTATAGTATTCACCGAAGCCCTTAAAAGTCGGCATGTTTCATATTCTTTCGATTATGGCGTTTGCCATCTGGTCTGTTGTGGTCTTCGATTTAGGTTTCAAGTCCGGGGTTACGTGCCTTCCCTCTTCTATGACATCTTCAACGGCTTTTCTCAGGTCTGACGCGGCCTTGTGTTCTCCGAGGTGGTCGAGCATCAAGCAGGCGGAGAGTATCAACGCTGTGGGGTTGGCTATTCCCCTGCCTGCGATGTCCGGGGCTGACCCGTGTATGGCCTCGAAGACTGCGTACTCGTCTCCTATGTTGGCTCCGGGCGCGAGGCCGATGCCCCCGGTCAACCCTGCGGCTATCTCCGATACTATGTCGCCGTAGAGGTTGGGCATGACGAGGACGTCGAATTCCCTGGGTTTCATCACCAGTAGCATGCAGAGTGCGTCTGCGAGGATGTGCTCATGTTCGATTTCATATCTTCTCGCGATCTCTCCCGCGACCTTCAGGAACAGGCCGTCAGTGGCCTTCATAACATTGGACTTGGTGGAGGATGTGACCTTATGCCTGCCGGACTTTACCGCGTATTCGAATGCCCTTTCGATTATCCGCTTGGACCCGGAGTATGAGATGGACTTTATGGAGAACGCCGAGTCGTCCTTGAACTTGAAGCCCTTGTGTTCGCTCACGTAGCCTATGAAGTCCCTGGTTTCTTCCTCGCCTCGGCTGAACTCGACTCCAGTGTATGCACCTTCAGAGTTCTCCCTGAACACCACCAAGTCCACACCTTCTACGCCTGATGTGCCGGGCAGTGTCCTGGCGGGGCGCATGTTCACATATAGGTCAAGCTCATGCCGCAACCTGACGTTGACGCTGCGGTATCCTGAACCCAAAGGTGTTGTCGTGGGGGCCTTCAATGCAGTCCTGTTCTTGCGTATGGAATCGAAGACCGAATTCGGCAAGGGATCGCCGGATTTCTCGTGTACTTCCAATCCTGCGGGTTGAACGTCCCAGTCCACCTGCACTCCTGTCGCGTCTACGCACTTTCGGGCCGCCTCAGCGACCTCCGGGCCGATACCGTCACCTGTTATCAAAGTTATGTTATGCATTTTCCCTCGCGTAGTTCAGCAGTCCGCCGGCGAGTATTATCTCCCTCTGCCTGCGGGTAAGGTCTGATGTGACTTTTATCTTCTCGTCGTCGGCTTTGACCTTCAGCTCTCCGTCGCCCCTGGCGAGGCACTCCCTCAGGCCCTTTATGGCGATCTCGTCTCCCCTTTCGAGGTCGTCGTAGTCGCTGGGGTCGTTGAACTCCAGGGGCAGTATGCCGAAGTTTATCAGGTTGGACCGGTGTATGCGGGCGAATGACTTGGCTAGCACGGCCTTGACCCCGAGGTACATTGGGGCCAGTGCGGCGTGCTCTCGTGAGCTGCCCTGGCCGTAGTTGCTGCCCGCAACGATGAATCCGCCCTTCTTTTTCTTGGCGCGCTTGGGGAATTTCTTGTCTATGCTGTGGAAGACGTACTCGCTTATGGCGGGTATGTTGCTCCGGAGGGGGAGGCATTTGGAGCCTGCAGGGAGTATGTGGTCTGTGGATATGTTGTCGCCGACCTTGATGAGAACGTCGCCCTTTATCTTGTCGGACAATGGGCGGTTGAGGCATAGGGGTTTTATGTTGTTCCCGCGAATGATCTCCCCGCCTGTGGGCCGGATTATCATCGAGTCATCGACCGAGAACATGCCGGGCAGTTTTATGTCGGGGTATTCGCCTAGTTCCAGGGGGTCTGTGAGCTCTCCTTTTATGGCGGCTGCGACTGCCGCCTCAACACCGGTAAGGTATATGCCTGCGTCCTCGGTTCCGCTCCTTCCCTGGAAGTTGCGGTTGAACGTCCTCACCGACACGCTCTTGAACTTGGGGCTCTGCCCCATCCCTATGCATGGGCCGCATGCGCATTCGAGTATCCTCGCCCCCGAGTCTATCAGCTTGGTCAGGTGCCCGCTCTCTGACAGCATCTTCAAAACCTGCTTCGAACCAGGCGATATTGTGAGGCTCACGTCAGGGTGAACCGTCCTGCCATCGAGCAGCTGGGCGGCCATCATCAGGTCTTTCAGGCTGCTGTTGGTGCATGAGCCGATGCATACTTGGTCAACCTTCAGTCCGGCTTCGTCGGAGACTTTGAAGACGTTATCTGGGCTGTGGGGTTTGGCGACCATTGGCTCGACGGAGGAAAGGTCCAGGTGGAGTTTCTCATCGTATCCGCTTTCGCCGTCGGCTTTGAGCTCGGCCCAGTCGGATTCCCTGTCCTGGGATGCGAGGAAGGACTTTGTCACCTTGTCGCTGGGGAACAACGAGGTTGTGGCTCCCATCTCGGCTCCCATGTTGGATATTGTCGCCCGATCAGGGACGGATAGCGTTTCTACACCTTCACCATGGTATTCTAATATCTTTCCGACTCCTCCTTTTACCCCCTTACGACGTAGTATCTCGAGTATGACATCTTTGGCTGACACCCAGGGTTTGAGTTCTCCTGTGAGTTCGACGCCGACTATCTTCGGCTTTTTCATCCAGAAGGGGTGGCCTGCCATAGCCAGTGCCACGTCCAGACCTCCCGCGCCGACCGCCAGCATTCCCATGCCCCCGGAGGTGGGTGTGTGGCTGTCCGATCCCAGGAGTGTCCTGCCGGGTTTCGCGAAGCGTTCCAGGTGGACCTGGTGGCATATGCCGTTGCCGGGCCTGCTGAACAGCACCCCATACTTCGAGGCTGCAGTCTGCAGGTACCGGTGGTCGTCGGCGTTCAACGTCTCCGTCTGCAAAGTGTTATGGTCTACGTAGGAGACGCTCAGCTCGGTCCTGACCTTTGGGAGGTCAAGGGCTTCGAACTGGAGGAAGGCCATCGTCCCCGTCGCGTCCTGGGTGAGAGTCTGGTCTATTCGGACTGCTATCTCGCCGTCCTCCTCTCCCACAACATGTGTGGACAGTATCTTCTCAGCGACCGAAGCCATGTTCCTACAGTCACATTAATAGTGGCAGCCCCATTAAAAAAGACCATGGAAAACACAGAAGGCCGGAAAAGGAGGATACCGCAGGAAAATCCGGAAAAAGCCGAAAAGCCCAATATTTCTACAAAGAAACCAGTGAGAATAACCGAAAGGTTTTTTAATGCAGGTTTGCATAATTAACTACTTGGTTGGCTGGCAGCAAATCTGTTTGGTGACTTTCCATGAGGATAAACGGCTGTACCAGCACAAGGACAAGGTCTGGCCCCTGGAGTAAGGGGGTTATGGAGAAGGTTTCTAACGAGTTGGCTTGCAGGCAGGTCTACGGTGACAAGCGAGGCATACACTATGAGAACGAGACCGTCGTTTTATCCAGCAAGCAGATGGACCGGGAGTATGCGAGGGAGAAGCAGTTCTCGGACGAGCTCCGGATGGCCATGCCCGCCGAGGAGCCCAGGAGAGTCAGGCATGTCAGGAAGCAGAGCGAATCTGCCAACGGGCGGACTCAGAGCACGATGAACCTGTTCAGCAAGTCATCTTCGTCGGGGGGCAATGGGAGTTCGGGGGGTAACGGTTTTTTCAACCGGCTCATCAGCGACATGGAGAACCGGGATAAGCCCACGCAGAAGAAGTCTTCGGGAGGCAACTGGGTGAAGGGCATAGCAGACAACCTGCCCGACCGGAAGAAGGCCAGCATCGAGAGGAGCCTAAATTGGATCGAATCCAGGGTGGAGGGCAACGGGAAGAGGGAACAGCCGCCAGTCCACTACGAGGGCAACGGCGGGGACACTAGCAACTTGCACCATAGGATCAAGAGCAGGATAGGCAATCTGCTCATGTACGACCTGCCAAGTGAGGTGACTGCTGAGTTGAGGATGCTCGCCCGGGAGTTGGACCAGTTACACGTCGCATTCAGCTAGGTTTCGCTTCTATTTGTGGACGACCTTCAATAGGTCGGCTTTAGTTATTATTCCAATGTTCTTTCCCTGCTCCTGCACTACCACGGCTGTGTTATGCTCCAGGAGGGCTGAGACCACGCTCAGGGGAGTCTCAGGTTTGACCGTCGGGAATGATTCCTCCATGTGTTCGCCCACCTCTTCCTTGGAGAATGTCTTGGCGTCGGCGCCCTTGGATATGAGGCCTAATACGACTTTCTCGGAGAACGATCCTATGGCCTTGTCGCCGTCGAATACGGGCATCTGGCTCAGGTTGTGTTTCTTCAGCTTGGTCGCCGCGTATTCGATGGACGCGGTGTGCTGTATTCCCACGACGCCTTTGGTCATGATCTGCTGGGCTTCCAGTTCCTTGCCCTTCATCTCGTCGAGGGCGAGGAATATCTTGGCTACCTTGCTGTAGCGCGGGTCTACAGTGCCGGCTTCCAAGCGTGCTATGAGGCTCTGGCTGACCTCTGCCTTGACTGCAAGTTCCGTCTGGGTGAGACCCAGTCTCTTCCTGAGCTTCTCTATTTCAGCCAACGGTGGAAGCTGCATCACATCACCTGCTTAGACACCCCACCCCTGAGGTGCTCCCACAGTATGCACCGGCGCATATTCACCAATGCATATGCATATTCGACTATGTGTTAAAAAGGTTTGGGTTTAAGTGGATTTTGCGGCTTTGAATATGCCCAAAAACATAATTATGCATAAATGCATAATAAAAATAGGCAAGTATTTATATGAGAATAACACTGTTTTTTGTCAATGGTAAAGACGATAGCCGAAATCAACGAGAAGATAAGGAAGGGCGACGCAGTAGTCGTGAGAGCCGATGAGATGCCAGAGATAGTCGCCGAGAAAGGAGCGGAGAAGGCGGCCAAGGAAGTGGACGTCGTGACAACAGGGACGTACGGCGCGATGTGCTCATCCGGAGCCTTCCTGAACTTCGGGCACAGCAACCCACCCATCAAGATGCAGAGGGTCTGGCTGAACGAGGTGGAAGCATACGCCGGTCTCGCGGCAGTGGACTGCTACATAGGAGCGACGGAACTTAGCCAGGACCGTGGATTCGAATACGGTGGAAGCCACGTCATCGAAGACCTCATCGCCAGGAAGGAGATAAAGGTCAGAGCAACAGCATACCCTACGGACTGCTACCCCAAGAGAAGGCTCGAAACCACAGTAACATTGGATGACCTGAACCAAGCCTACCTTTACAATCCCCGCAACAACTATCAACGCTATGTGTCCGCAGTCAACCTGTCAGACCGGAAGATAAGGACGTACATGGGCACGCTGCTGCCAAACGCGGGGAACATAAACTTCGCAGGCACGGGACACATAAGCCCCTTGAACAACGACCCCGAGTACAGGACGATCGGTTTCGGCACCAAGATATTCCTCGGAGGAGCCCAGGGAAGGATAGTGGGGGAGGGAACACAGCACTCGCCCCAGACGCAACTGGGCACGATCGCGGTCAAGGGAGAGCTGAGAGACATGAGCACAGACTATGTGAGGGGCGGGACGCTGCCAGAGTACGGGACAAGCCTGTTCGTCGGCATCGGAATCCCAATACCCATATTGAACGATGAGCTCGCCAGGTCGACCGCGGTCACCAACGACGAGATAGAATCTAGCCTGACCGACTATGGCGTTCCAAGGATTGACAGGCCAGTGCTCAGGAAGGTGAGATACAGCGAGCTCATAACAGGCAAGGTAGAGTTGAACGGGGATAAGGTGAAGGCCGCCCCCCTGTCCAGCTTCAAGATAGCATATGACATCATGGACGAGCTGAAGAAGTGGATCGAAGAGGGAGAGTTCACGTTAGCCAACGGCGTGGAGAGCCTGCCAGGCAAGAGAGAAGTCAAGGCCATGAAAGTCAGGGACAGGACATACCATGTTTCGGACGGGATGACGAGGAAGGTGCACACGGCATCAGAGAAGGACTCGCTGAAGAAGGTGTCGGAGCTGATGGTGGAGAAGGGAGTCGACCAGATACCCATAGTCAACGGTGAAGGCAAGGTCGTCGGCATCGTGACCTCCTTCGACTTCACCAAGGCACTGTCCCAGGGTAAGAGGAAGCTCTCGGAGGTGATGACACGGAACGTCATAACCTCAAAATCGACAGACACAATAGACGAGACGTCAAGGAAGCTGGAGAAGCACGGCTACAACGCGACCCCCGTCGTCGACGATGAGGGGAAGATCAAGGGCATAATAACCGTGTCAGACATAAACAGGGTATACGGGAGGTTGAGCAAATGAACAAGTACGTCCTGAAGTATTCCACGGATGAGGTGAAGAAGCCAGCGCTAGCAGAGGCTATACTAGAGACTGGCGTCATGGTCAACATACTCCTGGCGGACGTGGAGTACAGCAAGGGAATGATGGTAGTCGCCGTCTTAGGAGACGATAAAAAGCAGAAGAAGCTCACAGACTACCTCAGAAAGCACAGTGTCGAGGTGGAGAAGCTGGAGAGCACCATCCTGAAAGACGACGACCGATGCATTGACTGCTGCGCATGCTATGGAGTATGCCCCACAAAGGCCATCACAATCAAGGACTGGAAGATGCAGTTGGACAAAGACGAATGCATCCGGTGCAAGGCATGCATAGAAGTCTGCCCCGTTAGGGCGCTGAGCCTCCAAGAGGGGTGATGGGATTGACCGACCGTCCTCTCAACTCCTTCGGCCTCGACTACGGTGAGACCCACATCAAGGTCAAATCGGACGTTGACGCTCAGGTTGACGCACTGGACGAACTGATCAGACACTACAACCTGCTTGTCGATTACATAAACAGGAACCCGCTGTTCAAGTCAACATATGAGCCCGTTGAAGAAGACCCTTCAGCCCCGGAGATAGTCAGGAGCCTGATAGAAGCGTCAGGAGAGTGCGATGTGGGGCCGATGGCAGCCGTGGCAGGGACATTCTCCCATCTGATAGGCGAATACATAGTGTCAAAAGGCGCGCAGGAAGTCATAGTGGAGAACGGGGGAGACATATACCTGAAGACAAAAGACGAGATGATAGTGGGTTTGGACTCGGGGCCATCGAGCACAACAGGCAGGATAGCATTAAGGGTTACTGCGGGCGAGACACCCTGCAACATATGCACCAGCTCGGGTTCCGTGGGGCACAGCATCAGCCTGGGAGAAGCCGACTCCGTCACAGTGTTCGCAGACAAGGGCGCTATAGCGGACGCTGCGGCAACGGCGATAGCCAATGTAGTATGTGAGGCGGGTGACGTGGAGAAGGCCATAGAAAAAGCAAGGAGTATCGGGGGCATAAGGGGCGTCCTGATAGTGAAAGACGATACGGTGGGCGCATGGGGGAGGATGCCTGAGATATTATCGGGAAACTGAGGGAAACAGTATATTATACTAAATAAATATCTCAAGATTTAATGTTATTTACTATGACCCAGGTCAACCGAAGAGGCCTACTATTACTGATCTCCGCCACCGCCGTACTATTGTTCTTATCGACCGCTTTCGCAGCCCCTGGAGATACCGTCGGAAGCCCCAAGACGTCATTCCACGACCGTGAGGGCTCTGACAGCCCGACGAAGGCAGGCGCAAAAGGGGATTCAACAGGCATCTTAAAGAAGGGAGGGGACAACCTGCAGTCGCTCATGTCGGACTCCCTCAAGGAGTACAAGAACACCTTCATGAGCTATATGTTCGCAGGGTGCAACAACCCGGGAGGCATGAAATGCGCTGACACAACCCATCCAGTCATCCAGACGGTGGGGAGGATCATAATGCAGATACTCGTCCCCCTGTACATGGTCCTGATACTCCTGGTTGCCGTATACTTCATATGGGGTGCGACCGCTCCCAGAGTCAGGACCCAGGCGAAGTCCATGCTCCAAAAGCTCATAATGGGGTTGGTCTTCTCCGGGCTCGCGTTCCCCATGTACGACATGCTACTGGAGCTGAACAACTTCATAGTGCACCAGATACTGACTATAGGAGGTGTGCCTGTGTCGTGGGACCCCATAGTAGGGATGGGGCCTGCCGCGGCCGGGGCAGGGATGGCAACGGGAGCCATCGCATTGATAGCGTTCTTCACCTTCGGCATAGGATGGCCGCTGATACTCGGGATAATATGCATGATACTCGCGATGATCTTCCTGCCATACCTCGTACTCGCGGTCAGGTACAACATGGTGCTGGTGTTCGGAGCGCTGTTCCCGTTCACGATATTCTGCCTCGCATTCGACTTCCTCAAGGGCATAGGATACAAGCTGGCCAAGTGGACGATAACATGGGCGATGATGCCCATACCGATGTCCGTGTTCATAGTGCTGTCCTGGATGATACTGCAGTCGCCATTCGACTATTTGAACCCTGGCCCTGCCATAGCCGCGCTGATAGCATACATGCTTATCGGATTGTCGCCGATGATGATCACAGGGATGCTCAGCACCGTAGGGTCGGGCACCATATTCGTGGCGCAGACGACGGGCAGCGCGAGGCTGGCTTTCGTAGGCTATGTGATGCAAGGCTACGGGGGTCAGGCGTTCACGCAGGCAGCTTACATCCAGCAGAGGTCAGACGCCAGATTGGAGGGACCAAGGGAGTCGGCCGCAGGGCACAGCTACCCGGACAGGGGTGGAGGACCTCCGTCTTCCGCGGCCACCTCACAACCCCACAGCCCGTGGGGCGGGCATCAGCCGATCGGTCAGGGCCCGGACGGAGAGCCCCCGATGGTATATGGTTCGGCGCTCGGGGGCAGAGAAAGAGAGGTCGGAGGATGGGGGGATGTCAGCTGGGGCGAGCGGGCCACCAGGGCGGCATTCGGAACCGCGGTAACCGCAGGCACCCGGCCAGACGAGATGACAGCACAGCAATACTATGGAGTCAGGTATGCCACGTCAAGGAGCGGTTGGAGCAAGGCCTACTGGCTGGGCATGGGACTGGCCGCAAACCTATCCCCGAAGCTTCTGCTGGTTCCTGTAGGATACGCCTTGAGGGGTTTTCTAAGGCATAGCATCGGCGACTGGGGTGTTGGTAGAACGCTCTTAGGAGCGTCTTACTATATGACCGGGTGGTGGACGCAGGACTCGAGGACCGGAGAGCAAAAATTCAACTATGGAGTCCACAGCTTCCGTGGCGTGAGGAGGAATTTGGCCAGGGGAGCGGACAACCTTTACAAGAGCTACGAGGAAGGAGGTTCCAAGGGAGCCCCTCCGATGGTCTCAGCCGCTATGACCGCCGTGGGCATCGCATTGCCCGTCGCAATACTGGCAGCTCCTGGGCTGGGAATGTCAATAACAGGTTTCGTTGGAGTCGCCGCATTGACGACCGCTATAGGCGCCAAGATACTTCAGCCGGCGGGCAAGACCATGAGAGAGGACGAGGAGTTCATGCGGCAACTGAGCCAGCGACCCGACGACGGAAGCCCAAGCTTCACTGAGAGGCTGGCGGAGATGGGGGATCAGAGGCGGCAGACACGGCAGCAGGCGGCGCAGGCAAGGAGCCAGGGAAGGAGAGGGCCGGCCAATCGGCTTGACAGGCAGGCCAACACAATGCACGAGCCCCTGCGGGACGAACTCTGGGGTAAGATGTCCGACGACCAGAAGAAACGGTTCGGGTGGGATCCGGGCATGGCAGCAGGGTCGCCCGAAGAGACCGCAGCTAAGGAGAATGCCTTCAACCATTATGCGAGGGAATTGCAGGCTGGCTTGCACACAGTAAATGCCGCTGGCCAGAGCCAGGCGGATTCGATGGGTTGGGGCAATGAGACCGTAAGGGACCAGTTCGTGAACAACAGGCAGCAGCACGACACGAGGGTCACGAACGCCAGTAACAGCCTGAACACCGCCCAGAACTCCGCCAACACCGCGCAGACCAGCGAAGCCAACGCCCAGAGCGCATACGACCAGGCCCGGCAGAACGCGGAACGGGATGTCAGGAACTCAAGGACATGGAGGGGCGTCGACCCCTCGACATTAGACCCCACGCAGAGGGCCTTGTTCGACCAGCACGTGGACCAGTGGTTCAACAGGAACTACAACGGAGCCCAGCTGACGGCTAATCTGACAGCCGCGCAGACGGCTAACCAGACCGCCCAGAGGAACCTCAGGGTATCTAGGCAGGACCAGAGTGACGCCCTCCAAGCGAGGGACCAGGCATACACCCAGGGTAGGAGAGAATACCGTAGAGCCAACCAATACTGGAACAGTCTTGACACGAATACACAGGAAAATTACATAGAGCAGGCGAGAACTGCTAACCCGAACGCCGACGAAGAAGGTGTCAGGGGGATCGCATTGGCGAACGCCTACCAGGACGGCCTGCAGCGTTTTGGAGAGGATGGAGTCAGCACCTCCGGCGCGGACCGCAGCCGGCAGGTGAGGGCGGACGCGCTCTGGAACAGCGGAGCCCTGACCCAGGAGGAAAGGCAGAACTACATGACCGAGGGAGTGTGGAGCTCGCTAACGTCACAGCAACAGACGGACTACCTCAACATAACAGGGGGGAACACGGACTCCGCCAAGAGGCTAGCTTTCCGGGAGTCCACCGACATGCTGACTCCGGAACAACTCGTCCAGGCGGGGAAGACTGCAGGGCAGCTGGCTTTGAACGACAAGGGAGACCAGGACAACGTATGGAACAGCCTGGACTCTGCGCACCAGGAAGGATACAGCAGGGACGCCGTATGGGACCAGCTGACAGCATCCCAGAAGGTGGACTACCTGGACCAGAACGGAGGGGACATGGAAAGGGCGAAGCAGCAGGCCTACGGAGATAGGACGGCCGTCTTGACAAGGGCCCAGCAGAATCAGGCGGACGCCACAGCGAAGAGCCGGGCGATGGACGAGCACGGCCTCAACACCGAGGCAGTCAGGGACAACATGGCAAATGAGATGGTCGAAAGGCAAGCGGTATGGCAGGGACTCTGGGGTAGGGGCAGGAAAAAGCACTTGAAGGCTGCTAAGTCCCAGCTGAGGGCAAGTGGCATGAACCCAAGCGACCCCAACTTCGAAGCCCAGGCCTTGGCGATGGCACAGAACACCGCATACGACAGCCACCGGGAGAGGTTCGAGCAACAGCAGGCGAGGGACGACCTGGTCAGCGCAAGGGGAACGGTGAGCCCCAACAAGGGAGGAAACCCTGAGATGAGAGAGTTCGAAGCGGAACATAGCAGGACGCTGGCGCAGCTGGGCAGAACATCAGCTACTGGAGGGATGGAATACCAGATAAGAGGCAACAGAGTGTACGGGGATACTGGTGAAATGTACACAATCGAAGGCGACCGTGTATTCAGGCACGGTAACAGCTGGGGCGCGGAAAGGCGGGAAGTCACAGGCGGTGCCGCGGCAGCCATACGGGAATGGCACAGCGAGCAGACAGGAGCAGCGGCCCCAAGCCCTCATATGATGAGCGACACGGACTGGAACGACAGATTCGACAACGGGCTGATGGACCCTGCCGCCACGGGCATATCAGACCGTCAGGTGACAGGTGTCCTAGACGCCTATGGCACCGACCTGGACAGGTTGGACACACTAAAGGGCCTAGCACAGAGGACGGACGCCCAGCAGACCGAGTACGACCAGCTGGCACAATCCCTACATAATAGGATAATAGGATATGACGCAAGGAGGGCTGCTCCCTGGAGGAGGAACATGCGCCAGTCATTCAGTTTGGGGAACATGGACAGCAGAGACCAGAACCGCACCCAATCGGACAACATGCTGGACTTCTTCATGGAGATGAGAAGAAGGCAGAACCAAGGTAATTGGCCGTGAAAACATTGCATAACCGCAGGAAGCTGGTGCTCGCGCTCGCAGTCATAGCGTTGGCCCTGCTATCCGTGCAAAACGTATCTGCGGGAGTGAACTGGGACGTCTACTGGCATTACTTCGAGGAGAACCTGGAGGCGACGAAGGACTTCTTCGTCGACATGTGGGACAACTTCTGGGAGAACGTCGTCGAATCCATGATAACATACCTGGTTGAATGGGGGGCGTATGGGGTGGTGACGATGATGCGACCCACGGTCATAATGTCCCAGATAAACCCATGCGTATACTCGAGCAGCGGACTCTGCGACCCATATGTCGTATACACCAACGAGGAAGGCAAGGCCGTGGAGATATCCATACAGATGCCTGTGGACCCGAACATAAGGGTCATAAACATGAGGGTCATGGAGGCGCTACAGATAGTATACATCTTTGGCATAATCATAGTGGCAGCATACCTCATATTCATGGCAGGATCGCCCCAGGGGAGGGCCAACGCAAAGGACACATTCACCCGCCTGCTGGTGGGCATGATACTAGTGTCACAGGCGCCCGTCCTCCTCCAGATGATGTTCGACCTTGAGAGGCTGGTCGTGACTCCCCTGATAGACCAGACCGAAAACAGCTTCAACATACTTTACGGGAAGATAACCACCATGAGAGGAAGCCAATACTGCTGCTCCATGTACATCTTCATAGTCATAATAATGATAGCGGCTATGATGGCAGCGTTCAGGTACTTCCTGACCTATGTGATGGCGGCATTCTTCCCGTTGATACTCTTCATGTACTTCACAGACATACCCAACCCCTTCTTCTCTCTCCGAGGGCTTGGAACGAGGTTCCTCAGGTTCACGGTAATGCTCCTGGTCATACAGTTGATCCAAGTCCTGTTCATAGTCATCGGGTTGCTGATGATGATCGACAGCGGAACAGGAGACCCCATAACTGACTTCGTTCTCCTAACAGCATCATACCTTGGAGTAGTCTTCAGCCCATTGATCGGATTGCAGATGATGTCATGGGTGGGTGCCGTTCTCCACATATACTCCACGAGGGGCGGAGACTCCATGTCAAGGTTCGTCGCAACATACATGAGGACCGGCAGGCTGAACACCGCCCTGGAGACCGCCAGCGGACAGTATATGATGGGACACAGCATGGGAGACCACGCAGGCGGAGAAGCCAGCGGACCCTCAACAAGCTTCAGGTATACCATTCCAAACCCGGACGCGGACACTATAGGGAGCGCCCCGGAACCGTACTTCAGCAGCAAAGGCGCAGTAGGCGGAGCACGATATCTTCCCTCCCCCGGGGAGGTGGGGTTGACTTCTATGCCCGGCATCTCAGGACATGGAAGCAGCCTTTTCCATAGGCCGGGGATGATGGGAGCGACGGGGGTTCTGGGCAGCGGAGCAGTCCACATGCCCTCCCGGATGCCAGGACGCCACATCAGAAGAGGATCCCACATACAATGGGCTGCAGACACAGGCTCTGCAGTCAGAGAATCAAGCTCAACACACTCTGAGGGTGGAGAGCCACCGCTGCAGGAGGAGCAGGTCCGCGAGGAAGGGGGCAAGAGCTGGGACGCCAGCGAAGACCGCCGGACAGCACCCCGTAGGAGCACCATAAGGGACACCTCGACATCAAGGTATGTTTCAGGCACGACCCAAATGAATCGGCCGGGAACCACTCAGACCATCGAGCCAGGTTCTGTAACGCGGAAACATGGAAGGGCCAGGCCGGGCGAGATGCAAGCGGATGCCATGCCAGGGCATGTGGACATGCGACATCCGGGGAGGCGTGGAGGCTTCGGAGCCAAGGCTGAGCGTGCTGGGGGACCGGGAGGATCGCCAGCCGGCGGATTAGGCGGAGTGGGCGGATCACCCTCGGGGATACGCGCATCACATTCTACAACTGGAGGAGGCAGGATAATGGAGCCGCCGCCAAAACCTGCAGGCAGCAGGTTGGGAGCTGCGGAGGCAGGACGTCCCAAACAGGAACGGAGGACACCAGTAACCCCAGAGCACAGGAAGAAGGCAGTTCAGAGGTTCACAGAGGGCATGCAAGGCTACAGCAGGGAAAAGGAGGCGAGCGACAGTGAATGGAAGAAGTGGGAGCAGAAGAGGATAGAGGCCAACAAGAAGGCTGATAGGGAGGGTGAGAGAGCGGCTCTGGAAGAGGAGAGGAAGGCAAAAGCCTATTCGATGCAGGTGGAGAGGGATGCCAGATTATTCGCCAGACGGTTCCTACAGAGGATGAACGGGTTGAACCCCAGCCAGGCTAACAGGATAATAGAGGCTACTGGCGGCATAACGGAGCCTGTCTGGACGGACCCCAACCTCGGAGTCCCCTCCATGTCGGCCGCAGTCGAGGAAAAGGACACAAGACAGCAGGCTCGAGGCGACAGGCCGATGAGCACCGACGAGAAGACCGAACAGATGATCAGATACGTCGGCAACAACAGGAAACTGGAGAACCTCCGGACATCGGGCAACGTGAAGGGAGTCGAAGGCGTGGGAGTCGCCTTCATAGGGCGGCAGAACGCCCAGGAGTTCGACAGGTTCGTCGCCGGAGAGAAAGGAGCCAAACCGGATAACGCGGTTGACGCCTTAGACAGTCTCATGTCATCCCAGGACGACAACTGGAGCACCGCCGACGGCCCTCTAACAGGAGCTGTGAAGGACGGGGGAAGCCCGGACGCTTTCCTGAGGAGGTATGCAACTCCAAAACCCTCAGCTCCCCCGGCAGCAGCGAAGACACCTGCAGGCACCAGGGCAGAAGAGGAGTCTAGAGCAGCGGAGGAAACACGTCCGGAGAAGCCGGTGGAACCGACCGCCTCGGTGGTCAGACGGGCCGAGACCAGCATAAAGGAAGGAAGCCCTGAAGACGCCCTTGACGCTGTGGACACGCTAACTTCCAGGGGAGAGAATTTGAGAGCAATGGACGTCCTTCAGGAAGTCGTTGACGACAACCCTGGTAGCCCGGCAGCCTCCAATGCCGAGACCATGATGAAAGAAGTCTACCTCATGGCAGTTCCCAAGCACCTCAGGGGTTCTATATCCCAGGATGAGTACAGGATGCTCAGCAGCGACGAGAGGAGGAAGGTGCACCTTTTCCTGCCGGTCGCCAACGCATCGGAGTTCGACCTTGACAGCATAAAATCGATGGACTACACCTCAGCAGAGAGGAGAGCCCGGGATATCAGGGTCACACGCGGGTCGGAGGCCGCGCCAAAGGTTCAGGAAAGCCTCTCAGGGCTGAGGTATGAAGAGGCCGCAAGGGATGAGATAAGGATGCTGGGCCGGGTGGAGGGCGGACGATTAGTCAAAGGCGGGAGAATTGACAGCGAAGCCATGGCAGCAGTGACCGACGCGGAGGTCGATAGTATAGCAGAGGCCTCTGGCTTGGATGCTGACAGGGTGAGAGAGGTGAAGCAGAGAGAATCCTCAAAACAGTGGCTAGTAGAGAGCAGCAACGGCAGATACGACGCGAGTCAGATGACCACACTGAAATACCAGACCCTGGACGAGAACATACAGGCAAGAACCGGGAGGATGGAACTGGTCAACAGCACGTTGGAAAATGCCGGGAGTCCGGAAACCGCCTCCGCCAACCTGGTCAGCCTATACAACAGCCAACGCAGCGGATACGCCCTTGAAGGATGCGATTACACATTGGACGATAGTGGATGTGCAGTCAGCGCGGAGATCACAGACAGCGACGCATTGAAGGCCAGCCTGACATCCAGGCTCCAAGCAGAGAAGAGGGCTGTTGAACTCCTGAGACAGCACCAGAGCACTGTCAAGCCAGGCATAGACCCTGGGATGCTCACATTCGAAGGCGAGACTAGCGGGAGGAACATCGAGGAGTTCGCATCCTTCAGCAGGGGCGCTCACCATATGACCTACCTGGAGGGTGGAGAGAAGTTCAGCGGACCCCTATCCATGACTGGCATAGTAGTAACACCCTCGAACAACGCAGATAACATATCAAACGAGTATAACAAGCTCAGCGGCTACTACTCAACCGAGCCGCATGCCATAGGGTACAGCAACTTCTCGAGTTCTATGCTTTCAATGGCGGGGGGAGTCGCAGCCGGAGCGTACACCTGGAGCCAAGTCAGGGGCAGGGTGCGGGAAGACCCGACATACGTTGGCGTGAGCGAGAACGAGCAGGGTTATGAGGAGATAAGGGAGGATATTGACAGGTCGGTGGACACGATCGAGAGGATGGACAATGCCGGGTGGAATGAGAAGGACATCGCGGCAGCGGTGGGACAATCAAGGAGATACGATGAATTCAACGGCAGATGGGGCGAGAAAAGCGACGCAGAGCTCAAGAAGATGGTTTCCAGCGGAACGGCTGCGATATCAGGCAGGGAGGAGGAGTTCATAGAGGAGTTAAGATCCAGAGGCCTGTCCACACAGGTCATAAACAAGCTAATGTGGAAGGATAACACAACAGACGACATGTCCGTCACCGCAGAGGCAATGCAGAGGATAAGCCAGACCGGACTCTCGAGGAACGCCGTTAACGACCTTCTGGCGAAGACCAGGACGCCAGAGGAGCTGGACCAGGCGATAAATGTGATGATCAAACTGAGGCAAAAGCTCCCCGAGGAGGAGGCCAACAGGATACTCAACAACGCCACAAGCTACCAGGACATCGAAGTCGAACTTGATAAAATAGGGCAAACAAGATGACAGGCTAGACCAGCTCTTCGAGTATGACCCCCCCTACCCTTATGGGCTGGGCCTCATGGGCCAGTTTGATCGCATCCTCCAACTTGTTCTCGCTGGAGGAGTATATGGTGTAAAGTACCCCTCCCTTGTCAACGGTGTCCCCGACGCCGACTTGGAGGTCGATGCCCGCACCATGGTCCTTAGGAGCTCCAGCAGCCCTCGCGACCTTTGATATCCGCTTGCTGTCTATGGAACGAACCCTGCCGGTCACACCCGATGTGATCTCATACTTCTTATCGCCCAAGGGTATGTCCTCCGGACTTATCTTCGGGTCACCGCCCTGAGCCTCGATTATCTCCATCATCTTGTCCCTGGCCTTCCCGGAGTTTAGTATCTCCTCTGCGAGAGCCCTGCCATTCCCCTTACGTACCTTGCCAGACAGCTCCAGCAACGCGGCAGCCAAGTCAATGCTCTTGTTCACCAGGTCCAAGGGGCCCCTGCCATCCAAAGCCATCATCACATCCCTGGCCTCCAAAGCAGGGCCTATGCCCCTGCCGATCGGAGAGCTGCCATCGGTCACAAGGCATTTGGTCTTGATGTCCAACCTGTTGCCCAGCTCTATGAACTTCCTAGCCAAGCTGTTGGCCTCGTTCATGTCGTCCAACTTGGCGCCATGGCCTACTGGGATGTCTATAACCAGATAGTCGGAGCCAACGCTCTTCTTCTTGGCCATCACGCTCGCCAGCACCTGGCCCTCCGGGTCTATGGACAACGGATACTCGACGCGTATGATCTTGTCATCGGCAGGCGCTAGGTTGACGGAACCACCCCAGACTATGCACGCACCCACCCTGTTGACTATGTCCTTCAGTTCGTCGATTTTGAACTCCACCTTAGCCAGTACCTCCATCGTATCAGCGGTGCCGGCAGGGGAAGTGATCGCGCGCGAGCTGGTCTTCGGCATCGTCAGTCCCGCAGCCGCGATGATGGGAACAACGAGCATCGTGGTCCTGTTCCCGGCCACGCCGCCTATGCAGTGCTTGTCAACGACCTCCTCGCCGAAGTCGATCTGGTCGCCGGTCTCGACTATCGCCTGGGTCAAAGCCACAGTCTCATCCATGTCATATCCGTTTATGTAGGCGCCCACCATCAGAGCGGTCAACTCTATGTCGGAGAGGTTGTTCTCAACGATGTCCTCGACTATCGTGGTGATCTCATGGCCGTGCAGGTGCTGACCGTGAAGCTTCTTCTTTATGAACTCGATGGACTTTGGCCTGGAAGTGGCCTGTATGCCAACGACATCGCCAGCATTGAGGTCGAGGGACTTCTTGACCTCCTCGAATATGCCTATCTCCCCCTCATTGACCATGGACGTGGTAGCGTCGATTATCGCAGTAACGTAACATTTCTCGCCCTTGCATATCCTTATACGGTCGCCTATGTGAACGCCCAAGTCCTTCATGTCCTCCTCGTTCAAGACCACAATGGGCTTCCCGGTCTCGATCTCATACAACCTGACAGTAACATCCATGGTAGAATAGAGATTAAGCCCATGGGAATAAAAATAGTCAAATCTCCCGCTGCTCCCTGTACTTTAGACCCAGTCCCTTCTCCGATACGATCCTCTCCAGAAGGCCCTGAACACGTATCTTCCTGGTCAGATAGTCGGCCGTCCGCAACATGTAAATCTGAGGGTGGAGTATGTCCGACTCGGACATCCAAATCCCAGCCAACAAACCAAGGTCGTCCCTGAAGCCAGGGTAGTTGAACTCCCACCTCACAGTAAGGGGTTTGGAAGAGCCTGCAGCAGAGAATGGAAGCGGCTTGGAGGGCATCTTCACATAGCATATGCTTATGCCCTCCCTCTCGTCCACCACATACTCGCCAGGCTCCAGCGCAATCTCGAACAGCAGCATGTTGGTGAAGTTGTAACCCAAATCGCGCGAAAGGTCCGTCGCATGGCTGTCCTCCACCATGCCCACCACACGCTCCATCCCAAGGACCTCCCCGAAAGACCTTAGAGCCGCCTCACACTCGGGAAAAACACCATCCTTGGCCCTTATGTTCCGTAGGTTGGTGTACAGGCTCCCGTCAACCAGTATGAAGTCAGGTTTCAGGCCTGAGGACTCCAACTCACCATAAGCCCTCTTTAAAGAGCTGAACTCGAAAGACACGCGAGCCGCATTACCCCGGGAGTCGACCTCACTGTAGGGAATGAATTCGCCGGCTTCCAGGTAGCTGGAGTAAAGCAGGTTCCCGTAGGGGATGGAACCATGCCCGACCAGGATGTCATCGTTCTCGCCACCATCGTATTCACCGTATAATGCGACAGCGTGAGTTGCCCAGATGGCATGGTAACTCAGCTCCCTCATCGAAAAGGACGAGTCGACAGCCAAGAGGGAAGCGCCAGGAGACGGGGTAACCCTCAAATCCTCGAACTTGAAACCGCCAGTCTCAAGACGGTTCCTGAGCTCGCTGACGTCCAATTCCCCCTGTTCTGTGAAAGACATGCTCTCAACGAGCGAATCAATACCGGACCCCGTTCGGAAGTCAGCGTTCAAGGGCTTCATGTCTCAGGCTATGCCATGTACTCGTTCAGCTCCCTCTTCAGAAGATGGAATTCCTGCTCGGAGACCGCAGAGGGATCGATTGTCAGTATCAAGCATGACTTGTTCTGCACCACGACATCGTCAACGCCCTGGATGGTCTTCAGAACGTCCTCGAAGCTGTTGTGCAATACGAGGTATTCTATCCCGTCCAACAGGACCGCGGTCTCACCGCCCTTCCATATGAACTCCTTGATTATATGGCTCAGCTCCGTCAGGTCGGATGGGTGAAGGGAGTCATCGACCTTCTCCTGAGTCAGCCATACCATCGGCGTCTTCACCAAACCGTATCTATCCCTTAGTTCCGGGGGATGGTGGCGGGAAACCACCAAGCCCATTGTGCCGTGCGTAACCAGGTCGACAAAGAGGTCCCAGCCGGACACCGAACCATCTTCCTGGTCAGCGCTGACCAGGTAGCTGCACCCCGATTTCAGATCGAACTTCTGCTCCGAGGTGCTGGAGTCCTCCATAACATGCTCGACGGGGGAGAACATGAACTTCACATCGCCCCGGGACCTCATGGACTTATAGAGCATGTAGGCTCCGATAGTCATCGACAAAGCCATGACAGTCCGGCTGAAAGCGTTCACGAACTCCAGCGTCTTCACGTCAACGACGAACACGCGATAGGAGTCCACGGGTATTCTGCCGCTGGTGGAAACGAGGAGCATGGTGGAAACGTTCAGCAGCAGGACCATGAGGACAGACGCGAATATCCACATCCAACCCTCGTCCCGGCGGTCGGAAATCGAGATCCTCTTGAAAAGCTTGACCCAGTAGTATACTGCCGCCAGGGATACTATTATCGTGAAAACATTCAATGTGAAGGGCAAATCCACAAAGTCTCCAGGCAGCACATCCATTATTGAATCATATTACATGCAATCAAATATTAAAGAAAACCAGCCTTTATCAGGGCACCCACAATTTGGCCTCTGTCTTCAGCATGTGGAACTGGCGCTCGGTCAGCGCCTCAGGGTCTATTGGCATTATAATCCGCGAATCAAACTGCACCACAACATCGTTCAAGCCCTGAATTATCTTGAGGACATCGTTGAAGTCGTTGTGGGATATAAGGTATACCAGACCGTCGAGGAGCACTACCGTTTTCCCATCATGGGATATGAAATCCTTCACCATATGGCTCAAGTCGATGAGGGATGTGGGGTGTATGCAGTCCTTGAATGCCTTGTCCTTGGTAAGCCAGAGGATGGGCGTCTTAACAACACCGTATCTCTCCCTTAGGGCAGGGGGATAGGTGCGGGTTATGGCGAACCCGTAGGTCCCGTGAGTGACCATGTCAACGAACATATCCCATTCTACGCCAGCGTCATCGGTGACGTTAGGGCCTGACAGGACAAGGTAGGTCTGACCGGGTTCCAAGCTGAATTTCTGCTCTGCCTTGCTTCTAGCCTCGGCAAGCGACTGAACAGGCTTGAACATGTACTTCATGCCGTCGGCGCTGCCCATTGACTCATAGAGGAGATACGCGCCGAAAGTGACTGAAACGGCTATTATAGTCCGGGCCAGAGTGTTCATCAGCTCCATCTTAGTCACTTCAACGACGAACGTATCTCCAGAACCCACCAGGACCACGCTCTCGCTCGTGAACATCACTATCGCAGAGAGGTTGAGCAACAAAACCATGAGGACAGACGCGAATATCCATATCCAACCTATCCCCTGCCTGCCAGACAATGCTATCCTCCGGAAGAACTTGACCCAGTAGACCACCGCAGCAAACGACACGAGAACCGTTATTGCGTTCAAGGAGAACTCTAAGCCACCCATACTCATAAGATCGGATGCCATTGTGACCCATTAATAAATTAGACCCGAATATTTAAGTCATGGCAGAACTTTTGGTCTTCGACTTCGACGGGACTCTGGTGGACAGCATAGGCAGCGTATGGGCCGAATTCCAGAATGTGATGGAAACCATGGATTTGGAGAAGGTCACAAGAGCGGAGTTCAACAGACATGTGGGGAGATCATGGGATGATGTGATAAGGTCCCTGTGGAGGGGCATAGACCCCGCTGAGTTCACAAGACACTACAACATAAGGGCTGAGAAGGCATCCCTCTTCGAAGGAGAGGAGGAAGCCCTGAAGAAGCTCTCAAAGGGGCATACACTAGCCATAATGACAGGCCGTGGAAGGGAAACGCTCTACAACCACATTAGAGCGGCATCTTTGGACCTGAGCCTTTTCAAGGCAGTATACCATAAGAACAACCTCGAATACCCCAAGCCAGACCCCAGATCCCTAGAGCAGGTCTGCAGGGAGCTGGGATTCGAACCCTCTGATTCCGTGTACGTGGGCGACAGCATAGTGGACGCCGAATGCAGCTCCAAAGCGGGCGTGGGATTCATAGGCGTTTTAAGCGGGGGTACCAGCAGGGAAGAATTCAGTGAATGGGGGGTGACAGACACTATAAGGGACGTGACAGAACTACCCGCGCACCCACTGGTGATATGACGCTATTTAAGCCTCTTCGAAGAAGTAAGTTACATGACCTCCTCGGACAAGATACAGTTCTCGCTCAAAGACTACCGGATACTGGTCATCGTCAGCCTCGGGCTAATGCTATTCTTTGTACTGACCTCCGGGGGTAGCAGGGGGGTCACAGCGACCATGGTGTTGGACAAGAACAGAACGCTCATGGGAGAAAGCTTCATAATAGTCGGCGAGTTCCATAACAGGTACAGGGAACCTGTTGAAGACGCCAATTTCATAGTGGGCGTTCACATGATCGTCGGGGAAGGAGAGGTCGACGAGAAGGTAAAGGAGTTGACAGACAGGATAGGACTCATAGATGAGAACGAGAAAGGAAGATCTGTCCTGTACTTCATACCCCAGGAGCCTGGGAAGTACAAGCTAATACCATCCATAACCCACTCCCGGGGAAGCACAGTGCTCGACACAGTCGAGGTCACCGTAGACCCCAACCCGAACCTGACCAGCCAGAAAATCCCAGAGCAGACAAACGCCACCAGCCCCGAGGAATGCAACAGCATAAAGGACGATGTCATCAAGCAGATATGCCTTGCGAACGCGGGAGTGAACCAGAAGAACTCCTCGATCTGCGATATACTAGAGAACAAACACGCTAGTGACTACTGCTACATGAACGTGGGGATCGCACTATCAGACCTTCTGATGTGCGATAAAGTGGGCATAGGGGGGCTCAAGCGCAGATGCTATTATGAGGTAGGCCTGGATGAGGGGACAGAGGAAGCATGCAACAGGATAAGCGAAAGCCTCTGCAACGGCGAATGCGATGAGAGAGACTATAGAACCTACTGTATGGCTATCGTCAGGGGGGATAGAAGCTTATGTGATGAGATAAACCGGGAAGTGATAAGAGACAACTGCCATGATGAGTTCTAGCCCCTAATAAGCTCTCCCAACTGCCCTATTGGCATGTCAGTCTTGAACCCCGTGCTGTTGAAGTGCACACGCAGGAACATGAAACCCAGAGACTCAGCCTCTTTCGAGGCCGATTTCATGGGAGGGGCTGAAACAGAATTTCTGCTGCAAAGCTTATGGAGGTCATAGTAGGGCAGGTTTAGGGTCTGCTCCCCAGCCAGCAGTTCCAAAAGCCGTGATGCCTCGCTCCTGCACCCATAGTTTCCCGAAAGTATCTCGTCGGCCAAGACATTGCACGTCTGCTGGTCAGAGCATCTCCCAGACCACAAAGGGCCTGCAACCCTCAGTTCACCGCCGCATTCGCACAGAGGCCGTATCTCCTCGAGCCGCCTGTAGCCCCTCCACAAACAGTTGAAACAATACTGTAGGTAGGATAGGTTCTTCAGGGTCTGCGACGGCCTGCCCACGACCCTAACCTGGCAGCGGATGTAATGTCTCGTCGAATGTGAGAGGAGGGGCTCCACACCCCTGCCCTGCCTCATCGCAGTCCTGGCTATGAAACCGACCAGTATGCGGAGGCCTATCTCATCATAGCAGTCGCACCTCAAGGGGGTGGCGTCGTATTTGCGCATGCAAGCCCTTGGATAGGAGCCGCACAGTGCGCTTGTGTCCGTAGCGCAAACGCCGAGGACGCCTCCCCGCCTAACGGAGGATACTGCAGATTCGACGAATTCCACTGGCGTCCCGAACGGGTCGACGTCAACGTAGTCGAACATCCTATCAGCTAGGATCCTCCGGGCCTCAATATTCTCCACAGACACATCCAAACCGTTCGAGCGGGCGTTCTCGCCTATCAAATCAACCGCGCGAGGGTTCAGATCGTTCAATGTGACATCCACGCCAGACTCGCATGCGACTCTCAACCCTCTCGCGCCGGTTCCAGCCATCAGATCCAGGAAAGACCCGGGATTAAGGCGTTTGCACAATGCGACCGTAAGGTCCCGGTTCAATGCCATATGAGGGTTGTAGAACACCTCCTCCCGCTTGGTTACGCCACCACCAACCGGGACTTTAAGGCGTGTGGATCCCTCAACGACGGAATGGTACTGCATGACACAATATTATAAACAAACGTGTTATATACTCTCCAACATGAAGGTAGTGGTGGCTGTCACAGGAGCCTCAGGCGTCATACTAGCCGAAAAGCTCCTTAAGGGCTTGAAAGGCCATGAGACCCATCTCATCGTCAGCGAGGGAGCCGTTGAAGTGGCAGGGCACGAGGGGGTTGAGGTTGGATCATTGGAGGCGGAGGCGGGCAGAGTCCACGGAGAGCATGACATGTTCAGCCCATTGGCTTCCAGCAGCAACCGCATTGACTCGATGGTCGTCATACCTTGCACGATGAAGACTTTGAGCGCCATCGCCAACGGATACGCTGATAACCTCATATCCCGGTCCGCTGAGAACGTACTCAAGATGGGCGGCAGGCTGGTTGTGGTTCCAAGGGACACTCCCCTGACATTGGCTGCCATCGAAAACATGAGGAGGCTGAAGTTGGCTGGCGCCATAATACTTCCTCCGAACATAGGATTCTACCATGAGCCCAAGAGCTTAGACGACATGACGGGCTTCATAACAGGGAAGGTACTTGACGCCCTGCAGGTGGAGCACAACCTATACAGGAGATGGCAGGAGATATGAACGGCAGCATTTTAGTTTCTTTTTAATGTTGATTTTGTATTCTGCGAAGGTTGAATCTCATTTTTTAATGTTACGGACAATATTTTTTTATGGAACAGGTGAACGCCCTTGAGGTTCTTCGAGAGGCTATGAAGCTCGAGCGGGAGGGTGTCAAGTTCTATCGTAGGGTTGCCAAGTGTTCCAGGAACAAGAGCAGCGCTGAGGTCTTCAGGAAGCTGGCGGATGATGAGCTGCAGCATCTTGAGAAGCTGGAGCTTGTGTACGACAATCTCGCGGAGAACAATGAATGGCTGGTAATGAAGGACCTCATGGAGACCCGGCGTGAAAGCCCGCCAGAGGTTTTTGACGAGGACTTCCATGACGATGAAGTTGACGAGCTGTCTGCCGTGGACATGGGCATCAAGGCGGAGGAGGAGTCTATAGAGCATTATAAGTCCGCCCTCCGGGAGTGCGACCTTAGCGATGAGGAGGGGTGTGAGATCTTCAAGTGGTTGATAGATTTCGAGGCCACCCATCTCAGGATATTGAAGGATCTGAGGAGGGAGCTCAGCTCCTCATAGCAGCCTGTGCACAAGGGATAGCTTGTCGTGGTCTATCCGGTAGTACATGTGCTTGCCCTCCCTTCTGGAGGTCACAAGCCCGTAGTTCTCAAGCTTCTTTAGCTGTAGTGAGGTCGTTGATTGGGCGCGCTTGCAGTGTTTTGTTATCTCCTGGACTGTCTTCTCGCCTGACAGCAGGTTTTCCAGTATCCGGTATCGGGTCTCGTCGGATAGTGCCTTGTAGAGATTGAGCTTATCCCTCCGCATATTATCATTTTAAATATTTAGATTTATAAATTAAAAAGGGGATTTAGATATTTAGATATGTAATAAATAAACTTAAAGCACATTAAACGGATTAAAAAGACAGGAAAAGACCAGAGTATACATAAGATAGTAAATTCGGCTATTCTCCCTTTTCAGCCACAACATAGCCCTTCTCAAACTTCGGAGCCAGCTTACCAAGCTTTTCCCGGAAACCCTCACACCTCTCAGGCCTGGCGTCAGGCCTCCACACATTCTTAAGATCCACAACATAATGGGTCTCCCCAGTCTCAGGAACATCCCTGAGCTTCTCGCTGAACTCATCCAACAACTTTACGCCCTCCTCCCGTATCCTATCAGCATCGACCATAGCATACACAATTAAGAAGTAGAGTATAATAGCTTATCAAGAACGCAATCCCCCCCATCGACAACCTCAACCTCCAAACGGACACCGTCAAGACCATACTCGGGAGACACGATATCCCAAGCTGAAAGAAGCTCCTCAAGGCTGTGGAACATGTTCCTCCCGACCCGGACCCTGACTGCAGCCAAAGACCCTCGACCTCCCTCCCGCTCGTCCGACACCGCCTTTGCAATACCCTCCGCAACCGAGAAACCATGCAACACAATCACCCCTTCAAAGCCTGCAACACAACATCAGGGAGGGAATCCCGGTTATCCGCCGTTACCTCAAAGACCCGATTACCCTCCCTCATCTTCAACTCCTCCTCAAAAGACCCGCCATACTTGCTTATGGACGCAAAAACCGTCTTCCCGGAATCAAACGCATGGGAGACCGCATCCCTGAAATGATCTGAGAACAACTCCATACGACCGATCTCGTCTATGACGACCACATCATCTGATTCGACCGCGTCAATGATGGACTTCACCCCGATATCCTCCAAGTCCCTGAGATTTATCCTATACTCGGTCCTGTCATCCTCGACGAAATAAGTCCCGTGAGACTTCTTATGAGCCAGTACCCCGGCCATACCATCCACCGTGCGGATTCTGAAGCCGACGCGTTTACCGGACTCCAGCATCTCCTCTGTATAGAAACCACCCACACTACCGGGAAGGCGGGAGATTACCTTCCTCACGACGGTGGTCTTCCCGACACCCGGAGAACCGGTCAATAGCACATTGACCATCATATACTATTTGGAATTATTTAAAGAAATCATGCTTCTAGTTAAACATGACCGTAAGGAAGGCATTTATTCTGACATGTTTACTGCTATGCCTCTCCATCTTTGCCGCCGGAGCCGAAGTCATGATGAAAGTCTACGTGCCATACGACGAAGAGCAGGCTGGAGACGACGGGACAGACCTCCATCAAGGCCGGGAGACCCGCGGAGACGAGGATGAAATCGGCAGCCAGTTTGCAGAGGGCGTTCCAATGGTGGTCGGATCCGCATCCGCATTCTACCAGGACCAGAAGACAACATCCTCGACCCTGCCATATGCCAGGATAGTCTACAGGAACATATCAAAGACCGCTTACACGACACACACCACAACCACACGGGCAGAACCGGCCATGGTAGGCTTCACAACCGCTCCAGAACCCGGCAACAGGGCATGGGAAGCCATAGTCAGCTTCCTCCGGCGACTGCTCTGATATCCTTGCGCTGAGAAAGCCGATAACCTATGACAACGCTCCGGTAGCCGGCAATCTCCGAGTCCAAACCCATATCACCGGAGTCCACCAGGAGATGGGGAACCGCATTCAGCTTATGCTGCGTTGAAACGTAGATTATGTTATCCACACCGACCCTGCGGATAACCTCAGGGCTTATCTGCTGGGTTCCCCTGCCGAATACGAAACCCTGGGCTCCAATGGGAGAGACGATTATCTTCGCCGTATCTTCCCCCTCCAAAGCAGTTAGCAGGTCCTTCTCGCCAGCATCCTTGAACACCATCTCCCCGTCCTTAAGGACATCAACCCCCAATAGGGTCTTGTCGACTCCCAGCCGGTCCCCAATTGCCTTAGTAGTTGAACCCGCGCCCACTATGTATGCCGAACCGTCACCCATGAACTCCGCCGCAAACTCGGCTATTTCCCTCTTAGCCTGCTCGTCGTCAACAGCATGATAGACTGCCTTGGATGCCTGGACCAGGTCCTGCCTGTACGGAGTATACATCAAGCCATATAGTCTCGTCTTCAGCTCGTTCTCCCGGTAGGCTTCCTCGTCCACGTCAACCACCTCGGCCTCGTGCAAGCCAGCATCCCCGTTCACGAAGTCGAGGACCAGCTCGCCTGCCGCAACAGGGTTTACGGCGAAGACCGACGAGTGCATCTTAACACCCGAGGGTATGCCAAGCACAGGGACAGAGTCTCCCACAGCCTCGAAGACGTCTCTTGCCGTCCCGTCACCGCCGCAGAATAATATCAGTCCGACACCCGAGCCGATGAGGACACTGCAGGCCTTCACAGTGTCATCGGATGTGGTATCACCGCCACATTCATATACGACGTCGAAATCAAAACCGTCCAATAGGTCTTCGCCCATTTCGCCCGAGCATGTGAGGATCTCCAGGCGGTCCCTGCCCGCTTTCAGCACGTTGATGCACTCCCCTGCGCGAGCCGGCGCAACTGGCAGCGCACCCCTATTTAACGCCTCCTCAACTAAGCCATCCGTGCCCTTCAAACCCACCCTGCCACCCATGCCAGCGACCGGATTCACGAGAAAGCCGACTTTCACAGAATACACTAGGGACGAACAGGATAAAAAGGGTTTTTTATAGATTATCCGGGTTTTTTTCAAAATAAGTTATAAAATACCGGTTTAATTGCTGCCGGCCCCTGATGACACAGCGCCTCCTTCAATGCGTTTCACGTCATCAGGGGAACACAAGCAGCCCCCAAAGTCACAAGCTACACTAAAGGATTCGAACACGATATAAAGCGTTCCGTGGTAGAGCAGAGGAAAAATATGGGCGGAAGGGGGTTAATTCCCCCCGACGTCCGGCAGGTTTTTCAGGCTCTGCTTTATCAGCTCCGCAGGGTACTCGTAGTCGACGAGCTTGCCCTGATGGTATGCGTCATATGCTGCGAGGTCGAAGTGTCCGTGGCCGCTGTTGTTGAAGACTATGACCCTCTCCTCCCCTGACTCCTTGCACTTCAAAGCCGCCTCGATCGCGCCTTTGACCGCGTGGCTGGTTTCGGGCGCCACAAGGAAGCCCTCGGTTTCGGCGAACATCTTCGCAGCGTCGAAGCACTCGATCTGATGGTAGGCTTCGGCCCTTATCACGCCTTCGCTCACCAGCAGCGACAGTTGTGGGCTGTCCCCATGGTATCTGAGGCCTCCGGCGTGGATGGGCTCCGGGACGAAGTCGTGGCCCAACGTGTACATCTTCACTATCGGCGCCATCTTGGCGGTGTCCCCGTAGTCGTAAGCATATGTTCCTTTGGTCAATGTCGGGCAGGCCATGGGCTCGACAGCGACTATGTCTATGTCCGCGCCGTTGACCTTGTCGTGGACGTAGGGGAACGCGAGACCTGCGAAGTTGCTTCCCCCGCCGACGCAGCCTACCACTATGTCTGCCTTTTCCTCGCCTGCCATCTCAAGCTGCTTCTTAGCCTCCAAACCGACAACCGACTGGTGGATGCACACGTGGTTCAACACGCTCCCAAGGCTGTAGTGTGTGTTCTCCTTGGCCATGGCGTCGTTGACCGCCTCGCTGATGGCGATGCCCAGGCTGCCGGGACACTTGGAGTCCTTCTTCAATATTGCTTTGCCTGCGTCGGTCAGCTCGCTGGGGCTGGGAACGACCTTAGCGCCCCAGGCCTCCATCATTATCCTCCGGTAGGGCTTCTGCTCGTAGCTGCACTTGACCATGTACACCATGCACTCAAGCTCGAACAATTTGGTCGCGAAGGCGAGCGAGCTGCCCCACTGGCCCGCGCCCGTCTCCGTGGAAATCCGCTCGATGCCCTCTTTCATGTTGTAGTATGCCTGGGCTACTGCGGTGTTGGGCTTATGCGAACCCGGAGGGGACACTCCCTCCCACTTGTAGTATATCTTAGCGGGCGTCTTCAACAGCTTCTCAAGCCTCCTGGCCCTGTACAGCGGGCTGGGCCTCCAGAGACGCAGCACGTCCCTGACCTCGCCGGGTATGTCAATGTACCTTTCAGGGCTCATCTCCTGCTTTATGCACTCCATCGGGAACAGTGGAGCCAGGTCCTCCGGACCCAGGGGCTCCAACGTCATCGGGTGAAGCGGAGGGTCCAATGGCTTGGGCAGATCAGCGTTCACATTATACCATTTCTTAGGCAACTCATTCTCGTCCAGAACAAACTTAACATCATCCATTCTCAACCACCATGAAAATACCAAATAATTCGAACAAACAATTAAAAAGCAAAAAAATGCTATTCTGATGCTTTCTTCAGCTTTTTCACGTAGGATCTGGCGTCTTCTCCCTTCTCGATTCTCTTGACTATCGCAGAACCAACTATTGCCGCGTCGGCGCCCATGTCCAACACCCGCCTCACATGCTCCGGTTGGCTGATGCCAAACCCCACCGCCAATGGGAGGCTGGTTTGTTTTCTTATGCGTGATATCAGCCCCTTTAGTCTGGGGTTGACCTCTTTCCGCGCGCCTGTAGTGCCTAACAGTGATACCACGTATATGAAACCTGACGCCTTCTTGACTATCTTCTCGAGCCTGTCGTCGGTTGTCGTCTCCGACACGAGGAATATGAAGTCCACATTGTTCCCCTGCAGCTCTTTGAGGAACGGACCCGCCTCCTCGACGGGCAGGTCAGGGACTATCACACCATCAATCCCTGACTCGGCGCATTTCACTGCGAACCTGGCCAGCCCATACTGGAGGCAGATGTTATAGTATGTCAGGCACACCAGAGGCGTGTCATATCTCCCATCCACCCTCTTCACGAGGTTGAAGTACTTGTCCGTGTTCATGCCGGCCTCCAACGCCCTCTGACCCGCGGCCTGGATCGTAGGACCGTCGGCGAGGGGGTCGCTGAAAGGCAACCCTATCTCCAGGACATCGGCGCCGGCTTCGATAACATCACATGCGATGTTGAAAGAGTCTTCAATGCTCGGGTCTCCGCCGACGATGAATGCAACCAGCTTGCCACCGCCGGACAGTGCGTCTTCCAATCTCATAATTCCACCCCCAGGGCATCTGCTATGGTGTGGACGTCCTTGTCCCCCCTCCCGGAGACGGTTATAACTATAACGCCTTCCTTCATCTCCCCTGCCATCTTCAGAGCATGGGAGACTGCATGGGCGCTCTCCAAAGCAGGCAGAATACCCTCCTTCTCGCACAAGACCTTCACCGCCTCTATCGCCTGCCTGTCCGTCGCATGTGCGGTTTCAAGCCTGCCGGAAGCCGCGAGATCCGAAAGCTGAGGGCCGACACCGGGATAGTCCAAGCCGGCTGATATGCTGTAAGACGTCTGTATCTGACCGTATCTATCCTGCAGTAGCTTGGTATGCATGCCATGGAACACACCATCAGAGCCTTTGCCCAATGTTGCGCCATGGTCTCTTGTGTTGACTCCCTTGCCGCCGGCCTCGACACCAACCAACCGGACACCCCCGTCTTTTATGAAGTCGGTGAAAGAGCCCAATGCGTTCGAGCCTCCGCCAACGCATGCAACTATCGCGTCAGGAAGCCTGCCTTCCAGCTTCAATACCTGCCTGCGCGTCTCCCGTCCGATCACCCTCTGGAAGTCCCTGACAATCGTGGGGTAGGGATGGGGTCCGACTACGCTGCCGATGCAGTAGTAGGTTTCTTCCACGTTGGCCAACCAATCACGCAATGCCTCGTTGGTCGCGTCCTTCAAAGTGCAGGAGCCTGACGTCGCGGGGATCACCCTAGCACCCAACAGCCCCATACGGAACACGTTGAGCTTCTGCCGTTCCATGTCCTCCGTGCCCATGTGGACCTCGCAGTCGAGGCCCAGGGCAGCGCATGATATTGCGGTCGCCACCCCATGCTGTCCCGCGCCCGTCTCCGCGATTACGCGGGGCTTTCCCATCCTCTGGGCCAAAAGCACCTGGCCGAGGGTGTTGTTGAGCTTGTGGGCGCCGCCGTGGACCAGGTCCTCCCTCTTCAGATATATCCTGACACCATACTCGTCTGAAAGGTTCCCGGCCAGGTATAGTGGCGTGGGCCTGCCGGCGAAATCCGATAGCAGATGAGCCAAATCATTTTTGAAGCCTTTGTCTTTCATGTGCTTTTTGTAGGCTTTCTCCAGCTCCTCCAATGCAGGCATAAGAGTCTCGGGAACGAACTGGCCCCCATACTGTCCGAATTTGCCTACAGGCATGCCGTCACCTCTATGAATTTACGAACCTTAACCGGGTCTTTGCGGCCCGGCTCCGACTCCACGCCGCTGGAGACGTCAACAGCGTATGGTTTGACCCGTTCGACCGCTGCCACAACGTTCTCGGCGTTCAATCCGCCGGATAGCATGATGGGATTGCCCGTTATCCGCTTGACCTGATTGTCTATGGAGTAATCGTGCTGTTCACCTGTGCCGCCGACTGCGTCACCCACCTTGGTATCCAATAGGATGACATCAGCATGTTCCGAAACCCGTTTTACATATTCCAGGTCAATGGATTCATCCACGTGTATTGCCTTGATTAATGTGCACCCCACCTTCCCGCGGATATCTGCGACGAGTTCCGGAGACTCCATGCCATGCAATTGTATTCCCTCAGGAGCCAATCGTTCAACCACGTTCACGACCTCATCAGCGGACTCTGGCATCAGCACGGCGATCAGCGTATGATTCATGCCACTTATTGAATCCCGTATATCGACCGCTGTTTCCAAGGTTATCTTACGGGGAGTCCCCACTGGAACGTCCACTATCACGCCCAACGCGTCCGCTCCCTCTTCCAACACCATCCGCGCATCCTCCGCGTTGGTGACTCCGCACACTTTGACCTTCATTGCAGCAGCTCCCTCATCTTCGACTCCAGGTCCCCCGACCTCATCAGCGACGTGCCGACCAGGATAGCGTCCGCGCCAGCCTCCTTCATACGCAGGACATCCTCCCGTGTGTGGACTCCACTCTCCGCGACTATCAGACGGTCCTTGGGGATCATGGGCGCGAGGTTCTCAGTGACAGCCAGGTCAACCTCGAACGTCTCCAGGTTCCTGTTGTTCACCCCGATAAGCTTGGCCTTGGAAGAGAGCGCATACTTTAGGTCATCTTCGTCGTGGACCTCTACCAGGCAGTCCAAACCGAGCAACCGCGCCTTTTCAACGAACACTGGCGTCTCCTCCTTCAATATTGCGGCGATCAAAAGCACTGCGTCAGCCCGGTAGACAAGGGACTCATACAGTTGTAGCTCGTCCACGATGAAGTCCTTGCGCAGCACAGGTATGTCAACCGCGGCCTTGACGGCCTTCAAGTCGTTCAAGGTTCCGCCGAAGTGCTTCTCATCGGTCAGGACTGATATTGCAGATGCTCCGCTGCTCTCGTAGGTAACCGCTGTACCAACGGAGTCCACGAGGTTCAACTCCCCATCTGAAGGGCTTCGACGCTTCACCTCCGCAATAACCGAAACCCCCCTTTTCGCTACCGCATCAACGAGGCTGCGCCTCTTACGCTCCAGCTCGACCCTCTTCTCCCCGACTATATCGTCCAAGAATGACATCTTCACCTGTTCGTATACTCTATGAACTCCACCAATTTATTTGATGCCCTGCCCGAGTCGACCGTCGACGACGCCATCTTCAGCCCCTCCTTGAGATCGTCGGCCACCCCAGCGACCATGAGACCTCCTGCCGCGTTCAGCAATACTATGTCCCTGTCACCACCCTCGACCTTCCCCTCTAGTATCCCGCGTATCAGCCGGGCGTTCTCCTCCGCAGTGCACCCCACAGACAGCTGTGAGCCGCTAAAGCCATACTCTGACGGGTCGACCTCGTAGGTCCTGACCTTCCTGTCTTTTAGCTCGCTGACCCTGGACTTGCCGAAGGTGGAGAGCTCGTCCAATCCGGGCTCGCCGTGGACGACCAGCGCCCTCTTCAAACCGAGGATTTTGAAGACTTCAGCCAGCGTCTCCGTGAGCTCAGGGTCGAACACGCCCATCAGCTGGGCGTCCGCGTTGGCAGGGTTCGTCAACGGACCCAGTATGTTGAAAACCGTCCGCACGCCAAGCTTCTTCCGTACGGGCATCACATGCTTCATCGCAGGATGGTGGGCGGGGGCGAACATGAACCCCACACCCACCTCCTCGATTGATGACTTTATTCTTTCGGGCGGCAGTTGTATGTTGGCGCCCAACGCTTCCAGGACGTCGGCGCTCCCGCTCTTGGAGGTGATGCTCCGGTTCCCGTGCTTGGCCACCGGCACACCGTCGCCGGCAACCACGAACATTGCAGCAGTCGATATGTTGAAGGTGTGGCTGCCGTCCCCTCCGGTACCGCACATGTCAACCAAAGTTCCCCCGACTTCAGGAGAAACTTTCGTCGAGTACTCGCGCATCACCTTGGCCAGCGAGGCTATCTCAACCGGGGACTCCCCCTTCTCCTTCAAGGCCAGGAGGAACTCGCGCATCTCATCCTCAGACGCGTCCCCGCACATCATCTTCTTCATCGCGGACCCGGCCTCGTCGGCGGTCAAGTCCCGCTTATCCCTCAGTTTGCTTATCAACTCCTTCATAAACCATCACCCAGGAAGTTCTCAATGATCCTTTTACCGTCGCTTGTGAGTATCGACTCGGGGTGGAACTGCACCCCATAGATTGGGTAGTCCCTGTGCTTCAACGCCATCACCTCCCCGTCATCCAAGCTGGCCGCGGTCTTTATGAGCTCTTCAGGCAGGTTGTCGACGACGAGGGAATGGTATCGTGTGGCCTCGAATGGGTTTGGCATCCCCACCAGGACCCCAGACCCGTCATGCTCTATCCTGCTGGTCTTCCCGTGCATCAGCGTCTTCGCGTTCCTGACCTCCGCCCCGAAGCAGTGGCCGATGCACTGGTGGCCCAGGCACACACCAAGCAGAGGAACTTCAACCCCGTATTTTGTGATCACATAATTGGATATTCCAGCGTCCTCCGGCCTCTTGGGCCCCGGACTGATGATGATACGCCCGATATCCTCCTCGGACATGAGCCTGTCAACCTCCTCCCTACCAGTGCGATTATCCACCACCAGAGGATCCCCTCCCAACTCCCCCACATACTGGAATAGAATATACACGAACGAGTCGATGTTATCAACAACCAACGTCCTCAACCTTCCACCCCCAAAGCCTTCAACAACGCCCTGCCCTTGTTCATGCACGGCTCGCTCCGTGCACACGCGCAGCGAGTGCCGTCTTCGACGGCACGCACTTCACAAGAATCAAACAAAGTCAACCTTCCACCCCCAAAGCCTTCAACAACGCCCTGCCCTTGTTCATCGTCTCCTTGTATTCGAGCTCCGGCTGGCTGTCCGCCACAATACCAGCCCCAGCCTGAACATACGCCCTGTCCTTTTCAAAGATGACCGTGCGTATGGCGATGGCCGTGTCCAACGTGCGGTTGAAGCTGAAATAGCCCACACAGCCGGCGTAGACGCCCCGCCGGTCGGGTTCAAGCTCGTTGATTATCTCCATGGCCCGCACCTTCGGCGCCCCCGACACCGTGCCCGCCGGGAAGATGCTCTGCAACGCATCATACTCGGACAGGTCCAGTCTCAGCTTACCGGTCACCTCAGACGACATGTGCATCACATGGCTGTACCGTTCCACTTCCATGAACTTGGTCACGTTAACAGAGCCATACTCTGATACTTTACCCACGTCGTTCCGGCCTAGGTCGACGAGCATCACATGCTCGGCCCGCTCCTTGGGGTCGGCCAACATGTCCTCCTCCATGTGCCTGTCGTCTTCTCCGGTCCTGCCCCTCCGCCTGGTCCCGGCTATCGGATAAGTGGATACAACATGGCCTTCCACGCGGGCGAGCGTCTCAGGGGAGCTGCCCACAATCTTCCGGTCGCCGAAGTCCAGGTAGTACATGTACGGGCTGGGATTGATGTCCTTCAATCTGAGGTATGCGTTGAACTTGTCGCCGGCATAGTCTGTCATGAGCCGCTGGGATATGACAGCCTGGAATATGTCCCCGTCGTAGACGTATTTTTTCACCGCCCGCACGGATTCCTCGTACTCGTGCTTTGTCGTGTTGCTCTCGAACCCGTTGCTGCTGACGTTCTCGTCCAAGTCGGCCTCACTTATCGCGAATGCAATGGACTCCAGTTCACGCAGCGACTCTTCCACGTCGATCTCATGGCTTGGCATGAAATGGTTCTCCACGAAGTAGGTCTCTTTCTTCACGTGGTCGAATATGATGTTGTTCCTGGTTAGGAAGAACTCCGCGTCCGGCTGGTTCAACACGTCGGGGCTGTCTTCCAATTCAACGTAGTATCTTATGGCATCGTAGCCGAGGTATCCGACGAACCCGCCGCCGAACCGTGCGAGGGACGGTCCCCGCTGGGAGTGATCTTCCACCAGGCTCTTAATCGCAGTCAACGGGTCATCCCCGACGGGCCTGCCGGTGAAGTCCCCGTTGAACGCCTTGAAGTCCACGTGCCCGTCCTTGACCGTTATCTTCGCCGCAGGGTTGAACCCGATGAAACTGTAGCGGGCCATCTTCTCACTGCCCTCGATACTCTCCAAAAGATAGGTGTTCTCCCCCCTAAGGCTCAAGTAAACCACCTCAGGGTCCAACTCCCCCGCCTTCATGAAAGTCTGACTAACATCCATTACCCAAAATATAAGGAAAACGACTATAAAAATTCAAAAATAGACATATAAGTACAATTTATATATTATTTGTGTTTTTTTATATATTATTTAAAAAAATATAGTAATAGTTTGGGAGGTTCAGTCTTTCCAGGCTGGCATGTTGCTCATGTGGGCTTCGGCAAGCTTCTCGGCTTCTTCGATGGATTCTATCTTTCGGCCGAGCATCGTCTCACCTTCGGGAGACATCATGAAACGGGCCATGCCGCTCCTTACCTCCTCTCTGCTCTTCAAATTCCCTTCACCGTCGCAGCAGTGCACGCAAAAACGGTTTTCCATCTTGCCGCCGCCGAAATCCCCCAGCTTCTCCATGGGCATCCCACAACTCTCACAATCCACCATAGTAAACACCTAAAAAGATAAATCATTACCTCTCTTTCACTGATTTTGCTAGCATGTCATACTGTAAGTTTATGTGAACTTCATCACCGATCTCAATAACCTCCTCAAAGGGTATAGCCTCCGTATCTCGCCCCCTGATGGCAGATATCCTCGGGCCTTTGACTATCAGGGAGGGTTTTCTATCTCTTTTTCCGATACCCACGTCAACTATCTCGCCAAGGTTAATACCATCAAAGCTTATTACATCCTCCCCCACCAGTTCCCTGGCGCGGAATACCATGTGAACATATTCAAGGTCTATATTTTTTATGACAGGGTTGAGAGAATCAATGTCCTTGTAGAGGCGTACGTTTTCGTCTATCAGATCCACCTCCCCGAGGGGTATGAATTCAAGGCGCCTATTACGTATCTCGGACATTTTCTCCCCGACCACCCTGAAATAGACGTCCAAGACACGATATTCTGGATATACAAAATTAAGGCCGTCCACCAACCCTATATCGACCCCAGCACCATCAAATACCTTCATTCCGGTCAATTCACCTAGCAGATACATACAATACCCTCAATAAGCAGATTTGAAATACGTATATAAAACTTGATTAATGCGTTTTACTCGTCACAGACCCGCCATAAGCCTCGGATAATTTGCGTATGTCACGTGTTTTAGAGTTAGCAGCCTCTATTAGCGAAAGTATCTCGACGAACATGCTATCGTCGGTTTTATCAGCAAGCCGTTTGAGATGGGACTCATAGTAGGTGTTGATAAGCTCCATCAGACCTTCGTCGTTCTTGACCATGGAATCAGATTCACTTTTGGATATACTAGGGAATGTTCTTCTGAGAACTGCGATGTTATCGTTGAATCTGTCATATACAGTGCCCAACTCATCCCTTGATTCAGATGACAGGTAGGTGCCTGAATCCCACATGTTCTTTATGGTGGAGCTTATGTCTTTGCCCTTGTCACCTAGCTGCTCTAAAGCGTTTGAAATCCTGACTAGCAGAATCATATGCCTGGCATCCTCAGTTCCGAGTTTCCTGTGTGATATCTCAAGAATCTTCTTCTCGATCTTTTCGTCAAGAAAGTCTGCCAACGCCTCCATCTTCACAATTCTCTGGAATCCCGTTATCTTCTGGGATTTGAGCATTAGTATTGAGTCATCATAAAGTTTATCAACTATCTCAAGCAGATAACCCAGCTCCTTCTCAACAAGTTTGAATGCTTCACCATTGTCATCTGGAAGACGGTCAGGTAGGTATCTGGTTTGGAAAAGTATCTCCTCCTCTTCTCCCGGGACGATTTTCTCGACCAGGTTCTTGAAGGGTTTGAGAACGAAGAGGAAAAACACAGCAAATATTGACCTGAAAACTGTAAGGGCGTTCGCTATCTGCTGGCCTGGAGAACCCCCAAAGCCGGCGATGAAGGAGGTGAATGGAACAAGGAAGGGAAGTAATAATATCACCCCAACCACATTGAAGAGCAGATTCGCATATGCAGCTCTTTTGGCATGCAAACTCATCTTGGAGGAGGCAATCAGTGCTGTCGTGGTCGTGCCAATCGCCGCACCCAGCAGCAGGGGTATGCCCTGATCCAAACCTATCAACCCAGCCTCGGACAAAACTACGATTATCCCAGAGGTGACAGAGCTCGACTGCACTAGCGTGGTGAAAACGAAACCCACGATAATAGCAATAGGTATGCTTGAGAGACTGGCAAAAAGGGAGTTGACAGAGGGATCGTTTTTCAAAGGTATTATCCCGTCAGATATTAGGTTCAAACTGAAGAACACCAATCCAAAATAGAAGATGGGCTTTCCGAGGAACTGATACCTACCACCCACCAAACCAAGTAGAAATCCCAAGACTATGAAAATCGGAGCAAACGATGTTAGTTTGAAGGCTACCAGCTGAGCTGTGATCGTTGTGCCAACGTTCGCGCCGAAGATTATCCCAAGGCTCTGGACGAAAGACAAGGTTCCAGCGTTGACCAGACCAACAACTATGACAGTCGTGGCAGTGCTGGATTGTATCAGTGCGGTTACGATACATCCCAAAAACGCACCCTTTAGCCTATTGCTAGTAAGCCTTCCAAGAGCCTCCCTGAACCTCTCCCCAGCAACGCGCTGTATTTCAGCGCTGAAATGCTCTATCCCATAGAGGAATAGGACCAGACCAGGGAATATTGCGAATATCAGCTCCCAGTTGGTAAGCACGTCAAAAACCATAGTAGACAATACATGCAAGTGATATAAATAAACCCACTACAATAATGGATTCAATGAAAAATAATTTTCTAACACTAGTGGCTGTGGCCTTCTTGGCAGGTTGCATATGCAGTCCTGGAGATGGGATTAGCGGTTATAGCACTGCCGCTTCAGTCCAGCAGGAAGGAGAAGCAGACGAGGCGGGGACAACCTCGACTACAGCCGTGGAATCGACTGACGTTTCGCAGCCTGCGCCTGACACGACACATACGACCGCCACTTTGGAGCCTCAGCCCACGACCACAACGGTCAAGTTCGACCTGAAGCAGGTCAAGGCTGTGGTCGCTGCCTGCGCGGAAGACGACTACGGGAACGCGATGGTCGCAGGCTATGTGACCAACCCCACAGGCAGGGCCAGCAACGCCTTCACAATTGTAACATACCTGATGACGGACGACAAGAAGGTGGTGGAAGGCGGAGAGAAGACGTTGAAGGTCAGCAACCTAGGCCCCGGAGTCACAAGGGAGTTCAAGGCCGTCTACGAGAAGCCGCCCCGGTGGGACAGGTGCAGCGCAGAGATAAAACCCGCCAGCTGACCATATCATAGCAGAATGCTAGGGTTTTGACAGGCTCTTTTTCAAGTTGAGTATCCGGTTCATCTTGTCCTCGGGGACCAGCTTCAACTCGACCAGGGACCTGAGCAGTATTATGACAGCCCACATCTCGTCGAAGTTTCCTATCACCGGCAGGTTATCCGGTATTAATTCGAAGACGCCCATGCCGGGGTTAAGCATATAGGCAGCTGATGCGAGGGATGCCAGCAGCCAGAATACCTTCTCCTTTGATATCATCTTTTCGGCTTTCCGATGTCCTTCTTGTAGACTATCGTCCGGTAGGGGAACGGCACTTCGATCCCGTCCCTGTCGAAGCGCTTCTTTATGGCCTCGGTCAGGTCGAACCTTATCTGATACTCTTTGGTCTTGTCCGGCGCCCAATAATAGAGTCGCATGACCTGGGCGAAATCCGACAGTTCCACCAGCCTTACCTTCGCTATCTCTTCCCTGGGCAGGAAGGCGTTTTCGTCGTCCTTGACCCCGCGCATTATGTCAGGGTGCTTCAGAGCCTCCTCCACCATTATCTTCCGGGCCTTGTCGATGTCGGAGTCGTAGCTTATCCCGACCTCCAATGTCCCCAGAATCCTTGGGTCCCGGAGGGAGTAGTTTACGATGGACTCCTCGCTAATCTTGGAATTAGGCACTACAATGCGTTTTTCCTGCCAGGTCTTGATGATAGTATGACGCAAGGTTATGTCTTCCACGGTCCCGTATTCGTCGACGAGCTTTATCTTGTCCCCTACCCTGAAGGGCTCGAAAATCGCGATGAATATGCCGGATATCACGTTGGAGAAGGCGTGCTGGGCTGCGAATCCAAGTATCAACGCCAGTATCCCAGCGGACGCGAGGAGGGAGGTGCCCAGGGAAGCGAAGCCGGGTATCAGGCTCAGGGCGTACAGGCAGCCCACGAGATAGATTGTGAAGACAGTCACCCGCCTTAGCACGACGAACTGGGTCTCGTCGATCCTCAGCCGCCTGGACTTCCTCCGGAATATCCTCTGCAATAATTTGTTAACGGACTTGGCTGTGAGCAGGGTGGCCAGTAGCACGGCCAATATCTCAGCTGCCAACAGCAGATGACCGTCCAAGACGGAAATATTTCCGAAAATCATCTTTTGAGAATAAAGCCATATGACAGATTAGAATAAAAAAGCTAGGTGATCCGCCTTCCAGCCAGGAATTCGCCCCATCCCTCAGGGGTTCGGAATCCGCCCGTCCGAGCCCTTGCAGTCATCTGCTCGATCACCCCCTCCAAACCCCTCTGATCCTCCGGAAGCCCGGACATGAGACTGTATACGCCGTCCATCCAGAAGCGCGTGTTCTCAGCACGTATGAGCCGGGATTCAACGTCTATGCCGCCGGCATCTATGAAGCTGAGCATGTTGGAGGCGAACCTCTCCAGTATCTGGGGGTCCGAGTGCCTGCCCTCCCCGCGGGGAAGCAGACCTACGAGGTCAAGGTAGCCGTGTTGTTGGTTCCTGAACTGGGGGTGCTGTCTCTCGGTGCTTAACAGGCTGGGCAGTTCATTGCGGCGGACCATGGTCCCCCTCCCCACTATAGCGGGTAATAGCCTGCCGAAACTCACCCTCTCCTCGTGGGAAAGCCCCTGCATCTGCTCGGCCATCCGCGTGAAGCTGTCGGCCACATCATCCCATATGTCCGGCCGCATGTCAAGCATCCGCTCGCTCCCCATATCGCCCATGGGTTGCCGGTGGTTCAACGCAGCAGGCATGAAGTCGACCCACATGTCAAGGTAGTCACCTCTCAAACCGACGTCGTCACGGAGGTAAGTGAACGAACCTGTGAAGTTTCTCGTGTGATTCCTCGCGATCCTGGGCAGGGCATCATCAGCCACCAGTAACCTGCTGTTGGCGGCCATGGCAGCAGATAGGGAGTCAGTGAAAGCCAGCATGCGACGTGGGTTCATCCTCTCCTCTGCGGATACATCATCTAACGAGCGGTCCAGTGCACCCCACATGCCCTGCCGGCTGAACTCCCTGCCACCCCCGCATGCAGAAACCAGCCGGGGCAGAGTGTCCTCGGTTAGCCTTAGAATCGACCCGGCATCGCCCGAGGGAAATCGCTCAACGATAGCCTGGAAGCTCCTCCAATCTCTTCGACCCCTCACTGCCCCCGTGTTCAAAAGAACGGGCAGACTGTAGGCGAGCATCCTATTCCATTCGAGGCGGTTTTCCTCCGCAGCCATGCGATTGCTAAGGAAGGCCAGAGACGACTCGGACTCGCCCTCGCCGAACCTGTTAGTCCGCCTCAGGACCAGGCCCATTGTACGGTCCATCTGCTTGGATACCAGGGACGTCCCCCTCAAACTGAGCAGCTCATCGGGGGTGCCAACGTCCCTCAGCTGCTCGTCCAGCTTGGCAATCTCCTCGGGGTCCACCGGAGGTATCTGCCGGGGACCGAACCAACCCCTGAAGTCCAACCATCTGGGAGGCATTTTAAACCAGTTTCACATCGAATTCTGGCGGTTTCTCCATGTGCCGTTTGACAGCGCACTGCATCGCAGACCTGACAACCGCATCCCGGTACTCTTCCGGAAAACCGTCCGGGAGGGTTAACTCAAAGGCTATGTTGGTTATCCTCCGCTCCTCCCGGCTGTAGTCCGTGCTCATCTTCAGCTTCAAACCCTCCGTAGGCAGGTCCCGGGCTCTCAGGAACTGGAGAACGTAGATGCCAACACACGAAGCTATAGACGCCAGGAAAAGGTCGAACGGGGCAGGAGCAGCATCCCCGCCTCCTGAAGCAACAGGCTGGTCGGTCCTTATATTATGCCCTTTGTAGCCTACGTCAACCCGCAAACCCCCCGGAAATGAGACCTCCAAATCCATGAATAAAACCCAAAAACAAAAACTATGGTTAAAACAAAGGAGGAACAGGTAAATTAATGGCAGATACTATTTCAGAAATCGGCGAAGCTATTCGACGGTCACGCTCTTCGCCAAGTTGCGTGGCTTGTCGGGGTCCAAGCCCTTCAGCACGCTGATGTAGTATGCAAAGAGGTGGAGGGGTACTATTGCCAGGATTGGGGCGAAGATGGGGTAGGTCTTGGGTATTCTGATGTCCTTGTTCACTCCGACGGTTATCACTTTCGCGCCGCGGGCTTTTATCTCGCTGATGTTGCTCTCCACCTTCCGCTTGAGCTCGTCGTCTGGCATAATGGCCAGGACCGTCACTGTCTCATCCATCAATGCGAGCGGCCCGTGCTTCAGTTCGCCTGCAGCGTAGCCCTCCGCGTGCACGTAGCTGATCTCCTTCAGCTTCAACGCGCCCTCCAATGCAGTCGGGTAGTTCTCCCGCCTGCCAAGATAGAAGAAGGTGCGGGTGTTAGCCTCCGACTCCGCCAAAGCCCGGATCTCGTTGGAATCCAGGATATCCTGGATCCTTTCGCGGATATTCTTAAGTTCGTCAAAATAGTCTAAAAAGTCCTTTTCGTCCAGTTTCATCTTCTTCTTGGCGGATTCAAGGCTCAGAAGAGCAACGGATACCAGCTGGCCTATGTACGCTTTGGTGGATGCCACCGCTATCTCGGGACCGGAGTATGTGTAGGCCGAATCATCACATAAACGGGTCAGGCTGCTCCCGACGACGTTGACTATGCACGCCGTGTAGGCCCCACGAGCCTTGGCCGCCTTAACGGCCGCTATGGTGTCTGCAGTCTCCCCGCTCTGTGATATGGCAATCACAGCACACTCGCTGTTCAAAGACCCTGCAGTAGAGTACCTGAACTCAGAGGCTATGGACGCCTCCGCAGCAAGGCCGAGACGTTCCATCAGGTATTTCCCATACAGTCCAGCGTGGTATGCGGTGCCGCATGCGACGAAGTACACCCGCCTGCAGGACGAGATTTTATCGCAGACCGCCCTCAACTCCTTCTCGCCCTTCAACGCGTTAACTGCAGCGTCAGGCTCCTCATGCACCTCCTTGAGCATGAAGTGGTGGTAGCCGCCCCGCTCCGCCTCCCGGAAACTCCAGGATAACGTCTCATGCTTCTTCCTCAGCTTCCTCCCGGATTTAAGGCTGTAGAATGCCGTATTTCCCGCTGTCACAACACCATATTCCAGGTCGTCCAAGATGACCGCCTCCTTCGTCTCACCGAGGAAGGCGGGCGCGTCGGAGGCGATGAAGTTCTCCCCCTCCCCCAAGCCAATCAGCAGGGGACTCTCGTTCCTCGCGACCAGTATCATATCCCGGTGATGCGTGGACAAAGCAGTGATGGCGTAGCTGCCCTTCAGCTTGCCCAACGCCTTGGCGAACGCCTCCAGGAAGTCGCCATCATAGTATTCCTCGATCAAGTGGGCTATGACCTCCGTGTCTGTCTCGCTCTTGAAGCTGTGACCACGCTCCTCCAGCTCATCCTTCAGCTCCAGGAAGTTCTCGATGATGCCATTATGGGCTACCGCAAAGACGCCTGTGCAGTCGGTGTGCGGGTGAGCGTTGACCGTGGAAGGCACCCCATGGGTTGCCCATCTCGTGTGGCCCACGCCAATCTGGCCCATAAGTGACTCTGGGTTCAAGCTAGCCCTGACCTCGTCAACCTTGCCCTTTCCCTTGGGTATGTTAATGCCATCCTCTCCGACATACGCTATGCCCGCAGAGTCATAACCACGATACTCCAACCGCTTCAACATGTCGAAAAGGACGACAGGAGCGTTCTTACCACCCACATAGCCTGCGATACCGCACATTCTGACATCCCACACATGGAAATGTGCCTACTCCGCCGGAAAACAGCGGAGTCGCTCACACTTTTATTGGATTACTATTTTAAGGTATTATTGTAATAATAAAGAGCTTGACCGGGTATAAGATGGATTCGAGATACTGCGGATGTTGGACTGCGCTGGTCACCCCCTTCGACAACGACTACAAGGTCAACTGGAGCCAGTTGGAGAAGAACGTGAGATTCCAGTCCGAACAGGGAGTAACTGGGGTGCTGCCGATGGGCAGCACGGGGGAGTCGGCCACGGTCACCCACAGGGAACATTCCAAGGTGATAGAGAACACCGTGGGCTACGCTGACGGCAAAACCAAGGTTTTGGCGGGCACCGGCTCGAACAGCACCGACGAGGCTATCTTCGAGACCAAGAGGGCGGTCGAGGCGGGAGTTGAAACCTGCCTGCTGGTGGACTGCTACTATAACAAGCCGTCCTCGCTCGAGCTCAGGAGGGAATACTATGAGCCGGTACTGTCAGAGTTCCCCGAAACCGACTTCATAGCCTACGCGATACCCGGGAGGAGCGTGACAGTCATATCGCCTGAAGACCTTGCCTTGATCCGGGCAGGCCATAAGAACCTCGTGGCCGTAAAGGAGGCGACCGGCGACTTCGAGAGGATGAGGAAGACCAGGGAACTCGCGGATGACGATTTCAACATAATTTCCGGCGACGACCCGAACACGTATGAGATGATGACAGACGCCAGGATAATGTCGTCGGGGGTCATATCGGTGATAAGCAACATCACGCCGGCAGCCATAGAGAGATACGTGCGGATGATACTTGAAGGCAAGGCAGAAGAGGCTAAGGCGGTGGATGAGAGCCTCCAGCCCCTGTTCAACGTCGTGGGTGTTAAGACGGTCGAGGAGGTGGCGCTCCCGGACGGCAGCACGTCACAGGTGGAGTACAGGATTCCGAACCCTGTGCCTGTGAAGACGATGATGGCGGGGTTGGGGATGATAGCCGGAACCTGCAAGAGGCCTCTGGGCAAGCTGACAGCCAAGGGCGTTGAATCGGTCAGGGAGGCGTTGAAGAGTGTCTGGGAAGGCAGCCCCGAGGTGCTAGAGCCCATACAGGGCTTCTACGATGTGGACATACCCTCACGGCTCGATGACGACAACATCTGGAGTAAGCTCAGCTACTGAAAGCGGGTGAGGCCCGCAGTATTTTATACATTTATCCTAAAGTTTCACTAGGATGAAGCTAAAGGACAGTCGTTGGCCCGATGTCAAGGGCAGTAGGGTTGTTACCATAACAGGTAGCCTTGAGCAGCATGGGCCTCACCTGCCGTTGTCGACTGACACGTTGATCGCTGAGGCAGTGGCTGAGAAGGTCGCGGTGGAAGTGGGCGCCGTCCTCGGGCCGACCATACCCGTGGGGGTGTCGCCGGAGCACATGAGCTTCCCCGGTACTGTCAGCTTGAAACCCGACACCTTCAAGTCTGTTGTCGAGGAGGTTGTCGAGTCCCTTCGCAGGCAGGGGTTCGCCGAGATAATCATCATTAACGGCCACGGCGGGAACAACAAGGCGCTGGAGGAGTTGAACATCGATGTCAAAGCCGTCAATCTGACTTCACTGCTCGAAAGGTACGACCACGCGGGCGAGGTGGAGACCAGCCTGATGATGCACCTGCACCCCGAACTGGTCAAAGAGGACGAGATCAGAGAGCACGAGTTCAGATGGCCTGGGAGGGGAGAATGGAAGGACACGAAGGAATTCAGCGAATCCGGGGTATTGGGAGACCCTACCAGGGCAACATCAGAGAAGGGCAGTGAACTGTTCAGGCAGCTTGCTGAAAGGGCTTTAGCCTCCATGTGACATGGGATTCTTATCGTATGCTTTCGCGTCCACGACTTCCCCGACGAATATCGTGTGATCCCCTGCCTCATGGGATGAGATGAGCTTGCAGTCCAGGTATCCCGCGGTGCCATCCAGTATGGGAGAACCTGTTTCGCCAGTGCCATATGGGAGGCCGTCGAATTTGTCCGTTGACTTGCCGGTCTTGAACCCGAACCGTGTGACGAGGTCGTCCTGTCCCTCGGCCAATATGTTAACGCAGAAGGACCCGGCCTGCTGTATTAGATTGTGGGTGAACCTGGTGTGGGCAACGGATACCATTACGAGCGGCGGACTGTGGGAGACGCGCGTGACCCACGCGGCAGCCATGCCATTAACCTTATCACCTGCTTTTACGGTTATCACATGTATGCCCGTGACAATTTTCTCGAAAGCGCCTTCAGCGTCCATCTTATTTCTGCAGGTCGAGTATGGCCTGGGCCAGGTCGCCCCCCGACTTCTCCAATGCGGCAATGGCCTTCTCGTCGGATGCGCCGGTCTGGGATTTTACCATGTCCACGTCCTCCTGGCTGATCTCAACATCCTCCTCTGCAGCGGCCTCTCGGACGTCGCCTTGGACTTGGAACATCTCCTGCCCCTGTATGACGGTCTTCACCACCGAGGGGTTGTCGATTATGATGTCACGGTCGACGCATTTGATGATGACCTGCTCGGCATCGATCTCGTCGGTCTTGATGCCCATCTTCTTCATCATCTTCTTCATCTGCTTCGGGTTCATGCCTCCAGGCAACATGGTATGTATATTACCGAATACCGTATAAAAATAATACATGGGCAAGACGGGCACTGCACAGGCAAAGAGGGAGGCTTCGAGCCCGGATACCGTTACAGTCCCCACGCCGCTTGAGGTGCAGAGAGAGAAGCTTGAGATCATATTGGTGAGCCACCCGTTCAGGGGGACAAACTACTTCGGCACATACGACGACCAAGGTCATTTTGTGGGTGTAAGCGGACAACAATACAGCCAGAAAACCGCTGAAGGCCAGTTGAAGCTGGAGGCAGATAACGGAAGGAGGATACTCCAGGATTTGCTGGCAAAAAGCAAGGACGGTTCAACGGTGCTTGTGCTATCAGGTTTGACTGCGACAGAAGAGGATTTCAGGATGATGGCTGAGCGCCCTGGGAAACTTAGGTTCATAGACTTGGACGACCTCTTCAGAGCCTCCCCTGAGGACGTCAACGAAGACCGTGAGGACTACAACCGCCGGTCGGACGAGGCCAGGTGGCATGGTTTTCAGGGAAGGTACCATGACCTATGGCTGATACACCACGCATTGGGAGCGTTCGGGCCGGAACGTGTGATCTTCCAGGAGGGCAGGATAAGGGCGGATGACTTCCATGAGAGAATAAGCAGCCTAGCTGAAGGCAAGGAAGTGAAGGGGATCGCCATGGGATCTTTCAGGTCGGAGGCGTTGAAGCGGGACAGGGACGCGGTGATAGACGCGCTGAATCTCACGCCCAAAGATGTTGAGATACCCAGGATTACCGCCATTGAGACGCCGCTGTTCAAGGGAGTTCCCAGGAAGAGGGTGATGGACGTGGAACGACTATTCACCGCGCCCAGGATAAAGACCTTCCTAGCCAACCCGGAATACATGGAAAACATGTTCGGAGAATACCGCATAGACCGGATTGAAGGCGAGATAATAGCCGATCAAAGCTCGGCTAACCCATACAATGCAGACCATAGGATGAGCATGATGAATTGGATAGTGGGTTCACTGACCGGGGGGCATGAGTACGAACCGGGCCGGGACCTCAGGTGGAACGCGTCAGACGATGAGATAAAAGACTTCAGGTTAAGGCTGGCTTCGGTCCTCTCAGGCGGGAAGGTAGACGACGACGCGGGTTTGGAAGCCTTCGCCAGAGCCTACAGTAAGAAGTACTCTGACATACACTCGGATATCTATGGGCCGGGACCATGAGATGCTTTCTCGCCATCGGATGCCCCGATGAGGTGAAAGATGAGCTGGTCAAGGCACAGGAAGAACTCCTGGATTTTGGAAGGATGAAGGCGGTCGAATACGAGAACCTGCACTTGACGCTGAAGTTCCTGGGAGACATCGAGGACATTGAGCCCGTGACCCGGGCATTGGAACGGGTCGGGCACAGCAGGTTCGCCGTCACAGTCAAGGGTCTCGGAGCGTTCCCCAGCAGGAACAGGCCGAGGGTCCTCTGGGCTGGAGTCGAAAAAGGCTCTGCTGAAGTGAGTGAATTGCATGGGAGATTGGAGGAGGCTCTTGAGCCTCTAGGCTTCAGCCGGGACGGGAAGTTCCACCCCCACATCACATTGGCGAGAGTGAGGGAAGTCAAGGACAGCATTGGGCTGAAGACTGCGCTCGAAAACCAGAGAGACGCAGCATTTGGAGAGTATGAAGTCGGGGATTTCACGCTGATGGAGAGCAGACTAAGCCCGGGAGGGCCTGAGTACAGCCGAGTTAGAGAATACCGGCTGAAATAGTTTTTTAAACCTGGTTCTAATCTGTTAAACTGATGGAGAAGATAAGCACCGGCATCGACGGACTGGATGAGATGCTGCACGGGGGATTCATATCTGGACGGCCGTACCTGATAGTCGGCGGCCCCGGAGCGGGCAAGACGATATTATGCATGCAGTTCCTCATGGACGGCGTGAAGAACAACGAAAGATGCCTCTACGTCGCGCTAGAGGAGCAGGCCAGCCAACTCAAACAGGACATGGCATCCTTCGGATGGGACATACAAAGGATAAAGCTTTTGGACACCATGCAGGACCTAGCGTCCGGGCTGTGGGCCATCAAGACCGCAGGGGTCATCTCAAAGCCGGAATTCACGTTGAAGAACCTGATAGAGGCCATGAGGAACATATACATGTCCTACAAGCCCAAGAGGGTCGTCATCGACTCACTGACCAGCATAAAGATGCTATACGAGAGCCGGACTGAAGCCCGGCGTGAGCTTCTCGGTTTCCTCAACTTCCTGGAGACCACGAACTGCACCACACTGCTCACATCAGAGCTGGAAGGCCCCGACGTTCTCATGGAGGAGTTCCTAGCGAGCGGAGTCATAAAACTGCACCTGATAGAGAGCGAAGGCGAGAGGCTGAGCGCGGTGAGCATACAGAAGATGAGGGGAACAGCGTTCGACAAGCACATGAGACCCATGAAGATAACCGATGAGGGGATAACAGTGTTCCCCAACGAGTCGGTCTTCGGCTAACGCCTATCTGAATATGACTTCCTCAGGGTAGACGCGCATGCCGCCCTCGTCTATCTTAACCGGGCGTATGCTGGTGTCGTGGGACGTCCCTCGGATCTTCCGGATCATTATGCCACGCTCGTGGATGCCATCCCTCTCCTTCAAGGTCAAGTGGACGATGCCATCGGAGAGGAACATTGTGTCCTCCCAGTAGCCAACGCCCTCCTCGACAGTGGCCAACACAGTAACATCCAGTTTCCTAAGGTTCTCCAGCAGCCAGATTATCTGCATCCTAGCGATCACCTGACTCTCAGACAACAGGGTGACAACGTTGATGGGATCTATCACAACCCGCTTGGCGCCTATTGACTTGCAGGTGTCGGTTATCTCCTTCAGAAGCGAGTCAACGGTAAGGTACTGGCGCATCTGGCTGACCCGACCCGCAGAACCGGACATCATGCTGTTCTCGAATGTTGCGTCCACATCGCCGACGATCGAGCGCACATAGGGTATGACCTTCAGCTTTCCCTCAGATTCCAGCTGGGCAAGGTCCCAGCCGAAGTCCATCATATGAGACATCATGCGCTCCTTGTTCTCCTCCAGCATGATGTAGACTCCTGGCTCGTTGAAGTTGACGGCGCCGTTACGGAGGAACGCAGTAGAGAGTATCGTCTTGCAGGTGCCCGCCTGGCCGAGTATCACATACATGCCACCCAGGGGGAAGCCGCCGTTCAAAAGATCGTCCAAGCCGGGTATTCCGGATTTGACCCTTTCAACCATGATAGCACAAGGGAGAAAGACTAGCTGCTCTTGGAGACGATGCGCATACCGGAAGGCACTATCAACAGCTTGTCCTCTGAAATCCTTCCGATGTCGCCGTCCATCTCCACACAAGCATCCCTCATGTCCTTTACCACAGACTTCAAGAGCATCCTGTTATGCAGCAAGGCCCTTACGTTCAAAACCACTATGTTGTTCTTCTCCAGCTCGGCCAGGACGTTGCCCACGCCCTTGCCCTCGCCGTCAAGCTCAAGGGGTTTAACGTAGGTTATGTCCTCGCTCTCGATTATCTTCCCGTCCCGGACACTCAAGTCATTCAGGTAGTCCTCAATGTCTATATCATCACGGGAGAGGTCGTCGTCTCCGCCGCCACCTCCGCCACCTAAAATCTTCTTAAACACCATTATCACACCTCACACAATGAAATCGCATAAATATACACCATAATATGTGAGTAAGGGTTTATTAATAAATCAGGGGAATCACCCGCCTACACAGTGGATTCCCCACCATTTTATATATGACCTTCCCATATATTCTCCCCCAAAAGAAAATGTCAGGCAAGCTATTCGATGACGAATTGAAGGACAAGGGAGTGTTCAAGGACCTGGGAGTCCTGAGCCCCCACTACATACCAAAGGACCTCCCCTACCGAAAGCAGGAGATAAAGCAGATTACACGGTCTCTCGCATCGATATTCCTGAACGTGAAGCCGAACAACATCTTCCTCTACGGCAAGACCGGCACGGGAAAGACCAGCGTTGTCAAGAACATCACCCGGGAGCTGGAGTCCACGCTAGCGGACAAGTCAAAGAACAAGAACAACGCCAGGGCAGCGGTCGCATACATGAACTGCCGCCTAGGCTACAACAGCAAATACCAGGTCCTGTTGAAGATAGTCGAGGATGATTCGCTGAACAGGGAGGGTCTGAAGGACACGCCACTGGAGGGGGTTCGAGGAGGCAAGCTTAGCGGCAGATCGCCCACCGAGCTCCAGCAGAGGATGAGAGCGACGATAGAATCCAACGCAGTGCATATGATAGTAGTGTTGGACGAGGTGGACATGGTGAAGGACGTCAACGAGCTCATCTACATTCTCACGAGGATGAACGACGAGATCGGGGAGGTGGAGTTCGACGGGAAGACATGCAGGGGGAGCATCTCCATAATAGGCATCTCCAACAAGTACTCGTTCAAGAACGACCTAGACCCCAGGACCAAGAGCACCCTCTGCGAGGAGGAGATAGTGTTCAAGCCCTACAACGCCAACCAGCTGAAGACGATACTGAAGCACAGGGTTAAGATGGGATTCAAGAAGGGCAGCATCTCAGAGTCCAACATCGCCTTGATAGCCGCCTACGCAGCCCAGACCAACGGCGACGCGCGCTACGGACTGCGCCTACTGCAGAAGGCCGGGGAGATAGCACAGAACAACAAGAGGAAGAGGGTCAAGAAGGACGATGTTAAAGAGGCGAAGGCGCGGGTTGAGGAGGATGTGATAAACGAGCTAATAACCACCCTGCCCGAGCACCAGCAGATCGTCCTTTACTCCATCGCCGACGCAATAGCCAGGGGAAGCCAGTACAAGAGGCTCTCCGACGCCCCTGCGGATGTCCTTTTCTCAGGGGAAGTGTACGAGAACTACGAGCGCATATGCAAGCACCTGAACAGGAACCCGCGCACTATGAGGTGGTTCGGAGAGTATCTCAAGGAGCTGGAGATGCTCGGGCTCGTCACATTGACGCTGTCAGGTTCTGGGGTGCGGGGAACCACGACCTTGATAAGGTTAGGGGGAAGCCCTGCCGACATAAAGAAGATAGTCGCCTCCAGCCTCGGACTCCACTGAGAAGACCATCTCGGCCTATTCTCGTATCTTGAAAGTGAAGGCCATCACAGCCAGGAGCAGCACCCCCAAAACCATGAAGACCCTGTCCAACCCCAAAGCCTTAGCCAGCAAACCCCCGCATATCGGCCCCAGGACATATCCGAGGTCCCGGGCTGTGCTCCAAACGCCAATGACAGAACCCCTGCCCCCAAGGTCGGTCTTAACGGTGAGTATGCCCTCCATGCTTGGCCAGGCGAACGCCAAACCCGAGGTAGCGATGAACGCTGAAAGCATCAGCTGAGGGACGGTGGAGGCCATGCTGAACGCTATGGAAGACACGCCACCCAGGGCCAGCCCAAACATTAGTATCTTCCTGCGCCCGAAACGGTCGGCCAACCTTCCTCCCGGTATGTCAAACAATATGAAAGGCAAGACGAACGAGGAGAGTATTAGACCCCCCTCAAGAGCGGAGTCCGTGAAAGACAGGTAGTGGAGTGGCTGGATGGTCCAGACCATACCATCATAGAATGTGAAGGTGAAGGTCAGCACGAGTATGGATAAGCCAGTCGACTTGAGGCGGGCATATTCGACCAGCTCCTTGAGGAAAACCTTGTCTTCCACCAGGACCTCCCGTATGGCCTTCGTGAAACACTCATGCGGCATGCAGTCCCTGAACAAAAGAACCCCAAGGGTCAAAGCAGAAAAACATGAGAACACGTACAATAGAGAGCCCGCCAGGTTGGGGGAAAGACCCTTGGATATAATCATGCCCGCCGCGATCGGGCCAAGCGCAAGACCCAGCATTATGAAGCTCATCTCGAACCCCAGGTACTCGGAGCTCTTTCCCAGGGGGCTGACATCCATAACATACGCCTTCGCAGGTATGTAAACGAGCTGGTAGAGGAGTCCTAGGAAGACCATGAAAGCCAACAGACCCAATAGGTTGGAAACATACGAAAGAGAGGCTCCGAGAACTCCGAGGGCGAAAAGCCCGGACAACAGAAGACGGCGGGACCCCATCCTATCCGTCAGATCGCCTATGGGCAGGTCGACTAACATCGCAACCACTGCAGGAAGTGAGATGATGACGCCCACAAGGACCACATCCCCGACTATGGCGCCTACGATGTTCGGCATAAGGAACCACATCGCACCGTGGCCTACCGTCCATGCAAGTAGGACAGGCCCCAGCCTGAAGAGATCACGGTACTCGCGCAAGCGGCCGTGGAGAAGCATGTAAATAATTGGGTTTGCAACTATAAGCGTTAAGGAGAACCAATCTAGTATGCCCTGAACTTGACCTCGTCCATCTCCTGCATCAGCATCTCCAGCTCCCTCTCACTCAACACGATGGGGTCGGCGTATATGATAAGGGAGGAATTGCTGTCGGACACCTTGTCACGTATGTGCTGGACTATGTTCAACACGCCGTTGAAGTCGTTGTGGCCTATTAGGTAGGTCAAAGCCTCTATGAACACGACCCCGTTTTTGGCCTTTTCAACGAACTCCGACACCATCTTGGACACTCCAACAAGGTCTTTCGGGTCTATCGTGGGCTCCGACGTCTTTATGTCAGTGACCCAAACCATCGGCGTGGCGGATATGCCATGCATTTTCCTTATGACCGACGGGTTGGTCCGTGATATGCACAGACCAGCATAGCCGTGCTTCACAAGGTCGACGAATACCTCATAGCATTTCATGGGCTTGCGCTCCTCGAACAGATAGGACTTGCCAGGGTCGAGCTGGTACTCTGAAGGGAGCGAACTGACATAATCCTCCAGCCTGGGGGTCACGTCTATTGCCGCGGACCGCATGGCATTCGACAGGTCAGTCTCAGTGACTATGCCCTTCAGCTTCCCGGCTTCCACGACCGGGAGCCTCCTGAACTTGCCTTCAACCATCAGCTTGGCAGCTTCGAATATCGGGAGGTCGGAGTCGACCATAACCGGATCCACGGACATGACATCCTCCACGACAGCCGAAGAGGGTTCCCTGCCCTCTCCCAGCACCTTGGTTATGACGTCACGCTCGGTTATGATCCCGACTACCAGGCCTTTCTCGACGACCACAACAGAGCCTATGTTCCTCGACTTCATCAGCTCAACAGCCTTGGAAACAGAGTCACTACGCTTAACCGTCATGACCTTGGAGGTCATTACATCCCTGACCTTCTTCTCCAAGCCAGCAGACATGGTAATCCATTGGAACCTTCTGCTTTAAAGCCTGCACATGAGGATCCCGGACAGAGGTTTAGGGTAGAAGTAGGTGGATTTCTGGGGCATCCGCTCCCCCGCATCAACAACATCGCGGATCTCATCGATGGAGGGCGGATTCAGGAAGAACGCCACATCATACTCGCCGGCATCAACCTTCTCAACCGCTTTCCTAGCATCCTTGGTGAAAGCCAGATCCCCCCTGTCGATGCATTCTCCGTTCTCGCCGCTCAGTAACGGCTTGATTATCTTAGAGCGCATTATGTTGACGTCCAATCCATTCCATGCCATGCTCTTGCTCTCGTCCAGGACAAAATGCCCGCCATCAACGAGCTTCAGCAGATGGAAACCGCCGTCGTAAACGCCAAACACGTGAGACTCGTCAGAATCGCCCATTCGCGCCAAAAGCCCTTCCAAGCCAGAGTCCACATCCTCAACCTCAAAGCCTTCGAGGCCCTCAAGGGTGGTGGAGTCGAACGAATCCCTCTTAAGCAGACGGTGCGTGGGCAGGACCTTGAGGTCGTCTTCCATGCTCCATAGGAGGAAGAGCATGTAACCCGCCCGCTCATCGCCGGAGTCAGAATAGTATTTGAGTGCGGTCGTATACCTGTGGTGGCCGTCGGCTATGATCACCTTGTCATCCCTAAAAGCAGATATTACAGAATCCAAGTCGTCCTTGTCGGTTATCTTCCAAAGCCGATGGCGGACTTCATCCTCGTGTTCGAAGTCCAGTTCAGGAGCCTCCGACACGTATTTCCTCATGACCTCCAATACCCTGCGTTCCCTGTCCGAGAAGACGCCTATTATCATCTCAAGACATGACCTCGTAGCCTTCAAAAGGCTGTATCGGTCCTCTATGGCCGTGTTGTATACCTTCTCATGGGGCAGGATCACGCCCTTTTCGAAGGGCTCCAGCTTGACCAATCCGACAATGCCTGCCTGCCTCTTCCTGCCACCGTTGAAGTCGAACTCCTCCTCGTATATGAAAAGGCCGGGGTCCTCATCCTCGACTAGGACACCCTCGGCCATCCACTTATCCAACGTCCTCCTAGCACTCTCATACCTGCTGTCCCCGTTATCGCCATCTTCCTCCCGGGCGAGGATGAGCCTCACGTAATTGTGCTCGGACTGGCGGTAGTATCTCTCCTGCTTCTCAGGGGTTATTATGTCATAGGGGAGGGTCACGACATCCCCTATACTTCCCACAGCTTCAATGTTGTATCTTAGCCGTTTGAAGGGTTTTAGCTCGACCACCCAGAATATTCCGAATACTAAAATAAATATATCCGGGTTTCCAACAGGACATTCCAACAAGCTAAAGCTGCTTTAGGTTTTCCTTTATCTTCTCGGTTGTTTTGAAGTGAAGCTTCGCGACCTCCCCCAGCCTCGCCAGACCATACAGTTCTATGAAGGTCTTGCCAGCCTCATACACTTCAACGGCGCCCTTGGGGAATATCACACCATACTTCATCCTCATGCCCTTCAAAAACCTCAGGTAGGCAGCCCTCGCGAGTATGGAGGCGGCAGCCACAGCCAGGTCAGACTCAGCCCTCGGCCTCTGGACCAGCCTGACCTTCCGCCCCTCATCCATCAGACGCTCCTCGAGGAACCTCTCGTCTCCGAACTGGTCCGACACGACCATGTCGCATATGACCCTGGGAAGAAGGTTCTCTATGGCCCGCGCGTGAGCCCATGCTAGCATGACGTTCAAGTTGCCAAGCTTGTCGTATAATGCGTTGTATTTGCCGGGGCTTATCCTCACCACATCATGCTCGAAACCGTCCTTTATCTTACGCTCAAGGGACAATACCCTGTCATCCCTGAGCTTCTTCCCGTCGCGGACGCCCATGTTGCGGAGCTTCCGGTCATCGCCCTTCCCGACATACACTGCCGCCACGACCAGGGGCCCATAGTAGTCTCCCTTGCCCGACTCGTCAGTGCCGATGCGATCCATGATGCAGATAATAACACCGAATGCCAGTATATAATCACATTGACAAGTGGAAAGGCTAGGTTCAGGGACCCCCAGTACATGAGGATGCTGGATGGCGCCAGGGGCAGGATAGGGCCTTTGGAGTCGGCAGACATAAAAGGGAACCTAGGTCAATCCCCCGAAGAAGACGAGTTCGACCCAACCTTCACCACATTCCATGAGGCGGAAGAGACCCTCAACCCCAAAAAGAAGAAGAAAGAATGAGGGAAGAAACCGGAGGTTTCGAGTAATAGCCACTGTGGATTGCGCTAGCAGCCAATATCATACCATTATCCACGCTAGCCAGCGGATTTTAAATACTTTCCAGGATATGATTGGCCTTTGGTGTCGCATACATTTTATAAACCGTCTCCCTGGAGTACCCAGTATACTGGAAGATCTGCAGCTACTGCTGCTAAGGCAAAAGATGCGCGTTCGGAAAGGGAAAAATAGCGCCTTTTATAGTCGGGAGAGGCGACCACGACATGTTCGGGGATAGGAAGGTCAAAATCGGGGATATGATACCCATGTTCATACCTTTGTTTTCAACGCTCGCAGGGGGGCATTCCTCTTATACATCCGGTTCAGCTGGTCCATCCTGGTTTTGACATTATCGACGCTGTTGCTTTGGCTCCTGGGAAACCCGGTAGTCTGCGGGAGGCTAGCCTGTCCCGACTGCAGGCAGGGAAGGATATGCTGCCCAGCCAATGACTTCTTCACCAAAAAGAAAAAAATAGAATTTTTTAAATTATTTTAACTTTTTTATTAATAATTTTTATTTTAACCCCTACTTCCAGGTGGGCGTCACCCAGGTTTGGAACATGACGCCGAGCAGCTCCGGTAGGTTGGACACTATGTCCATCATCGTTATTATGCCTAGGACCTTGTTGTATTCGACAACCGCAAGCCTCCGTATGTTGTTCTCCTCCATGAGCTTGGCTGCTCTCTCCACGTTCGAGTTAGGATGCACCGTGATCACAGGAGAGGACATGACGTCCCCGACCAGCGTGGACCCAACATCCTTTTCTTCGGATATCACCTTGGAGCAGACGTCCTTCATCGTAAGCACTCCCACTGCCCTGCCCTTGTCAGCGACAATCAGACTGCCGATGTCATTGGCGACCATGAGCTTCACCGCCTTCAGCACAGTGTCTGATGACAGTATCAACACGAGCCTCGTCGACATCACCTCCTTCACCAACATGACATGATCACCTCTTCTCCTGCTGGAAATAGACCTGCTTCAAGCCGAGGTATATCTCCTTGAACTCGCCCGCGAGCCTTCCCCTCTCCAGGGAGGCCTCAGCTTCTGACTTCACATAAGCATCCAGGCGATGCAAGTCCCTTCCGGACGTGAAGAACTCCGGATCCATCTTACTGCCCCCTTCAGACCTGGCCTTCTCGAATACCGTCCCTAAACCCCCCATGCTCACCGACCACTCCGTGCTGGCGGGCACGTCCATCCCTATCATCTCCCTCAGGGCATACTCGACTCGAAGGTAGTCCATGACCAGGTTGTAGAAAGCGAAACCCCGGTGCCGGTAGCTTTCCGCGATACGAGCCCCCAATCTGTCGATCACACTGCCCTTTATCGAGGCCTGGCTTCGACTTTCTCGCAGGCCCACATCCACATTCGGAGTCGCGGATTCGGCTTCGCCTTCCCTGCCATGGCGGGGTTTCGGGGGTATTGGGCCGGGCATATGATATTATGGGTTGGCAGGCCATTTAAATCAGCCACGACCATTCTTTATTGATGGTCCTCAAGCAGGCATTCGAGGGTAGGGTCAGCCTGGTGTGCGTAGGTAACGAGCTGAGCGGAGACGACGGACTTGGGAAGGCCCTGGCTGAAATGGTATCAGGGATGGGCGACTGCGACTTCCAGGTTTTGTTCACCGCAACCGCGCCCGAGAACTTCACGGACGAGATAATAGGGTTCAAGCCAGAGAAGGCCGTATTGGTTGATGCGGGCGACTTCAAGGGACGTCCGGGGGAGACCAGGGAGGTCGACATCGGCCGACTGCAGGGGATGCACGTCTCGACCCACCGGGCGCCGATGAAGATGTTCGCCAACCGGCTGAGACAGGAAGGCATCGAGGTGAGGTTCATAGCGGTCCAGGTCAAACAGACGGGGCTGGGAGAGCCCATAAGCAGGGAGGTAATGGAATCCGTGGGAAAACTGGCAGACGAGATTTATAGCATCAGGGAAAAGAATTAACCATGGTCACACTATCTGATTTGAAAGGTTCCGAGTATCTGGCCGGTTTGGTCAGGGAAAACGTCGTCGAAGCTGTTAAGTCCGGAAAAGAAGGTTCGAACCGCGTCGTCATCTACGGCCCACCGGGGAATGGAAAGACGTTCCTGGCTAAGGCAATAGCTGGAGAGTTAGGGTATGAGTTCAAGGATGTTAAAGCAGGCGAAATCGATGAAGGACTGCCGGACGTTCAAGGTAAAACATTACTGTTCCTGGATGAGTTTGAAAAGTTCATGGACGTGCAGGAGATAAGGGATTCAATAGAGGATCTCTCAGAGGATGTGCTTGTGGTGGGGGGAACCAACCATCCATGGAATATTCAAGGACTGTCGGAGGCAGGGTTCAACAGCCTCGTGTTCATGCCGGAACCGGGTCCTGAAGCCCGTAAGGCAGTTCTCCGGGAGTTCCTGGGAGATGGCGCGGTGTCGCTGGACCTGGACCGGCTGGCCGAAATGACCGATGGATTCCTGCCCGTTGACATACACAACACCGTCGAGGCGATGGATGAGATAACACAGGAGAGCCTGGAGGAGAGATTCGGAGGGTCAAATCCAACTACCCTGCAGGAGTGGATGGAAGAGGCGATAACCCAGAGGGACAGGTTGGACAGGACAGCATACAAGCCGCTGTTAGAATGGCTGGATAAGCAATAGTAGATATGATCGCTGTTGACCTTGGTTGCGGGGAGGGATTTGGAACGAACAAGCTGTTGAACGAGTTCCCGGATGCTGAGAGGGTCTATGGCCTCGACTTCAACGAGGCTAGTCTGAGGAAGGCCAGGAAGACGTTCACCGACCCGCGGCTGGACTTCCGGAAGGCGGACCTCACAGTCACAGGCAGCATCCCGGAGGAGCTCAAGGGATCGGCTGATCTTGTGCAGATAAGCTATCCCCAGCCGGGTACAGACGGGGACAAGTCCAGTTTCTTCATCCAGTGCCTCCTTCCTGCCGCGGGATGCATAGTGAAGCCGGGAGGCAAGGTCAGGGTGACAACCGAGGTGGGTGATAACGTGAGGAGGGCTATCGCATACAGCAAATCCTCGGGCGAATACCGTTTCAGGGGTAGCAGGGACTGGAAGTCAACGGGCGTCAAGACGTTCACATTAGTGAGGAAGCTCGAGAGACTGCAGCCGGAACCCCCGGCAGAAGAGAAGAGGAGGATAACACAGTGAAAAAGAGGGGGTTCACGGTGTTGGCTGTTTTGGCGTGCGCGGGCATAGCAAATGGGTACATGACACCTGAGGCGGAGGCTCAGATGGCCATCTGCCAGGTGTTGGAGAACATGAAATTCCTCCTGCTCTCAATCACTGCCGGCTTGGGAGTGCTGGTCTACATCCCGATCCTGATAGCTGCGGGCATAATACATTTAAAGGTCAAAGGCGACAGCGACACGAATAGGCTGCTGCGGATGGCGAGCAAGGTTATGGTGGTGTTGGTGCCGGTGTCCGTGGCGATAGTGGTGGTTGCCGTTTACGCAGTGAATTGGGTGTTCACCGACGGACAATGCTAGCCCTTCAGTTTTTCATCCACTCTCTTCTTCATCCCCTCTAGCTTTTCTTTCAGTGACTCCCCGTCCCTGAGGTATTCTACGAACATGCCCTGGCGTTCGTATTCCCGGAGCATCTCCTCGCTGTAGACGGGGGCGTCCAGCTTCATATCCTCTGGTAGGGGGTTCCCGACTATGACGTCTACGCAAGGTAGTTTAGCCTTCTTCTCCACTATGAAACCTCCAAGGTTCAAAACCATACCCGACTCAACGACTATCTTCGGCATCTTTCAAAACCCTATTATGTTCAATGTGAGGGCTAGCACGCCCAGGACCGTGAGTGAAAGCGAGATGGGATATATCTGCTTGAATGTGAAGACTGGACTGTAGGCCTTCAGGATCGAAGCGCATACTGGGAAGGCCAGAGCCACGCACATGTGAGTGACCAGGGTCCCAGGGTCGGAAAGGTCCGGTGGAACGCCAATGAATAGAGTGACGAACACGCTTGACAGCACGAACATGGAGAATCCTTTCTTGAGGTAGTACATTCCCCTCCAGCCGGCGGCGTACTCCATCACCGGACCCTCGATCACGTCTATCTTCGGCTTGATGATGTCGAATGGACGGTTGTTTATGAGCATGTTATAGCCTATGAAGTATATGAAGGCTGCAACCAATCCTGAGAGCGTGAATATCAGCGGGGGACCGGCTAACACTGCCTCGACGTCCATGGACATCACATGGGCGAATGGCATGAGCAGCGCAATGTAGAAGGGGAAGGAGCCGAAGGTTATCATCTTCAGCGAGCGGACTGCGGCGACGTCCTCGAAATAGGAGCGGGCCCCCCCGAGCTTGCTGCCTGCTATGGTGTCTGGGAAGGGCATGGACTTGCTCATCACAGAACGTGAGAGGGAGCCCATCAGCATATACGACACTTCCTCCAGCTTCAGCAGGCCTAGCAGGCCGAGCAATGAGGAGAATCCGAGGACACCATACCATAGTGGGTTCGTGAACAGTAGTATGAATACTAGAGAGACCGCGTTCAAGACCAGCAATAGCTTGTAAAATGATGAGGAGGGAGAGTCCGGTTCGGTAGGTTCCTTGTGGAGGAACTTGATCACGCTCCATAACCCAGGGGTCGTCAGTGGTGGGCCGCGCCTCTGCTGGATATGGGCCTGTATCTTACGCTCCAAACCGGATATGAACAGTGAGATTGTGAAAGCGACCGCCAGTACTGCAAGCGACTCGACTAGCATTTCGCCTTCACCTCCCTGAAGTCCACAACCTTCTCCTCGCCCGTGCCCATGTCAACCACCAATGCCCTGCTGGAGCATGAGAGGCAGGGGTCGCAGCTGATTATGGTGAGTATCGCGTCCGTCAGCTGGTCGCCGATGCAGGCCTGCTCCATGCAGGTGAGGTTCGGAGGTGTTGGAGTTCGTATCCTGTAGTTGCGGACCTTTCCTTCCGCGTCGATGCGGAGTGAGTGGAACAACTCCCCACGGGGCGCCTCTATGTATGTCGTCGCGAATTCCGTGTCATACTTGAACTTGGGAACGGTCCCCACCTTCCCGGGCGGTATCTCGTCCAGCACCTGCCGTATGATCCTCATGCTCTCGGGTATCTCCAGGCACCGGAGTATGAGCCTGTCCTTTACGTCGCCGTCCTTCAATGTGATGTAGTCGAAGTTGAAGTGGTCGTACTCGTGCATGTGATGGCGGACGTCGTTGTCCACATCCGACGCCCTGGCGGTGGGGCCGACCGCATGGTATTCCTCAGCGACCTTCCGGTCCAATACGCCGACGCCTGTGACCCTCGCCAACACCATAGGGTCGGTTGTGATCCTGTCTATGAAGGACATCAGCCCCTTCTCCAGCTCGTCCAACATGGAGGAAACGTTTTTGAGCATATCGGGTGTGGGGTTGGCCCTTGGCCTGACCCCGCCGATGGCTGGTACCGCATAGTGGACGCGGTTGCCTGTGAGCTCGTACAACACCCGCATCAGCGGCTCCCTGAGAGCGAAGGCGCGGTATGTGAAGGTCTCCTGGCCCATGGTCTCGCAGCCGTGTCCGAGGAAGAACAGGTGGGAGTGTATCCTCTCCAATTCCGCTATCAACACCCGGATGTACTCGGCCCGCTCGGGGACTTCGAGGTCCATGGCCTTCTCCGTCACCCGGATGCTGTTCCACAGGTGGAAGTGGCTGCAGAGCCCGCAGACCTTCTCTGTTATCATATGTGCCTTCGCCAAGGGTATGCCTTCTAGTATGCGTTCTATGCCCCTGTGGGCTGCGTTGTATGTTATCTCACAGTCGCGGACCATCTCGTCTTCCACCCAGAACCTGGTCCTGAAGGGTTCGACCAGCACCGGGTGCACGGTGCCCACATCCACTTCCGTGAGCCTATCCCTGTCCGAGTTCATTTCGCCTCCACTATCTTAGGTATCACCGATGACACCGCCCGTATTATCTCCTCCGGCCTGGGAGCGCATCCGCGCGCGCTCGCATCCACCGGCAGAATGTTGCCGAGGGGTCCGCGTATCTGGTCGCTGGGCCCGAGTTCGCCGTAGAGGTTCACGTAGATGCCCCCGACTATTGCGCACGCCCCGCATGCTATGACAGCCTTCGGCTCGGGTATACGCTCGTATATGGCCTTCAACTGGGGTTCGTTCCTCTTTGTTATCGGTCCTGTGACTATGAGCACGTCGGCCTCCCGGGGGTTGAAGGTCATCATCACCCGGTATTGTTCCAGGTCATAGTAGGGCGAGAATAGCGCGTTGGCTATCTCTATCTCGCAGCCGTTGCATCCTCCCGTGTAGACGAACATGACATGGACTGACTTCCTACGGGCTGATCTCTTAACCATTTCCGCCACCTCCACCCTGTTTTTTGATTTTCTCGTCCATCCTGCGGAACAGGCCTTCTGCGGTGATGCCTGTCTTTCGGATTCCCCGGGGGTGTATGGCCGAGGAGCGGTGATGCACCTTGTAGACTGGGCAGTTGTCGTGGCATTGGAAGCAGAATATGCACTGGGCAGGGTTGATCTCGGGGTATTTGTCCTTGTACTGGTTCTCCCTCAGCTTCACCTTCTCCTCCAACGGCTTCATGGTTATGCACTTCATCGGACACACCATGGCGCAGACTCCGCAGCCGATGCACGCGTCCACGTCAACTGTGTCCGGGTATTTCACAGCCCCTGACAGCACGGTCTTGCGCATCTGGTCGTCGGTGAGCCTTCCGGTACCGAGGACTATCCTAGGCAGCGTGGCTATGCCGTATGTGATGTGCTTCAACAGTTGGATCACCGGATTCATCTTCGAATGCGACCTCCGACTACAACACCAATGAGTGAGGAGATAAATACCGTGGAAAACCCTTCAACAGAGTAGTAGGGGTAGTTGCCCAACAGCACAGCCGACAGAATGCCCAATAGCAGGAGGGGGGCTGCCTTCGCCCTTTCAACCCACCGCCCATACAATGCTCCAGCGCAGAATGCGATGGCGTAGACTACTACGTTCATCTTTTGCCTCCCAGGAGCACCAGCATCACCGTGGTGAGACCTGCCGAAACCTTTATGAGCACTGCGATGTTGAGGTAGGGGACTATGCCTGCGTCGACGCCGTCAGGGTAGTTGAAAATCGAGGCCATGTCTGGGGATACTATGCCGTACAAGTCGACGCCCAGGTTGTAGAGGAAGTATCCGCTGGATAAAAGCCCTAAGATTCCGAGAGTGAGGTATAACAGCACCCCGGCTGCCTCCATCTTAACCAGCGTCGGATGGGAGATCTTCACCGCGCCGCGGCCGCAGACGACGAGGGTCAGCAGCATCCCCGACGCGATTATCGAGCCTCCCTGGAATCCTCCGCCGGGTGTTATGTGGCCGCCGAGAGTCACGAAGACACCGAGGACCACCACCAGTGACGCTAGCAGGGGGGCGTACGTCCTCAGAACGAGAGATTCCCTGAGCTCGTCGTCTGCGTCCTCGTGCACGTCGCCGGAGAGGAGGCCCCTGCCGAACAGCAGGGAAACGGCCAGCACGCCCGTGACTAGTATTATGGCTTCGCCGAGGGTGTCATATCCCCTGAAGTCAAACAATATGGCGGTCACCATGTTCTTAGCGACCTTGACGCCGACTGTGTTGTAGACTCTGCTGACGCCCGGGTCTATGGACATGGACATCATGGCGTCCAGGACGAGCAGGGAGAAAACCGCAAGCGCGGACGCCATTATCACCCTCCTCACACCCACAGATACCACCCCACAGACAGTGATATGACCCCAAGCGAGACTATCAGATAGAATAATAGGGTCTGGAAACGGTCGTCATTCTCCCGCAGAACAGTGAACGTGAGGGTCCTGCCCCGCAGTAGCATCAGGGCCAACAGCACGGCAGGCAGCGCGGCATAGGCTGATATGAACCTGACTGCGAGGAAGGTCAGGAGGAGGAATGCCGCGATTGACTGGAACTCTATTGCGAAAACGGAAGCGGCGTGCACGCTATCGCCTGAATCCCGATTCCACAAACCCTTAAGCAGATCGCCGTACACTCCAAATCACCTCCAATTGAAGCCTATCCCGTAGGCTATAGGCTCTATGTAACGTGTTGCAAGCTGGGGGTACACGCCCAGCAGAACGCACAAACCCACCAGTATAATCAAGGCGACAACATAAGACTTCGGAATCTCCCTAGGCTCCCTAGTATCCTGTGTCGGATGTCTCATGTAGACCAGGTGGAATGCCTTCATCATCGATATGAACGTGAGCACACTGACTAGTATCATCACCAGAGTCACTTCTGGCATGCCAGCGTCGAATGCTGCGGTCATGAGCATGAGCTTGCTCTGGAAGCCGTTGAACGGGGGTATCCCCGATATGGCGAACTTCGCGCATAACACGAGGAATCCTATGAGGGGGAGGGAGTGTATCAGGCCGCTTACTCCCTTGAAGTCTGTGGTGCCGGCCCTGTACTCCACGCACTCGCACCCGAGAAACAAGGCGGTCTTGTAGAGCACGTGGTTGACGGCGTGGAATATTCCCGCTATTATGGCAACCGGGGTTCCGATGCTCAGGCCCGACGCCACATAGCCCGCCTGGGATATTGCGTGGTAGCTGAGCATACGCTGGTAGTTGTCCTGCTTCAAAGCCATGATGACGCCGAAGACCATCGCTCCCAGGGAGGCGTAGAGCATGACCATCCTCAGGGACCCGACGTCAGCGAAGAGCTTCAGCAATACGATAGCCAAAGCCACCATTATGAACTTTGTCATTGTCTGCATGAGCCCGGACGCGTGGGGCCTGGCCGACGCGTAAAGCTCGGATTTGATGTTGTGGAAGGGGAATACGCCGGATGCGTAGGTCCACGCGAAGATTGTGAGAGCGCAGGACGCAAGGAACACCGGGTTGTAGGCTAGGGCGGGCCCGTTGGCGGATATGAAGGACTGCATGTCCGATATGTTCAGCGAACCTGCCAGCGAGAAGAGGAACGCGACCGCCAGGAGTAGGCAGTTTCCCGCTACATTAGCAACGATCAAGTACTTGACCACTGCCTTGTACGCCTGTTCTGTGCCGGAGGCGATGGCCATGGCAGCCTGGGATATCAGCGCAACCTCCAGGAACACATAGAAGTTGAAGAAGTCATCAGCCAATAATACGGCAGTTGATGCTGCCACGCCCATCATCATGAACCCCAGGTAAGGCCCTGATAGCTTCCGGTAGGCGCCCGCATATGATGACACGACCAGGTGGGCTATCAAAGCCAGTATGAACACTATTATCCGGTGGTGGTGTTGGAACACGTATATGACTCCAAGGGCCAGTTCTGTCTTCTGAGCCTCCCTTACGTGGCCGCCGAATGTGTGCATGCCATATGGCATTAGCAGCGGCAGCACCATGAACAAGAGCGTTGCAGTCATGGCGGTCAATGCCAGCAGGCGGTTCCTGCCGTGAAAAAGGTTGGATACTACCGCAACAGCCAGAGGCAGGACCACCATCAATGGAAGAAGCTCAACGTTCGCCATCCCATAACCTCCCAGCACTCAACGTCTTGTTCTTCTGGTATAGCTTCACGCACAATCCGAGTATCAGAGAAACCGTGGCTACTGATATTACTATGTTGGTCAGAACCAATGCCATGGGCAGCGGGTATGCGGCCTGGGATGCGAACTCCCCCGACCCCACACCAGGCATGATTATGGGAACTATACCGCCTTCACGGTAGCCCATGGAGACTAGAACCAGGTTGACAGCATCCGATATGAAAGTTATCCCCAGCACCTTCTTCAGCAGGTTGTCCTTTGACAGTACAGCCCATAAACCGATGATGAACAGGAATGCGGCGGTTATGAAAGATGCTTCTTGTATCACTCCTCCCACCTCTGAGTCTTATATACGACTATCGCGAACAGGCCGGGCAGTATCGCCGAGCAGATTATCGCCTGGGTCAGGGCGACGTCCGAGGCCAGGAGCTGCTGGTAGAGCACCGCCAAAGCAAGGCCTTCTATGCCTGTGCCGATTATCACCGCCTTTAGGAGGTCCTTAGGCTTGAGGGACATGTATGCTACGACAACAGCAGACAGCATGAGTATATACTCTATCAACCCGCCACCTCCCCGCCGGTGCTGCGGTGGTAGTGTGCGTTGGCTATGGCATGTCCTGTCAGGGGGACGACCACAAAGTAGATCAAACCTATGAGGGGGTAGCCGAGTATGACCGTTAGGAACATGCATACTACGTCGATGACTCCTGCCATGTGTATCCTCGCATATACCATGTTCTTCCTCTCGGGGGATTGTAGGATCCCTATTGAGGCTGCCAGTATGAGAGCTGATGAAACACCATATGCCAGTTCCAACAAACCCGATCCAGAGACTTCCCATATCAATCCCGCACCTCCGACATGAACCTTGTGAAGACTATGACACCGAAGACTCCGGGGAGGATCAGATAGAACAGTATGTCTCCTGTGAAAAGTATGTTCTGTTCACGCTGGACTGCGAGAAATGCCGTTATCGCACATATCGTCGCTATGTTCAAGCCTATCAGCGAGTTCTCAGGCCCGCCCCGGGACACGAGAACGACTCCTACGAGAACGCCCACGGCCAATGAGGATATTAGCAGCTCTATCACTCTAGCATACCCCCAATGTATTTCTCGAAGGGTATCACAGAAGAGGGTTTCCGGGGTGTCAACACGGCGACTTTGAGCTTCCTGGCCTGGGAGTCCAGGTCTACAGTCAATGTGCCGGGGGTCAAAGTTATCGAATTTGCGAGCAGAACCTGGGAGAACGGGCTTTTCAGTACGGTTTCAACCTCTATCACCTGCGGGTCTATCCGGCCCGTGACAGAGTATAGGCCCGTCTCTAGGGAAGACCGGAGCATGTGGAAGGCCAGGTTCACCGCATACAATGCGGCATAAAAAAATCTGGTTAAAAACACTTTCTTGGAGGGCACTGCATCAAGGCATATGCCGCGTCTATGACCCGTTGAATATGAAATTCAGAGAATAAATACAATCTCCTCTCATGCGAGCTTCAAACGAGGAACTTCTTGGCCAGCGGGATCAGCTTGGGGGCTTTGGTCAGGAGCAGCTTCAGGATGTACTTGTTATCCCCGCCCAAAAGCTTGAGCAGGTCTTCGCTGCCCATCACTTCAGCGAGGGTCTCGAAATCCTTGTCCTCGAGCTTCTCCATGAACATCCTGAGCTTGTAGAGCCTCTTGAGCTTGGCTCCGTCACCGCCCTCGAACCAGCGCCGCTCATACTCCATGAGACGCTCCCTGGAAAGGTCGCCTTCCGATATGGCGGCTGCCGCGACCTCCGACGCCAGTATGGCCGAGCGCATGGCCAACGCAATGCCGCCGCCGTGTATGGGGTTAACCTGCTGGGCCGCGTCACCCACCAGCATTATCCCGTCGCCGACGAAAGTCGGTGCTGAGGCACTCAAGGGTATTCCCCCGCCGTTCACTTCCACGGGGCTGGCACCCTCGAAGTACTTGGGGTTGTCTGCAATGAACCGGTCCAGGTATTTCCTGGGCTCTCCGCCGCTCTCGGAGTTCGCGGATGTTATCCCTATGCCGACGTTGGCGAAAGAATGGCCTTTGGGGAATATCCACAGGTAGCCTTTGGGGGCGACCTCCTCGCCGAAGAACACATACAGGCACTCTGGATCTACGTTCTTCAAACCCGCCATCTCATACTGGAATCCGCTGTGGTAGTCGCTTATCTTGTTGGCAGTGTTGATGCCCGCCCTCTTGGCGGTCAGGGAGTCCACGCCATCAGCTGCCAAGACCAGCTTGGACCTGGCGGTTATGTCCTCGCCCATGTGATCGGCCTTAACCCCGACGACCCTGCCCTCACCGTCTTTCAAGACTTCAAATACGTTAGTCTTCACCATGTACTTGGCACCGGCTTTTATAGCGTCCTCGGCCAGGAACTTCTCGAACACCTTACGCTCTATCACATACCCCCCGTAGGTGGGGTGCTTTATCATGACCTCCTTGCCAGCTGGAGAGAAAAGCCTGCACGACTTTATGGCCTGGGTCGCCCACCTGCCGTCGATTTCGAAGGGCAGGGCGGCCACTGCGGCGAAGTTAAGGCCTTCAGCGCACCTCTTGGGTGCTCCGATCTCCTGGCGCTTCTCCAACACCAGCACTTTCAAGCCTTTCCTAGCCAGCTCTGACGCTGCTCTGCTTCCTCCCGGGCCGGCCCCGACAACCACCACATCAACGTCGTATTCACTCATCATCAGATGTAATCGCCGCTACAGGGCAGAATCTAACGCATAATCCGCATTTGGTGCATTTTCCCCCGTCTATGGCTATCCTGGTCTCCAATAGCTCTATGGCATGAACGGGGCATACGCCAACGCATCCGCCGCAGTAGAGGCACTTGCTCCGGTTAACCTTCATTTTACAGGTGAAAAAGTATATAACATTACACTGATTCTATTTAAATCAGTTCAGGGGCATGGGATGTTCTTATATTCGTGGAATACATTATCTTATGGGTGTTGATGGCTTTTTCTAGAATGATAGGATGAAGCACAACGTTAACGTGATATTGTTGGGATTGCTGCTGATAGTGATAGTGGCTATGATATTCATAGTAATCTACTATTACACCACCTACGAAGGCCTCAGGAATAACTACTTGGAGGCGGTTGAGAACGTAAGCGAGTTCAGCAGGGCATTGAACGACACCCAGAATAACCTCACAATGTTGGAGGCAGACCTGATGGACCGGGAGCGCAGGCTGATGGAGTACATCAGCGAGATAAACCTGTCCCGGCAGAGGGAGAAGAGCCTCGGAACCCACTTCGACGAATTGGAGGACAAGGCGACAAACCTCGAGAGCGACCTCAACAGCACCCTGGAGGAGAGGAACAGGTATGCCGCGTTGTCGGACAAGTACTACTCTGAAAGCCAGGAGTACAAGGACAAATACGACAAGGAACACCAGGACCTGGTGGTCGCCAACAACAAGATAACCAGGATGAAGGGGGATGCCCTCGACATGGAGACGAAACTGGACGAGATAAGCAGCAGAATAAACGAGATGAACAGCAAGGCGGACAACATAGACGACTGGGCGGGCAACATCAGGACCAGCAGCGAGAACTCTTCCATAAGGAACACCGCGAGCGACATCGAAGAGGAAGCCATCAAGATAAACAACGCAGTCAACGACATCAAGAGCCTTATCACCGAACTGTACACCCTAACCAATAAGATGAAGGGGTCCTAGGTTGGCCGCATTAGACAGCAAAGTAACCGAGGCAAAAGCCGTGGTCTGGGGCATCAGACTGTATAAGACAGCCATAGACTTCTTCATAGGCTACCTGCCGGTGATGATAGCCCTGCATTTCCTCGGTTTCAGCTTCCACATGACCAGAGTGGAGGTTTTAGGTTTTGGGCTTCCCATGCTAAGCAGGGCCTTCCTGATGCCTTTGCCTGCGGCGCTTTTGTTCGCGCTGCTGCAGCTGGTGAAGGAGTACAGGAGGAGCGACATAATAAGGCGGATTGGGAGCAGCTACGACAACCTGGGGGAGCGCCTCCAGACTGCGATGGAATACAGGGGAACGAGTAACATAATCGTCGAAGACCTTATGTCCGATGTGAGCAGGCGCATGGACGACGTGGAATCCAGCACGTTCCTTGACACTCGGACACTGTCCAAGAGGATCTACGCGGTGATAATACTGGCCTTCGTGCTTTTGACGACCATAGTCTTGGACCTCAGGTCGGTGGCCTTCGACTCGCTGGATTTCATACTGAGCGACCCAGACATCCAGAACAGGATATCGGATGTGGCAGGCAAGACCGGCAGCGAGTTCGACACCCTGATGGGGGACAGGTGGGAGCAGAGCAACCTCACCGGAGAGGACGAGGAGAAGCTCGGGGCTGAATCGGGAGGCGAACGCCCGGGCGTCAGCGAAGGCCCCCTGCCAGGCACAGGCGGGGGAGTTGGCGCGGACGCTCTCGAAGACATCTACGGCGAGGCGTCGGCTGCGAACATATTGGGCGATGACGTGGACTTCCGACTGCACCCGGAATACGGGGGGGAGATCGAGATAAGGGAGACTGGGGGCACTGCGCGGAGGAACGAGTTCAACCTTGAGGAGGTACAGTCAGCGGAGGAGTGCGAGGAGTGCGTTATAGGCCCAGAGCACGAGGAGGTGGTTAGGAGGTACTTCGAGAAGATACTTCCAGAGACCTGACTTTAATACGATATACAATAAATAGTTTTGAAGTGATACATATGGCAACCGGGGGCAAGAGCTTGTGGGACAGCGCCGTTGACGAGCCCAAGAGGGCGTCTAGACGCGGTGAGGACAGCGTGGACCTGAAGAAGGTCTACTCGCAGATGAAGGACACATACGCAGACATCAAGAAGGAAGTGGGCAAGGTCATAGTCGGTCAGGAGGACGTTTTGGAACAGCTGATGATAGCGATCTTCACCGACAACCACGCCCTCCTGGAGGGTTTCCCTGGCCTGGGCAAGACCATGATGGTCAGGACGCTCGCAAGCATCATGGACTTGAAGTTCCGCAGGATACAGTGCACCCCTGACCTTATGCCGTCGGACGTCACGGGAACCTACATAGTAGAAGAGGACGCTTCGGGCCGTAAGAAGTTCAGGTTCGAGGAGGGTCCGGTGTTCACCAACATACTCTTGGCCGACGAGATAAACCGTGCCACTCCCAAGTCCCAGTCGTCGCTGCTGGAGAGCATGCAGGAGCGGCAGGTGACCATGGGCAACACCACCCACAAATTGGACAGGCCTTTCTTCGTGCTGGCGACCCAGAACCCGTTGGAGATGGAAGGGACCTACCCGCTGCCGGAGGCGCAGGTGGACCGTTTCCTGCTTAAGATCATGGTGGACTACCCGAACATACAGGAGGAGGACAAGATCGTCGAGCTCTACTCGGGGGAGTTCACGCCATTGGTGAACAAGCTGATGAAGCGGGAGCATGTATTGGCGATCCAGGACCTCACGAAGAAGATGCCCATATCAGGGGAGGTCCGCGAGTACGCGCTGAGGATAGTCGCGGCCACACGGCCTAAGGGCAAGAACGCGGCAGCCCAGTTCCTCGACTACGGAGCGTCTCCGAGGGCGAGCATCGGCTTGGTGCTGGCCTCCAAGGCCCGGGCGCTGTTGCAGGGCAGGAACTACGTGGCGAAAGAGGACATAAAGGCGACCGCCTTCCCGGTGCTAAGGCACAGGATAATCCTCAACTTCGAGAGCGAACGCAAGGGGATGAGCAGCGACGACGTCATAACCCAGATACTGAAAGAAGTGTAGGTGGGCCAAATTGATAGACCCGTCCTTCCTAGACGAGCTCAAGGAGCTGAACTTCATCATACGCCAGAAGGTGTCCAGCGTATACGCCGGAGGCCGGCCATCCATAAAGCATGGCAAAGGCATAGAGGTCGTAGACTACAGGGAGTACATCCCCGGAGACGACTTCCGGCTCATCGACTGGCGCGTCTACGGCCGAACGGAGAAGCTGTACATAAGGAGGTTCGAGGAGGAGAAGAACCTGATAATACACATACTCGTGGACAGCAGCTCCAGCATGGACTTCAAGGTCGGGGGTATGCACAAGTTCGACTATGCTGGGAGCATCGCGGCAGGGTTCGGGTTCCTCGCGGTCCACAACCACGAGAAGTTCGCCACCGGACTGTACTCGGACACCATAAGGGAGCTTACACAGGCAAAGAAGAGCAGAGCCCACCTGTTCAACGTCATAGACCTGTTCAACCGGATAAAACTGACCGGCGGCACCGACCTGGGAGTCTGCGCCGCACAGTACAGCAAGGTGATAAAGTCCAAGTCGTTCAGCATAATCATATCGGACTTCATCGAGGACATGGAATCCATCACAGAGGGCATATACCGGATGGCGAAGCACAGCAAGGAGATGCTCCTCGTGCAGGTGCTGGACCCGTGGGAGCTGGACCTGGGGTGGAGGGACGACATCAAATTCCAGGACCTGGAGACCGGCGACATTAAGAGGACCTTCCTCAGCCCGGGTTTCAGGAGGGAATACGCGAAGAAGATAAGGGACCACAACGCCCAGGTGAACGAGATATGCAAGGACATAGGCGTCGACTTCATAACGGTGACGACCGACACTCCCATATTCGACTCTTTCGTCAAGTTGGTCGGAGGAGGTAAGAGGGGTGGCTGATTTCTCCCTGGCATCCAACCTGACAAACCCAATAGCCTTCTCAGGGTTGGCTCTGATAGTGCCCATCATAATACTCTACCTCCTGAAGCCGAAGCCCAAGGTCGTACTGTTCCCGTCCACCATGTTCATAAGGTTCATGGAGAAGAACAAGAGGTTCACCAGCTTCCTGCAGAAGTTCGTCCGAGACCCCATACTCTTCATGCAGATCCTGATAATAACCCTGCTGGTGCTGACGCTCGTCAATCCCTTCTACAACACCGAGGTGGAGAAGAACGAGGCGGAATCCGTGGTGATAGTCTTGGACGCGTCCGCCAGCATGAAATCAACGGATGTGAGCCCCAACCGGTTCGACGCGGCAGTCGCCAAAGCCGTGGACATACTCTCGGAGCTGAACGAGGAAGACGACGTGTCCATCGTATTGGCCGAGAACATACCCATAGTCGTTTCGACCGGGAAAGACCTAGGAGAGGCCAGGATAACCCTGGAGAGGATGAAGGCCGCGGACACGCCCTCCAACATAGGGGATGCGATAATGCTGGGAAGGGACATGCTGTCCGCTACGGACAAGAAGAAGGCCATATACGCGTTCTCGGACTTCGCGGGAGGGGGTGGCATAGACGTTCAGCTGGCGAAGAAGATAGCATCCATCTCGGGGGTGAGGGTGGAGCTCGTGCAGGTGGGCGTGCGCGGGGCGAACGCGGGACTGGTCAGCTTGAACGCCCGCAGATCGGTGGTCAGGGATAATCAGCTGTTCCTCACGGCCTCCGTCAGGAACTACCATGAAGTCGACTACTCTACGACCGTCAGGGTGATGACAGGAGATAGGATACTGGACAGCAAAGAGAAGACCATAGAAGCAGGGGGAGAGGAGTTCTACTACTTCAGCCCCAACCTAACGGGCGCAGAGCAGATAATAAGGTTGGAGGTGATAGGAGGGGACGACCTTTCAGTGGACGACATCGGCTACGCGCACATACCCGCGGTGAAGGTCAACCGGGTGCTGCTGCTCACCAGCAAGGGGTCTGACAAGTTCCTCAGGCTAATGCTTGACTCGCTGAAGAACGTGAAGGTCGAATACGCGGTGCCGCCGGTGATACCTGACGTCAGGAACTATGACGTGATAATCCTGGGGGACGCCGAGCACGACAAGATACTCCCTGGAGACTTCAGGGACATAAAGAATCACGTGGGGAACGGAGCCAACCTCGTGGTTGTCGGCAGCGAGAACCTGGACAGGATAGGGGATCCGGACCTGTGGTCCATAATGCCCGTCAGATCATACGGGCTCATAGAGAAGGAAGACGACATCCGGGTGGTCCATGAGCATGAGATGCTCGAGGATGTGGTCTTCGACAACGTTGTGGTCACCAGATACTACAACGTAGAAGCAGCGGACAACAGTACCAAGACCCTTCTTAGCGCGGGTTCGGGCGCTAACCCGCTGATGAGCTACAAAAGCTACGGAGACGGGTATGTTGCGTTCGTTGGCGTGAACAGCAACCCGGAGTGGAGCAACCTATACTACAGCTCGTCATTCCCAATATTCTGGTCTCAGATGCTCAAGTACATAACCCGCCCCAGGGGATCGGACATTGACAAGAGCCTTCACACCGGCGAATACCTCAGGTTGGAGGGGAAGCAGAGGGTCGAAACGCCCGGAGGGGGGTTTTTGGAGTCTGCGAGCGTTTTCCTTGACGAGTCAGGAGTGTACAGGGTAAGGTACGAGGACAAGACAGACCAGTTCACGGTGAACCTGTTGAACAGCCTGGAATCGAACACCACCGGAGCGGACATAGAGGACATAATAAGGTCTCGGGACTTCAAAGTGGAGAGTGAGAAGGTAGACTTGAGGGTGGAGCTATTCAGGCACATGCTCGCGGTGATGCTCATAGCGCTCTTCATCGAGCTGTTCTTCTACCGTAGGAGGGGGCTGCTATGAGCCAGCTGGCAGACATCACGAACGCGGACTTCGGGTCCATAGCGTCCAGGATAACCTTCAACAGCCCGGAATACCTCCTGATAGCCATACCCCTGATCCTGATTCTCGCAGTCTACACGTTAAAGGGGAAGAAGCCCAACAGGGCTCGGCTACTGTTCGTGGCTGTGAGGTCCCTGATCATAGTCTTGGTTGTGGTGGCCCTGGCTTCGCCCACATACTATGAGAGCCGTAAGGTGGTTGAGGACGTCCCTCCGGTGACCGTGCTAGTGGACTCCTCGCCCAGCATGCGCCTATACCCTGGGACAAACGAGCTGGGATACTTGATATTGGAGAGGGTCAAATCCGCGGTGGGTAATCTCACGGGAGACCAGTCCAATGTCAACATCGAGTTCTTCTCCGAGGGCAACTACACTGCCGTGGGAGACGCAGTGTACCAGAACATGATAAAGCACTCGGGGGAGCCGAATTCTATAATACTAGTAACCGACGCCCGCAACAACAGGGGGAGGAACCAGATGGACATAGCCAGGGCCCTCGGGGAGACCAACTCAACGCTCTACACGGTGAAGCCCTCCAAGGCAGGGAATGACCTATACATCGACAACGTGTTGGGAGACAAGAAGATACCGTCCAACATCGACTACGACCTGACGGTGAGGGTCGGGAACACTGGCTTCCGGGAGACCTCATACGAGCTCATTGTCTCCGTGGACGGCATAAGGAAGTTCAACAAGAGGTTCACGCAGGGAGAGCTGGAGAAGGACATACAGCTCAGCCTCAAGATGAGAGAGATCGGCATACACGAGATAAAGGTGGAGGTCGACCCTCAGCAGGACACGTACCCGGAGAACAACATGTACTACAAGACCGTTGAGGTGGTGGAGAAGCCCGAGATACTCGTGGTGACCACGAACAGGACGTCGCCTATGCTGAGCATACTCGAGGAGCTTTACGACGTGGACGTCACCAGCAGGGTCGACAACGACTACGCCAAATACGCGGGGGTCATATTCGACAACATAAACTCGAAAGACCTTGACAGGAACCGGGTGAACAAGATAAAGAAATACATACTCGACGGGAACGGCGTCGCCTTCATAGGCGGGGAGAACAGCTTCGAGTACGGCGCGTACAACAACAGCTTCGTGGAGAACATCCTCCCCGTCAAGAGCACGGACAAGCCCCAGGAGAGGCGGAGGGAGCTGGCCGTGGTGTTCATGATGGACATCTCCGAGAGCACAGAATACGGTGTGGGTAAGGACTCGAAGATAGACGTTGAGAAGGCGAACGCCCTCGCCATGATGAGGACGCTGAACTACAACGACTCCGTCGGCATAATAGCATTCAACAACATGCCCTATATGGTCTCGCCGCTGAGTCCCCTGGGCCCCAAGTTCGGAGACGTGGAGGACAGGATACTGAGGCTCAAGTTCGGCGGCGGCACGGACATGCTCTTCGCAGTGGAGATGGCAGACAACATGCTCAGGGACGTGACAGTAGACAAGTACCTCATAATAATCTCCGACGGGGTCATACGCGGCTCCAGGATGCAATTGACCGTCAACAAGGTCGCGGAGATGAAGGACAGGGGGATAAAGACATACACTGCGGGAGTGGGCTTCGACACGGACGAGATGTTCATGACACAGGTAGCGCGGGCCGGGGGAGGCCAGTTCTTCAGGGTGCAGGCGGGTGAGAGGCTGAAGGTCGTGTTCGGAGAGGCGGAGGACGAGAAGGACAGGGACATGACTCCGGTGGTCGCAGCCGACGAGTTCCATTTCATAACCAGGAACCTGTTAGAGCTCAAGAACGTGGGAGGAGCGGAGGTCAGGGACTTCAACAAGGTCTACGAGAAGAACGTGGCCCAGATGCTGCTGTCCACGAAGGGCGGGAAACCCATACTCACAGTCTGGAGGTTCGGCCTGGGCAGGGTGGCTGCTCTCACGACAGACAACGGCGTCGAGTGGAGCCCAGAGCTCATGAAGGTGGACTCGGGGAGGGTGGTGTCCGGGACCGCGAACTGGATCATAGGAGACCTGGAGAAGGGCAAGGAGGTCAGGGTCAGCTCCCAGGACATACACCTGGGCGATAGGGTTGACCTGCTGGTAGCGTCGGAGTCAATGCCAGTAGTGGAAGCAAAGAACACCAAGACGCTCGAGGATCAGCAGGTGATAATGACCAGGACGAGCCTCCAAGCATACTCAGGTTATTTCACGCCATTAAGCCAGGGCTTCTACGGGATCATAGCTTCGGCCGGGGGCGACCAGGACCTCGACGCGGTAGCGGTGAACTACCCTGAAGAGTACAACAGCCTCGGACTTGACGAGGACAGCCTCCGGAGGATGGCAGCAGCCACGGGGGGCAGACTATACGATGATAGCGAGGTGGACGCGCTCGCCTCGGACATACTGGACAGCGTCAGAGAGTCATCAACCAAGGAGGAGAGGGACCTGCGAGAGCTCTGGATGTACGCTGCAATGGCGGCACTGGCACTCTACTTCATCGACGCGGCCGTTAGGAGGCTGGCGGTGCTGTTGAAGAGGGGCGAGGAAAAGGAGGAAGTCAAGGAAAAGGGGAGGAAGGACAAGGAGAGGAGTAGGTTGAGGCTCTAATCTTCCACACAGACTATCTCGCCCGGCTTGGGGGAATATACAAGGCCTTTAGCCCGCAACTCGGCCAATATGCCCTTGAGCTCGTCACGTGTTATCTCCCTCTGCTCGGCCTCGGATATGAGGCTCTCCACCTTCAGAGTGTTAAGAGTGTGTATTATGTCGTAGACTGTCTGCCGCTTCCCAGCGCGTTCGAGCGTAGACTCGTCATCCCAGCACCTATCCACGGTCCCGTCTAAGAGGAAGTCGCTGTGATGCATGAACCCGGCCTTTGCCCTGAGCTTTCGGAAGCCGTTCCGTTCTCTGTTAGAGGATTCAGCCAACCATAACACCCCATAGGTATTTTTGCAGGTCGTGAATAAAAGCGTTACCTTATACGTCGTATCCAGTTCAGGTGCTCGTTGATGCTGTGCAAGTAGAATATCATCAGCACCATCAGTATTATTATGACCACTGAGGATATTATCAGCACCAGGCCGCTGTTAGCCTCCAAACCAGCCATTAGAGAGGCGTCATCTCCCTGCGCAGCCGACAGTGAGGATAGCAAAGCCAGCAGGAGCAATATACGGTAATTCGCCACAACCACAGATAGAGATTACGCTTACGCGCATAAAAACGTGAGGGGTCATTTACGCGCCAAACGTGTCATCTTCAGGCATACGCCGCCACGGCATACGGAAGACTTGAAAACGCCCTTGTTGGGCGGTAGCTTGACCTTCAGCTCCTCCTCCTCGGCGGTTGTAGTATACCTTCTAGCAGGGGCTGGACGCCTCCTAAGGGGGTTCTCGGGAGGCATGCGGACATCCTCTTCCTGGGTGTAGCTGACCTTGTGAAGGTGATCCATCTTGAGGGTCTGCCTGCCTTTCATCTTCCAGACGTAGACCCCTACAGCGAACACTATTGCCATCAGGACGACCGCTATCAGCAACAGGATGACATATACGGGGTTAAGGCCCTCCAACACAGAAGCCAGGTCCGGCAGCTTGGGCAGTTCAGGCCCGTTGTATGAGGTATCGTTCTCGTGCTTTATGCCCAGTATCTCGCTCAGGTTGGAGACTAGCACGCCCGCCTTCTCGGCGTATTCTTCCTCTCCTATGAAGGAATAGTATCTCTCAGCGTTCAGGGCATGTGCAAGTGAAAGGTTGTATTCTCCATCGTGGTATGATATGTTGGCGAGTATCAGCTCCTGGCTCGCATTGTAGGCGATGACGTCATGTGTCTCCGAGATTATCATATCGCATTGATCGACATATGACTCGTCATTCAAAGAGGAGAACTTGTACCTTGCGGTCTGAGCCTGCTTGCTCGCGTTCATGTAATCGCCCTTCCGGAGGAGCTCACGGGACATGTTCAACGCCTCCTCGGCCTCCACGCGAAGGTCCGCTAACCTGCCGGTTGTGTCTGAGAACCTGGTTATCTGGTTTATGCACTCCGACACCCTGTCGATGAGACCCAGTTGGGAGTATAGCTGCTTTGCCTCCTCCAGCTTTTCCACCGCCAGCTCCGGGTTAGATCCGCCGAGCAGCATCGCCTGCTCATACAGGGAGTCAGCCCTTATCTTCTTGGCGTAGTCCTGGGTCCTGAATACGAATATGTCCTTGACCGAGCCGGCTACTATCTCGTCATAGCCCTGCCCGTCCAAGTCCACGGACTCGATGAAACCGTAGGATGTGTGAGAATCGCTCCTCCACAGGGGCGTGCCCTTGGCGTCGAATACGTATATTGAAGCGGAGCCTGCGATCACCTCGGGGACTCCATCGTTGTCCAGATCCCCCGCTGCCACAGAGTATACCCTGGAGTCGGTCATGCCCTTCCACAGGAGGTCGCCTTCCTGGTCGAAGACGTAGACCTCATTCGAGGCTGCGATGACCTCGCTCCTGTTGTCTCCGTCGAGGTCAGCCACTGCCACGTCCTCCACATAGGTGTTTATCACGTCGCTCTTCTTCCATATCAGGCCCCCATCCGCGTCCAACACGTACAGTGTCGGGTAGCTGCCGACTATGACCTCCTTCCTGCCGTCACCGGTCACGTCACCTGCCGCGAGCGATATGGCAGCTCCTATGGTCTCGAACTGCCATATGAGGCGCTTCTCGTTGTTAAGCACAAGAACGGCTGATTCATGGCTGTAGGACCGCTCACATGGTTTATAGGAGCTTTTGACCTTGTAGATGAGGCCCACTATGACCTCGTCGGAGCCGTCACCGTCCAGGTCGGCCACTTCGAGGCTGTAGGGCTCGCTGTTGCCCACGCTGTACTTCCATATCTCCTCCTTCCCAAGGCCGTTGACCGCGTATATGAAGTTGCTTTTGCTGCATGAGCTCTTGTCATATGACACGGCTATTATGTCCTGTCGCCCGTTGCCGTTCATGTCCCCGGACCTTATGTTGTGTACCGCATTCGATGTCCGGTATTTCCAGCCCTTTCCCTCGTTGTCGAAGACGGTCATGTCAGAGTGACCGGCTATGACCTCGTGTTTTCCGTCGCCGTCTATGTCGACCGGGTATACAGTGTTTATGTAGGAGAACACCTCCTTCCTCCATATCAGCTCGCCGTCGGAGCCGATGACATATGCGCTCCCGTCCGAGGACCCTGAAGCTATGACCTCCAGTTTCTCGTCGCCTGTGACGTCAGCCACTGAGAGCTCTGATAGTACCTCTTTGACGCTGTAATTCCATTCCAATCCCATATACTCTTCATCGGCTGCCGACACATGGGAGGCGAGGACTGATGCAAGCAGCATAATGGCTATGAGATGGTGTTTCATCAGGTATATATTACTTAATCAAGAATAAAATGTCATGGTTCTCGGAAGGTCCAGGATCGAGGAACTCGTAGGCAAGGGATTGATCGAGGGTTTCAGCGAGGCTTCTCTCGGAGGATCAGGATATGACCTCCGCCTGGGCAGGGTGTACCGGCTGAAGTCGGACAGCTTCCTGGGTGTTGAAGGCCGGAAGACACCGGAGGTCGGGGAGTTGGAGGGTGATAGGTTCGTGTTGAAGCCCGGCGAGTACGTGCTGGTCGAGACATTGGAGAAGGTAAACATGCCCGTAGACGTCTGCGCTCGGGTGCTGAACCGCTCCACCATCTTCAGGTGCGGGTGCAGCCTCTTCAACGCCCTCGTGGACCCCGGGTTCCGGGGGACGCTCACCTTCGGATTGAAGAACCTGTCAGACCGGGAGTTCACCGTTGAGAGGGGAGCTAGGATAGCCCAGATAGTCTTCGAGGAAGTGGAGGGGGAGACGGTGGAGTATGAGGGTAAATACCAGGGGGGCAAGGTCGTCTAGGATGGAAAAAGCGAAGAGGCGGAGGCCCCCATCCAACGAGGAGCATGAGAGGGAGCTAGCAAGGCAGATAAGGACAGGGAAGAGGATACTGGGACAGGACACCAGCCAGCTGAGCGACGAAGACCTGCTGATGGAGTACAGGGAAGCCAGGATGAGAGACACTGAGAGGAGACGCCTCAGACAGCGCGATCAGGAAAGAGAGGGCAGAGACATCATGCGAAAAGAAAAAAGGTGAATTTATAAATTATTGGTATTTTTTAATAATTATTTATAAAATTATTCAATTTATTCTTACTTTGTCGCCTATGCCGGGGGTATGAACGTTGCGTTCGCCGAACTCCCCCTTCAACGCTTCGACGCTGTCCTCGTCCCCGTGTATGAGGAAGACCTCCTCGGGGTCCATGGACTTCACGGTCTTGGCCAGCTCTTCCTTGTCGCTGTGGGCGCTGAAATCGTACTGGCTGATGTTCATGTCCACGTTGAACCTCTGCCCCGACTCCTCATCGACCACATACCCCTTCTCCACCAGCAGGCGGCCGTTCGTGTCCTCCACCTGGTAGCCCGTCAGCATGATGTTGCTGTTGGCGTCCTTGTGAAGGTGCGAGAGATAGTCCAACACCGGACCGCCCTCAAGCATCCCTGCGGTCGTGACGATTATGCACGGCTCCTTGCATATCTTCTTCCTGTCCCGGCGGTTCTTGATCCAGACCGTGTTGTCCACCGCCTCCTGGAGCTTATAGTGGTTCTTCAGCATGTCAGGGAACCGGAGTATAGTCTGGCTGGCCTTCCGGGCCATCCCATCCAAGTAGACGGTCCAATCCGGAGACTCAAGGAGCAGGAGTACCTCCTGTGTGCGGCCTATGGCAAAGACGGGTATAAGGGCGACGCCACCGCGTTCCAACGTCTCCTCCACCTCGTCGAGGAACTGCCTTTCAACGTCCATGCGCCTGGGATGGAGCCTGTCACCATAGGTTGACTCGGATATGACGACATCCGCATGGTCGGGATATACTGCCTTGTTCAGCAGCCGGGTGTCGGATGAGTGCGTGTCCCCAGTGTAGAACACGGACTTCCCAGCCGACTCCACCAGTATCCCGGAGCTGCCGGGTATGTGGCCCGCATCGTAGAATGTGAACTTCGCCTTCCCATGGAAGATGTACTCCCGCCCGTGCTGGACGTGGATCTCGCCAGCCGTCATCCGGGATATGTCCTTCTCCGCGTAGGTGGGAGGATAGCCCTTAAGCTTGTTTATCTTTATGCTGTCATGCTGTAGCATGTGGCTCAGCTCGAATGACACTGCAGTGCTGTAGACGGGCATCTTATGCCTGCTGTGGAGTGCGGGCATGTTCCCGCAGTGGTCCAGGTGAGCGTGGGAGAGGAACACCGCGTCCACGTGATCTGTTGGCATGGGGTATGTGGGGGGCTCGGTCAGCTTTATCCCCGAGTCGAAGACCAGGTTCAACCCGTCGGATTGCATCAGAACAGACGATTTCCCGACTTCACGAGCTCCTCCGAGGAAGGTGAAATCCATAGTTGCATGAACTAGGTAACCAGCCGTTAAAAAAGAAGCAAAACATAATGGTATGGTATGGAGTGGCTGGAAGGCCTGGAGAGGCTGTTCAAGGATGCGGTCAGGGATGTGTGCGAGGAGAGGACGGGAGTCATCTTCTCGTCTGGGGTGGACTCCGCCCTGGTCGCCTACACCGCCTCGGAATACTCGGATGTGACGGCATACACTGTGGGTTTGGAGGGCTCCAAGGACCTCGAATACGCCCGCCGAGTTGAGGAGAAGGCTCCTTTCAGGATAGAATACGTCGAACTGTCCGTTGAATGCGTTGAATCGCTCATACCGGAGATATTGAGGGTGTGGAGCAGGCCGAACCCGTTGGACGTTGGCGTGGGAATACCATTCTACGCTGCCTCCAGGGCTGCAAGCGAGGACGGGCTGAAGCTGATGCTCTGCGGACAGGGTGGAGACGAGCTCTTCGGCGGATACTGGAGGTACCTCGAGTCGATGGTCAGTGAGGGGAAGGAAGCCGTTATAGCGTGGATGGACAGGGACTGTGAGAGCGCCGACTCGGACAACCTGGACCGGGACCGGAGCATGTGCCGCGCAAACGGTGTGGAGTTGAGGATGCCATTCCTCAACGAGGATTTCAGCGGATACGTCAGGAAGATGGCGTTGGATTTGAAGATCAGAGAGGACGCCGAAGACATGGTATGCGATGAGATCGACGGGAGAAAGTTCGCGCGGAAGTATGCGTTGAAGAAGCTGGGTTTGAAGACTGGAGTCCCGGACTACATCGTCAACCGGTTGAAGAAGGCCGCCCAGTACGGTAGCGGCACCCAGAAGACACTAGACAAGATAGCTCGCAGGAACGGGTACAAGCAAAAGGCGGCCGGGGAGGGGAGGAAGGACTACCTGCAGATGTACCTCGAGGACGTTTTTAAATCGATTTAAACCAGGGCTTCCCAGTATCTTACATGCCCGGCGCTGTTGGGAAACCCAAGATAAGAGGGTACTATATCGGAGACGACGGCCTCCCGCAGCCTGTGTCATTCACTGTAGAGGGTAAGACCGCGCACATACAGGGGAGGGAGGACGAAGCCCCGCCGCTGGGCGCGGCAAAAACCCACACCCCAGAGATACTGGAGCTTCAGGAGAACAGCCCGGTGAAAACGGGGTTGACCGTCTCGGACCTGAGCAACCCCGGCGTCATCAAGGGACTGGGGCACACCCTCATCGCAGTCGGCGGGGAGGGAAAGCTGTTCACCTACGACCTTGAAGGCGAGGCAGTCTTAGGCGAGCTTAGAGCGCGTTTCAGCGAGTTCATGAAGACCGTTAAGGCCGAGTTCCCGCAGGGTGTTACGGGAACTCTAAGCCCAGGCATAGACGCCGTGACAAGGCCTGTGTGGGAGCAGCTTCCGAAACTGCACAATGAGACCATACAGGCTTTCACCACACGGGTGTTGAAGCCGCACCCTGACAGGACGGACCCGCACTTCGGGAGCAGCGCAGGACTCTTCCTGTCCGGTTTGTTGGAGAGGTCGTCCGATAAGGACCTGACACTTGACCTCACAGCATTCACTGGACTGAACCACCTTTGCTTCGCATCCCACGGGAAGAACATAAAAGTCAACGGCAGTGTCGGGGACTGTTTCGCGATGGCCGCCAGATCGGGGGAGATAACACTCGTCAACGGGGACGCGGAAGACCGGTTGGGCGAGGAGCTGAACGGGGCCAAGGTGATAGTAGATAATGCCAGGGATAACGTTGGGCATAACATGACAACAGGCCAGATCATTGTACGTAACAGGGCAAGAGACCGGCTGGGTTCCCTGATGGGAGCTTACATGCCGGAAAAAGTGGAGGAACCTGCCATCAAGGTAGGAGGATGCGACTTTAGGACATGCGAGAGGGCAGTCCGGGGAGTTGTCGCTATCCGGGATGATGTAGGTTCCATAGACCCGGAAGCGCTAAAAAGAGATAGTTTGAAGATCTTCCTCGGAGACCGGTGGGTGGTGGAGGAATACTGGCAGCAGAGGGGCAGATTCAAAGACTAGTACTGTTTCACAGTGATAAAATAGGTTCAGGGCCAAGATAGGAATATCTGGCTTCTATTTATAAGCTTGCTTCTAAAGTTATTACCGGAGGTGGTTGGTGCATGTCCCCCGTCAGTGAATGGTCTCTTATCATCAACGTTACCAACATCCTCGGATTCATAACATGGGCTTTCCCCCTGATATCGCTCGCAATACTATCATACTGCATTGAACACTACACGAGGTTCCGGACGAAGTGGGCATTATACATAATAGCGACTTTGCTGGCGGTCGCGTACCCTGTGCTAACGGCATTCGACTACTGGGAACATGGGAACACGATAGTCGAAAACCAGATCATAGCAACCACACTCCTCCTCACAGGGTTGGTGATCGCGGCCTACGCGTCCCTCCAGCTCATGAACTTCCAGAAGATACAGCTTGGCAGGACCAAACAGACCATACAGTTGCTTGTTTTTATCGGGATTTTAGCTCCGCTTGCCAGCACCATCGCAGGAAAAACGACACACGCTGAATTCCTGCACCTGACAGCATACAACCTCTCGGTAACGTCCCTGATACTCATATTCCTGGCTATAGGGAAGCTAACCCAGAATTACATACCAAGGCAGCAGATGCTGGCTTACACCAGTGCCAGGATAGGTTCCATACTACTGCTCGCAGACCCCTTTCTAAGGAACTATGTCTACATAAAGGGCGTGGAGCTGTCAATGAAGTACAGCCTAAGGTTCATGGGAATATTGATACAGCTGTTTGCGACGGTCCTCCTATCGATAACCGTTGTCATGCTCATATTGGAGGCTCAGGCGAGGGGCGTGCACCTCATACCCTCGGATGAGCGGTCGGAGAGGAATAAGCCCATGAAGTACAGGCTGAAGAGGGGATACAGCTACCTGATACAGGAGGAGAGCCCCTCCCATAGCACAGACATATTCGCGGACTATGTCACGCACAACCACCACGGACTTCTCATAACAAGGGCCCAGCCAAGCAGGATAAGGCAGGACTACCGCCTTAATACGACACCGATACTTTGGATGACGAACAGCAAAACGGACGAGAAGACCGTTAAGCCGAGAGACATAGACAGGATAGTCTACATCATAAAGGACTTCATAAAGTTCGACACTGATTCCATCATACTGATACAGAGGCTGGACTATCTGATAACCGAAAACGACTTCAACACCGTGTTGAGGATGATACACGACCTCAACGACATAATAATGTCCAGCAAATGCATACTCATGGTATCCCTAGACTCGGGCACGCTGTCAAGGGAGGAGGTCGCGCTGCTGTTGCAGGAGCTGGAAGACCTTACGAACGTGGAGAAGGTGACGTTGGGGGAGCCTTTATATTCAGTATTACTATTTGTTTACAGCGAGAACACCAGGAGGAGGACTCCCTCGTTCAAGAGCGTAACGCGCAAGTTCGAGATAACGAAGACGACAGCAAGGAAGAGGATATACGATTTGGAGGATAAGGGGTTATTGAGGATACTGAACCAGGGGAGGTACAAGTTCCTAGAGGTCACAGAGAAGGGAAGGGCTTTGGTCAGGAGCCCGGCCAGCAGTAGAGGTGGTGAAAACGGCTAAGATATTGGTTGTGGACGATGAACCGGACATGGTCGACATATTGAGGATAATCCTCGCCCAGGCCGGTTTTGAAGTTGAAACTGCATATAGTGGGTTGGAGTGTCTTGAGAAAGCGTCTGGAGGCGGGTTTGACCTGATCCTATTGGACATAAGGATGCCGGAGATGGACGGGTGGAAAACGCTGAGGAAGCTAAAGGAGAATAGGATCACGGACAGGACCAATGTGATAATCCTAACCGTGGAAAAAGGCCCTGGTGTGGAGATATTCGGGCTTCAGGACGTGGTCTTCGACTACATCACAAAACCATTTGACAAGGAGAAGCTGGTTAAAAGAGTGCAGAAGGCGCTTAGAGGATGAAGAATTCAGATGGAGAAGCGAAACTTCCCGTCAGGGAGCTACTCTCGGCCTTTGATAACCTGAAGGATATCATATACCAGATCGATACTGAGGGGAACATAACCTACGTCAACAGCGCCGCCCGGAAAGTCCTGGGATACAGTAGAAAGGAATCATTGGAGACCAACCTAAGAGACATCATAGACCCCGATTATCTTGAAAAGACGCTCGAGAACTACAAAAGCCGTCTCAGAGGCGAGAAGATACCCACCTATGAGACGTGCGTGATAAGCAAAGAAGGTAAGAAACATCTTTTGGAGGTTAACGCATCACCGGTATACTCTGATGGTAAGGTGGTGGGGGAGATAGGAGTCGCCCACGACATAACAGAGAGAAAGATTTCGGATGCAGCTCTTGAGGAGAGCAAGTCGACACTTTCCACAATACTGAAAGCAGCACCCATTGGGATAGGCGTGATCCAGAACAGGACCATAAAGTCCGTGAACACGCGGGTATGCGAGATAACCGGGTACTCTGAGAGCGAGCTGGCGGGCATGGAAGCCCGGAGATTGTATGACAGCAAGGAGGAATACGACCGCGTGGCACGTGTCAAGTTTCCCCAAATCAAGAGGAAGGGCCGGGGCGGGATCGAGACCAGGTGGAAGCGGAAGGACGGCAGCTTGATAGACGTCTACACAAGTTCCTCTGCCTTCGACATCAAGGACCTCTCCAAGGGCATGGTGTTCACCGTCATGGACATAACAGAGGGTAAGGAAGCAGAGCGCAGCCTTGAGGAGAGCAAAGAGAGGTACAGGAAGATGGTGGAGAACTCGCCGGTCGCCATATCCGTGCACTCAAAGGGGGTAGTGAGATACGCCAACAAAGCCTGCATGAGGCTCTTCGGGTTGAGGAGGAGGGAGGAGTTCTTAGGCAAGAGCATTCTCGATTTCGTGCATCCAGACTACCATAGGCACGTCAAGGACAGGATCAGAAAATCCCAAAGCGAAGGCTTTGAAATGCAAAAGGGCATAGAGGAGAGGCTCCTCAGAGCGGATGGGAGCATTATAGACGTGGAAGTCTCCCTGACGCCCATAAAATACGACGGAGAACCCGCACACCAGGCCGTGATTAGGGACATAACAGAGCAGAAGAGGTTCGAGGAGGCATTGAAAGAGAGTGAGCGGAGATATCGGACCACCATAGACTCAATAGGCGATTCAATCCATGTGATCGACCGGGACATGAACATAGTGCTCTTGAACCATAGCTTCAAGGAATGGAACAGGAGGCTGGGCCTCAAGACGGACGTGATAGGTAAGAACGTATTCGACGTCTTTCCATTCCTACCCCCAAAGGTGGAGGACGAATACAGGAAGGTTTTCAGGCGGAAAAAACCGATGATAACACATGAGAGGACCAAGGTCAGAGGAACAGAGTTCATCACCGAAACCAGGAAGATACCAATCTTCAAAGGCAAGGACGTTAAGATGGTAATCACCATAATCAGGGACATAACCGAGAGCATGAGGATGCAGGAAAAGCTCAAGGAGAGCGAGGAGAAGTTCAGGAGCCTAGCCGAACAGTCTCCGAACATGATATTCATAAACTCCGGGGGGAGGATCGTATACGCCAACATGGAATGCCAGAGGACGATGGGATACACGCGAAAGGAGTTCTACTCCCCTGGCTTCGACCTCATGAGCATAATCGCTCCGGAGTCCAGGAGACTAATATCCGAAAACCTGAAGAAGCATCATAGGGGGAATGATCTGGACCCATACGAGTACCTGCTCGTCACAAAGAAAGGCAGGAGGATCCATGCGCTGATAACCACCAAGCTCATCGACTATGGGGGTCGGAAGGCCATAATGGGGATAGTAACCGACATAACAGAGTGGAAGAGGATGGAGGAGGTGCTGCGCGAGAGCGAGAAAAGGTACAGGGGGCTCGTTGAGTCCCAGAAGGACCTGGTAGTCAGGGTGGACGCTGAGGGCAGGTTCACGTTCGTCAACGACGCCTATTGCAGGAAGTTCGGCAAGAGGAGAAATCAGCTGCTCGGCAAGACCTTCATGCCATTGGTCCACAAGGACGACCTGCCAGCGACCCTGGAGGAGATGAAGAAGCTGGAGTTCCCACCCCATAGGGTCTATATCGAGCAGAGGGCCAAGACCGCTGATGGATGGCGGTGGATAGGATGGGAGGACTACGCCATCAAGGACGAGAGGGGGGATACGGTTGAGATACAGGCAGTGGGAAGGGACATAACGGACCGTAAAAAGGCAGAAGAGGATATATTGAACATCAAAACGCATCTTGAGACGGTCTTGGACAGCATAAGCGAGTCGCTTGTCGTCCTGGACAGGCGCTATAACATAGTCAGCTACAACAGGGCATTCAGGGAATGGGTGGGGAAGCCGAAGACGGATTTGAAGGGGAGGAAATGCTACGACATAATACACAAGTTCAGGAGGACATGCAAAAAATGCGTGGTCCGTGAAGTTCTGAAGAGCAGGAGACCAGCAGAGTCCGTACACTACCACCAGAAGAAGGGAAAGAGGGTATACCATGAGACGAAGGCGTATCCCATATTCTCCGACGGAGAGATCGAGAGCGTGATCTATGTCTTCCGGGACGTCACGAACAGGGAGACCATGAAGGAAAAGCTCCGGGAGAACTACGAGCGCCTTTTGGAGGCCAACCTGGAGCTGCGCCAGCTGGACAGGATGAAGACCGAGTTCCTGTCGATAGCCTCCCACGAGCTGCGAACGCCGCTGGCGATAATCAAGGGATACGCTGACATACTACGTTCAGAGTCCTTGGGGGGTTTGAACAAGAATCAGAAGAACAGAGTATACAGGATAAACGAGAACGTAGAGCACCTTGACAAGCTGGTGAACAACATACTGGACCTGACCAAGATGGAAGCAGGAGATGTCAAGCTGACAAGGCGTAAGTTCCTGCTTAACAAGCTCGTCAAGGAAGTCGTGGAGGACATGGAAAAGATCGCCTCCGACAAGGGAGTCCTGCTGGAGTCCAATGTGAAGCCCGGAACATGGTTGACGGGCGATAGGAGCAGGATCAAGCAGCTGCTCGTGAATCTCATGGATAACGCGCTTAAATTCACCGAATCCGGAGGCCATGTGAAGGTATCGGCCAAGGAAACACAGGAGCAGGTCATGATAGCGGTCTCGGATTCCGGGATCGGCATAAGAAAGGATGAAATGGACAAGATATTCAAGAGGTTCTACCAGGTCGACTCGAGCATACAGCGGAGGTACAAGGGTGCTGGATTGGGCCTGGCCATATGCGCAAGGATAGTTGAGATGCACGGAGGGGAGATAGAGGTCAAGAGCAGGTACAGGTCTGGAACCACGATCCACGTCAAGCTGCCGAAGAAGGCAAGGACGAAGATGACATCATTATAGCCCTTGATTGACACTATTTTAACCTATTTCTTATTCTTAGGGACATGCAATATGAGAATGTAAAGGCAAGCTGTGAAGACCGCAGCATAAAACGTCTGATCTGAGGGGGATCCACTATGGATTTGAACATGCTGATGAGGGAGGCGGACGTGGCGGACGAGATTATGCGCCACATCCAAGAGTGCGATAGGATGTACACTGAAATCCACGGATGCGCGAATGAAACGCCGGAGTGCAACGTATGCAAGAAGCTTTTGAGCATGGGTTTTCAGCTCACCTCGAACAACCTTCCCGAGATATGCATAATACACTGTGACAGGTGGAGGATAGCCGATGAAGACGAGGACAACAACGCCACACTAGCTTTGAGCCCAGTACGCTACATAAAGGATTCAGGTTCGTGGAAGGGTTTCGCAGCGGAGGTTATGGCCTATGAGCGTCTTTCCGCCAGGGGTTAGGGCATCGCTTGCCATAGACATCGACGGAGTTCTGACGGACTTCAGGAAGTGCCGGAGATGCGACCACGGAGACCTGAAGAAGAGAAGATACATGCTATGCCCGCCCAAGGAGAGGGTGGTGGATCACCTCCGGAGATTGAACGGCAAGTACCGCATAATACTGCACACTGCCCGGGGAGAGGAAAACCGCGAAGTCACGGAGAAGTGGCTGAGACTCCATGGCATACCATACGACGAGCTGGTAATGGACAAACCATACGCCCTCTACTACATAGACGACAGGGCCATAGAATTCAAAGACTGGCCCCAGACCCTAAAGGCCATAAACGCATGAACGTGGATGCGAGAAGGGTGGTTTAAAGGGCCGCTACTTCGAATATTCCGTATGACCATAGTGGACTAGAAGGTCCAAGCCAAGCTTCTCGGTCTGACTTTCCTTCAGGTCGCAGGCGCCATATGTTGGGTCTGATAGGACTATAACCTCCGCGCCGGTCTTCGACCGTATCTCCCTAGCAACATCCACCGCCTGATCCTTCAAACCCTCTGGGAACTGCAAGCCCACCCTTTTAGCGCCTTCCCTGAGGACTTCATCCACCACCCTGGAAAGTTCGAGGTCGTAATCGGTCATCTGCGCTTCTTTATTTGCTTAAGCTCCCTTAAAACATCCTTTTCCTCGTCGGTGAGGTCGTCTACTATGAGCTTGTCGCGGTCCTGGTTGCTCAGGAAGGTGTAGACCACGTCCTCCTCGGACAGGTGCTTGCCGACTACGACATCGTCTATGGAGACCGCCACCTGCTCCCCGGACTTAGCCTCTGCCACGTTCTCCCCGCCAGATTGAATGCCTCTAACCCTTCCCATGACCTTCCCGTCCTCTCCTATGAGCCTGCACCCGGAGTGCAGCTTCCCTGCTAACACCTCAACGCCCACGATGGCAGGCTTGCTCTGGCGGAAGGTGTGATTAGGGAGTATCTTGAACTTGCAGGGTGAAGCGACGCATTTAGCCAGTTCCATCCGCTCAATTTCCTTGGTCTTTGCAACCCACTCGTTGTAGTCCTCCAGTATCTTGTATATGATGCTGCTCCCGATGATGGGTATGTTGGTGTCCTGTGCCAATGTCTCGGCGTCGGCAAGCACCGGTGTGTTGAACGCCATTATCAGGCCATAGTAGAGGTTTTCCTTGGAGACCGCACCGGCCTCCACCACATCCTGCTTGTTTACCTTGCCGATAGAACCCTTCTTGACCGGTATTTCCGCAGCCTCTAGTATCCTCACCATGGCCTCCAGGGAACCGAGCGTGTCAGCCCTTACTATGACGCCGATATCATCTCGGGTGAACTCGACCTCCCCGATCTCCGACTTAACCGCCTCGACCAGTTCCTCACCGCCCACGTAGACTGGGGCGCCTGGCATGGCGGACTCCAGGTTAGGAGCCACTATCTTCACCCCAGATGCGGCGTAGACGCTCCGCACCTGCTTGAACTGCTTCTTAGGATCCCTCATCTCATCCAAGGCCCGAGGCCTCAAAAGCGCCTTCACCCTGGTGACAATGGGCTCCCGGGCACCCACGACGATCGAGTCATTGACCCGGATAGTTCCATCATAGATGATCGCGTCCAATGTGGTGCCCAACCCCTTGGTCTCCTTGACCTCGAGTATCGTCCCCTTGGCGGGAGATTCCAACCCGACGGCAAGCTTCTCGGACAGGTAGGTCTGCGCCAACCCTATCAGCACCAGCAGAAGCTCCTTTATGCCCTCGCCAGTCTTGGCAGACACGGGTATCACCGCCACAGACTTGCTGAAGTCCTTTATGTTCTGGAAGAAGTCGCAGTCGAATCCGCGCATGCTAAGGTCGCCTATGAGCTTGTAGGCCTTGTCGTTGAACTCCGACTGAACGTGGGGCAGCTGATCCTTGGGCTTCACGCCATCCTGCCATCCGTGTATGAGATCGACCTTGTTGGCGGCGACCACAAACGGCGTCTTATACTGTTTGAGTATCTCGATGGACTCTTCGGTCTGCGGCTTCAAGCCCTCGTTGACGTCTACGACAAGCACTGCCAGGTCGGCCACGCTGCCTCCCCTCCGCCTTAGGTTCGTGAAAGCCTCGTGGCCGGGCGTGTCCACGAACAAAAGGCCCCTTATGGGCATCCTTATCCTGGACTTGTCCAGCATGCCGCCACAGTACTCTTCAATGACCTCGAAGGGAACGTCAGTGGCGCCGATATGCTGAGTTATCCCGCCAGCCTCTCGTGAGGCGACGACACTCTCCCTTATGCTGTCCAATATGGTGGTCTTGCCGTGGTCCACATGGCCCAAAACGCTTATGATAGGCTCCCTCGTATGATCAGCGCCATCCCTGGACATAGCAAAATATAAGGCAGGACAGAGTAAAAAGACTAACACATGAACAGATACGCGGTAAAAGGTGTTAAGAAGCTCTTCAGCCGCTCTAACACCAAGATACGCCTCGCCGAGGAGGCAGGGACATCTAAGGTAAGGCCATCACCACTGCCCCTGCCAGAGAGATACGCGAATGTGGAATTGAACACCGTTGAAGAATGCAAAATCCACAGGGAACGGCTGAGAGAGTTAATAGACTTCGAGGACATATTGAACGTCGCATACGCTACACTGCAACTATGCGATATAATCGAGGGGGTCAAGTGGAAGTACGAGCCTGCAGAATACATGCCACTTATGGACCGGATACCAGAGGACATGCCGTTGAACATCGCGTTAATGCACCCGAAGCCCCCGAAAGGTTCCATATTCATCGGGGAGAACCCACCACCAACCGTTAGGCACTACAGCAGGGTCGTGTCAGGGATAGCCCCTCTGTTACAACACATCTACAACACCGGTAAACACAACGAAGGGAACCGTCTAGTGGCTGTGAGGACAGTATACGCCGGGGGGAACAAGATGGGCTGTGCCGTGTGCGCTGCAATCAACGCTTTAATTGGGTAAACAATAATATCAAAGATGGAAGTCGTGCCAGTAGCGTTTGAGAGCCTTGGGGTCCGGAGCATGGCGACGGTTGTGCGCAGTGACCTGAAGGTTTTCATAGACCCCAGCGCGGCTCTGGGACCGACAAGGTACGGGCTACCACCCCATAAACTGGAGCTTCAGGCCCTCGCAGAGGCTAAGAAGAGGATACGTGAGGAGGCCAGGGACTCTGACATCCTCATAGTGACACACTACCACTACGACCACCACGACCCGGGAGAGACGTTCTACAAGGACAAGGTCGTTCTAGCAAAGGACACTGGCAGGGACATCAACAAGAGCCAGCAGAAGAGGGGCGGATATTTCAAGGAACAACTGCCAGGATCGTGCGACCTCCGATACGCCGACGGAAGGTCATTCGAGTTCAAAGACTTACAGATAGATTTCAGCCCCCCGGTGCCGCATGGGCCGCCGGGCATACGCCTCGGATACGTGCTCATGTGCAGGCTGCAGCATGAGGATGACGTGGTCGTCTACGGGTCGGACGTTCAAGGCCCCGTCGACGAGGAAGCGACCGAGTGGATAATAGAGGCGAAACCCCGGCTTCTGATAATGGACGGACCGCCAACATACTTCCTCGGATACAAGTTCAGCGCGGCCAACATGGAAAGGGCGAAAGCCAACATGCTGCGGATTATAGAAGAGACAGGTTGCGAGGTGATACTCGAACACCACCTGCTCCGGGACCTCAAGCACCGGGAGAGATTCAAGGAAGTGTACGAAACCGGGAAAGCCAGGTCGGCAGCAGAGTACCGGGGGGTCGAGGAGAATCTCCTGGAGATGAGGAGGAAGGAACTATGGAAGGGAGAGGAGAAATGAGCTATGAGGGGGATTGAGAGGGAGGATACTAGGACATGCACTGGGGGGAAGGAGGTGAGGGGGAATGAGAGTACCTGCTGAATTCAGGAGATACCACCAGGACCTTCTGGGGGGAGAGTATGATGACTACATGGACTACTTCACCAGACCTCAAAGCCGATACTCCATCCGAGTTAACACTCTTAAATCCAGCATGCGAGAGGTTAAGCGCCTCCTAGGGGAGAGGAACATCGAATACGGGAAGGTCAGCTGGTGCAATGACGGCCTCTGGGTGGGAACGGACGACTTGGACCTTATGGAACACCAGCTGGGACTATACTACATACAGAACGCCTCCTCGTTCATCGCACCCCTCGTCTTAGGGCCCGGAGATAGGGTACTGGACCTCTGCGCAGCACCGGGAGGCAAGACAACCCACTTAGCCCAGGTGATGGAGAACAGGGGACTACTGGTTGCGAACGACAACAGCCCTGCGAGGCTTAGGGGACTTGTGTACAACATACAACGGTGCGGCGCCTCCAACGCGGCCGTCTTGAAGGAGGACGGGTGCAGGATAGACAAGCTGGGTTTGAATTTTGACAGGATACTCGTTGACGCTCCCTGCTCCAGCGTGGGCACGCTCAGGCAGAGCCATGAAGTGCTGCGCAAATGGAGCCTAAAATGGGTCAAACAGCTTACGACCGTGCAGAAGAAGATGGTAGTGTCGGCCTACGACAGCCTCTGCGAAGGAGGCAGAATGGTCTATAGCACCTGCACGACGACCAAGGAGGAGAACGAGGACGTGATCGAACACCTGCTGGACGAAAGAGAGGGGGCTGAGCTTTTTAAGGTCGATTTAGGGGGGTTGAAAGTCCGGAGAGGACTCACCGAAAATACATGGAAATGCGCCAGGATACACCCGCATGACAACGACACAGACCCCCATTTCATAGCGGAGGTGAGGAAAAGTGGATGAAGGACGCGGCAAGGCGGATAAGCCAATGGATCTTTTAGAACGTTTGAACAGCCACTATGGATCATCATATCAGCCTCGTGGAACGCTGACCATCAAGAAGGATAAGCTTTTCGAGTATACGGGCCCAGACACGGACCTTAACACATACTGGATGGGCCTGCACCTAGCCAACGCAGACCTGTCCCTGACCATCGAAGGAGCACAACGGTTAGGCATTACCGCATCCGAAAATGTTCTGGTGATAAAAAAAGCGGAAGCGGACAGATACTACGGTGGAGAAGACCTCGAAGGCCATTTGGGCGGGGGTTTCACCATATTGAAGACTAGGGACCTGGTTGTCGGCCCCGGCCTCTTGGAAGACGGCAGGGTCAAGAACATATTGCCGAAGTCGAGGAAGACCAGGAGATAGGTCGAGCCGCCCACCCCCTCTCATAAACCATTAGATGCCGACAATATCCTCTATGTCCTCAAGGTATTCCTTCAACTCGGGCATCTGACGGTCTCCCATGTGAGCTATCCTGAAGGCTTCGCCTTTAAGCTTTCCATATCCGTTGCTGAACTGATAGCCCCGTTCACCCAGCCTCTTGCCCAACTCCGCGAGGTCGTATCCTCGGGTGTTCCTGGCGCAGGTGACCGTGGTTGAAAGGCACCAGTCCTCACAGAAAAGCTCCCAGTTGTCCCTAACCCACGACTGCACGTGCTCAGCCATGTCAGCGTGGCGTTTGAACCTGGCCTCCAAACCCTCCTTGATTATCTTCTGGCACTGGTAGTCCAAAGCCCTTATCTGAGGTATGGGAGGAGTGCTGGGGGTGTTGTCCTTCTCCGCCTTCTTCAGGAAATCCTGGTAGTCGAAGTACAAGCCCCTGTTGTCAACGGCCTCAGAACGCTTCAAAGCCCTCTCGCTGACTGCGGTCATGGCCAGGCCAGGAGCGACTGCGAAGCACTTCTGAGTCCCGGTGACAAGGACGTCGATGCCCAGTTTGTCAGTCTCTATCTTAACGCCCGAAGCGCTAGAGACCGCGTCTACGCAGAATATGACATCGTTGTCGGCGCAGATTTTCCCGAACCCCTCCAGGGGAGTCATAGCTCCCGTAGAAGTCTCATTGTGCGTCACGAACAACGCATCATATTCTCCCGAGCCAAGTTTGTCCCCCACATCCTCGGGTTTGCCTGCGCTGCCCCATTTTACCTCCACAGCCTCGGCAGGCTTGCCGTTAGCCTTAGATATCTTATACCACCTGCTGCTGAAAGCCCCGTTAACCACATGCAATGCCTTCTTGGATACGCAGTTGCGCACCGCAGCCTCCATCCAACCAGAAGCGGACATAGGGCCGATGAAAACGTTATTATCGGTCATCAATATCTTCTTCAGCCCTTTGACGCAGCTCCCATGGAGTTCAGCGTATTCCCTGCTACGGTGACCGACCATGGGCTCCGCCATCTTAGCAGCCACATCCTCTGAAACGTCAACAGGTCCTGGTATGAAAAGCCTCTTAGCCAACACAATCACCCAAAAAAATGATGTTAGAATAACTAATTCGCAAGTATCAATTATAAATCGACTACCGCAGAGGGTATGTCTACCACATAGTTCAAACGCCTGATAAGGGCGGAATCAGAGGTTCCAGTCAGCAGGTTCATCTTCATTATGTGACCGTCCGCCTTGGGGGAGGTCATGGACTCGCCCCTAATACCCGAATCCAGCATTCCCCTGCGCACATATTCCGCGAGTCTCCCACTGCCAGATATCTGGCTGTCAAAAACCCACGTGACGTGTTTGGGCTGGTGCTCCGACAGCACAGCCAACACAGCATCAGCAGCCCTGTTAGTGTCGCTGGATATGCGATAGTTGCTGAAAGCCATGGCATTATCTCTCAGAAGCCCGTCATGGCACCTGAAAACATCCCCGCCACACATGCCCTCCTCGACGGTTATCAGCACGTTGAAACCGTCCACGACCATCTGATTGCCGGATATGGAATTTATCGGATATAGCTTAGACGCGGTCTCCTGTATCTCAGCCTCGGAGAATATCTCCCTTAAAATACGGTTACGGGCCTTTTTAGGCAGTTCATAGTGGTTTGAGACGAATCGGAGGGCCGATTCTCTGTTGTATCCCCGGTCCAACAGAAACTTCAGTTCTTCACCTGCTTGGCTGAGCATTGTCGCCTCCCGACAAAATACCCCAAGCCCACCGTTTAATTATTCGTAGAACTGGTAAATAAAGCTTTAAAGTCTCTCAGCGACCAGGTCGCCCATCTCCGAGCAGTTCACCTGCTCACAGCCGACGCCCATTATGTCACCAGTCCGGTAACCATCTTCTAAGACCTTCAAAACCGCTGACTCTATGCGCTCAGACTCTTCAACGAGGTTGAAGCTGTATTTCAGCATCATCGACGCGGAAAGTATCTGGGCTAGCGGGTTCGCTACGCCCTTGCCAGCAATATCCGGTGCTGAACCGTGAACTGGCTCATAGAGGCCGAAACCACCATCGCCGAGGCTCGCGGACGGCAGCATGCCTATGCTGCCTGTGAGCATGCTAGCCTCGTCGCTGAGTATGTCTCCGAACATGTTGCCAGCCAGTATCACGTCGAACTGGCGGGGGTTCCGTACCAACTGCATGCTGGCGTTGTCCACGTACATGTGCTCCAACTCCACCTTAGGATACTCCCTGTGAACGTCTTCAACGACCCTCCTCCAGAAAACCATGGTGGAGAGAACGTTGGCCTTGTCCACGGAGGTGACTTTCTTATCCCTCTTCAGCGCGGACTCGAACGCGACCCTCGCGATCCTCTCTATCTCCCCGCGCCGGTACCGCATCATGTCGTATCCCTGGTCTTCCTCAATGCCTTTGGGGTCTCCGAAGTATATGCCGGAAGTGAGCTCCCGGACTATGAGTACGTCCAAGCCGCCCTCGATTATGTCAGGCCTCAACGTCGAAGCCGAAGCGAGCGGGGGGAATATCCTGGCCGGCCTTAGGTTCGCGTAGAGGTCGAACATCTTCCTCAACGGCAGCAGCGCGCCCCTTTCTGGCTGCTCCTCCGGAGGTAGCTTCTCCCACTTGGGGCCTCCGACCGCTCCAAATAGTATGGCATCCGAGTCCTTGCAAACCTTCACGGTCTCTTCAGGGAGTGCCTTTCCCTTGTTGTCTATCCCAGCGCCCCCCACGTCAGCTTCAGCGTATTGGAAGTCCAAGCCGAGTTTATCCAATAACTTCAAGGCCTCTGCCATTATCTCAGGGCCTATGCCATCTCCTGCGAGGACCGCTACCTTAGCCATTTTAGGGAATATCTGCTTTTACATATTATTCCCGCACGCTTAAAGAGTGGGTGGGCTCTCCAGCGCATGGTTGGATTCTTCTTTAATCACCGTTTCCAGATATATTATATGGCTGAGCCCATAGTCAGAAGGTCGAAGCAGCCCAGGGTTCCGCTTTCTGAAGAGGACGGCCTGAGGCTTTCTGAAGAGCTTAAGGCCAATCGGAGGACCGATTCAGCTGGGGATGTGAAGTATGAATACGTCATCGACAGGGGCCTGGACAGCAGGGGACGGGGCGATTACTACACCGAAGGATACAACGAACTCCACAGAGTCCAATTCAGGGATGTCGTCCGTGAACTGCAAAATGATTTCCCAGGAGAGACGCTGAGGGGATTGGACATAGGCTGTGGCAGGGGGGTCGCTGCAGCACAGCTTATACGGTTCTCGAGAGACCGCCCGGATATGCAGACAATGGAGATGCACGGCACAAACGTCACAAGAAGGGAGACTATGCTGCCTAAGGGATTTTCCCATGTGATGCCCGCGCACAGGCTCGACTTCGACAGCGAATCATTCCATTTCGTGGTTTCCACTGAGGCTGCGACAAGGCATGGGAAAAGGCTTGACCTGTTCCTCGATGAGATGTACAGGGTTACCATCCCCGGAGGCAGGATATTCTTCCAGGGAACGCCAAAGAGGGGTCAGACAAACTTGACGGAAATACTGGAAGGATTTGAGGATAAACATGGGGTGTCCGTCAGGCATACGTGGGGGGATGCATACGTCATTGACAAGCCAAAAGCCGCGGATAGTCAGTTGCTTGAGGTGCCCTATCACTGGCGGAAGTTCAGACAGCCCGAAGCCGGGGGGGTGACCGAGCTATGGGTTGTCCGAGACTGCGGGATACCAGTCCACGACCTCATGCCGAACAGGTGGTGTGACCAGGACAGGACGAGACTATCACTACACGGGGACGTGTATAGGACCACGACAAAGGACGGCCACAACATAGTCTACAAGAGGTCCCACGTCGGGGAGAGGATGGAAACCGGGAAACTGGATAAGGACTCTCCAAATCCTGAAATCGGATATAACAGCCCATATGAGGTCATGTCTGTGTGCAGGAGACTGAGGGATATCGGCTTTGGCACAATCGAGCAGCTCGCAGTCGTGGAGGTGGAGGGTAGGACGCAGCTTGCGCCCGAACTCAGGGATGATAAAAAATATGACTGGCTACACCACCTTAGGAACCCGGACGGAGATCCTGCGCTGAAGAGGGACAGGGTATACTACACATTGTGGAGGCATGCGGACTGCATTGACGCCAGAAAGGCTCTGGCCTCTGGCAAGATAGACGCGGAAGAGCATGAACGGATTGTGGAAGAACATTCAGGTAGGCTTGCTGCTGCCGGGATTGGGCTTATGACCAACATCTCAGACCGGTACCTCCTATTGGCTGACGGAGGGGAGATCAGGAGGGGTGCTGACGGCAAGCCCACGGTACTCCTGTCTAACTTCAATGGGTTGAGGTTTCTCGACCCTGTTGAACGGCTAAGCCCTGAGAGGAGGAAAATTCTGGCAGAACAGATTAGGCATATGAGAAGAGTCAATAGGGAGATGTTCATCGCGGACTATGAGACTGAAAGGGGTATAAGCGGGCACGGGACGGGAGATGAATACTTTGAAGGGTACAATGAGCTACACGGCGTGGATTTCCTGGAGGAGATTAGGGAGCACCAGACGAGGTTCCCCCATGAGGATGTTAGGATTCTTGACACCAGCGGGGGCACAAGGTTCGCAACGGAGGTGAATGAGCACTTCAGACAGCACCCTGACGAGGCGAGAATCGATTTGTCTGTGTCGGGGATAACAAGGAAGGATGTGCATTCGGAGTCGCAGGACGTTGATATTGTCCCCTGGGAGAGGCTGAACAGGAGGTTTGGCCCGGAGAGCTTCCACATGGTTATTGCCACGGAGAGTTTCGGACAGTATTCAGGGGCATTTGACGTCGGATTGGAGGAAAGCTATGGGCTTTTGAAGCCTGGGGGGACGCTATACTGGACTAGGGTTCCAGCCGTGCATAATCTACCGCAGAAGGAGACGCAGAGGATACTGGATGAATTCGAGAGAAAGCACGGCACACGCGTCGAAAAGGCGGAGGGCGCCTTAGGGTACAGGGTGAGGAAGCCAGGATAATCCACCACCCCCTAGTCTGCCTGCCTCGGTTAGGTTCAGCAGGGAATCCGGCAGCGCCTTGAACCCTTATTCCTTATTTTAAGAGGTTGGAGGCAAACATCAGATAAAAGAATATATTCTAACAACACTCAACACTCAGGGCTTGTATTATCGTCTCTTTTGCAGATTATCGACTGGCAGGATTCCCTGACGGAGTCGGAGACTATGGCCGAGCATATGGCGAGGTCGTTCAGGTTTTTTGCGACTTCCTTGTAGCACCTGTCCCTCTTGAATTCCGTCGGTATCCGCGCGCAGGAACGGGATTCGTTCAGCTCTACTGCGATGGTCCCGTAGCATGTGTCGAGGTCTCTGACCCCATCAAGTCCGATGCAGAGCGAGGCGTTCAACGTCGAAGTTGCTATGGTGCGTAGGCAGTCGTCCCTCCGTTCCTTCTGCCCTATAAGCCCGCACTGTGATGGGTCGGCGGTTTTGGCCGCAATACGATAGAGGCACAAGCCCCTCTCCTCTTCCCTGGATATCTCATAGCAGACCGTCGGATCTTCCAATATCACCGCATCCTTGGCCAAGCATTCGGCCCTTTCAACCCTCTCATCCAGCTCATAGCATAGTAGGGGGTCTGTTCGGGCGATGAGCATCGCACGGTTGCAGATGTCCGCCAGTGTCGAGTTGGAGGTCGCATCACAGACCGAGCCGGCCGCCGAGAACTCAGAGAATATCACCTGCGCGTTCCCAAAGCATTCGACCCTCCACTTCTCCTGGGCTATCCGGGCGCAGAAGGATAGGGCCTCGTACGGGGAACCCCACACCCTGGAGGTGACATCCGCCTCTGTTGAGGTCAGCCGTGACATGCGGTATATGGAGTTCCTCCTGGTGTTCTGGTCCTTAAGCTTTGGGTTCCAGAAGTCCCATACTACCTCGCCTTCCTCGTCTATCTCGAACACGTGGCCCTTCTCAGACTCTGTTACTAGGGTGTTCCCGTTCGGGAGCCGCTGGGCGCCGCCCCGGATATCGGAAAAAAACGTTTCAGGAGGGTCGGCGACGTACTCCCAGCCCGCCTCCTCGGTCAAAGGGTCCATCTCCAGCAGCCTCGAGTAGCCGCGTTCATCGCCGTTGTCGAATACGAGTATGTTCCCGTTCTCAAGCAGTGAGGGCTGATGCGGACCCTCCAGCACCCCCGGACCCCAGTGCCATACTATCATCTCCGAGTCCATGTCCAAGACGCCGATGGAGTCCAGCTCCCGTATGCAGAATAGGACATCGCCCCTTTTGAACAGCCTCTCACCGCCGGAGTAGATGTCGCTACCAATCACCTCCAGCGAGTTCGTGTGCAGCACATCAACGACCTCCAAACCCTCGAAACCCTCTTCTTCCGATTTCTCATCGGCTGACTTCCTCGCAAGGGCCAGAAGCTCATCATCCCCCATTATCATCTGCGCGAAAGATATCCTGCGCAATATCGTCCCATCGGCGGGGTCGATGACGACAAGCAAGTCGTCTTGCATCTTCTTGCCCGATATTATCTCCGGATGGTATGAGTCCTCACGTATCAGGGAGTATATGAGACCCGTTTCCGAGACTGCCACGTCATGGTGGAAGCGGTTCTCGGTAACCCACCTGACACTGGAGTCATAGCAAGCGTCAATGAGGGCCTTGTCCCCCATCACGAACAGTATGCTGTCGTTGTAGGGTTCGACCAGCTCGCAGCCATCGTAGTCGACGGTTATCGAATGGACTATGTTACCCTGCATGTCCATTAGATAGGCGGTATCGCCGCCCTGGTCGCAGTAGAGGTTTAGGTTGCTGAATGACATGAGGGGGTTGTAGCCTGTGACATTGGACTTGCCCCTGTCCTCCTCGGCCACGTCCACCACAGCAACGTATCCCAGGGACATTAGAGAATCGACTTGGGCGTTGCCCGCGTCAGCAAGGGCATCTTCCCCAACGACTCCCCGACCACGTTGTAGGGTGAAAAAGAAGAATATGGAGGATATGAACAATATGGAGGCTATTGCCAGTTTAAGGTTCATTTCCTCAGCTTTTCCCTGGTGTACTCCACAAGCCCCCCGGAGTCTATGAGGCTCAACAGGAACTCGGGAAGTGCCTTGAAATCATACTCCTTTCCTGTCTTTAGGTTCCTGACCTTCCCTGTTTTGAAGCTCACTTCCACCTCGTCGCCTTCGCCTGCTTCAACCTCGCATTCGACTAGTGGGAGTCCTATGTTGATGCTGTTCCTGTAGAATATCCTGGCGAAGCTCCGGGCAATGACACACTTCACCCCGCAGCCCAGCAAAGCCCTGGGAGCGTGCTCCCTTGAGCTCCCGCAACCGAAGTTGTCGGCTGCCAAGATTATGTCGCCTTCCTCGACCTGTTCTGCAAACTCGGGCCGCACCTTCTCGAAGGCGTGGCTGCCGAGCTCCACTGGATCCCCAGTCACAAGATACTCCGCTGGGATTATCTGGTCAGTGTCAACATTATCCCCAAAAACCCAAACTCTGCCCCTGATCCTCTCGTCCATTTTTTTTTATATGATACGTCTGCTTCGGTCGATTATCCCATTCCATATGATTCGCGGATCCTCTGCTTGTTAGCCTCCAGCACGTCCATCCTGTTTTCGAGGGCCAGATAGAGATGAACCAGCGGGGATTTGCTCTGCTGCCAGTTCCCGCCCTCTGGGGGCGCCGCCCCCTCAGGCCTCCCCCTCTCGTCCAGGAACCCGAGCACCGCACTCCTGTCTGCCGTCTTTTCGGGCGAGTCAGGGCAGCCGGTTGATATGGCGAACATGAAAACCCCATCGAATACTTGCTGGCCTCTAACGCCCTCCTCTCTAGCCCCCTCATGGAACGAGTATATATACTGGCCAGCTCCGAACCAGTCGCCCTTTGAAAGCCTGTCCCTAACTTCCTCCCTCCTGAACGACGGTTGCCTCTCCCCAGCGGCGCCGAGCAGCATGTCATCGCATGCCTGGGATGCCCCAGGAGGAGCCGGCATGGAACCTGCTAGGCCGTCCTTTCTCCTGTTGGTTGTACTCATCTTTTACCACCTCATTTTAGATTGTTTGGGTCGGTTATCTTTCCGGTGATGGCCGACGCGGCCACGACAGCAGGGTTCGCCAGGTAGACTTTGCTGCCCTTGTGGCCCATACGACCGATGAAGTTTCGGTTGGTGGTGCTAACGCAGACTTCCTCGTTGGCTAGTACGCCCATGTACCCGCCCAGGCATGCGCCGCATGTGGGTCCTGAGATGTACGCCCCAGCCTTCCGGAACACATCATACAATCCCTCTTCTATCATCTGGTCCATAATCTCGTGGGATGCCGGGACTATCAGTAGGCGCACTCCCCCCTTCACATTCCTGCCCTTGAGTATCCCTGCCGCGACGCGGAAGTCCTCTATCCTCCCGTTGGTGCACGATCCGATGTAGGCCTGGTCTATCTCCACGTTAACGTCCGCCGCCGCCTTCGCGTTCTCCGGGAGGAACGGCTCCGAGACCGTGCAGGGTATCTCAGAGGCATCGTATGTGAACTCCTCGCTGTACACCGCGCCCTCGTCAGAGTAGACCGCCTTGTACTTCCCCCTCACACGGCCCTTCAGGTATTCATCCACCTTCTTGTCAGCAGGTATGATACCCGCCTTGCCACCTGCCTCGATGGCCATGTTGGATATGCTTATCCTGTCAGCCAATGGCAGGGACTCGATGGCGCTCCCATACCATTCCATCGTCTTATACAGTGACCCGTCAACGCCAACATCACCTATCACGTGCAGGATTATGTCCTTGCCCATCACATGCTCTCCGAGCTCGCCTTCAACCGTGAACTTCTGGGACTCGGGAACCTTGAACCACAGCTTCCCAGAGACCATCGCGCATGCAGCCTCCGTGCTCCCGATCCCGGTGGCAAACGCGCCAAGGGCGCCGTAGCTGCAGGTGTGGCTGTCCGCGCCCACTATGAGCCTGCCCGGAGCGACGAACCCCCGCTCTATCATCACCTGATGGCATACGCCGCCCTTCCCGACCTCAAAATAGTGTGGGAGCTTGTGCTTCGCCACGAACTCGCGCATGGCCTTGGCCTGCTCCGCGCTCGGCACATCCTTGTTGGGCACGTAATGGTCGGGTATGAAAACTCCCTTTTCCTTCAGGGGCGGGAGGCCGAGCTCGTCGAAGACGGGGAACGCGGGCATGGCAGTCACATCGTTTACCATCACATAGTCAACTTCAGCCTCCACGATCTCCCCCGGGCTCAGTTCCTTCAAACCTGCCTTCGCAGCGAGTATCTTCTCCGATATTGTGGACATCTTAGACACATATGTATAGGTTAATTTAAGCTAATTTATCCCTGGCTATTATCGCATTCAAACCCTGGATCATCGCGTCGACGGAAGCCAATACTATGTCAGCCCCCGCGCCTTCCGCGGTGTATAATCTGCCCTTGCTCTTCAGCTTCACCAGTATCCTAACCACAGCATCAGTTCCCCCGGATACGGAGTCGACGTGGTATTCCTTCAGCTCGAAGGGCACGTCCTTGGTGGCTGCCTTTATGGCGTTTATGGCAGCGTCAACGGGGCCGGTGCCGCTTCCCATTGTCGTTACAGTGTCCCCGTTCATCTGCAGCTTCACCGTCGCAGTCGGGGTTATCCTGTTGCCTGCCTGGGCGACCAGTTCGACCAATTTTATGGGCTTCTCCTCCTTCAATCCGAGCACGCTATGAGCTATCGTGTCCAAGTCCACGGAGGTAACGCTCTTGCCCTTGTCGCCTATGTACTTGACCTGGTTGAACACCTCCTTCACCTGATCGTCTGTCATCTCGAATCCTGACTCGTCCAGCATCTTCTTGACGCTCTTTAAGCCCACGTGCTTGCCCAATACGAACTTCCTCCTCGCGCCCACTATCTCCGGCTTTATCGGCTCGTAGGTGGAGGGCTTCTTCAGTATGCCGTCCACGTGGATGCCTGCCTCGTGGGTGAACGCGTTGTCGCCGACTATCGCCTTGTTCGGCGGCACGGGTATCCCGGATATCTTCTCCACCAGGTTGCTTATCTTCGTCAATCCCTCGATGCGGAGGTTGAACTTGTGTCCCGTGTGCAGCCTCAACGCCACAGCAACCTCCTCCAGGGGCGTGTTGCCTGCCCTCTCGCCCAATCCGTTGACGGTAACATTCACCACTCGGACCCCTGCCTTCACCGCTGATACGGTGTTGGCGGTGGCCATGCCGAAGTCGTCGTGGCAGTGGATGCCCACCGGAACCTTCGCATTCCTGGTAAGCTGCTTGAACATGTTGGCTGTCTCATCCGGCGTCAGCACGCCAACGGTGTCGGCGACGGTGAACCTGTCAGCTCCCGCGTCAACGGCCGTGGACATCACCTGCTTCAGGAAGTCCACGTCGGTCCTGCTGCCGTCCTCGCAGCAGAGGTCGACATTGGCTCCGTGGTCCTTGCAGTATTGTGTCAGCTCCGAGACCCCGGCCAGCACCTTCTCCCTTGTGCTGTTGAGCTTCCATTTGATGTGGAGGTCGGATGTGGGCGCCACCAGGAATACCGTGTCCACGTCACATGCGAGCGCCAGGTCCACGTCGCCTTTCGTGAGGCGGGCGTAGCTGGCCACCTCCGCCTTCAAACCCTCATTTGCCACTGCTTTGATGGCTTCTCGCTCGCCTTCGCTGGTGCATGCGCTTCCGGCCTCTATTATGTCCACACCCAGGTTGTCCAGGGCCTTCGCTATCCTTATCTTGTCCTCCTTCGTCAGGGTCACCCCGGGAGTCTGCTCCCCGTCCCTCAACGTCGTGTCCAAAAACCATATACGCGCCATTTTTTGATATTATGTTTAATTTTTTTTTGAATTATTTAAAAAATGTTTGAAACAGTTTTGAAAAGGATGCTTCAAACGCGAACCCAATTGATTAGAAGAGTAGAGTATGGAGCCTATGCTCCAATAATGCAGATTAATATAGTAGCCAAGGTTGAAAAACCTTTGAACGCCATTTTTCCATAGCATATAGGGTGTTTAAAGTATAAAAAACACGCGTTTTTAGCGGAGTCCTGCTAATATTTATGATATGGCAACTGAGAAGAGCATGGAGGTTGGCAGGCAGGCAGACGAACATGTTCCAGCCGTATATATCACCGAATCGGATAGGCAGTGGATGCACAGGGCAGCCGAAAGATACCGGGACGTTTTCGAACACAACACTGACGTTAAGGCCAGAGCTGAGGGAAATAGGATAGTCCACAGCACAGTTATGGGCTATAACATGGACACCCCTCGCCTGACGGCATTGAGGGAGCTTCACAAAGCCCTCGGCGGGAACTTCAAGATCAGCATAGGATGCAGAGACGGGAATATGAGAATCGAGCCAAGACCCAGCCTGCTTGAGATGGTCGAGCAGGCGAGAAGCCTTATAGCAGATGATGAACGCCACGAACCCGAGGTCATAGAGAGCAGAGCACCCGAGATACCCGCATCGGATGAGAGGCACTTCACGAAGGGCAAACACATAGATGTCACCGTGGAGGGGACCGGCAGCGTGAGATCAGACCTTAGGACGGGCATGGCATTATCCATCGCCTTGAGCGACCCAAGATTCGGAGATCCCAGAATCGGCAGGGCCACAGATGACGAGCATATTAGCAGAAGGGAAGTGCTGCGAATACTGGTCGCCGGAAAATAACGGGTGTAGCATCACTTGTACCGTACCCGGTTCTCGATTGTCTCGACTCTCTTCAGGGTTTCATTGTCTGGCTTGTAGCCTTTCAGCAGGTTTTCCCATATCTCGTCCATGAGGCTGGTGTGGGTTGCCATTATGGACTTCTTGAAGACCACAAGGTCCATGGCCTTGTCCTCCAACCGTGTGGTATGGTATGCGAGGCCGAAGTCTATCATGTAAACACCGTCCTCGCCCAATATGAGGTTGGATGTTGTGAGGTCGTTGTGGACGAATTTCGAGTCGTGGAGTCGTCTTAGCATGCTACCGACTTCGAATGAGATTTCATCTATTTTCTCCCCGCGTTCGAACACATCCTTCACCAGTTCTCCGCCTAAGAACTCCATCTCCAGAGCATATTTTTTCTCGTCCACCCTAAGGACCTTGGGCGTGCGTACTCCCGCCTTCAATGCTCGTTCCATGTTCTTGGCCTCCCGTCGGGTACGCTGGCGCCTGAGCCTCCGGTCCAACATGGGAAGCCGGTATTTTTTCTCCACCCGCTCCTTGACGAGCCGTCCATCGCCAAGGTAGAGGTTCGCCTCCGCGCCTTTCCTATACAATTCCATCCTATTTAATAAGGCGGCGGGTTTATTAATTAGCCGTGGACGAGATCGAGGACTTCCTGTGGAGGCTGAGCAGGCAGCTGTTCAACATGGTCGGAGGCCAGATGATGCAGTCGCCCGAACCATATGTGGAGGTGAGCGAACACGATGAGGGGGTTGTGTTGGCTGCGGAGGCCCCTGGTGTGAGGCCGGAGGACCTCAGGGTGAGGGTCTCAGACCATGGGATACGGATCTCGATCGTTGAAAACGGCATAATAACGTATTCAAGGACCTATGAGACGGGGAAGATCAGCCAGGATGATGCTGAGATCACATGCAAAAACGGCGTTTTAGAGGTTAAGGTACCGTATAAGAGAACGTTTTTTTAAGAGAACGCCTATAAGTATCAGTAATTCCCTGAGTAAAAGGTAGTTTAGATGGACGTTAACGACGTTTTGACAAAGATTGACGAGGTATTGTCGGACCATTCCATGCCCCGGAGGGTGAAGACGGCTTTGACGCAGATAAAAACCGACCTGGGGAAGGGGGATCAGAACCTGGACGTGGTGATAACCTCTTCCATTTACACGTTGGACGAGATTACCAACGACGTTAACATCTCAATGCACGCTAAGACCATCATATGGGATATCATAAGCGAACTTGAGGCCCTTAAAGGATGACCGCCGGAGTTGACAAGGAGCTGGTTCTAAGGAACACGGTAGAGGTCGTTACAGAAGAGGAGCTGGACGATGTTCTCAAGAAGTCGAATCCCTCCGTGTACTGCGGCTATGAGACGTCAGGTCCCGTGCACATAGGCCATATGGTGACTGCGACGAAGCTGTTGGACCTGCAGGAGGCTGGTTTCAAGGTGAGGGTGTTGTTCGCTGACGTTCACACGCTGTTGAACCGGAAGGGCGGCGAGGACTGGATAAACGATATGCTCCTCTACTGGACCGAGTGCTTCAAGGGCTTGGGTCTCAAGAAGGCAGAGTACGTCCGGGGCTCGGAGTTCCAGTTCGAGAAGGACTATATGACGGATGTCCTGGAGCTTGCTTTGAAGGCCACCATGAACAGGGCGTTGAGGAGCATGCAGGAGGTCGCGAGGGACATAGATAACGCTAGGGTCAGCCAGGTCATATACCCACTGATGCAGGCGGTAGACATAAAGGCCTTGAAAGTTGACGTAGCCTATGGAGGGATAGAACAGAGGAAGATACACATGCTGGCGAGGGAGACCCTCCCAATGATAGATTGTAAAAAGCCTGTGTGCCTCCACACTCCGCTACTGTGCTCCCTTCAGGGCCCGGATTCTAAGATGTCGTCCAGCAAGCCGGAGACGATAATCGCCGTGGACGAGGAGGGGAAGAGCATCAAGAAGAAGATACAATCCGCGTACTGCCCGCCGGAGACGGAAGGCAACCCCGTGCTCGACATATGCAGGCTCCTCCTGTTCCCCCGCAAGGGTTCGCTGAAGGTTAGGAGGCCTGAGAAATACGGCGGGGACGTGGAGTACGGCAGCTACAGCGAGGTCGAAGCGGATTACAGGGGAAATAAGCTGCATCCTGCGGACTTGAAGTCCATGGTCGCATCAGCTCTTGATGAGGTGCTCGAGCCTGTGAGAGAGCACGTGAGAGAGTCGGGTGTGTATCTACCAGCGCAGGAAGAGAACAGCGCCTAAAAACATCTTATACCTATGCTGGTTCCACCATCCCCCCGACTTCGCCGCCGAGCTTGCCTGCGAACTCGGTCATCTTCCGCCTGGCTTCTTCCACGTTCGACCTGCACTCTCCCAGCCGTGACCTGTTGTCGAGTTTGCCGCATATGGTCTCGTTTATCTTCTTCTCCGCGACCAGGAGGTAGCATTCGTCGGCGGTGCCTTCAACGGTGATGGCATCGCAGATGTGGGGTTCCGGCTTCACGGTAGCCACGCGGTTGTAGCACCAGTCACGGCCCTTGTCCGCGGCTATGCTGTCACAGTATGATTCATCCTTGTTGATTAGGGCGAGACACCTGTATTTCGACGTGTCAACGGTTATCTTGCTGCACGTCTCGTTGGAGCGAAGGTCGAATCCGATCCTGTAGAGGCACGTGTCCCTCTGGTTCACGTCGCCTATCTCATCGCAGACTCCCGCATCCTCGAGCTTTATGGCTATCTCCTTCAGGCATTCGACGCCCATGCTGGGCTCCCCTATGTCAGAGCATATGGAAGTGTCATTGAGTTCTGATGCTATGTTCCGGTAGCACAGGTCCCGCCAGTATGCGCCGACTATCTCGGAGCATGCGCTGGCGTCAGTTGATTCAACGGCTTTTCCCCGGAGGCACATGTCCTTCTCATCGCCTTTGAGCATGTCGCATCCAATGCCGGTTGCCGTCTGCCCTCCGCCAGTTGTGCAGGGCGCGCAGGGCCCGCCGCAGTCAACGCCGGATTCCAGCCCGTTCATGACGCCGTCATCGCATGCGGGCTCCTTGGTGCAGCCTGACAGTAGCAGTACCGACAAGACCATGGAGACTACGAGTGTCTTGGATTGCATGTTGTATTATAATGGAAACCCCTTTTAAATCCTTTCAATGGGTTTTTACTTCGATTATCTCATGGTTCAGGGCGTCTATGTACGCGTATTTCCCACGCCCCTCTGATATGTAGGGCGCCCTTTCCCGTCTTGGCTCCTCTTCCAGCAGTGCGACCGCCCATACTCCGAACTTGTGCTCTCTCTCGGCGATCTCGGATATGAATTCGGTGGTGGGCCTGTCACCGTAGGTGTAGTTCACGGATTTATCGCCAGTGAATATGTCTACCAAGTCCTTCGCCCATTCGCTTGAGCGAACATCGGACACTATTAGGTCGTTTGAGGCTCCCTCGTGAGGGTCTGCCACGATGCTGATGGGCGACTTCGAGGGTATGTAGTATGCCTTGGCCGCCTCGGGTTCGGCAATTCCAACCTCATACTTGGCGAGTTGGATGGCTTCGGACCTGCTGAGGTAGTCGAAGTCCAGGTTATCCGCTGCAGTTGAGAACATCAACCATATGACGAATGCAACGACCGCCAAGTCCGGAACTATCGCCCTAAAGTCCAGTACGCGGGATTTGAAGTCAGGATACCATGAGAGAAGCAGCCTGTTACCGAGGTATGCCAGCAGGCCGAATGAGAATATCAGCCCTGTTATAAGCCGTAGGACGTTGTTGCTCTCCCTCAGCAGCAGCACGGTCTGTGTCACCCCGTCCAATCCTATGGGCAACGCGCACGCAAGGGGGAATATCATCTTCCTGAATAGCGGGGGGTTCTCATCTCTGAGGACCGTTGCGAAGCCCAGTATCGCCCCCAGGTATATGCCAGTGTCCCGTGCGCAGACTGCCATGGGCACACCGTCGAATATGAAGCTCCTATATGGGAGCTGGTGGCAGAGGAATGACAGGCCTGCGAAAACGTGCAATAGGGCTCCCATGCTCCGCAGAGAATCGTTTTCCGAGGCTATCATGAAGGAGGAGGACAGCATTAGGAGGGCCAGCGATGAGAGCAGCAGGTATGCGATCATGTAGAGGTTTGACATGACCGAGACATATAGGGATTCCAGCTTCAACCCGAAGTCGACTGCGCGTTTGTCCTTTCCGCTCAGGAAGTCAACCACCGCCAGGAACGGGTCGTCCTCGTCTTTCATGTCATGTACCTGAAACTATTTTAGCCTGAGCTGCAGGCCTCATCGGCCGCTGTCATCGTCGAGGCGGCGGCCGAGCAGCTCCAATACCACCTTGGAGTCGGCCCGGCCCCTCATCTTCTTCATGACCGCGCCCATCAGGAAGTTCAGCGCAGTTTTCTCCCCTGACTTGTAGTCGGCAACTGCCTTAACATTCTCGCCTATGACCTCGTCAACCACGGAGGACAGCTCCCCCTCGCCCGAAACCCTGCCCAAACGCTCTTCTTCCACGATCTTGGAGGGACTCTCTCCGGAGTCGATAACCCGCTCCAGCAGCTTCTTGCCCACGTTCTCGGTTATCTCATCGGACTCCAGCAGCTTCAGCAGCTCTACCATTATCGCTGCCGATAGCTTCGACTCCCTGAGGTCGATGCTCCGGTAGTTCAGCTGCCTTAGCACCTCCCGGCATATCCACATGGATGCGAGCTCCACACCCACACCGCCTTTCACCTCCTCGAACAGGTCTGCTATGTCCTTGTCGCGGACCATCGTCTGAGCGTAGTCCTCCCTGACCCCATATTCTTCTATTAGGCGTTTGCGCCTCAGCTGGGGGGTCTCCGGGAGTTCGATGGAAGCGGTGTATTCTTCCGTGAAATGTTGCGGTGGTATGTCCGGGTCGGGGATGTAACGGTAGTCTGCGGCCGTCTCCTTGACCCGTTGGGGCCTGGTAACCTGGGTCTTCTCGTCGAAGCCTCGGGTCTCCTGGCGTACGACCGCCCCCCGGGCCATCATGTTCTTCTGCCTTATTATCTCATACTGGAGAGCCTTGAACGCCCCTGCAACAGAGTTGATGTTCTTTATCTCGACCTTGGCCCCGCCTTTTATGCTGATGTTGACGTCAGCCCTCATCACCCCGCCCACGTCCACTACCCTCTCAGAGTATCTGAGTATGTTGACCAGCTCCCTCATGAAATCCCGCACCTCGGCCGGTCCCTTCATGTCCGGCGCGGAAACTATCTCTATCAACGGCACTCCACTACGGTTGTAATCCACGTTGCCAGTCTTAAGATCGTACCTGCCCGGGTCCTCCTCCAAGTGCACCTCCCATATCCCGACATCCCCCACCCTTCCCTCGACCCCTATCGGCTCGCTAGTCCTCTGATAGCCGGAGGGCAGGTCTGGGTAGTCATAGTGTTTGCGTTTCACGAAGACGTTATCCCTGGCTATCTCGCATTCTAGTAGCTCCGCGATCATGACAGCGGCCTCGACAGCACCCTCGTTCAGGGGGTAGGGCTTCGAACCCGGCATTCCCGTGCACACCGGACAGGTGTTCAGGTTAGGCTCCTCCACATCCCAGTAGTTGATGGGGCAGTCGCAGAAGAGCTTCCGCTGGGTTTTCAACGGAACATGGATCTCCATCCCTATCATAACATCCAGGTCTTCATCGGCCACGGTAGAAATAATGAATGAACAAGGCCTAAAAAAGGAGGATGATAGAACAGATAAAAGCACGTGCGAGTATTCTATACCAATGAAGCACATCCTGAGAATCTCCGGCGAGCATGAGAGACTTCCAACTGCGGAGTTGGAGGCTGTCTTGGAGGGTGAGATGCTGGAGTGGTCGTTTGAAGTTGAAGGAAGGACTGTCGTCCTGGATGTCGTCGGCGAAGACCCCAGGTTCCTCCAGCGCCTGGCCTACACGCTGAAGGCGGCGGAATACCTGGGAGAATCGGATAGCCTGGAGGAGCTGGCGGGCGAAGTCTACGATGAGATAGGCGACGTGAACTCGTTCCGTGTGAGAGGACCCCCGGACGTGCAGGTTAAGTTCGGAGAGATACTCCATAAGATGGGACTATCCGTGGACTTGAGCAACCCGGAGGCAGACATCGTCATGGTCGAATTCAGGGGAAGACACCTGGCAGGGCTGAAAACCCCCTTAGATAGGGAATATGAGAAGAGAAGGCCCCAGCACAGGCCCTACTTCCACCCTACGAGCATGCACCCCAAACTCGCCCGGGCCCTGGTGAACCTGGCACGTGTGAGGCCGGGGGACACGGTATTAGACCCCTTCTGCGGTACCGGAGGCATCCTAATAGAAGCTGGTTTGATGGGTTTGAAGGTGGCCGGGTGGGACGTCGACCGGAGGATGGTCGCAGGGTGCAGGCGAAACCTTAGAGAATACGGAATAGAAGGAGAGGTCATTTCAGAGGATGCTCTCACCGGTTCAAAGGTCGTGGACGCCATAGTCACAGACCCACCATATGGCAGAGCATCCTACACCACAGATGAAGTCACAGGATTATACGACGGGTTCATAAGAAGAGCGCACAGGCTCTTGGAGGCGGGGTCCCACATCTCCATCGTGATGCCCGCAACCTACGAACCAAACACTGAGGGATACGAGATTGTCGGGAGCCATGACGTGAGAATGCACAAAAGCCTGACCAGAAGGATATGGGTGCTAAAAAACCTCCGAGATTTTTTCTAAATCTGTTTATAAACGGTTTCTTCCCAGATATTAACGCATGAAGAGCAAAGGCTTAGAGAGGGCTTTAAGGAGGAGCGAAAAACCACATGTTCAAATCCCCCCATCCTCAACACCCAAGCCCTTTGACATAGCCCGCATGGACGAAGCCGAGGTTGCTAAGCTGTTCCCCCCAAAACAAGTTTTTTCAAAGGAGAATCTCGCGATCATAGAGGACCCTGAGAGGGATAGCAAGAAGACCCGTGCTCTGATGGCCGGGGAAAAGAGGGACATACCAGTTATATTGAGGGAGGGCGAAGCCAACCCCAGGCTGATGAGTGACATGATACACAAGCTTGAAGAGGGGGAGAGCATGGAGTTCAACGTTTCATGGAACTTCTCCGGTGAGAAGCCGATGGTGTCAAGGCTGTCCCAGGTGCAGAGCAGAGTTGTTGAGATAGAGCCACCGGGCAAGGTTTGGAAGCCCAGCAGGTATTCGACTCTGGTACGGCCCGAGGAAGCTGAGTTCGAAAGCCTGGGCAGGGAGCAGGTAACCGAGACCACGGTCATATACTATGACGTATGCGGGGAGCACACGCCAAAAGAGACGACTCGCACAGTAGACCGCGGAGGCAACTTTACAGGCAAGACAAGGCCTAAAAAGGACGAGCACGAATACGAGGAGCCTGAAAGCGACTAGGAAACCGGATATTCTATTCCATAGGAGCGTATTATTTTATCAGTTTGAACTCGCCTGCAATGGGCTTCCTCCTGGCCTTGATCTTCGGAGTAACCCGGACCTCCCTCTTCTTAGGCTCCCCGGGCTCCTCCTTCGACGGTTCCTTGAACCTCGGAGCCATTAGTATCTCATATTTCGTGACCTTTTTGGATTTCGGTTCGACATACTTGGCCCTGTGATATGGCATGAAGATTAGGCCCTGCGGTTTCACAGTGGCGTTGAATATGCTTTTTAACATCAGGGCAACAGTCTTCGAGGAGTATATCAGAGGGTCCATCTCAGCGTCCATGCGAACACCGTCCTCAGTGCGCAGATGCTTCCATATGTCGTAGATGCCCCCGTGGAAGTGGGGCATGTTTATCTGGGCCGACACCTTCTTCTGGGGTTTCTCCTCCTTCACTCCCGGAGACTCCGAGCCCTCGCCCATGGAAGCCAATCCTATCAACACCTCGTTGATGATTATGTTTATGGTCTCCAAGATGCTGTTCAATGCCATCTCAAGGTAGTCTACGAACTCGCTGGGGCCTGTCCTCTTGCCCTCATATATCTCGATGACCTTCTTATTCTTCAATATGGACAGCTCCTTGCCCTCCAAGTCCTCGATCGGCAGGTCGCCGTGGTCCAGCAGGTCGAGAAGATGCTGCTTGGAATATTCTGGAAGATCGTGTATCTTACGAATTATGTCCGATTTCATGAAGGTATATTCTGTCTTGTTCTTCCTTCTTTTCTGCATGAGATAATAGAGTTCCAGGTTGTTCAGGTTGACGAACAGATAGTCCTTTTTCTCCACGCTGCGGAGCGTCTGGTCCGACGTCCAGACGTCCTTCATGGTCACGACCCTCAGCACGGACACCGGCGCATACCTCAGCCTGACCTTCACAAGCTTCTCGTCCTTCCGCCTCTTAGACTCGAAGAACTCGCGGACGTCCTCGTCCTTCTTTGAGGGTGTGAAAGACTGCTCTATCCCCTGAAAGTGCTTCTCAGCTAGCCCGTATCGGTCGAGGGACTCCATAAGGTCCTTGTCCGTTGCCAGACCCCGCTTCTCGATGCTGTCCATAAGCTGGTACTTGTTTATGAGGCTTATGGGCTTGCCCTTGGCAGATTCTACAGCGCTCTCGCTGAAGCCTGAGGTCGTTATGTAAGCAGCCCGCACAGCACCAGCCCGCCTCATAGCCTCCTCGAGGGATTCAACGTCTGATTCGCCGATCATCCGTGTGAACGCGGAGGCGCGTATTATCGAAAGAACCCTACCCCCCATGGGATTGTTGGTCTTGGCCTTGAAGTCCACGCTACCATCAACCAGCATCTCGCTGGACTCGACCTCAAAGCCCATCTTCTCGATGAACTTCCTGATTACCTCCTGAAAGTCGCCTATCGTCTCTGCGTCACCCATTTTTGAATCTTATGTTATCCAAAGTCTCATAACGGTAAGCTCCGTTGGACCCCACGAACCTGCAGTAGTAGTAGGGCATGTATATGACGCCGTGGAACTCTCCGTCCGACTTCATGAAGTCTTTCAGAAGCTGCAGAAGACCAGATGGAGGGTAGACGATCTCATCGGCTGGACACCTGCTCTCAACAGACTCCTTCACAGCCAGGTGATCGTAGAGGTTATACCTGGTGTCGTTGAATGGGGGAAGGTCTATGTTGGACAGGTAACCCCTGCCATCGTCTCTGCGCCAGACCAGGCCCAGATTCTCCACGTAGGCCATCATATGCGGGTCCTCCTGCATCAGAAGCTTCTGGTCGACGTCCATGTCCTCGAAGAGAAGTTCCTTACCCCCCACTATGTCGCCAATGATACGGACAGCAGGCTCGGACAGGTCCATCATGCGCCTTAGAACATTAGACGCCTTGAGGCGCGCACCCCGGCCAGCCACCCCAAGGTACAGATAGTATATCTCGCAGGATGTGAGGTTTATGAAGAACGTGTTCTCGCCTCCGACAGTCGTGTTGGGCGTCGGATGCTGACGCGGGTCCGCCTTCCTCTTCAGCTCGAAAACCCCGACAGGAGCATATCGTCCTTCCACGAAATCTATATCCTCGACATATCCTCCAAGACCGAATAGTGACTTGCGCCTGCGGGCGTTGAAGTAGTTGGTAGCCCCCACCAAGTCCACAGCCTCCTCAAACACCTTCGCATATATGTGGTGTTCTGGGCTGACATGCCTTTCGGAACCGAAACCGTCCAAATCCTCAGGGGTGAACGCTCTTATGCCCCTTTCTGAAGCGTACTCGTATGCCTCGTCAGTGAAGCCGGACAGGGATATGAAAACCCCCGAGTCGCTGTTCTCATCGTCCATCCACTCCTTGAGCTTCTCGATCTCGTGGCGGCCGACCCTCCTCTTCTGCTTCCGCGCCTCCACGAAGACACTGTTGTCAACAGCCTTATGCTCGGTGCGGGCGAATACCCTGACCTCATGCTCCCCCCGGACCTCAACCGACGAGACCGAGAGGCCAATCTTCGAAAGAGCCGCGAGAACATAATCCCTAAGGCCTTCAGAAGGGCCTGAACCGCTTTTAGTCGAGCCTTTCATCTTATCTTTTATTAAGTCCTGTTGCGAATTACTATATATTTTGCGGTTTTCCGTATATATCAGTACCATCGGCTTAAACCACTGGTTTGATACGTCTGAAACCGCGAATTCAATGAATATGAAACCATCAACCCCTTAAAGGGCGTGGTTTCAGAACGTATGAGGGCAAAATGAAGGGTTCGGAGGCGATCGTCAGATCCTTGCAGGCGGAGGGTGTGAAGCACATATTCGGCATACTCGGAGGCTCCATAATGGAAGTCTACGACATCCTCCATCAGATTGACAGGGAGGACCTGAGGCATATTCTGATGAGGCACGAGCAGTGCGCGGCACACGCAGCCGAAGGCTACGCCAGGGCCTCAGGGGATGTTGGCGTCTGCATGGCCACATCCGGCCCGGGAGCCACGAACCTCGTGACCGGGATAGCGGACGCATACTGTGACTCAACACCCATTGTCGCTTTGACCGGGCAGGTGCCAACCTGTCAGATAGGGAATGACGCCTTCCAGGAGGCTGACATGATGGGCATCACAATGCCAATCACCAAGCACAACTTCCAGGTGACCGACGTTGAGGACATCCCCAAGACCTTCAGGGCCGCGTTCAAGATAGCAGCCACCAGGAGGCCGGGGCCGGTGCTCATAGACCTGCCCAAAGACGTCCAACAGGCTAAACTAAAGAGGTTCACATACCCGAAGGACGCTGACCTGCCCGGGTACAAGGAGAAGAGGAGCGGCGGACACCCCGTCCAGCTGAAAAAAGCCGTTCAGATGCTGATGGACGCCGAACGGCCGGTCATACTGGCAGGAGGGGGCGTCATACTGGCGGGGGCGAGCAACGAGCTCAGGAAGCTGGCGGACTCGCTAACGATACCGGTCGCGACGACGCTCATGGGCAAAGGCTGCTACCCAGAGGACAAGCCACTATCGCTTGGCATGTGGGGTATGCACGGGACCAAACAGGCCAACCTCCTCATCACCGACTCTGACCTGGTGTTCGCGGTGGGGGTCAGGTTCAGCGACAGGGTCACCTGCGACGTCAACTACTTCGCTCCCAACTCAAGGGTCATACACGTTGACCTGGACAGCGCGGAGATAGGGAAGAACGTGGACGTCGACCTGCCGATAGTCGGGGACGCACGGCTGGTGTTGAAGAACATGCTGTCCCTGATCGGGAGGAAGAAGAGGAAAGGCGGCACCGAATGGCACAGAAAAGTCGAAGAATACAAGAAAGAGCACTTTTCAAAGTGGGACTACGACGACGTGCCCATAAAACAGCAGAGGGTCATGAAGGAGCTCAACACCCTCTTGGACAAGAAGACCATCATCACTACCGAGGTCGGGCAGTGCCAGATGTTCGCAGCACACTACCTGCAGATCAAGAACCCGCGGCAGTTCATCAGCTCAGGAGGATTGGGCACTATGGGAGCGGGGTTCCCATACGCCATAGGCGCGAAAGTCGCGAAACCAGACCATAAGGTCGTTGACGTCGGGTCAGAGGGCAGTTTCATGATGACAAGCCAGGACCTGGCGACCTGTGTCGTAGAGGACATACCCGTAACGGTCATACTCATGAAGAACCAGTACCTCGGCATGGTCAAACAGTGGCAGGACCTCTTCTACGACAAGCGGAGATCGCACACATACCTAGGGGATATCCCGGATTTCGTGAAGTTGGCGGAAGCCTACGGAGCCAAGGGATTGAGGATAGACAAGCCTGGCGAAATACACGACGCGCTGAAGCTGGCGATGGAAAGCGGAGAAACCTACGTCCTGGACATACTAGTCGACCCAGACGAGCACATCCTCCCCATGGTACCAGCAACGGGACAGCTCCACAAGATGATAGAGAGGGAGCACGTAACAGAAAAATAGGGGGAGGGGGTGAAAAATCAGGGCACACTCTATCCAAACCGTCAAACAAGTGTTATGCGATGGTGAAATCCCACCCTAAAAGCTCTTTTTATGCTATTTTTTTCCTAAAGATTCCTAGTCTATATCATTTATGGCTGAAAACGACCAGGACAAGGGGCCGATAAAGCAACCTCATAAGCCGCAGAAGCCGGTACAACCGCCGATACCCGGCAAGGAGGGGTTGGACCATGAGGTGGCAGGGCAGGGCGTCCTGGGAGCGCAGCCTGAATCGGGAAAGACGGAGACGCTGCGGATGGTCGTGGCAAAGGCTACGACAACCAGCATGCCCCGGATCACCATCGGAACCGCGCACGTCCTCGACCCAGGGCACCTTGTACCGAAGAGGAGGATTGAGACTGAGGCGGGGGCAGTCGCCGAAGCCGATCTATTGTATAGGATAGGAGACGATATGGTACGGAACCCTCCGTTCTCTTTTATGCAAACCCTGTATGACTCCCAGGCCAAGAGGATAATATTCGGAGAGGACAGGGTCCTACAGAAGGTTGATAAGGACAAGCCGCCCTCACCAGTGGCCAAGCCAAACACGTCCAGCATACCTGTAAGGCGAGACTCGCTGCCAAGGCTCTGCCAGGCATCTGAGAACCTGGTGGCTTTGATGTCGGTGAACATGGAAGACGGTAGCAAGGTAGGGCTGGCAGATCTTGAAAGGGTTGAAGGCCTCCCTGAAACAGTCCAGGTATCTGTGATACCGGCAGTGGACTTGATAGCCACCCAGAGGATAAACGCTGAATGGGCTGTCGACGAGGTAGCGCAGGCATACTCCATCATATTCCAGCACATTGAGGGGGACAGGGACAGCCAACCCGGTGAGAGGTCGGAAGCCTCGCGCACTAACGTTGAACTGTCCAACGCAGCCAATCTGCTCGCACACCAGCGGATACCCCAGGAGAGGAGGAAGGGAACGCCAGAAGAAACCCGTAAAGGCGAGAATGACGTGTTCGCAGACTGGGTGAAGGCAGACTATCCAAATCCGATAATCTGCGCTCCGACTCTGCCGCCCACCATCGAAACCCAGATCCTGGAGGCGGGAGTCGCAGGATTGGTGTTCCAACATGGGGGGCTTGGAGACCACACGTGCATCTTCGCCCAGAACACGCCCACCGCGATGGGAGTGAAAGAACTGCCAAACGTTAGGCTAAGGACTGGGGTTTCAGGGGTCATAATAGACGAGGCTGACGGGATGGTGGTGTTCAACCCGGACGAAGTGACACTGGGATACTATGAGAGGAAGAGGCAGTTCTACGCTGACCAGGAGGAGCGACGCCTGGCCAACAGGGACAAGCCAGCATACACGCAGGACCAGAATCGCGTTTTCATAGGAGCCAACGTGGACTTCGCAAACCAGGCTAAGTCAGCCAGTAACATGGGAGCTACTGTTATAGGGCTGGCAAGGCTAGAGGGAAAGCAGTTTAGGATACTTGGGTCTATACCGGAGGAGGAGCTGAGGGATATGAGCCTGGACGAGTTCTGCCGGGTGAACGAGAGGGAGATGGCCTCCCATGTGAGCAGGGTTGTCGAGAACCTGGGCGGGCGCCAGGTCACGTTCCGCGACCTGGACCTGGGAAGCCGTGACAAGCCGGGGGAAGTCCTGAAGGTCCTTTACCCGAATCTCAGATACGGACACTACCAGGGTGGGTGGGACTTCCTAAGGGACATCCCAGAGTTGCACGAGAGCGCGTTGACAGGCTTCCTAAAAGCAGCGGATAGGGTGAACAGGACCGGCAAGACCAACGTAAGGCTCATGCTGCCCATGGCCCAGAACCCGGACGATTTCATAGAGTACAGGAGGAGGGTGGAGGAGGTGGCGACATCGATAGGGGTTTCAACCCCCCAGATTGGCATCATGGTCGAGACCCCGGAGTGCATAAGGAACCTGCGAAAGTTCGTGGACTTGGCCGAGTTCTTCAGCTACGGGACCAACGACCTGATATCCCATGAGCTGGCGATACCTAGGACTCACCCTGACTTCCCCGTCGTCCACCCGGGGATAATACCCCTGCTGATCAGGTCCCAGGCGATACTCGGCGAAAATGACGTGACCGAGGTGGGCATGTGCGGTGAATGGGCTTTGAACCCTGTTGGCGCGTGCATAGCCAGCCGGCTGGGGATAAGGGAGTTGAGCGGCAGGGCTGGGCTGATACCGCAGGCCAAGGACATAATCGCCGGGACTAATATGGTGCCCTGGGACAAGCTTGGAGAAGACGAGCTTTTGAAGAGGTCCTGCGAGGCAAGCAACCAGAGGGAGCTGGAGGATTTGTGGAAGGCCGAACTGCCGTTCCTGGGAGAGTTGAAGAGCTTCCACGAGCAGCCGCCATTCGAGATTCCCAACAGTTGATTTCCTAGAATCTCACGGGCAATCCATGGTCCTGCATATACTTCTTGACAACGGGTATGGGGTATTCTTTGAAGTGGAATATGCTTGCGGCGAGGGCTGCGTCGGCCTTGCCTTCTGTGAAGGCTTCGACCATGTGCCTGGGCTCGCCGACGCCTCCGGATGCGATAACGGGTATGGTAAGAGACTCGGATATCAGCCGGGTCAGTTCCAGGTCGAATCCTTCCTTGGTGCCGTCCCGGTCCATGGATGTTAGCATTATCTCGCCGGCGCCGAGTTCTTCCACCTTACGCGCCCATTCGAGGGTGTCGACGCCTGTCATCTCCCGGCCGCCGTATATGGAGCACTCATGGCCGCTGGGCGTGTTCCCAGTGCGTTTGCTGTCGATGGCTATGACGATGCACTGGCTACCGAACTTCCGGGACGCCTCCCGCACGAAGTCTGGGTTCTTGATGGCGGTCGTGTTAACGGTTATCTTGTCCGCGCCTGCCTTCAGTATCTTCTGAACGTCCTCTGTTGTCTTGATTCCCCCACCCACTGTGAGGGGCATGAACACCTCCTCGCTGGTCTTCTCGATGACATGGATCATAGTCTCCCGCCGCTCATGTGATGCGGTTATGTCGAGGAATACTATCTCATCCGCACCTTCCCTGCTGTACTGTGCAGCAAGTTCAGCCGGTTCTCCTGCATAACGTATCTGCTTGAACTTGACGCCCTTAACGACCCGCCCCTCGGGGACTGTGAGGTCGCAGTCCAAACAGGGAATTACACGCTTAGTCAACATCCCTGCAACCTCCAAGCTAAGGTGTGTTCGGCCGCAGACCGAACACGCCGTTTGACGTCGGCAAACTCCGACTCGCAGCCCAAACAGGGAATTACACGCTTAGTCAACATTTTATGAACTATTTAAATCTTTTTCACAATATTTTCGAATTTTTTCCGAATAGTTAGAAGAGGCCCTTTTTCTTGGAGGTGGTGTGCATCATGACCCGCGCGTCCAATGTTGAGTCGATGTTCTTCAGCCTGTCTCCCAGTACGTCACTCCAGAGTATCTCCATGTACATCCCATCAGACTGTATCTTGTCAAATGCCTTCTCTATCCCAAGCGCCTCGGCGAGCTTCATCTCCTCGTCGGTCAATTCCAGCGAGAGATACTCCTCCTCCTTGAGGTCATAGTTGACGAGCACCTGCTCCATCTTGCCATAGCGTTCGCTGGACTCCTTTATTATCTCGTCCATCACCTTCATGGGCTCCTTCAGAGAGTCAATGTCCTTTGACGCGCCCAGTTGCGAGACTATGGAATCCGCCTCATGGTACAACCTGGTAACGGCCTTTATCATGCTGTACATCAGGTCGGATGCGACCTCCGTGTACGCGTGGAAGAGCAGCACCTTAAGCAGCGCTTCATCATCGGAGCCCATGACATACGTTGTCATCCCGCTGTAGTAGTCGTCGTCCTTCCTATGAGCGACCTTCAAGCTGCCAGCCTCGACCATCTGATAGCCTTCGGTTTCAACAGTCCCGTTCGTCAGTACTATGTTATGGAAGTCCAACGGCATTATGTCAGCGACAATCTGCTTGTAGGTCATGGTATGGCATTCCCTGAGTATCTTCTCCACCAGGAGCATCTGCATCTCCTTCATGAACCTGTCAGCCGACCGCTCAACACCGTCGTCGGGAAACTCGGCGGTGAAATAGTGGAGTCCACTCCAGTCCTGGGTGAACCTTATGTCCGGCATGTCCTTGTAGCTCTTTATGGTAAAGGACAGGCTATCAGAGTATCTTACGTCTTCCAATTCCAGGTTGACCTTCTTCAACCCTATGAACGTCTCGAATAGGTGTATATAAGACCGGGGGAACCATGCGATGGAAACAACCTTAGCCATGGTATAGAATGGTATTAATAAAAAATAAGGGGGAAAATAGAGGGTGGGAAGCCCTGTTTAGGAGGTCTTGAACATCTTCCTCAGTTCCGCTCCTACTTTCTCTATCTGCAGCTTCCCGTCTTCCTCCCGCATCTTCTTTAGGTTGTTCTGGCCGTTCTGGCACTCCCTGATCCACTCCTCAGCGAACTTGTCCTCCCTTATCTCGGCCAGTATGTCTTTCATGGCCTTCCGGGACTCGACTGTGATGATGCGCCGACCCCTCGTCCTCCCGCCGTATTCGGCGGTGTTGGAGACCTTCGTCCACATGTACTCGAGGCCGCCCTCCTGGACCAGGTCTACTATCAGCTTAAGCTCGTGCAAGACCTCAAAGTAGGCTATCTCCGGCTGGTAGCCCGCTTCCACCAGGGTGTCGAAGCTGGCCTTTATCAGCTCGGTGGCTCCACCGCAGAGGTCGACCTGCTCGCCGAACAGGTCTGTCTCGGTCTCCTCGGTGAAGGTCGTCTCTATTACGCCCGCCCGGGTGCCGCCAACAGCCTTGGCCAAGGCGAGAACGACGTCCTTAGCCTTTCCGGACGCGTTCTGCTCCACAGCTATGAGGCAGGGTGTGCCGAATCCGTCCTCGTAGGTCTTCCGGACCAGTATTCCCGGCCCCTTGGGAGCTACCATGATCACATCAACATTACCGGGGGGTACGATCCTCTTGAACCTTATGTTGAAACCGTGGCTGAACATGAGCGCATTGCCCTCTTCCAGGCCTGGCTCGATTTCCTTGTCGTACACTGCCTTCTGGTACTCGTCCGGGATAAGGATATGAACTATGTCGGCTTTGTTGGCTGCCTCCGCTATGGGCATGACCTCGAAGCCGTCCTTCCGCGCCTGCTCAGCCGAAGGGTCCTCGATGCTGCCGACAATGACGTTCACTCCGGAATCCCTCATGTTCAAAGCCTGAGCGCTTCCCTGGTTGCCGTAGCCTATGATGGCGACGGTCTTTCCCTCTAAGACGGCCAAGTCAGCGTGGTCGTCATAATATACCTTAGCCATAGTAAAATCACCCTCGAAAATTGTCTATGATTATATGAAAACAGTATAAAAAACAGTGAAATGCGGGGTCTTTTCGTTTTCAACCGAAACAAAAGGTCTCTTTTTATATGCCAGGGGGGAGAATAAGAATATGAGGATATTAATGATGAATAAGGCGGAAATGCTGGTATTGGCTGTGGTCTTGGTTGCCTCAGGGTGCATGACAGCTGAAAGCCGGGAGAACCCCGTTGAATCCGACGCTGAAGTCAGGGCATGCACGTTGGAGTGGACGCCAGTATGCGGGGTCGACGGGGTGACCTACGGGAACAAGTGCATGGCAGGCGACGTGGAGGTAGCATACGAGGGAGAATGCGATCAGGAGAAAGTCTGCACAGAGGAAGACATGCGCGGAAAAGCCTGCACGAGGGAGTACCGGCCGGTCTGCGGCGACGATGGAGTAACATACGGTAACAAGTGCACGGCCTGCTCGAGCGGAGAGGTCAAATCATACACAAAGGGGGAATGCCCGAATCCAGTTCACGCCTGCACTGAAGAGGAGAAGGACCAGAGCATATGCACGATGGAGTACAGGCCGGTCTGCGGCGACGATGGAGTAACATACGGTAATGGGTGCGCCGCATGCGCTAGCGGAAAAATCGACTCCTGGACTGAGGGGGAATGCGGTCAGTAGTCTTCGATACCTCCCTTGTCGGATTTGAGCCTCCGCCTGTCCCTGAACTGGAGGCGTGTGCCGCCTGCCGTTAGCTTACGGGACTCGTAGAGTTTCTCCAACCTCGCCTTCAGCAGTGCAGTATCCCGGTCATCATCGTATTTCTTGATTATGACCTGGAACTCCCCGTCGTCAGGGTACCTCTTGGACGCCCTTTCAACAGCAGCATATCCTTCAGAGTCAATATCCCCGATCAGAGCCCTTATGAGGCGGTGTGAGGCGTTCATCTCCTCCTCAGCATCCTGGAAGCGGCCTTATAGAACCCGAACCTTTCCACGTTCTTCCGCTTTAGAACCCCGGCTATCTCGCCCTCCTTCCCGTATAATACCAGACGCCCGGAAGGGGATTCCTTGAACATCCCCTGAACATCGCCGAAGTCGGCGTTCTTGTCGGCGCGGACGATAGGCTCAAGGTCCAGGTCCCCCAACTTCATAGCCCTCAAGTCCAAGCCGTTGGAGATGGCCTTGAACAGAACGGCATCGGTGAACAACCCCATGTGATTGCCCTCCTCGTCGGTGACTATCAATGAGCCCATGTTCTCGTCCTTGAACATCTTCGCAGCATCCCTGACCATGCAATCCGCTGTACAGGTCTTAACCCTCTTCTTCGCATAATGTATCGGCTTCCAAGTCATCATAGACCCCTCTTCCGCTTAACCATCTTGTTCCTGTAGAACCCCTCACGCTCCCTCTCATCCAGCCTCATCGAGATGTACTTCTGGGTGTTTTCAAGCCGGGGGACCACCCTGTACTCGAGAGCGTTCACCCTCCGGTTGGTCTTCTTCACCTCAGAGGACAATGCAATCAGCGACTGCTCCGCAGCTGCCAGCTCTATCATGCGGTCCACTGCGCGCTCATACTCTGACGCGAGCAGGTCGACTGATGGATGGGTCGTTATCAGCCCGTAGCCACGGTCATCTATGGCGTTCAACCTCTCCTCGAGGCTTATCTTGGGGAGTTGTATGCCCATCACGTTCCTGTATTCGACTTCAGCGGCAAGCCCGCCTTCAACGGAAAGCGATGCGGATTCAATATGAGATGGGCCAGCCAATGAGGATGAGACCGCAAGAGCGTGCCTAGCAGCCTTCATCTGGTCAGACGCCATTTCTCCGACGTCCCCTGCCTCCTTGGATAGGTTCATGAACTCCATCATCAGCGTATCCCTCTTCTCCTTCAGCAGACGATGTCCTTTCCTCGCCAGCCTGAGCTTGTCCTTTATCTGAAGAAGTTCCATCCGGGTCGGGTGCGTGCCTTCAACTATGTCCTCAGCCATCTTTCCTCCTGTTAGGGTGGTATTTGTCCATGATCTTAGGGTCGACGCGTTTGAGCTCCCTCTCGGGAAGCAGGGCCAGCAGCTCCCAACCAAGGTCCAGGGTCTCCTCTATGGGCCTATCCTCATCCCTGGCCTGGGCTATGAACTCAGCCTCGAACCTCTCCGCGAACTCCAGGTACTTCAGGTCCCGGGTGCTCAACGCCTCCTCGCCGACGACCGCGACAAGATCCCGTAGGTCGCGGCCCTCCGCATAGGCGGCGTAAAGCTGGTTTGACACGCTGAAATGGTCTTCCCTCGTCCTCTCAGGGCCGATGCCAGTCTTCATAAGCCTTGAAAGAGACGGCAGAACGTCCACTGAAGGGTATATGCCCTTACGGTATAGTGGGCGTGAGAGCACGAACTGGCCTTCTGTGATATAGCCTGTCAAGTCGGGTATGGGGTGTGTGATGTCGTCGTCGGGCATGGTGATTATCGGCAACTGTGTGATGGACCCGTTCCTCTCCCTTATCCTGCCCGCTCTCTCGTATATGCTGGCAAGGTCGGTGTACATGTAACCAGGATAGCCCCGCCTGCCAGGGACCTCCTCCCTAGCTGCTCCTACCTGGCGTAGGGCCTCACAGTAGTTGGTCATGTCCGTCAGTATCACGAGAACATGATAGTCTTTCTCGTAGGCGAGGAACTCCGCAGCAGTCAACGACACCCTCGGTGTTATTATGCGCTCCACCGCAGGGTCGTCTGCCAGGTTCAAGAAGGAGATTATCCGCTCGGACGCCCCTGTCTCCTCGAAGCTCTTCCTGAAGAACATGGCCTCCTCGTGTGTTATGCCCATTGCAGCGAAGACGACGGCGAACTCATCTCCTGTCTTCACCTTCGACTGCCTGGCTATCTGGGCGGCCAGGTCATTGTGGGGAAGTCCTGAACCCGAGAATATTGGGAGCTTCTGACCGCGGACGAGCGTGTTCATACCGTCTATGGATGATATGCCGGTTTGTATGAACTCCCGCGGGTACTCCCTAGCCGAGGGGTTTATTGGCTGTCCGTTGACGTCCACGTAGTTCTCGGCGGTGACCTCCCCCCCGCCGTCGATGGGCCTGCCTATCCCGTTGAACACCCTCCCCAGCATCTCAGAAGATACAGGGAGGTGCATGGTCTCGCCCAGGAATTTGACCGAAGTCTCCTTGGTGTCCAATCCGCTGGTGCCTTCGAAGACCTGAATCACTGCCTTGTCATCCAAAGCGTCCAGGACCTGGCCGCGTTTCAAGTTGCCCTTGGAGTCGGTTATCTCCACTACCTCGCCGTACATGATGTCCCTTGTCTTCTCCACGACTATCAGCGGGCCCTTCACCTCCGACACTGTCTTGTACTCTACGACCGGCATCCTATCCCATCTCCTCCCCTATCTTCTTCTTAAGTCCTTCTATCGAATCCTTGAACTTTTCATCTTCCAGGTATTTCATCTTGGAAAGTCCCTCGAGTAAGTCGGAGCCCATTATGTCCGAGATGGAAGAGCCTGATTCGATAGCATCACCGGCTCGGCGGTGGAATTCCAGTATAGCGGACAGCATGGCATGCTGCTTCATGGTTGAGCAGAATGAGTCAACCTCGTGCAGCGCATCCTGTTGGAGGAAGTCCTCCCGCAGTATCTTAGCAGTCTCCAACACAAGACGCTCATGGTCCGGCAGGGCGTCGGCGCCTACCAGCTGGACTATCTCAAGCAGTTCGCTCTCCCTCTGCAATATGCCCATCGCCTCATCCCGGAGGTCCGGCATGTCAGGGGAGACGTTCCCCCTAACCCAAGGGTCTGTTATGTCCTTATATAGGCTGTAGCTGGTCAGCCAGTTAATAGCAGGGAAATGCCTTCTGTCGGCTAGTTTAGCGTCCAAAGACCAGAAGACACGGACTATCCTTAGAGTGTTCTGCGTTACGGGCTCGCTCAAGTCCCCTCCTGGCGGGGAGACCGCGCCCACTATGCTGGTCGAGGCCGTTGCACCGTTAAGGCATGTGACCCTCCCCGACCTCTCATAGAATGAGGCGAGCCTAGACCCAAGATAGGCTGGAAAGCCCTCTTCACCCGGCATCTCCTCAAGCCTGGAGGAAATCTCCCGGAGGGCTTCAGCCCACCTGGAGGTGCTGTCAGCCATCAAAGCAGTGTTGTATCCCATGTCACGGTAGTATTCGGCGATGGTAACCCCCGTGTAGACTGAAGCCTCCCTCGCCGCCACGGGCATGTTGGATGTGTTGGCTATCAGCACAGTCCGTTCCATCAGCGGCTCTCCGGAGTAGGGGTCCTTCAGCTTCGGGAAGTCGTCCAATACTTCCGTCATCTCATTCCCGCGCTCGCCGCAACCCACATAGACTATGACGTCGGCGTCAACCCATCTTGCCAGCTGATGCTGAGTCACTGTCTTGCCCGCGCCGAACGGGCCGGGTATCGCCGCAGCCCCGCCCTTTGCGATGGGGAAGAAAACGTCGATCGTCCTCTGGCCTGTGATTAGAGGCTCGTTGGGCTCTAAACGGGATGATACCGGACGGGGGGTCTTGACAGGCCAACGCTGCATCATGGTAAGGTCCTGTTTACCAACAGAGCATAGGACATCCTCTACTGTGAAATCGCCCTCCTTCAGACCATTGACCTTCCCTGAAACGCCTGGAGGCGCCGTTATCCTGTGCTCGATGACCTTAGACTCCTGTGTAGTGCCTAACACCGTTCCTGGTGCAACCTTATCCCCCTCCCCTACAGAGGGGGTGAAATGCCACTTCTTCTTACGGTCCAACGCCGGGGCTTCGACGCCCCTCTCTATGAAATCCCCGGAACTGGCCCAAAGGGATTCCAAGGGCCTTTGAACGCCGTCGTATATGGACTTCAGCAAGCCCGGACCCAGTTCGACGGATAGTTGCTCTCCTGTGTTGACGACCCTGTCGCCTGGCTTCAAACCGCCAGTGTCCTCGTAGGCCTGGAGTGAGACACGGTCGCCTATCACCTTTATGACCTCCGCCATAAGGCCTTCCTCGCCGACTCTGACGACATCGTGCATGCTGCTTCCCAGCATGCCATCCGCCTCCACCAGAGGGCCTGATATCCTCTTGACTACTCCCTTCATGATTTCAACTCGAAACCTACTGTATTCTTGATTATCTCGTTCAAACGTGTGTACTCGCCCTCTCCGGGCATCTCCTGGACTATGGACTTCTCCCTGAGCTGAGCCACTTTACCCCCTATCTTCTCCAACGCCTCATGGGAGATGAGGATTATGGCCTCCTTGCCCATCAAACGCTCGACCAGGCCATCATCCCTGTAGTCTATGACCTCTGAAACCCCAGCCAGCCTGAACCCTGAGAGTTCCTCCTCCTTTGAGACTACAATTACCTCTTTCCTCAACTTATCCACACCCTCACCTCATCCGAGCCCACCTCGAACCACTTGCCTGCGATCACCGCCCTCAAACGGAACATCTCGTCCCGCTTCAGATTCAGAAAGGACAAGATGGAGTATATGCTCACCGGCTCTAGCTTTGATTTGAATTCGAGCTCCGATTCAACGGCAGACCTGAGCCCCACCTCCAAGGAGGGGAAATCCACTCCGCCGTCCGCCTTGATCGAGTCCCTGACAGCCCCATGGTAGGGTGTGCCCTCCAATACCTTGGGTTCTGAAGCCAGGTCAGACCGGAGCATGTCATAAAGTTTGCCTCCTTTGACGTGCCTTCCCCCCTCGAGGACGTGGCTGGAGGCGTCTACATCCGACGCCTTGCACCTTAGTATGGCCCTCAAGTTCAGAGAGTCGACGAGCAAGCCCACATATTCCCTCAGCTCGCCCTTGGTAGAGGACAGCAGATGCCTTATGTGACTTCGGTCCAGCTCCTCATCGAAACCCATAGGAGACTCCTTCAAAGAGGCAGATGACAAGTAGGTCGAGTAGGGCTCCGGCAGCATGGACACCATATCCTCAACGCCGGGAGATGAAACCATCTCAGAGAGCGTCTGACCGGATATGACACCCAATACAGGATAGGTTTGCGCCTGTGAAATGCCGTTTCGCATGGCTCTGACGGCGGATTTGATGTTTTCCAGGTCCCATGCTCCCATGACGATGAGGTCCAATGCCTTGCGCTCCTTCTCGGGCACCATACCGCTGAGCTCCAGGTAGGATTCACGGAGGCTCTGGGACAGGACGGCCTCAACCTCCGAAAGCGAGTATTCGCCAGTCAGCTGCCGAATTCCACTGGCATATGATGTTTTCTCCAACGTGGAAAGTATCTCCTTCACCGACTCAGCAGTCATGAAAAGCTCATAGTCCCTGGACTTCAGAAGCCGGCCGTGAAGCCCTGAAACCACACCATAGGCGTATGATAGCATAATGTCCCTGCCGCCCAACACCACTTCCATCTTCTAACCGAATAGTATCCTGTTAACCTCAGGCTTAAGCCTGGTCTTCGCACGGCCAACAACATTTGCCAACCGGTTGTCGACCTTTATCTTCCCGTCCTCGGACTCTATGAGAACACCTAAGCCGCCGATATCCTCTTCCACTACCTTGACGTCTTTTCCCTTCACCATCTTGGCATATGCCTTTTCAACCTTCACCACCGGCTTTCCAGGGAGATAGGATGCGTCCTTTACAAGCCTCTCGAGCAACTGCCTCTTCCTGCTGTCAGTAAGCCCATCCACAGCTTCAATTGCTTCGGATATCACCTTCTCAGAGAGGCTGTTCTTCTCCTCGCTAACCCTTCGCCTGGCCTCCAACCTGGCATTACCGACTATCCGCCGGTATTCCAACTCCGCCCTTCGCCGGCCGGCATCGAGTATCCGCTTCTTCTCAGCTTCAGCCGCAGACTCCGCCTCACCGCGTATCTTGCCAGCCTCAGACTCAGAGTTCCGGTTTATCTCGTCCAGTTCCCTCTGATACTCCTTCTTTATCCTGTCCTCGAGTTCCCTGTAACCCATCTTCCAGCTAGAACACCCCGCCTGACTGAAGTATCAGTATGGAGATTATGAACCCCAACAGTGCGGATATCTCGACCATCACAACGTACATGATGACCTTGCTCGTGATGTTGTTGTTCTTTCCGAAGGCTCCCACAGCCGCTGAGGCAACGGAACCCTGGAGGACAGCGGTCAACCCCGTAAGCCCAACGGTCAAACCGGCTGCCAGGCTCAGGAAGCCCTTCTCAACGGTCATGTCCCCGCCCATCATGCCGCTCGCTATGAGGAAGGCGATGACGAACCCGTAGATGCACTGGGTCTGTGGCAGCGCCTCGAGTATTAGTATGGGTCCGAAGTTCTTCTCCTGCTCGGCAGTCAACGCTGCAGCAGTGCTCCCCGACATGCTAAGACCCTTCGCAGAGCCGAATCCTGCTAGTATCATCCCGGCCGCCGCTCCGAACGCGGCCAGGACGTTCCCACTCACCAGATAATCCAGTACGGCTGATAAATCCATGTTTCACTACCTCCTCGACGTGTATTTCCTCTTTTCAATGAACGGTGTGAACTCCACGCCACCCCCTCCGTAGAAGGTGCCGTAGAATTCCACATAATGTAATCTTAGAGAATGAACGAATGACCCTAGTGAATTCATGAATAGAATCATTACGTGACTTCCAATAAAAGCGAAAAATGCGATGACCGGCCCTATGACGGGGATAGTGAATGAGAGGGCGACTAGGAAGTTGAATGCCGTGCCCATTGCGGGGGTGGTGAGGCTCAACGCCAGCAGCCTCGCATAGGAGACCACCCGGCCTATGATGCCGGGTAATTCCATGAACGCCATGAAACCATTAGCTTTAATGAGGAGTAGGAACCCTACTGCGAAGGTTATGGCAGCGACTGTAGTGTCAAGATACAGTGCTAACGGAACAGACGATCCCATTATGAGCCAGCTGCCGTTCTCGGTTAGAGCAGCCAGGTAGTCACGCTGTAGGATCTTGTCCAGTATGCCGAGTAGGTTGCCCAGTATCACCTGCAACACGCCCACAACAACTGCCACCTTCAACAGCAGCACCGCATTGGACTTGTAGAGGGGATCTATCAAGACCAGGAACATGTTCCGGGTCTCCACTTTGAGAACGTATTCGGCGAGGAAGTCGCCCAGGTAGCTTCCGGACAAGACGCCGAAGACCATCGTGGAGAGGCCGCAGCATAGTAGGACGAATGAGAAGTCAGCGACCTTCCGCGAGTAAGCTCCGTATTTCCTCTTCAACATGAGGGACAGTAATGTTATGATAAGGCCGTATACTGCGTCTCCGAGCATGTAGCCGAAGAACAGCACCAGCGTAGGGGCCGTGAATAGGGTAGGGTCCATCTGGTTGTAGCGGGGAGGGGAGTAGAGCCTTGTGAAGGTCTCGAACGGGCGTAGGAGGGGGTGGTTCTCCAACAGGGTGGGAGCGTCTTCGGGGTCGTAGTCGATCTCGGTGTAGCAGCATCCGTTGGCTTCCTCGTCGACTGCAATCACGGTAGCGTCACAGTCGCGGCGGGGAGTCCAAAGCCGGAGGTACGACACCCTTTCAGTGGAGCCGAACCGTTTGAAGACGTTACACCGCTCCTCCTCGAGGGAAAGCAGCTCCTCCAATATGAGCAGTTCATCGTATCTTTCCTCGTATGCTGATTTTAGCTGCGTTTCAGCGGCAGCCATGACGTCTTCCACCTCCTCGACCTGGGAGAGGAGGTCAAAGTAGGTTTCCTCGAAGGTTGAGCCACCGTCCACCGGCAGTTCCTCGAAGCCGTTGGATTTCAGCACCTGCTGGAGCACGTTAGACCTTTCCTTAAGCACAGAGTAGGAGTTGACCTTCGTCTCGCCGTCCACGTAGCTTGTTGATGCATACTCATCCTGGAACCTGTCCTTAAGCTGAGCTTCCAACTCCTGCTCGGAATCCCTGGATATCAGGCCGATCGTAGAGTGAAGGTAGTGGGATTCGTGGAAGTGGGAGAGGGGAACATCCAAGCCCGCGGCAGGAGAAAGCTTGTCTAGCCTGGAGGATATCCTTTCCTTCCTCTCCTTCAAGTCTGCGAGCTTCTTGGCGTTGGAGTTCACCAACTCCTCGACCTGGGAGAGGAAGCTGCTAGCACGGTCCTTCAACTCACCGTATCCCATGCGGGGAACCGGCTTGGGCTCGATCTTATCAACCCCTAACAGCTCGTCCAGAAAATTAGAATCTGTCCTGTGATATCTCGAGATGACGCCTTTTATGCCTCTGAAACGGGAGAGTAGATGAGAGACTTCGGACGCGCGGTCAAGAGGTTGGTCGCGGACCATGCCAGTCTCCTCCAGTTCGGCCTCGGCGATGGTGTCGACCTGGGTAAGGCCCTCCCTGTGGAGCCGGTCTAAGACCGCGCCCTTCCTGCCCTGAGCTACCAGGCAATCAACCCTACACATCCGAACCGGTTTAAGCATCTTCACCCACCAGGTATCCGACGACGTATTCAACGGCCTTGGCGGAGTTGGCATGCATCCGGGACCTGACCTGGAGAATCTCATCATCGGCTTCTGAGAGTATCCTCTTAGACTCTTCCCCTGCCTTGGAGGCTGATTCGGATATCATAGCCTCCACCTCTTCTTCGGCCTTCCGGGCGGCCGAGTCCAATATGCCCTTACGGGATGCCCGGGCTTCCTCGATCCTCCTGTCCGCATCCTCCCGGGCCTTCTCCAAACCGGCCTTTAGATCAGACTCTATCTTTTTTATCCTATCCAACTCGTCCATGTCAGCCGGTAGAATAATAGTAGTGGGGAAATAATAATCGAAAAAAAATAGAGAAAACGGGGGTGTAGGATGGCGTAGTGCGATATTGCCTAGTAGGTCTCGCACTTCACCTGAAAGTAAGCCGGAGGATGGCCGCATGAAGGGCATTTCTCAGGTGGTTCAGTGCCTTCGTGGACGTAGCCGCATTTCCTGCACATCCACTCGACCTTGTCCTTCTTCTTGTGGACTGAACCGCCTTCGACCTCTTCGAGCAGCTTCTTGTATCTCTCCTCGTGGTGTGACTCAGCCCTGGCGATGGCCTTTAGCCTGTCAGCTATTTCAGCCAAACCCTCCTCTTCGGCGACCTTGGCGAACTCCGGGTACATGCTCGTGTACTCGTAGTTCTCCCCAGATATTGCCGCCTTCAGGTTATCCGTCGTCGTGCCAAGCACTGTGGGGGCCTCAGCTTCGACCACGATCGGCTCATCATCCTTCTTAAGGTCGTTTATGAGCCTGAAAAGCCATTTCGCATGCTCCCTCTCCTGTTCCGCAGTCTCCAGGAAGACCGCTGATATCTGCTCGTAACCTTCTTTCTTGGCTGTCTTAGCGTAGAAGGTGTACCTGTTCCGCGCCATGCTCTCGCCTATGAAAGCCTTGGTCAGGTTCTCCAACGTCTTCTCCATTATAGATCACCGACTTAGTTTTACTCTGATTTCTTGAGTATCTCCTGTATTATCTTCGCATACGCGGGCCTAGCTATGAACACCCCGACCATGACACCCATTATCGTGGTGAAAGCGAAACCCTTAAGCATTCCAGCGCCGATGCTCATAAGGGGGAACATAGCCGCGATCGTGGTGAAAGCCGCTGTGAATATGATGAACATCGCCCGCCTGATCCTCTCGGCGACGCTGACAGCCTTCTTCTTACCAGACCGCTTCAAGGTCTCGTCGGTGATGACGATCTGATGGTCAACGCCCGTGCCCACGGCAGCAATTATCCCCGCAACCGCTGGAAGGTCCAGCTCCCACCGTATCAGGGAAGCTAGGCCGAGTATTATTATCACCTCGCTAACGCCTGTAAGCATCACTGGCAGCACTATCTCCACACGCCTGTAACGCAGGAAGATTATCAAACCCACGACCGCTATGGCCACAAGCCCAGTGTAGAAGCTGTAGCTGAGGAACCTCCGACCCAAGGTAGGGGGGGTGGTGGACTTGGATTCTATGGATATCTCAACAGGCAGGTTGCCTGATGTCAGCAGGACCTGGTTCCTTTGTATCTCATACCTCGCATCCTCCAGGGTTGCTGCTGAACCCGTTATCTTGGCCTTGTAGGTGCATTCGCCCCGGGTGTCGAACGCCAGGCTGGGAGAGTTCTCCAAACCCACCATGTCGGATATCCACTCAATGTAGGAGCGGTTGCCCTTAGAGTTCCTATCCGTGGACATTCCCTCCTCCTCGATCTGGTTCCTCAATGTGTCGGGTATCCTATCATCCTCTCCCGCGAGCAGGACCTTGTAGAAGCCGTTTGACTTCAGCCTGACCAGCTCATCGATCGCCTGCGTGGAGGAGGAGAGAGAAACCACGGGTATGAGGGAGCGGTTCTCTATGACGTCCAATGCGGTGCCTCCGAAGTAGAACCTGTCCGACTCGCTGAGGTCTGTGAGGTTGCTGAGTATGTTGTAGTCCCCTTCAGACATGAGTATTGTCGTGTTCTCAGGACGGTCTATGAACTGGTCCACCGGCCTTCCGCGCTTGCCCTCGCCCACGCTACCGAACCTGCACGCCCCTTCCTTGCTGTGGCTGACCATCACCGCCCAGGAGTATCCGCTCTGAGACTTGTAAAGCTCAGTGCCCTGCGGACCTAGGTCTACGCTCAACTCGTCGCCGTGTATCACCAGCTCACCGTCTATGCGCTCCTCGAACTTAGCCTGCTGCTTGATTATGTTCTCTATGTTGCCGGTCTCCTCCGGCGTTGCGTCAGCGACCTGTATGAGTATGTACTGGCTGCCCCAAGGCCTCACAGGGATGTCCTTCAGTCCGAGGCTGTTCAACCTACTCTCGAGTATGGTCTTCTCAACGGCCATCACGTCAGGAGACACCTCGCTATCCAGCTTCAGCTGCATCTGAGTGCCACCCGCGAAGTCAAGGCCATACCTCAAGCCGTTGCCGAGGCCTATGCCCTTGTCCTCGTTGAAGCCGAACAGGTTTACTAGCAGGGACATTGAGAACACTAGGCAGACCGCAAGCAATACGACCCTCCAATTGTTCAACAACCTCTTCATCTTCGCCTGAACAACCTCACCTTACGGCCTGGGACCTCAAGGTACCAGCGCAGTATGCCCGCGTTGGTGAACCATGTGGTTGATATGTCGGCCAACAATCCGATTATGAGCACCGCCGCTATGCTGCTGAGGGTGGTGATCTGGGTTAGCGTGTTGGATATTATGTAGACTATCACCATGACAGACAATGTCGTTCCGGTCATCGTGAGCCCGGTCTTCATGGCGTCGTCCATCCGGTCGACGATGCCGACCGACCTGTCCTTCAGCGTCCGAGCAGTCAGCATTATGTCAGTGTCCACCGAATATCCGATAAGCATCAGCAACGCAGCCAGCGAAGCTGGCTCCATTGGTATGCCCAATAGGCTCATGCCCCCAACCGCTATAAGGACGTCGCATACGGCAGCCTGTATGACCGCGATAGAGGGTATGAGGTCTTTGAACGCCAGGAATACGACGACTCCCATCAGAAGGAGTGCAACGCCCAATGCCTTGAAGCCCTGCTCCCTGAACGTCTTCCCGAGGGTGGGGCCGACGGAGCGGAGGTTGAAGTTCTTCTTCGTCAAGTCCACGTCAATGTCCTGTTGCAGGTAGTATGTGAGTGCGCTGTCCAGGTCTTCCTTGCTCAGATCCAGGCCCACAACAGTTAATGTGCCCTCCGCATAATCCAGGTCCACGCCATGCTTAAGCCTCTTAACAAGCTTTTCCTCCAGCTCGACCGGAGGCTTCTCAGCCACTGGAGCAGAGGCGGTATCGTATTCTGTAAGTTCCCCCACATAGGATGATATAATGCCTTCCACAGCCTCCTTGTCATCTATGACCGTGGTCGTCTGGACTGTGAGCTTGTTCAATCCGGTGTCAACGTCGAATCCCACGTGGGCTTTGACGTCCGAGAAGCCTGCAGCCTGCAGGTCGGATTCCAACTGGCTCAAATCCCCGGAGTCAATGTTTTTCTCTGTGAGGACATCCATCCAAGTGCCGCCCTTGAAGTCGATACCATACTCCAAACCGTTGGCTAAAACGAAGGCCAATAGTATGACAGCCACTATGGGAGGGACGAATATGAGCTTGCGATATCCTATCCTATCGGTTAAAGCAGCGTACATGCCATCTAACATAGTCCAAATATATAGGCTGTGAGCTTTAAAAAAACACCCGCTCAGCTCTTATACAAGGGCTCATATTGATTATGTGATGTTCAAGAGGATCGTGGTTGGGGGGACGTTTGACGGCCTGCACGAAGGCCACCGGAAGATAGTGAGCACAGCCTTTGAAAACGCAGAATCCGTGGTTTTAGGTTTGACAAGCGACGATTTCGCGCGTCGTTTCAGGACACGTGACGTGTCGCCATACAGCGAGCGCAGCAGAGCCCTGGAAGACCTCGTCAAAGACTATGGAAAGCCGTATGACGTGGTCGAGATAAACGACAGCTACGGCATAGCCACCATCGACCCCGGCGTCGACTGCATAGTAGTGAGCGATGAGACTCTGCTTAGGGCGGAGGAGATAAACACCATAAGGTTCAAGAAGGGCCTTCCAAGGCTGACGATAATCGTGGTGCCACTCGTCTTGGACGGCAACGGGAGGCCCGTGTCCAGCAGGTGATCCGAGTTGATCGATGAGACGGTCTTCATAGCGGAGGGAGCCAGGGTGATAGGAAAGGTCGCCCTTGACGCGCACTCTAGTGTCTGGTATAACGCGGTTTTGAGGGGTGACAGGAACAGGATAATCGTGGGGAAATGCACGAACATCCAGGACTGCTGCGTCATACACAGCCCGGAGCATTTTCCTGTCAGGATAGGGGATTACGTCACGATAGGCCACGGAGCAAAAGTGCACGGAGCCGAGATCGGGGATAACACTCTGATAGGTATGGGCACAATACTGATGAACGGTTGCAAGATAGGGGCGAACTCCGTTGTGATGGCCGCTTCGGTCGTGACGGAGAACACGATCATACCCGCAGGTTCCCTTGCTGTCGGCAACCCCGCCGTTGTGAAGAGGCAGCTGGGGGCGGAGGAGATAGAGAGCATAAAGCAGAACGCCCTGGACTACAAGGCCCTAGCGGCAAATTCAAGATGATAGGCGTCGTCGGACAGGTCCAGAGAAAGGTCGAATCCATAAAGGACAGGATACTCAAGGACATCATACGCCTCCAGAAGAAGGAACTGGACAGCAAGATAGACGACATGCTAAAGCCTCCGAAGGTCAACAGGATAACCATAAAGTTCATAGGCCGGGGGCTCGGCGTTGGAAAACGTATGCGGGGGTTCGTCGGGAAAGGACTGAGCCTCGTCAGGAAACTGATCTAGGATTTTTTAACTCGGACGGGCGGCGTTAAGTCCACGTTGGGTTGTCGGATTCCTCGCCTGGGTCGTAGATGATGACCTGCTCCTCGTCCCGGAGGCTGAAGTACTTGTATTTGCCCCCTATCTTGACCCTGTCAACGAGGTTGTTCTTCAAAAGGAATCTCAGGTCTGTGGAGACCGGCTTCTCATTCCGCTCCAGCCTCTTGGCGAGCTCCTTCGCCGAGAGTGTGTTCTCCTCGTATAGTATGTCCAATATCCTCCTGTGCCTGGGCTTCAACTCGATGGTGTTGGAGTCCAGCATCCCAACACCGTACTCTGAAGGCTCGAACTCCCCCGAAAAAAGCATGTCATCCTTAAGGTCGGTGACGTTGGAGCTGGAACTCTGGGAAGCCTCCGTGAAAGTCGCCCCCGAAGGCTTATCGCCCTCTGAGAGGAAGTCCTTGCAGTCATCGCATACGTGATTGCCGTCGACTACCCAGTTGAGCCACTTGTCCTTACCACAGCAGTAGCACATGGCCTGGACCGGGAAGTCGCTCTTCCGGAAATCGAAGAATATCCCCCCGTCAGAGTCGTCCTTGACTACGGGATGCTCCTCGACCCCACCATCCAATACAAGGTCCTGAGCCCCCGACACAGTCAGATCGCATGCGGCTTCCTGAGTCTCCGACGCACCCAGGTAATCGTCCAAGACATCCAAGAGCTCATCGCAGAAGTCCTCGGATAGAAGGTCGCTGAGGTTCATCTGGACCGTGCCCGTGACCGAACCATCCAGCTTCTCGGGCGTCTTACCAACCTCAGAGTCGACTTTTATGTTATCATAGGCTCTAAGCCCGAAATCCCGCATAACCGGGTATTTTATGACCATAGTAGTCTTAGCCTCCACGGGAACCGCCTCAGCATACTCTCCAATAAGCTCATAGCCCTTTATAACGCTACCAGCAGATGCGGTCATCATGGGAACCGGCGTGTTGCCGTTGGACGTCCTCTCCCTCCATTCGCTAGCGGGCGTGAGCCGGACCAGCCTCAAGGAGGGCTTAACGTAGAGGGTCTTGTCGCTTATGTTCTCGACGACGAGCTCGATCTCGTTCCTCAGCTTGTTGAATCTGACATCGTTGAATTTCACGTCAGGCTTGACCTTCTTCAGCTTAAGGACTAGGTAGGTGGCCAGGCTCAACCCAAAAGCGACATACACAGGTGTGAAATCCAACTTCATCTTGCACAAGAGCCAACCACCTCATGCACTGACTACTATTTGTATTGAAAGTATAAAAACATTCAGTATTTTTTTGAAATAATTCCGATTTTTATTGGGTTCATGGAATAGTTAATCAGGGTGATGCCAAATGCCAGAGACCAAGGTGGGGGAGGTCTTCCAGTTCTTCGCCAAGCCTTCCGTCGCAGCCGTCCGGATAGTCGACGGCAGCCTGAAAGTAGGGGACAGGATACACATTATCGGGCACACGACAGACTTCACCCAGACCGTCGATTCAATGCAGGTGGAGAAGGAGACCGTGGAGGAGGCCAATGCAGGGGACAGCATAGGGATAAAGGTGCTGGACCGTGTGAGACCCCACGACTCAGTGTACAAGGTAGACGATTAGATGTCCGCCAGTATGCGCTCGAGAGAGTTCAGACGGCCGACGGGCATAATGTGGGCTCCGGCCATCCCAGCAGACCTCACGCCATCGATGAGCTCCAACGCGACGCTAACACCTTCTGCGACAGGGTCGTCCGCCTTGACCACCCTGGACGCCACATCTTCGGGCACGAGTATGCCGGGCAGCCTGTTCAGGAAGTCTATCATCCGCTCAGACGCCAGGGGTATTATCCCAACCAAAACCCTGCCCCGTATGTCACCGACCATTTCATCGGCTTTCTCCATGAAGTCCTCGACAACGCCTAGGTCGAAGACTACCTGTGTCTGGAAGAATCTAGCGCCCGCTTCCATCTTCCTCTTGACCTTCAGGACCTCCGGCTCCACGGGATTCACACCAGGGGATATGGCACCACCCACATAGAATTCAGTGCTTCCCTTAAGCTCCTTCCCAGTTATGTCCCGGCCCTCGTTCATCAACGATATGGTCCTTATCAGAGACGTCGAATCCAGGTCGTAGACAGGCTTTGCATCCGGGTGGTCGCTCGCGCCCCTGCTGGGGTGGTCTCCGGTCAACGCGAGTATGTTCTCTATCCCGAATGCGGAGGCGCTTATGAGGTCGGACTCCAACGCCAATATGTTCCGGTCACGGCATACCATCTGGAAGATGGGCTCCAAACCCGCCTGCTTGAGCATGATGCTGGCTCCTAGAGAGCTCATGAAAAGCCTGGCGCTGGGGCTGTCCACTAGGTTTACGGCAGTCAAGCCCTTCAAAGACTTTAGCATGCCTATCTCCCCCTCGAACCCTGTGGTATCCGGTCCCCTGGGCGGCTTGACCTCTGTCGTCACTGTGAAACCCTTCCCCAGAGATTCTGAAAGCCCGCTCATGGTATGCTACCTTGGCAACCTCACCTTTGTGAACTCGTCCAGGTTATCCTCTGACTTGAGCTTTGCGTAGACCCGAACCCACACGCACTGGCCTTCAACCTCGCACATGCCATTGTTTACGCCACCGCAAGGCCCGTTCAACATGCTCTTAGGGCATTTCTTCCCGACATCGAATCCTGCTACACGCTCCTTCAAGACCATATTGCACACTACAATTTACCATATTATATTTAATATTCACAATAAAGACTGGAATGAAAGTCCTGATAACCGCCGGACCCACGAGGGAGCACATAGACGACATAAGGTTCATATCCAACCCCAGCAGCGGCGCCACCGGCATCGCACTGGCTGAAGAGGCCGTTAAGAGGGGTTTTGAGGTCGCCATAGTCTTAGGGCCCACGTCACTTCAGCCCATCTACGGCGTCAAGGTGATACCAGTGGTGTCATCGGCGGAGATGACGGAAAAGACCCTTGCAGAGCTGGACAAGGGTTATGATATGCTGGTTTCCACCGCGGCGCTCGCGGACTACACGCCCGTGGAGAAGGTGGACGGCAAGATCAGATCGGGGAAGGACATAACGTTGAAGTTAAAGCCCACCAGGAAGCTGATCCGCGATGCACGTGAGAGGAATCCGGATCTGAAGATAGTCGCTTTCAAGGCCGAATACAGGAAGAGGGAGGACGAGCTCATAGAAGCCGGCAGGAAGCTCCTGGACACCTCCGACCTTGTGGTGGTGAACGACGTCAGCAACGACGTCTTCGGATCGGACGAGACTGAAGTCTACATGGTAGGCGAGAGTGTGAAGCACATAAAACGCGCCAAGAAAAGGGAAGTGGCTAAAGAGATCTTTGACGCTCTCTCGTGATCGCATCACCCACCCAGGTGAGCTTCTTCCTTATCTCGAATATGTCCTCGTTCAAGTGGACTATGAGAAGCAAGCCCACGCCGACGCCGAAGTCGAGCATCCTGACCCTGCTCCCGAAGAAGAATTGGGTCGGACTCAGCCAGTCCATCACCAGCATAAGACCCAACGTCAGAAGGGCGACACCCCCATAGAAAGCCAGTATTTCCCGGGGTTCTTTCTTAGGGTAGAATATGACCATCCCAGTGGATGCGACGATGACCGCTAGCAGGAACAGTATGGCCTTATGCTCGGGGTATATGAACAGCATTATAGCTATGTATATCAGGAATATGGCGGTTATGACGGAGGCAACGTAGTTCTTCCTCTTCTCCACCCACTCTATCATCCACTGGGCGAAGCCTATCACTTTGCGCGTCTTCATCTGCCTCTGGTACTGGCTGTAGAAGACGAAGACCACTGACATCATCAGAGCGAACAAGAAGAAGCTCAGAACCTCCATGGAGGGGTTGTCTATGAAGAGCTTCAGCATGAACAGGGACAGCAACAGCGCGAGGAGGAACATTAGGTCAGCCCAGTTCCGCTTGGTCGTGGACACTGTATCCTTGGCCAGGTCCTTTATCTTGGGCTGAAGCTCCTCCACCACCTTCTTGGGGTCCTGCTTGGGCTTCTCGGGGGGCTTTTCCTCCTCTTCCTGGCGTCTTATCCACTCTTCCTTGGCCTCCTTCGCCTTCTTCAGCCCTTCGGGAGATATCTTGGCGAACTTGTCTGAGAAAACCTCGTCTATCTCGATTAGGCCGTCCGCGCTGAGCTCGTCCATCCACTTGCGGACCAGCTCAAGGGGCAGGTCCATCTTCTGAGCGGCAGCGTAGTCGCTGATCTCGGATACTTGTATTATCAATGCTAGGAGGTGTTCCTTTCTCACTTCGCCGTCTTCTTCTGGGTTGAACTCCTCTTCTTCATCCATCTTCTAGGGAAGCAGGTTCCCTGAGCTAATCTTCTCCGGGAGATACTCTTCTGCCACGAACTCCAGGGACTTCGAGGCAAGGGCCTGCTGCTCTATCCTAACCCCCTTCTCCTCCATGAGCCTGAGCTGGTGCCTCCACTCCTTCTTCTGGAACCACGGATACTGCAGCAGCTCGCTTATGCGCTTCTTGTCAACGTCCTTGAGGCCTTCGGTCACCTTTTCCAGGCCGTACTCGTCTACGTCGCTCATGGTCATGCCCACGAACTTGCAGGAGGGAGTGCCCAGCCTCTCGCTCTCATGGGCCAACGCCATCGAGCCGGCCTTCATCACGGAGTATATGTAGTAACCCCATGGGTCGCCGTCCGTGAACATTATAACCGGCATCTTGACCTCGGTCGCAAGTCGGTTTACCAGACGGCGGATGCCCCTGGCAGCCTGTCCGCTGGTCGCGATCATGAGGCAGTTGTTCTTCTGGGGGTATTTCTCCTCCACCAGCCGGTCGAACATCGCGCCGGTCTCTATCACAAGGGCGTAGTCGGCCTTGACCTCCCTGAACTTGTAGTGCTCTACGATGCTCGGGATTGCCAGGCCGGACCTGCCAAGCTTGCTGCAGTCTATGACGTCACCCGTGTCCTCTATGGTGATGTTGCCTATCAGCTTGCCCTTGTCGTCCGCTTTGAGGTGCAGCTCCTCTCTCAGCACCGACAGCATCGTCTCCAAGTCCACTATCAACGGGTCTGATTCGCTCTGGTCGTCGAAAGTGTTCTCCTTGGTGCCCGCGATCGTGTGCTTCAGCTGGTAGTACAACTCCCTTATGCTGGCGGTCTTGCCGTTCGCCACCAGCTCCTGGCACTTCGAAGCGATCAGCAGGGTCTGCATGAACTTCTTGCTGTGGGCGACGTTCATGAAGTTCCGCGTGGACGTCTTGCTGCCCATCCTCAGCAGGTTGGTCTTCTTGTCGAACTTGATGTTGCTCAAGCCCCTCTGCGGCACCTGTATCTTCGGCACCTTGTTCTTCTCGATCAGCGCCGCTATGTTCTCCCCTAAGTCCGTCAGCTTGGCTATCACCTTCTTGTCAGTCATTTCTTATCCTCCGACTCCAACGCCTTATACTCGATCTTCAGCTTCTTGGTGATAAGGGTTTGAAGGCTTTTTGTGAGCTTTTCCTCGTCTTTTCTGGCCAGCTTGGACACCGCGGCAGCCAGCTCCGAGCTGTACTTTATCAGCGTGTTCATCCGCGCCTCCTTCTCTATCTCGCGGCGCATCCGGCTGTGGTACCTGTGGAACCTGCGGCCGACGTCCATCAACGCCATCCGGATCTCCTTCACGAGCTCGTCCTCTGAGCTGACGCTCTGCTTTCCAGCGGACGTGTAAGGCACGTGAACCGACACCAGGTTGACGAATATTGTGACCGGGCTGTTGTCGAAGTCGCGTATGTCATAGCGCTTCCAGTCCACGCTCTGCACAGCCTGGTTTATCGCGCACGCACCGGTGTCGAACAACAGTGGGGTTCGGTTCGCGAACCTCATTATCTCGGCTCTACCGCCATCGTCGCTGTTGCCCCTCCCTGAGTTCCCCCCGTATGCGATGGCAACCTCCACCTGGAAGGGGACTCCGCCGCCGTAGACCGTTGGGCTCCTCGTGAGAACCGACGAGAACTCTGGCTTCAATATCTTCAAGACTGCCTTGTCTATCTGTTCCTCGCCTATGGGCCTCAGCCCCTCGACGGGCGGGGCCATGAAGTCTATCTCCTCGAAGGCCTTTGTTATCTCCTCGGCCTCGGCCCATGCCATCTTCCGGGGATTCTTCTTCAAGTCGAAGTTCACCATGCCCTGTATCTCATCCGCCTTGGACTTGCTTATCCTGGAGAACTCGGTCTCCAGGAAGCTGCTAACCCTCCGGGACTGTGACCGTTTAGCCCTGTTTATGAGCTCGTCAGTGTCCATGCCCTTGGGGTGGGGTTTCATCTCCTTCGGAGGCTTGGGTATCTCCTTGCTAGTGCGGTCGAAGACGCTCTTCCTGCCTTCAGGGTCGACAAAAGTTATCTTAAGATGGGGGTTGGCTATGGCGCTCCTCCGTATGTACTCGTAGGGGCTTCGCTCCCCAAGGTTGAACAGGACGCCCTTGAGCTCCCCCTGTATCTCAGTGCCCCTCCACTTCTGGCTGATCACATTATCCTCTAATATGTCAGCCCTGTTCTTGGTGACATCAACCATCAGTTGTATGTCATGGACCTTACCGTTGCCTGTGCTCGTTATTATTCGCACGGGCTTGCCCGTAGTCATCTGGCTGAACAAGGTCACACCAGCGACTCCGATGCCCTGTTGTCCCCTCAGCTGAACGCTGCGATGGAACTTAGTCCCAGCCAGCATCTTCCCGAAAACGTTGGATATGTGCTGTTCAGGTATCCCGGGGCCGTTATCCCGGCATGTGAACCGGTAGTGCTCACTGCCCATCTGCTTCAACGTGACTTCTATGTCAGGCAGTATCCCAGCCTCCTCGCAGGCATCCAACGAGTTGGTCACCAGCTCGTGGATGACCGTGGTAAGGGACCTGAGCTTGCCAGAGTATCCGAGATGCGCCTTGTTCTTCCTGAAGAATTCGGTTATCGATACTTCCTTGAAGTCCTTGAAGAGCTCGTCCGCAGACCTCTCCTTGACCGACTCATCCTTCTTCCTTGCCATTCATATCAACCGTAAAAAAAAGACAAACAAAAAATGAAAAATACTCTATGTATTAAGTATGCAACGTTAAAAACGACACATCCTAGCGTTCGGGCCGGGACTGGTTCTCCATGAACCTGTAGACTGTCGCATGCCTTTTACCGGTGAGAAGCATCTCTACCGCCTCCTTCGCCAAGGCCACGCCCCCGTAGGAGCCGATGACGCCTACGGTATTCCCATAAACGCATATGAGAGTTCCCGTCATGCGTTCCAAATGCTTCCGGGTCCTCCCAGCCTCGCCGATAACCCTGCCCCGCAGCCTCTCCCTGGACTTGGGCGTGTTCGCATAGTCCTCTATGTCCACAAAGTCTATCATGTGGCCGTCGTTGAGCAGTTGAAGCGCCTTCTCCGGAGTGAAACCCCGTCCTATGGCCTGTACTATGTCCTTGCCAACCCACTCATCCAATGGATCCCCCTCTACGGAGACGTCGCCGTCGACCACTTCGATCCTGCACTTGCACCTCTTCTCCAGCTTCCTCTTCGTGGCGCCCTTCGGGCCTATTAGAACAGCGATCCGGTCCTCGGGTATCTTGACGTACTGCATAGGAAAAGATAGAAAGAGGACAACAATAAAAATAAGAGGGAGGAGGCGACCGTGTTAGACCAGGGGACGCTTATAATAAAGGCGTTGCTGCCATAATTAAACCGTGAAAGAGGCAATGCTCTATGAGGGCCTGGACGGCAGCGTCAGGTGCGGTCTGTGCCCGCACAGGTGCACCATAGCCGACGGGGGAAGGGGCTTGTGCGGAGTGCGCGAGAACCGGGGCGGCACCTTGTATTCGCTTGTCTATGGCAAGCCCGTCGCAGCGCACGCCGACCCCATCGAGAAGAAGCCGCTGTTCCATTTCATGCCCGGCACCCGTGCATACTCCATCTCCACGGTAGGGTGCAACCTGAGCTGTGAGCACTGCCAGAACCATGAGATAAGCCAGAGCCCCCGGGAGGGAAGAAACGTATTGGGCGGGGAGAAAACAGCAGAGGAGGTGGTATCCGATGCCGCAGGCAGCGGTTGTGCGTCCATAGCCTACACGTACACGGAGCCGACAGTATACATGGAATACGCGGTTGAAATAGCTGAAAAAGCCGTTGCTGAAGGCCTCAAGAACGTTTTCGTAAGCAATGGATACATGACGGCCGAGGCAAGAGAGGCCATCATCCCATACCTTCACGCGGACAACATAGACCTCAAGAGCTTCAGCGACCGGTTCTACAGGGAGCTGTGCGGCGGCTCTTTGGAGCCTGTTTTGGAGACTTTGAAGGCCATGGTGAAGGCTGGGGTGTGGGTCGAGGTAACGACGCTCATAATTCCAGGCCAGAATGACGGAGCCGACGAGCTGAGGCAGATCGCAGATTTCATATCAGGGGAGCTGGGAGGCTTCGTGCCATGGCATGTGTCCCGGTTCCACCCGGACTACAAGATGATTGGCACGCCCCCGACAGGTGTGGACATATTGGAGAGAGCGGTCGCGATAGGCAGGGATTCAGGCCTCAAATACGTTTACGCAGGCAACCTGCCACATGGGGACTATGAGAACACATACTGTCCGGGCTGCGGGGAGCTGGTTGTGGAGAGAGTGGGCTTCAACGTGGTGTCGAACAAGCTCGGAGAGGGCATTTGCCCGTCCTGCAAGGCAGAGTTGGAGGGGGTTTGGAAGTGAAGACCGAGGAAATATTGGATGAGATAACCCCGACTGATGAGGAGCACACGCAGGAGATGAAGTTGGTGGAGAGGGTCTTCCGGATATTGGAGGACTATGAGGTGGAGCCCATACTTGTGGGGTCCCTCGCCAAGGACACCGACCTCTCAGGTAACAAGGACATCGACATATTCATACAGTTCCGTAAGGATGTGAAAAGGGACGTTCTGGAAAGGGAGGGTTTGAGGATCGGGAAGGAAGTGTTCGCTAAGCTGGGAGTCGGATACGAGATAGACTATGCCGAACACCCCTATGTCAAGGGGTTTTTTGAAGGCAACGAGATCGAGATAGTCCCATGCTACAAGGGCAGGGACATAATGTCCGCAGTGGACCGGACACCCCTACACACGAGATACGTGAAGGACAGACTGGCGAAAAAGCCGTTAAAGGGCGATATAAGGCTTTTAAAGCAGTTCATGAGGGGTGCCGGGGTCTATGGGGCGGAGGCCAAGGTGGAGGGATTCTCAGGCTATCTTGTGGAGATCCTGGTCCTCCACTATGGGTCCTTCGTAAAGGTGCTTGAGGCTGCGAGAGAGTGGAGCGTCCCGGAGATATTGGACCCGGAGGGTTTGTGGGATGACCCTGAAGGTCTGGGTAGGTTCTTCACGGACGCTTGTCTCATAGTGGTGGACCCCGTCGACAGGAGCAGGAACGTGGCTGCCGCGGTGTCTCCCGAGTCCCTTTCAAGGTTCATTGTCAGGGCCAACGATTATGTCATGAAACCGGGCCGTGAGTTCTTCTTCCCCCCTGAGAAGCCGATGAGGGAGGTTGAGGAGTTGAGGGATTCGATGCTGGGTCGGGGTTCCAGGTTCGCTGGATTGGTTTTCAGGCATGGTTTGCTGAACGTTAACACCCTGTACGCGCAGCTGAGGAAGACGACGAGGCATATAGTCAAGGAGTTCGAGCATGCGGAGTTCAAGGTTTTCAGGAGCTCTTTCTGGACAAACGAGAGGGACACTTCAGTCATCATGATGGAGTTCGCGGTGTGGGAGTTGCCGGAGCTCGTGCACCACCTCGGACCCCCCATCGACTTGGATGCCGTGCACCAGGAGAGGTTCACGGAAAAGTACAAGGATGAGAGCCCATATGTGAGGGATGGTAGGTGGGTTGTGGACACGCGGCGGAAGCACAGGTTTGTCGGGGAGTTGCTCGATGAGGTCATCTCCGAGCGGAGGGGGTTCGGCAAGAACTTCCGCGAGATGGGAGAGCCAGAGGTCCTGTTCGACGAGTCTCTGCTGGAGTTGGACTGCGAAGGATGGCTCAAGGAACTCAACGGATACCTTGGGTAGATTTTATCAATTATTTTTATTTTTTTACATATAATTTATAAAAATTGCGGATACTTTTTTATACATTGTCTCACATATCATTAAGTGACCTTAGAGTTCTCGGGCGGTGAGAAGCTCCTATACGACTGCCGCGTCCAATTAGACCCTACTGCCCTGAAATTCTCAGACACCAACCTCTACATCACGGAGACCAGGATGGTGTTCGAGCTTGAGGAGCCGGTCTCCCTCGAGATATCCGAGATAATGGAACTCAAGATGGAGAACTTCTACGGCGAGAGGTTCATCTACCTGAGGTACAAGGACATCAAGGGCGTGCACTCGCTCAGGTTCGTGTGCACGGGTTTCGGAGGCATAATCTCGAACATAAGCAAGACCATCTTCGTGCATAAGCTGATAAGCAAGCTAAGAGGAGGGGCGAAGCCGCACGAGCTCAGGTTCCTCATGTCAGGGTCGACGCTGGAGTTGTACCTGCCATGGATACTGCTGGCTGCGATGGTGTTCACCCCCGCCGCGGGGATAATGATGCCGCTGAGCTGCTGGTTGCGGTTTTGGCTTGGTGTCTCGTTCCTGGTCGCGTTCGCCCTGTTCACGATGACCGACGTTTACAAGCTTCTGCTCGGCAGCTTGAGGATCCCGGCTTCGGCGATAGTATTCCTGATGATATCATCTTCGATAGTGTTCATATGGAACACGTGCTCCACCGTGGAGGTCGCGTATCCTGCTTTGATATACAGCAAGGAGATGACAGGAGATGCCAACGTGCCGGATTCCATATGGTATTGCGCGGGAGTCAGGAGCGAGTACGGTGAGGAGAGGCTCTGCCTGTCGAGGGACGATTGGGACACGTTCAAGGTCGGTGATAAGGTCATGGTCTATTACGATGAAGGACCGCTGAAGACCTCATTCGTCCAATACAAATACGATGACCGGACGCCAGAGTATGTTCTCAAAAACCGCCGCTGACACAATAACATGCCACATTAACCACATATTATCCACAAATATGTGTCAGGTTTTTCTTATTTTTGTGCGTTTAAAGGGCAGATATATGCAACTTCTGATTGCATACCACTTTTTTAATGAATAACCCGAATAATGTAGCATGGTTGGGGCCGGTGTGAAGAGACTCAGACAGGGTAGGAGCCTGCTCGCCATCATACGCTACCTCATCAGAGCACACCCGGAGGGGCTGAAACGCAGCGATATACAAGCACGCCTTAAGGAAGAGCTGAACGTCGGCGAAAGCGTCGGCGGAGTGAACAGACAACTGAAGAAACTGAGGGACTCGGCGCTAATATCCTGGAACCAGAGCACATACACTTACACGCTCCCACCGGACTACGACAGCAAAGAGTACTTCATAAGGATATCCGAGACCATGGGGATGACAACCGACCAGGCCTACTTCCTGTCACTTGACATAAAGAACATACTGTCTCCAAAGACCATGACGGACATAGACGACTACCTGGGCTTCAGATACGACACGGAGATGGCGGAGAACATGACAAACCTTCACAGCGAGTACAAGATGGACGAGGTCATAGTCCACGACCTGATCTCGAAGATGATGAAACACCACAACTCATACGTGAGGCTGCGACTGTTCAAGACAGCCAATGAGTGCTTCATCAACGACCTCATAGGCCAGCCGGACCCGACCACCATAATGCCGCTGATAAAGTCATACACGAGGAACAAGGACAGCATAGACGATGAGATGAGAAGGGAAAAGAACAGGATATTCTCCACCCGCGAGGACCTTATCAAGCAACTGAAGGAGAAGCGCCTATCGCGGAAGATGAAGTTCCTGATAAGGTTCGCGCTGAACCACGTCCGGCCTGCGCTCGTATACGACAGCTGGATATGAAAATAAAGCAGGCATTCTAGCAGGGTTTCGTGTTGAATATCCAGTCCTGAGTGTTGTAAGCCTCGCCTATGTGGGTAACGCACTTGACGTTCCACCGGTACTTCGCGGGAGCTATCAGCCTCTTGAGCTCGAACTTCTCCAGCACGTTGGTGCCCACCTGCTTCGTCAGGGAGTCCACCTGTATCTCGGAGAAGCCTCCAACACAGCTCTGCTCCGGAGCGGGGAATATCTGACACCACTCACCCTCGTTCGTATAATACCACATGTAGAGCGTGCACTCGGCACCGCCTATGGGCGGGTCGGGCGAAGACACATTGAAGGTGAGGGGAGCGTCCTGCGTGCAATATAGGCAGTTCACCATGCAGTTCAGCTCCTCGTCCACCGGCAGGTTGCAGTTTGACGAGTCGGGTGTTGCCGCGCTCACGCAACCCAGGTCGTATTCCACGACAGCCGCAGGCTTATCGTTAATCCATATTGTGGGCTTCGCCCCGACAGGACACTCCGTCTCCATGGAGGCGGAATGGGGCTCGCAGTCTGGCGTGACGTTCTCGTCGTATATGCACCTGTCCCTGACGCCGTTGATGGTCAGAATGCGGGTCTCATACGGGTATCCTGTGTCGGTGCTGCTGAACTCGTAGTCTATGTTGAACGTGTCTCCGAAGTCCACCTCGGACGGGCATGACATGCCCAGGAGCCCACAGTACTGGCATGGGGGCATGCAGTTGCAGTGGTCGTTGCAGTCCGTTCTCGCTATCGATAGGCAGCCTATGTCCCACCCTATGTTGCAGCAGTCCTCATTCTGGCCGCACACGCAGGCCTCGCAGATGGCTGGGTTGCAGCCTTCTGGACAGCTATCACAGCCCGGATCGAAGTGGACTGAACAACAGGGGTTCAACGGAGGCAATGTGCTCGTTGTAGGCATGAGCGTGGTCGAGGTCACTGTTATAGAGCACTTGCACACGTCGTCACAGTACTGTTGAGCCTCCCAGGCGCACAGCCAACTCCATTCGTCGTTGCAGCATGCCATGTCCCCGACATCATTGCATACACAATCCTGGCATGCTATCGGGTCGCAGCCGGGGCCGCAGCTTCCGCAGCCGGGGGTCTCATGGGCTTCGCAGCAGTCTCCCTCGACCGGGGGGAGGGTGGTGGTCGTTGTCATGCCGCACATGCAGAGGTGGTTGCAGTTCATCTCCGCCCTCTGCACGCACACCCAATGCCATTCCTGGGTGCAGCACTCGGGTATGCCCGCGCACACGCAGCTCCTGCAAAGGCCCACGTCGCAGCCGGGGCCGCAGCTGTCGCAGCCGGGGGTGTTGTGTTGTACGCAGCAGTCCTCGGGGGACTGGCCGCAGTTGCAGTACTGGTTGCACACGGACCTGGCGGTGTCCACGCATAGCTGGTCCCACATTATGTTGCAGCAGTCCTCGTCCTCCGCGCATACGCAGTCGTTGCAGGTCTGCGCGTCACATTCGGGGATGCAGAGGTTGCAGCCAGGAGTGTCGTGTGGCTCGCAGCATGGCCTCTCCACCAGCGTCGTTGTAGTGACACCATAGAGGCAGAAGCAGTTGGGCGTGAAGCCCTCGCCGCATATGCGAACTGTGTAGTCCCCGTGGCTCTCCGGCTGTACGTTGATGGGGTTGTCGCACTGGAAGTCCCACGAACCCGATATCCTGACAGAGTACTGGCCAGGGTCGCTTATGGGTATCCAGCCGCTCGGGTATATTAGGTCGTCGGGGGCGGGCATCTGAGAGCAGTATCCTGTGCCCCCGTCATCGTCGTAGTATTTGAGGTCTGACCCGTCCTTGTAGAGTGCCGCGGTCGTGTCCGAGCCTGAAGCGTCTCCCGGCTCGCAGCCGCCAAAGGTCTCCACGAATATCCGGTCTCCGGAGAGCAGGGTGCCCTGTGGGCAGACTTCGATCAGCTCGTCAACTGTGCCCTGGAACTCGCAGCAGTTGGGCGGGAGGGTCGTGGTGGTTGATTCGGGCGGTATGCCGCATGCACACTGTTCGTTGCAGTCTGTTGAGGCTGTGTAAACGCAAGACTGGTCCCATTGTATGCTGCAACAGTCTGGGTTGTGGTCTATCGTGCAAACGCAGCCCCAACACTGCGGGTCGTCGCATCTGGGCTCGGGGTGGGGCTCGCAGCAGTCGCTGGGCTCCAACGTGGTTGAAGTCGTAGGCATAGATGTCGTGGTCGGTATGACTTCCGGGACACAGTTGGGCTGGAATCCTACGCCGCAGATCATCACCTGGTAGACGCCCTCTGAGGATATATCCACTCTACCTGCGTCTTCGCAGTAGTAGTCATCTGGGCCGGATACCCTGATTGCATACTCGTCGCTGGCCTGGTCTAACCTCATGAACACTGAACCTCCGTTGTAGAACGGCGAGTTCGGGTCTATCTCGTCCACTTTGCTGAGTATCCTGGAGCATATGCCGTCCCCGGTGTCGTCGTTACGGTAGTGTACCAGATTGCCCCTGTACAAGCAGGCTGTTGTGTCGGCGTTCATCCCGTTCGTGAACTCGCAGTCCCCGTGGGTTTTGACAAACAGCTGGTCTCCAGCCTCTATGGAAGGCTGCGGGAACTCCTCTATGACCCCGTCAACCTGGAGGTATGGCGACCAGCAACAATCCGCACCGGCGGGCATGGTCGTGGTAGTCGGAGAGACAGTCGTCGAAGTGGGCGGATACAACGTGGTAGTCGGAGAGATAGTCGTCGAAGTGGGCGGATACAACGTGGTAGTCGGAGCCATGGTCGTGGTCGGGGAGATCGTGCTAGTGGTAGGCGGATACAACGTGGTAGTCGGAGCCATGGTCGTGGTCGGGATTATCTCCGGGGCACAGTTGGGTGTGAAGCCGTCTCCGCATATCATGACCTGGTATGCTCCTTTCCAAACCTCCTCTACCCTGCCCGGGTCGTTGCAGAGGGTGTCCGAATAGCCTGATACCCTGACCTCGAACAGCTCGCCACCTGAGCCCGTTAGGTCATAGTAGTCGGACGGGCTTCCGAACGGGTTTATGCGGTCGCATAGCCCGTCCGCCGCCCCGTCGTCGTCGCTGTCCTTGAAAGTAGAGTCTGCATAGATGCATGCTGTCGGGTTGGCATTCGCTCCGTTAGCGAACTCGCAGTCCCCGAAGGTCCTGACTAATATCCTGTCGCCGGCTTCCGCGTCGGCTTGCTCGTACTTCTCCACTACGCCATCCACGTTCAAGAGCTCCGAAATGCAGCAGTTGTCCGGTATCGTGGTGGTCGGCGGATACAATGTGGTCGTCGGGGAGATAGTCGTCGTGGTTGGAATCAGCGTTGTCGGCGGCGCTATTGTGGAGGATACCGGCACGACCGTCGTGGTCACTACGGGAATCGTCGTCGTTGATATGAACTCCGCCGCACAGTTGGGTGTGAAGCCTTCGGCGCATATCCTCACCTGGTACTGGCCCATGTTAGCATCGGACACCTTCCCAGGGTCGTCGCATGATATGTCAGGGCTCCCGGACACCCTGACCTCGAATGGGTCGGTTCCGGTGAGGGTGTGATAGTCGGTGCCCTCGGCGATAGCCCTTACTTCATCGTATATGCGCGCGCATAGCGAGCCATCCAGGAAGCCGTCGTCGTCCCTCTCTTCCAGGGTTGCGCCCGAGTAGAGGCATGCCGTGGGGTCTGCGTTCAATCCGTTGGCGAACTCGCAGTCTCCGTAGGTGTATAAGAATATCCTGTCGCCGGCTTCCGCGTCGGCTTGCGGGAAGTATTCGATGACGCCGTCCACGTTCAACGGGTCGGAATCGCAGCACGTTGAGGGTACTGTGGTCGTGGGCGAGATTGTGGTTGTTGGCGATAACGTTGTTGACGGGGAGATCGTCGTGGTCGGCGCGAGCGTTGAGGTTGTGACCGTGTCCACGGTGCAGTCGGGGTCGAAGCCTATCCCGCATATCCTTAGGTTGTAGGGGCCGACCACAGCAGGGTCTAGGAGGTCTACGTTGGCTGTGTTCGAGCATGAGAAGTCGAACGCCCCGGACGCGCGGACCTCATAGTCCCCTGGAGAGTCTATCCTATAGTAGCTGGTCCCCGCCGAGGAGGCGTCGGATGGGTTGAGTATCATGGAGCAGCTGTCCACCCCGCCGTCATCGTCCCTGTATATCCACGAGCCCTCATGGTGGAGGCACGCGGTCGTGTCCGAGCCGGAGTCCCCGCTTATTTCGCAGCCGCCAAAGGTCTCCACATACACTCTGTCCCCGACTTCCAGCCCTGGCAGGTACACTACGTCTATGATGCCGTCCACCTGTATCTCTGGAGTATCGCAGCATGTGATTGGGGGGGATGTTGTGGTGGTCGGTTCGATGGTGGTCGTCGGGGAGATACTCGTCGAAGTGGTCGGGACAAGGGTTGTCGTCGGCCCCGGGGGTATCGTGGTCTGTGTGGGGAGAGTCTCGCATGTGGGGCTGAAACCTATGCCGCATATGCGCACATCGTATTCGCCCTCGCTCGTTGGGACTACGTTGCCGCCGTCGCTGCAGTCGGAGTCCCCTGGACCGGAGACCCTGACGTCGTATGAGCCGGCATCTGTTACTATGAAGTATTCCGTGTTATGGGCTATCGAATCGGCCTCCCCGAATATCGCCGAGCACACGCCGACTGCACCGTCATCGTCGGAGTATTCTAGGGCATTGTCCCTGTACAGGCATGCTACGGTGTCTGACTGCAGGGTCTCGCAGTCGCCCATGGTCTCCACCCGTATCTGGTCGCCTGGCCCGACACCGTTCTGCTGCAGCAGTTCTATCGTATCATCTACAGGGTAGGTTTGGGTGCAGCACTCCTCCTCCGGGTCTTCCCCGCAGACTGTGAAGCGGGTGTATATGACATTCAAGGCCCCGGTGCCTGCCTTGTTGTTTCCGAGGTACATGTGAGTGTCCAGCAGGCCAATGCCCTTGTTGTCGTCGGTGGACTGCACGCTTATCCTGTCAGAGTACAACCTCATCGGGTCTGAGACGCCCTCGTAATCCCAGGTTGCAGCCAGGCTGTGCACTGAGCCGCTGCTCCAGTCGAGGGGATCCAACACCTCCGAGAGCGTGTTTAGGTCTCCGAAGAATGACTTCCCATAGGTCACAGAATCTGTGAACTCGTTGAATAGGAGGTAGATGTTGCTGCTTGGCATCCTGCCCTCGTAGAAGAACACCCCATCTCCCATAGCATCACTCGGCTGGTTCAACGCCATCTCAACGCAGACCGCGCCCCGCTTCCTGTTTATAATCCCCGTCTGGGGGTCGTCTGTGGTGTACAGTATGGCTCCGTTGTTGTTTGGGAGGAATCCTCCGAAGACTAGCTGCCCGTCACCGATCACAACCCCCCTTGTGGTTCCCTCGCTGAGGTCGTCGTCGAAGAGGACTTTCATGTTCAGGTCGTCGCAGCAGGTCACATCCCCCGGACCTGAGGTGGAGCTGCCGCTTGAGCTGCTGGAGCTACTGGAGCTTCCGGTTTCCTGTGATTCGCTGGGTGGTATATCTGTCTCGTCTGACTCGGATGACGACGTTGACGAGCTTGAAGTTGAGGGTATCACCTGACAGCAGCAGTTTAGCCAGTCTCCGTCGGTCTCTTCCTCGCAGTTGTTGGGGCCCTGGTAGTCCCAGTCCCAGAAGAAGCACTCGTGCCATATCTCTATGTCCGGGAAGAATGGGGACTCATACTGGGGGAACCGCGTCCAGTTCTGGCATTCGCCGCCGTCGTATAGCTGCTCCTGGTCGACGCAGGTCAGGTCTATGCACTGGTCGCAGCCCCTGGTGCAGTTAGCGTCGTGGGTGCATGGTAGTCCGCAGCTCCCGTAGTTGGTCTGGTTGGTGTAGCTGGTGGAGCACCTGCCGGTCTCGTTGACGTCATAGTCCTCTATCATGCATATCTCACAGCCCAGGCGGCATTCATCGTGTTTGGTGCATAGCCGGCCGCATACGTCGCCGGTCTCGACGATGTCCAGGCATAGGTCGTTGCATGTGAGCGTAGTGGATGAGGAGCTTGATGAAGAGCTGCTGCTGGAGCTCTCGAGGGCGCAGCAGCACCATGTGCTGTCCTCGCATAAAGGAGTCCATGGCGTTATCGGGCCGTTCATGCCGTTTATGCCGGTCCAGTAGTCCAGGCCTGACCTGCATACGTCAACGGCGTTGGGGAAGTCGTTGTCGAAGTCGCAGTATCCGTCGTCGTATGGGAGGGTCACGGTGCAGTATTCGGCGCATGGGCTGAGGCTGCTGCTCGATGAACTGCTGCCTGAGCTCTGGCTCTCAGAGCTCTGGCTGTCCTGGCTCTCCGTGCTCTGAGAGGCGGATGATGATGATTGGAGCTGCGGCTCCACGCAGCAGCACCAGTACCAGTCGTCCATGCAGAGCGCATCTTCTCCGCTGAATACTGGTCCGTCGTATCCTGTGAGTATGTCGCCGTTTGCGGTGCACGGGTCGCTAACCCATAATCCTTCGAGGTTGTCGTCTGGGCCTCCGCAGTATCCGCCCTCGTAGCCCATGGTCCCGCAGAACTCGCTGCATAGGGTGTCCTCGTCGGTGGGGTATGAGTCTGAGCCCGTGCTGGCGCTCTCGCTGCTGCTAGGCAACAGAGGCTGCGTCGACGTGGTTGTCACGGGGCAGCAGCAGGTCTCCCAGCAGCAGAACCCTTCAGGCTCTGGGTCTGGGGGGTCTTCGTCCTGGCACCAGCAGCAGATGTCATATCCTACGAACCCTCCGAAGGAATCGCTGCAGTCCAGGAAAAAGTCGACGTAGTCTGTCATGCCAATAGTCAAACAGTATTCTTCGCATATCTCATCCTCCTCTAATGTCGGGTGGACTGGGTTGAGGCATTCTGGAAACTCATATCCCATGGTACTAAGAGGGAAAGAGTATTCACACATGCAAGTGGGATCCCCGTTTCCGCAGCAGTAGCAGCATATGTCATTGCCCTCTGCAGCGGGGTCACAGTCGAATACGACTGCTCCGGCCATATTGCCCACCTGACCGTCGCAGTAGGAATCGCATTCTGTCATAATGTCCATTTGGGTGGGGTCCCCAGATCCAGGCCAGTCGAGGCAGGATGAATCAAGGTTTGGGACGCCATCCCTCATAGCTGCGCAAACTCCATCGGGTGTCTGAGCCGAGACCGTGGTAGCTAACGCTACGAGAACCGTCAAAGCCGACAGTGCCGTCTGCACGTCCCTTTTGTTCATGTCTTCTTCCGCCTCTTCAAAACTATGTAAACCAATACCACGACCGCGATGACCGCCACCACGACGGCTGCTGTCATGTCCCTGCGCACGCAGTCGTCCGGGCAGGAGCCGTAGTCCTCCCAGGGCTCGCAGAACCCGTTGCCGCAGTGCTCGATCGGCGGCGTTATCACCGGGCAGTCCTCTGGGCATATAACGGGGCTCTCGTCGCGGGAGCATACTCCATCCCCGCAGTCGCCCGTCTCGGGTATGAGGGTCTCCTCCTCGTATTTTCCAAGTGAAATGTCTCTCTTCACCAGGTCGACCACCGGCTCCTCCCTGCCGTCATCCATCACGCATACGGCCTCCTTACCGTCCCTGGTCTTCAGCGTGTAGCCTTTCAGAGAGCAGTAGCTGTATTCCGCTCCGCATTCCCCGCGCACGAAGTCCGCGTCCACGCATTTCTCCCCGTCCGGCATTATGCACATTCCCTGGTCTCCTAACTCGGTCTTCTCTATGACATATGCCATCCCAAGCCGCTCGCAGTATACAGCGCCCGGGTTCTTCAGAGCCGACACCGGGCTCGAGAGTAGGAATACCATGATTATCGAAGCCGCAGTCCAAGCCGATATTTTCATTTTTGTATCCATATTAGGGGGTCTGATGTGTTATGCTTCTTACGGGCACCACATACCTGAATGTGCCGCATTCGTCGAATTCTATGTTAACGTAGCCGTTGTTGCTTGATATGCCGCCGTCCACCCAGCTTGGACCCCAGCTGTTCTTGATTATCCAGTAGCCGATGTCAGGGTCTTTCGGGTTCTCGCAGTAGCCTGCCAAGACCATCGCATGCCAGCCTCCCGCCTCCGAGTCGTAGGGGTAGTTGCACCCCGGGGAGCACCTTGCCACGTCCTCGTCCACGCCGTATTCGTCGGAGACGTCGTATCCGGTGTATCGGACGCAGTTCCAGGGCATGTCTATCGAGACCGGGCCTGTTTCAAGGATGGACTTCAACCATGACACGGACGGGGCTGACCTCTGGCCGCCCGTGGCCCTCCACCGCTCTATCCACATCCCCGACCCGGGACAGTCCGACGGGCAGCTCTCGTCAGCGCCCGTGTACGGGTAGCAGGCCTCGCTGACGACACCACCAAGAGACACGCACCCGTCGATCGCGTCGGAGACGAATCCTCCATCGCAGTCCATGTATGGTTGACAGCAGTCAGATACCAGATACTGTTCTGAGAGGGGCATTATCGAAACGCCCTCTTTGGATGCGACTCCCTCCATGGTCCCGGTTAAGCTGAACGCCCAGCAGCTTCCGCAGCTGCCCTGGTTGCCCACGCTGCCAGCACTCAATTGGACACAGTGCAGGGTGGATGTCGTTGTGGATGATGAGGTCGTAGTGACTGATGAAGTGGTCGTTGGGGATAGGGTGGATGTTGTGGTGGGCGCGAGGGTGGTCGTGGTGGATGTGGTGACGCACTGGCATTCCTCGTCGCAGTCGTTGTTGGCTATGTCCGTGCAGAAGCTGTCCCATTCGGTTCCGCAGCAGTCGGAGTCCACGTCGCAGACGCAGGTCTCGCATGCGCTGTCAGTGCAGCCGGGCGACTGATGGGTTGAGCAGCAGTCGTCCTTCTCGCATCCGCAGCTTCCGAAGCAGTCGGTGTATGCCGTCACCACGCATGACTGGCCCCAGCTGTCGTCCATGCATGAGTCGTCGAAGCCGTCAACGCATGATTCGCAGGTGGGGTTGTCGCATCTGGGCTGCTCGTGCGATTCGCAGCAGTCTAGGAGGGGGCAGCTGCAGTCATCAGAGCATAAGCCGTATGCGTAAGAGACACACTCATCGGACCACCCGTCCTGGCAGCATGACGCCCTGTAAGCGCACACGCAAAACTGGCACGCTGCAGACTGGCAGCCGGTATCCGAATGGGACTCGCAGCAGTCCTTTATGGTAGTGGATGTTGTTGAGGTCGAACTGGTGCTGGTGGCTGTCGTGGAGGTTGTGGGCTCTCCAGTTGTGGTGGTCATCTCCACATAGCCTGGCGGGCAGTCCTCTTCGAAGCATGTGCAGTCCGGGGGGCAGAGGGGGCATATGGTCGAGGTCGTGCTCGACGACGAGGTCGACGTTGTCGAGCCACCCATCAGCGTGGTAGTCGTTACGGTAGTTGATGTTATCGTGGTCGAGGGGGATGTCGTGGAGGTTATGCTCGGGGGGGTTATGGTCGAGGTGGGTCCGCTTGGGAGTGTTGTCGTGTGGCCACAGCAGGTTATCGGGTCTGCCTGGCCTACTGTGACGACTATGCATCCCATTATGCTGGTCTCGTTGTCGGGGCATGCGTCCTCGATGTCGGGGAAGTAACGGTACTGGAAGAGGTCCGCGCCGGTGGGGCTCGCGCAGGCGGTGTACTTCGCGCACATGCACTCGTCCACGGACTCCACACAGCCCATCGCCTGAGTGCACAGCGGGTTAGGCGTAGCCCACCGGTATTCCGTGACTGGGCAGTCGTAGGGTGCGTTGGTGTTGTCGAAGAAGGGTATGGCAACGTTCCCCCCGCAGCATCCCATCATGGGAAAGCATAAGGAGCATCCGCCCGGGCAGCAGGGGTCGGCGCCGGCGCACATACCGCCCCAGCAGGACCGGCACATTGGAGCGTAGGTGCATCCCCTGGGGTCCTGGCTGCATGGTGGCATGTTCTCGCATTCGAAGTTGGCTCCGCAGGTCTGGCAGAGCGGGCAGTCTAGTATGCCGTTCTGTGGAAGGCAGTCGGCGCACTCCCATCCCATGCCCGGCTGCTGCTGCCCTTCCACCCCGGGTATGAGCACGTCCATCCATGACTCTCCTGGCATGGTCCTGCCTCCGAAGCCTGGTCCGCCGCCCGCCCGGTTTATGCAGTATCCTATCTTGCAGCAGCATGTCGCGTCCGGGTTGTCCCATTTCCCGCAGCAGGTCTTGCCCTTGTCGCAGCACCTCCAGTCGCCGATTGCTGACTTTCCGGGGTTCATGACCTGGCAGCATCTCGGGAATTCCGCGCTGTTCGGGCCGCCGTTGGCTTGGTCTGTGGTGGGGCATATCCAGTGCTTGCACGCGTCCCCGCAGCATGAGAGCTTGTCGTCTTTGGGGTCGAAGCATTCGCCGTAGCAGCAGTCCTCTCCCGCATCGCATCCTGTGGACCCGGCAGCGTCACAGTCCCCCACGGGGTCTCCCGCGTCGCACTTGCATTCGAGGCATTCCCTCTCGTTGATCTTAGCCCAGTCCGGGTGGTTGGCGTCAAGCCAGTCGTTGTATTCAGCCCCAGTGCCACAAACCCATGTGTGTTCCAGTCCGGGGTCGCTGTCATACCATTTGTGGGTTTCCAGGCACCACTCACCTGCGATAACGTCGCAGCATGTGTCATCTGAGGTGAACTTGCCGTCCCCGTCCAGGTCGCAGCAGGACCTTGAAGCGGGCCCTACGTCGCATTTCATGTCGCTGCACCACCAGGCCGCGTCACCGGCATCCAATCCGCCGGGGTCGTTGGCACAGCACCATCCCAGTATGCATTCGCCAGCGCAGCAGACTTCGATGCCCGGGCAGTCATCGTCAGCCAAGCACTGGTGACAGTATTCCTTGTCTTTTCCGCCTGGAGACCATTCATCGACTACGCAGTTACCATCCCCGTCCAGCTTGTATTTAGTGTCACAGTAGGGTTCGCCATCAGGACAGCAGGACTCGTAGATTATCGGATTCAAACCGAAGCCCTGGTCGGGGTCTGCGCTTTCATCGTCGAGGTCGCAGCATTCGCAGCTGGGGTCTGTCTTGCAGCATAGTGAGTCGAAGTCGACCTCTGAGAAGTCGCTGCCCCACTCGCAGCCGTCTACGCCACCTCCGGGGAAGTCCTCATACCAGCTTCCAGGCCACTGGGAGCTCGGAGGGCATATCTCCGCCTCCGGGCAGCAGGCGCCTCCGACACAGTATTCCCCTGCTGGACAGCAGATGCCGCCGCATTTCCTTTGCAGGGGACAGCATTGGGTTGTGGTATCGGTTTTGATGCAGGTCTCGCACTCGCCGCAGCATTGTGCCGTGGTGTTGTCATTGCTCTTGCAGCATTTTCCAGGCAGGCAGCAGAGGGTACTGTAGGACCCGTCTTCCGCGATACAACACTCGGACAGGTCAGGGTCCTGGTTTTTAAGGCAGCACATCTCATACCCCATGAAATCCTCCCCGCATACGTTCTTTTCGTTGGGGGGGGTGTACTCGCAAGTCGAATAAGGAGCGCCCGTTGTGAAGGTGACGAACGCCGCCAACAATAGCAGCGCCAGAATCAGCCGCGTGGGAATCTTGATTTTCATCATCTGCAAGTCGGAATGGGCGGGTTCAATTTAGAGAACCTATGGTCGAGGGCGTGCAGGGGACAGGCTGACAGAGCAACCGCTAAAACAGGGGAATCTAAGCCAACCCTCATTACATAGATATTAAAATAATATTATAAAAACGCCGAAAACAAGGGAGATTTGTTTAAATTATTTGGAGGACAATATGTTTTTTGCGTATGGCTTCGGGCGGACACGGGAAGAAGAGGGGGATCACAGGGGAGATAAAAGCGATAACAGGCAGGATACCGGGCGAGATCAGGTATATACTGGGGCTTTTCCTCCTTACAAGGGCTGTGATCACGTTGATAGGTTGGGGTTCCGCGGTAGTGCTGGCAGGGCCGTGCAGGCTGGGAAGCTGGACGTTCACAGATGTCAAGTCGGTCTGGAACCTATGGTACGGGCGGGACACCCACAAGTACGTCCACCTCGCCACCCACTGGTATCCGAGATGCGAGGGATGCTTCAACAGCCTAGACTACGGGTTCTTCCCCTTCTACCCGATGCTGTTGAGAATCCTCTCGCTCGGGTCAAAGTCTGAGGAGCTCGTATACTTTGTGGGTTTGGCCGTGTCTAACGTCTCCTTGCTGGTAGCCGCCTACTACCTGTTCAAGCTCGTGAAGTTAGATTATGGAGAAGAGACCGCATACCGGGCCGTGAAATACCTGCTCATTTTCCCCACTTCGGTCATACTCTCGAAGGTGCAGACAGAAGGCCTTTTCCTCGCGCTGCTGACGGTCACATTCTACCACGCCAGACGGGGCAGATGGTTGAAATCAGGGGTTTCAGGGTATTTCCTCGCGCTAACCAGGGTTGCAGGCCTTTTGGCGTTCATACCCCTCGTCTACGAGTACCTCCGAGGAGTCAAGTTCAAGGCCCGTAGCATAGGGCCGAACATCCTGTTCACAGCGTTAGTGCTGTTGGGAACGCTGTCCTTCATGGGATACACACAGTTCAAAGCAGGCGACGCGATGGGCTACGTCCGGGTGCAGGAGCAGATGATGAAATGCGAACTGTCCAATCCATTGGATATCATAGAAAGGGGGTTGGCAGGCAATAACATTGTGAGGCTGAGCATCATAGTCATATTGTCCTTCCTGGCAGCCCTCATCGTCTTCCGGAAGACCATATGCTTCACCCACTGGCTGCTGGCCTTCCTGCTCACGGCGGCGATGCTGTTCGTCGGATTGTGCGTCGTGAAGGGCGTTCTAAGGTTCACAGCAGTGGCGTTCCCGTTCTACATCATGCTCGCGAATCTCACAGAGAACAAGTCGGTCGACGACAGCATGACCCTGGCCTGTGCGATGCTGCAGGGCTTCATGGTAGTGGCTGCCATGGACGCGATCGCCTTCGTTATCTGAGCTGCTCACTCTTCAGGGGGTTCCTCGCTGGCCCCGCCGGTGCATGTGCATTCGATGTCGGATCCCGGAGGCTCGCATTTGTCGCCTGGGTCGCAGAATTCCGCGTGGAAGCCTTCAGTGTCGGTGCATGTCGCATAGTCCTCCAACGGCTCCCCCGAGACTATGCATGCAACGTTCCCTATGTCGTTCTCGTCCACGATTATGTAAGCGAAGCCCTCGGTGCCTGCCGCGTCGCAGTAGTTGTCATGGGGGTATTGGGCGCATATGCCCGGGTCGCAGTCCTCCCAAGTGTCCGTCTGGTTGTTGCCGCAGGTCACGGAGGAAACCGCGCCGTTTATGCACACATCCTGTATTGTCTGGTTGACTATGTTGTCGCAGTTGCTCTTGTCCCCCGATGTCATAGCCAGCTTGAAGTAGCATGCGTCCTGTATGTACACGAAAGGGCCGGGCACGCACTGAGGCGCAAGGTCGGCTATTCCAGAGCACTGGTCGTTCTGGTAGAGCTGCATGGCCTGGTTGAATCGGGTGTTGTAGTCCTCCAGGTATGAAGGGTCGAATGTCGAACACTCATCCTCCGAAGCGGATAGCAGCGATAGTGAGACGACCACCAGGGATATCCCCACAAGCACCATGAGCCAGTTCTTGGGAACATCGACTATCATATCGAGTTAAACATGGAATTCATCGTATTAAAAAGCCTTGATGTGAGATATTATTTGATATGCGACACCTGATATTAGCAGCTATTATATTACTGTCAGGGTGCCTTGAAAAGGAGGATACGGAACCCTACAGCATAGTCCACACTGCCTTAACAGTTTCGGGCGGTGACGTCCCGGAAAGCCAGTATCTGAGAGAGTATGTCATAGAGAATGAGAGGGTAACCCACACCAGGAAGTACATGAACGGGACCGTATCCTACACTGACACGAAGGAGATAACGAGGGAGGAGTACGTGAACCTGGGCAGGACGATAGACGAGGTGGGGATATACAAGATGCCGGACAGTTTCACGCCTTCCGCCGCCCATCACCTCCCGAACAGGCCAGACGCAAGACTACAGTTGGACATCGATGGCAGGCGGAAGCTCATAGAGTTGAAGTCATATTCCGAAGAGTACCTGCCAGGGAACCTGCACATGGTCATCACAGAGGTGAAGCGCCTGACACAGGACCTCCAACCCTGATATATTTTTTACAGGGAGTAATGAATCATACGATGGACTCGGTCTGCTGCTCTCGTCTGAACCCCCTCCACTGGGACATGGTGTTCTGGGACTGGGACCGTAAGCCGTTCTACAATGTGGTCTACTGGAGCATAATGCACATACCACTGAACATGAACTCGGCTATGGAGAAGGCAGCCCGGGAGATACGGGAGCACGGGCTGGAGGATGAGAATCCCATAATGCTCTCAAGGGGGGAGGTCATGTTCCAGTCCAGCCTCCTGATATCGATAAAGGAGTACACTGACGAGCTGCCAGTTGAGACGCTCACGGGAAGATACTACACCCGCCTGTTCGAGGGGAGATACAATGACAAAGGAAGATATGTGAAAGAGACGCGGTCGGATCTGGAGGGTAGGGGGTTGAAGGCGCGGGAGTTCATGTTCTACTATCCCACCTGCCCGGCGTGCTTCCAAAAGACGAAGAAGGCGCAGATGGTGGTGTTCGCAGAGCTGAAAGAACAGGCCTAGTTTTCGATCACCCTTGCATAGACTGTCTCGTCGGCCTTCCCATACCAAACTAGATTGAGCCTCCGCCCGTAGAGCAAGACGCTACCACCGCATGAGAGGGTGAGATCATGGGATGAGCCATCTCGGACGGCGTTCAAAGTCAGAACCCCGGACTCCAGGGATTTCAACCGAACGCTGAAGTCGCCGACTGATGTGCTATTGGTAGAGTTCAGTATGTATGACCTGGCATTCCCGTATCGTTGGACGTCCAGGGTGCAATACCTCAAACCTCCATGCTCTTCGAACTTCCGGCTGTCGTTCAACGCGTAGAGGAACGCATAGTGGCCTGTGACACGGGTGTTCAGCACGCCTATGAGCAGCCGGTCGTATCTGGCGATATCACCCTCGTAAAGGTCCAAAACCCGCGTTTCATTCGCTCTTATTACTTTGAGCTTTATCCTCTGTGAGAGGGGGCTTACCAGGGTGAACAGGTGGCCTGCCACGCTACGGTTCATCAAGCCCTTACCGACAACGAAGGCTTCCCCGTCCTTTGGAGTGTTCTCTATGAGGTACTTGTTGTCCTGGAGGTGCAGTGTGACCGTGAGTTCCGGCCCGTATCCGACCACGGTCGCCTCCATCCTGTCTATCATCGTGGAGTTGGTGAACGTGACTGACTCCCATCTGCCGTCGGTGGTGTTATAGTCGAGGGTTATTACGTTCACATCATCGACTGTCGTCACATCATCCAGGTAGAAGCTCATCCCGTCCTTCTCTAGGTACTCGCGCCTCTTCAACACGATTGTCGCAGTGGTCGTGGTGGAAGTCGTTGTGGTGGTGGAGGTGGTTGATGTGGTGGTAGTGGTGGTCGTTGACGTAGTGGTCAACCCAACGTCCGGGCGGATCGGGACATGCAGCCTCAGAGTGGTCGTGGTAGCTGTTGTCTCCGTGGTGGTTGTGGTGGTGGGCTCTCTGGCGATGGCAACCCACCAGCCGGGCCTGCCCTCGCCAGGACGGGGCAGAAAGCATCCGGAACCCACAATCACGAGAACAATAGCTAAAACTGCCCACCTCATGGTAAATGATTGTGGGAGGAGGGAAATAAAACGGTTTTATGCCTTGCCCATGAACCTGCGGAACATGGGGCTCATGTCAGCCATCTGCTCCCGCCTGATCTCCTCGTAGAGCCTGTAGATGATGCCCACAGTCAGGAGTATGCCGGTGCCGGAGCCTAGGGCGCCCATTAGGTCTGCTACGGCCGCCACCAACCCAACGGCCACGCTGCTAATTATGGTTATCTGAGGTATGTAACGGTCGAGGACGTTCTTTACTATGCGCTTGTCCCTCCGGTAACCTGGTATCTGCATCCCATACTCCTGTATCTGCTTGGCTACGCTCTCGCTGTCCAAGCCGGTCGTCTGCACCCAGAACTGCCCGAACAAGACGCAGAGGGCGCAGAATACCACTATGTATATGAGCAGGTGGATGAATATGGATATGTCCGATAGCATGTGCCAGTTGCCTGGCTGGAGTATCCCGTAAAGGTTGCCCATGGTGATGTAGTTGGCGATGGTGTAGATTATGTTCTGGAAGACTGTCATGTTCTCAGGCACCATCCCCGACTGTATGTCGACTCCGACGAAGCTGGTCCACATGCGGACGTTCATCAGCAGGGCGGCGGCCAATATGACGGGTATGTTGCTGACGTAGAAGAACTTCAGCGGGAACCTGCCTCCGACGCCTCGGACGCCTCCGTGGGCGAGGGGTATCTCAAGCCGCATGGACTCTCCGTAGACGACTATTATGAAAACGATCACAGTGGCTATCAGGGGAGCTATCAACGCTATGTTCATGCTTCCTGATATCATCTGGTCGACGAAGTTGGGTAGGTATCCTGCGAACCTCAAACCTCCGACGCCCTTCAGCGGGTTGAACGAGCCGGTTATTATCGTCTGGGATACCCCGCCTGCGATGAACAATGATATCCCGGAGCCGATGCCCCACTTTGACACGATCTCGTCCATGTACATCAGCAATATGGAGCCTAAGGCTATCTGGAATACTGTGAAAGCTATCAAGCCGGTGCCTTCGACCATGTTGGTCGCGACGACCAGCGCGCCAGCTTCGAAGAAAGCTATCAATATGGTGAGTATCTTCTGGGCGCCTTGGAACAGAGCCTTGCCCTCCTTTGTCTTCAGGTCGACGTCTATCATCTCCGCGCCTGTGAGCAGCTGAAGTATGATAGACGCAGTTACGATGGGGCCTATTCCGACGGATGTTAGCGAGCCGATGCTGCTGGCGAATATCATGGTCATCTGCTCGAAACCGCTTATGTGTTCTGAAAGGCTCTCGCGGGTGACCCCATATGGGTAGATGTTGCCCATTATGTAGAACAATATGAGGACGACCGACGTCCATATCAGCTTCTCCTTGAACGGAACCTTACCCGCTGGTATCTTTATCTCAGGGAGGAACCTGAGGAACGGTCTGACGAACTCTAGATTCATTTACTCACCGGATTCACTGTCTTCAGCTTCTTCCCCTGACTGGGCTTCCAGGAATTCGTCCTCGGCCTTCTGGACCTCAACGGTCCCTCCGGCTGCCTCTATCTTCTCCCTCGCCCGGGGAGAGCAGCTGTTGACTGTGATATTGAGTTTGGATTCGACTTTGCCCGCGCCCAATAGCTTGCCTATGCCTGACGCGGCAAGGTCTATAGTGTAGGCTCCCTTGGACTCTGTCGCAGCGCCCTCTGAGACCAATCTGCCTATGTGGTCCGAGAGGTAGCCCACGTTCATGGTCTTAACGTCTTCCACTGTGGTCTTATGCCTTTTGAAACCCTTCTTACCGAAGTATCCTTTCATGTTCTTGGATATGCGAGCCCACTTCTGCTTCTTGCTGCCTGACATTCCCCGGCCGCCCCTGCTACCGGCTCCCCTGTGCTTTTGGGCGTTGCCGTATCCGTGGGTCCTGCTGCCCCTCAGCCTGTTGGTCTTGCGAGATCCGTGGGCCATCACATCATCCTCCCTATCAGTTCGCTTATCTTTTCGCCCCTGTATCCGAGGGCTCCGCCCACAGAGTAGGGTTTTTTTATGCCCTTGCGCTCGAACCCCTTCTTAGGAGGGTTAAGCCTGAACAAGGGCTTCAATCCTTTGACGTCCTTGAGCTTGGCTTCGCCGGCTGACACGGCCTTCGCGAAGGATTTGATGTCTGTGAAGCTGCTGTTATCCTTGACATGCGAGTCTGAGAGCTTTTTCCCGCCTTCGACCTTTCCCCTTTCGCTTAGTAGTTTGGCTGTGGTCTTCTCGTCCGCCTCGCCCCATGCGATGTAGTCGTTGGCTTTCGTCACCATCCCCCTGTATTCGGGGTTGTCAGGGACGATGGTGCAGTGGTTCTTCCGGGTTATGGAGAGCATTTTCATAGTGTCCTCTATGTTGGCCTTTATGTGGGTTCTGCCCCGCACCCTGACGATTACCAGTGATCCGCTCATGACTGTACCTCTTCAACAACGGGTTCGGGCTGCTTGGACTGCCCAGCCACTATGTTGAGGCATTCGTTGTCTCCTTCCTTTATCTTGACGTAGTTGGTATTCTCCAACGCGTTGATCACAGCACGCGCGAAGTTTATCCCGGTTCGCGTGTGACCTTTGGTGCTGACCCAAACGTCCTTTATGCCTGCGAGTGAGAGTATGGTCTTGGCCAGCTCGCCGCTGACTATCCCAACGCCACGTGGCGCGGGTCTTAAGGTGACGTTGACGCTGCCTTCCTTCCCGGACACGAGGAACGGGACCGTGTGTGGGTTGCCGCATCCGCACTCCCAGCTTCCGCAGCCCCTCTTGACTTCTTTGATGTTGAGCTTGGCGCGCTCTATGCTCTTCCTTATGGTGGGGCCTGCTTCCTTCCCCTTTGACTCGCCTACGCCGAAGTACCCGTCCCTGTTACCTACGGCGGCGACTATCCTGAATCTCATCCTCCTACCGGAGTCTGTGACCCTCTGGACCCGGCCGACGTCGAGTATCTCCTCCTGGAGTTCGGGTAGCAGCTTGTCTATTATCTCCACCTCCTTTATCGGCGAGGACTGTTGCATGACCTCGTGCATCGAGGTGATCTCGCCGTTGTGGACCTTCCAACCCAGTTTTGTCTTGGGCTTCCAGACTTTGACTTCCTCGTCGTCACGTGGTGGGAACCTGCGCTCTCTAGGCCGTCCTCCACGACTGGAATCCCTGGAATCCCTGCCGGCAGCCGTTTTCTCAGAAGCTTCAGACCTAGGCTTGGCTTCGGGCTTCTTCTCCTCAGGCTTCTTCTCCTCAGGCTTCTTCTCCGGTCTAGCTTCCTTATCCTTTGGCTTAGCCTCAGCCTTATCCACCGTCTTGGGCTTCTCACCGGTTTTAGGCTTCTCAGCCAACTTCTTCTCCTCTTCGCCCTTGGGCTTGTCTTCTTCAGCCATTATCATCACTTGCTTGACTTCAATATCGAAGCCTTGACCTTGTCGAAGTCTGCCTCGATGTTCTTTGAGCGTTCAACATATGCTGCTATAACCTTCCCGCGTATCCTGTCCTCGGCGGGGAAGATCACCTCGTCCGCCCCGGACTCCACGCCCGAGTCTATCAGACCCTTCAAGGCGGCATATATCCTCGAACCCCTGATCATCGGATATAACCCCGTGTCCAAAACAGCCTTCTCAACGCCCTTCTCCCTGCCTCTCACACCGCAGAGCAACCCTGAAAGGTACGCTGCGGGGGTGTTGGAGGTGCTGTGGGCCCATCCCATCTTCTTCAGCTCGCCGGAGTTGGCCTGGGCGACTACCTTGTCCCCATCCTCGCTGTACTCGATTAGCTGTGCGATTGTGTTCTTGTTGGTGGGTCGGACAACAAAACGCGTGGTCTCCGACTTGAGGAGGTTGAGCCTGCGCTTGTAGTCCGTCTTCTGCTGCCTCTTCCTCCGGTACCTCACACTGTATGTAGCGCCAGTAGCCAATTTTACCTCCTCATCCTCTCGATATGCTCCCGCAGGTGCCTCCTGCTCTGGAACAGGTTACCCTTAGCCTGATTGTAAAGCTTACGATACTCTGGGACTGTTATCTCCTTCTTCTCCTTCAGCTTCCTGAGCTCGTCGCGGACCGCCCTTATCTTCCGGATCCACTCCCGCTTCCGGGGAGCCCTCGCATTGGAGGTTCCCCTCCGATGGCCCTTCCCCCTTCGCCTGCCCTTCTCCTTCTGCCGCTCCCTCTCACGGGCACGGCCGCGGGAAACGCCCTTGACAGGCTTCCTGGATATGGCCCCGGATTTGATGAGTGTTCGTATGTCGTCGCGGGTCAACGCCTCGGATATGTCCTCCAGGCGCTCACCGTCGAACTTGACCCTGTTGACGCCGACCTTCAAGACCTCCGCCGCCAGTCTCCTCTGGTTCCTAAGGTTCATGCCTCACCCCTCCGAGGGTTCAATATGGTTATCTTGAGCTTGTTAGCCTCCTCGATTATCATGTTCCTCTTCTTCCGCCCCACACATGATGCTATCACAGCCGCCTCCACGTCCGGGTTGATGTCCTTCAGGCCGTCCAAGTTGTGAACCTGGACCGGGCGGAAACCATACTGCAAGCCTGAAACGGCCTTGGGCTTCTTGTATCCGATGGACGGCAGAGCTCCCTTGCCCCTCTTGCTCTCGATCTTCTTGCTGTCTATCCCCCTGGGGTGTCTCCACTTGTCCTTGACCCTGGGCAGCCTCGGAAGCTCCTGGCGGTTGAACTTTGGCTTCTTCTTGGCAGGCTCCCCAGCATCCGCCTTCGGAAGGTACTTGATCTTGGCCACCGGCTTCTCAGCCTTGACCTTCGGCTTCGACTCCTCGGGCTTCGCCTCGGCCTTCACCTCAGGCTCGGCCCCAACCTTGACGTCCTCCTTAGCCTCGGGCTCTTCCTTCTTGGCTGCGGACTTCTTAGCCTTCTTCTTGACAGCCTTCTTCCCTGCGGATTTCGAATCGTCTGATTTCTTCTCCGCCGGCTTCTTCTTGGCTGCGGACTTCTTAGCCTTCTTCTTGACAGCCTTCTTGGCTGCGGACTTCTCCTTGGGCTTGCCGTCCTTTTTCGCGGGCTTCTTCGCCTTCTTCTTTTTTGATTTCGCCTCAGCCATCTTCATAATACCGGTTTGCCTGCTTTTTCGATTATGTATATGCCGTCCTGGAATATGCGGACGTCAAGGTTCTTGATCCTGGTTAGCTGCTCTATGTTGGCAGCGGTCTGACCCACGCTCTCCTTGTCTATACCCGATACAACTACCTCGTTGCCCTTCACATCCACCGACACACCATCCAATATTTTCGTGCGGCGGGGGTGCTTCTCCCCGAGGAAGTTGTCTATGACGAACTCGCTTCCCTGGACCATCGCCTTCATGGGGAAATGCGAGTACACGACCCGGAGCTTGTAGGTGAACCCGTCGGTCACGCCCTCCATCATGTTCCTTATGTGCCCCGCGATGGTCCCCATGATCGCCATCTGCTTCCTCAAAGGCAGCCTCTTGCTCTTTGCCTGTATCCGGATTCGCCCATCATGTGGTTTGAAGCTGATGAAGTCCTCCCTGAACTTCCGGGTAAGCTCTCCCTTAGGACCCTTGACAGTGATGGTCCGGCCCTTCGCGTCCACTTCGACGCCCTCGACCAGGCCGACTTCAAGTTCGCCGTGGTGCTTCTTATCCGTGTTGCTCATCTTAGTATGCGTAGGCTATCAGCCTTCCGCCGATGCCCTTGTCCTTCGCTTCCTCGTGGCTCATCACGCCCTGGGGTGTGGTCACGACCAAAAGCCCGAAACCCCGTGAGGGGAGATATCTCTTCTCCCACTGTATGAAATCCTGGTTCTTTACGGGGAACCGCGGCTTGATGACCCCGCAGTCGTTGATGTGCCGTATCAACTTCACTCTGACAGAGCCGCCCCTCCTGTTGCCTTCGACCTCGTATTCTCCGATGTAACCGTTCTCCTGGAATATGTGCAGCACGCTCACCAGCAGCTTGGTCGCCGGCTTCAGCATGCACTCGCTCTTTCCGGTCCGCTCCGCGTTCTTGATGGTCGATATCGCGTCGTTAAGTGGGTCGTGTCTCATCTTATCACCTCTGTGGCTTCTCCTTCCGCCCGTGGACGAGCTCGTTCAATGAAATGTCGTTGACTTTGATCACCTTGTAACGCACGCCGGACAGGTCGCCCATGGACCGGCCCTTCCTGCCGCCCAATCCCTCGATCAGCACCTGGTCGTGCTCGTCGATGAATGTTATGGCCCGGTTCTGGGGAGCGAACGCAGTCACCTGCCTGCCGTTCTTAATCAGCTGAACCCGCACACACTTCCTGATAGCGGAGTTAGGCTGCTTGGCCTCGATGCCGACCTTCTCCAATACGATGCCCCTCGCCTGCGGGGCGCCCTCCAGCGGGTCGTGCCTCTCCTTCAGATTCAACACTCTCCTGCTGTAGTCTGTCTTCTTCCACCGGAAGTGCCTGCGTGATTCCTTCAGCTTCTTAGCTGCGAATTCTCCTTTACCCATTTTCTCAACCAGAAAAACCTGATTCAGACTTTGACTAACCCTTGACAGATGAGTCTTGGAACCCCACCAGAACAGCTGTGGGCCACCAATTCACCCGCCAAAAAACGGTTACAACATATAGGTAGAAGTACTATATAAAAGAGAGGTTTCCGGGCTTGGAAGAGAAAACCCCGTTTCTGCATCTTATTAACCCGTCCATCCAAGATTTGATTATGGGCGTTGTCAAGGAACCGGGTGGAGTGCATGGTCAGATGCCAGGGACTGCAACCCAGGCGGAAAAAGTCCAAGGGGGATGGCAGGAATTCGCAGGTAACACGGTTAACCGGCCTTTTGCCGAGGGTTTGGAGAAGGCTGCGGGGTTTGCGCAGGCAGCCCACCAGGGCATCAGAGAGAACGGTATCACAAGCTGGAGCAATGGGTTGAAACCCTGTTTCGAGGGGTCGACGTTTCAGGCGCAGGCCAGGGTGCAACTGGAAGAGGGAGCCACCGCCTATCTTGAAGTGAAAGACAGGGGAGGCCAGTTCAGGGAGGAGATACTGATATATCCAAAACATGCTGACCGTGTTTTCAGGGTGGATATGAGCCAGGGCAGCCCCCGGTTCTATAGAAGCATGGGTTCAGAGGCTGTTATCACCCCGGACACCGGGAAGGAGGTCAAACCCAACCTACTCACCCTAATCGGTAGGGGAAGGTACAGCGAAGCCAAACGGTTGTTTGACGAGCTGCAGGAGAACACAGCAGATAAGGTGGACAAGGTGTCCATGGGCCACCAGGAATGGGACGAGACCAGACACCCCCATGGAAAAGGGGTTCCAGAGGCACTGGCAGGCTGGAGCAGCGCCGCATTGACGCGGGAGGACATGGTCTTCACAACAACCCAGAAGACTGTGGAAGCCATTGGGGTAGACGGTATGACCACGATCAACGTGGACGAATTCGGCGGTGGCAGGAAGATGGGAGGCCACAACGACTTCAGGATCAGCGAATCTGGGGGTATGACGATAAGAAGGCACGGCAGGGCGAGATTCCAGGGGGAAGACGGTATGGAGTGGAGGGACACGATAGACGCGGAAAAAACAATCGCCCAAGTCGACGGAGAAACCGCCAGACGATTCCGCCTGAGATGACCTTCAAACGCGCCTGAGCCACTTCCACCTTGGATCGACTATTTCCCTCCCATCCCAGACCGGTTTCCCATCAGGCCGGTATGGGCATAGTGAAAGCTGGTCTCTTAGCTCCGGGTCTTCGATCAACTCGAGGGACTGGTCATAGCTGCTGTCATGACGGTGCCTGTGCTTGGCAGGGGCTGTCATGTTTATCTTTCTGATGGCCTCACGCGCCTGTGTGAGCTGCTCGACCCCCCGGCGTCTCCACTGTTCATCTCCTGTCTGGCCGAACATCTGCATCGCATTCCTCCCTGCGGCTATCCTGTTGCCCACAACATGATGGAAGTCCTGCGGCCTCTGTTCTCCGGCACCCCATATTTCAACCGCTTTCATGTTCTGTTCATATGCGGAGTTGTAGTCTCCGACAGCCTCCGAGGCCCTGGCAGAGTAGCTCCACCTGGCACGCATTATTGAAGGCCTCAGACCCAACGCCTCACTGACCTGGGCTGAACGATTGAAAGCCTCATATGAAGTTGTGAAGTCCCCCATCTGCCAGGCCGCGTCTCCCATCCAGCTCAGCTGGGCGGCCTCGTCCTTGCCCATGCCCAGCTCCCTGAAGACATCGGAGGACCTTCGGAACTGGCCGATGGAGCGTTTGAGCCACTTCATCTCCCCGCCAACATCGCCCCTATCCACTTTGACACCTGCCCTCTTAAGAGCCGCGTCCCCTGCGTAGGCGTGCTGTCTTGCCTGAAGCCGACGGTACTTGAGGGCATCATCGTCTTCGCCGATATCTTCCGCCTCCTGCCAGACCGACTCGGCTTCATGAGCCGCCCTGCGCGCGCTATCATATGCTATGTTGAACATCTTTAGGAACATCGGCGCTTGAGCCTGCATGCCCGGGGGCTTCCTCCGGGAGTAAATCACCGCAGCCTTGAACGAGGTCTCCGAGGAGAGGCTTTCCACCAGGTAACGGTACTTGTGTGTGTCCACCGGGTCTTCCAGGTCGTCATGGCGGGCTATGGACGCCGAGATGCGGTAGGCCCTCTGTGATAGGTCAAGCCATTTTAGCGCGTTCTTTATGGTGGAAAGCCCATGGGTTCCCCCGCTAAGTCCCTCCAGGTTCTGGGAGGCCCTTCTAGACCTGTCAGCCGCCCTGAGGAATAGGACGGAGGTGACGTGAGGTTCCTGTATGCCCTCCCCGTGTCTTGCCGCGTTCAGGTAGTATGCGTATGATTTCTTGTCATATTCGATGCCGACATTGACTGCTCCCCCATCGTATTTCTTGTCTGCCAGCTCCTTCGCAGCCTCGGCGGCGTATTCGCTCCTCATGGAAGCGAAAAGCCGGTGGTTGCGGTGGTTCTGGTCCCTGCCTGCTGCCTCGTCCATGGTCACCAGGTCTTCTGTTATCTCAGCCGACCTCCTATGCTGAGCGTATGATGAGTTCAAGTGGGTTAGCTCTCCTGACTCAGCGTATTGGTCAGAAGCGACAACACCAGCCCTGTAACGCCGATAAGCCACCATCTCATAGGTTATGATTCGCTGTTCCTCGTCAGGGGGCGGGTACATGTCCGCCAATGTCATGGACAGGTTCGCCGCCCTCCCGTAGCTTTCGAAGGCGTCAGAGAGGACCGTGAGCTTGGCCTGGCCCTCAAGGGACCCGGCTGAGCGGTGGGCCATGAACGCCTTCAAGCTAAGGTCCCTGACTGCAGCCTCATATTCGTCGATGCCGCCGCCTTCAAGCGCTGCCAAGTCCCTTTCGGACAATCCGGCGAAGGCCGCCCATGCGGGGGACGCCCACCTGCTTATCATCTGCGATCTGGCAGCATGGTTCATCTCTGCTATCGCCTGCCGCGGCGAATCACGTTCCTCCAATAGTTGGATCATCCCATAGCAGAGGTGGCCGAAGTCCTCCTGTTGTATCTCATCACCTCCAGCGAGCCTCTTCAGGACAGCCAAGGCGTACTCCCCCGGCTGTTCATACTTGTCGACTGGGACGTTCAAGCCTGCGTCCGAGTGCTTCTCCTCGATGACTTCAAGTGCGAGCTCGGTCTCCAGGGGGGTCATCGTCGGGGGCAGGAGCTCCTGGGGGTTGTTAGGCGGCATATCATAAGGCTATGGGTAGAATGAGAATAATAGCAGAGAACCACACGACCCAAACAATTAAGGAAAAAATTTAAATTATTATGGAAAAAGCCAAAATAATTCAGACTTTAAACTGCGCGCAGGTTTATGTTGCCTATGTTGTGGTGCCTCTTTGCCAGGGCTTTGACCATCCTTATCCTGCTGCCTTCCCGGCCTATGGCACGGCTGCGGTCTTCGATGCTTATCTGCACCGTCGCCATCAGCCCGTCAGGCGTGTCCCCTACTTCGAGACCGTGTACTTCTACGGGATGGAACATGTTCTCGATGAACTTTTCAGGATCGTCGCTGTGCTCCAACACCAGTATGTTCCTTCCCAGAGAGCGCCTGAGCTTCTCGACCTTGCTGCCGTTCTTCCCGATTGCCAACCCCATGTCGCCCTGCTTAACGAGGAAGCACAGTAGGTTGCTGTCCATGAGAAAATCGTTGACCTTGGCCCCGGTAGTAGACTCGAACATTGAGATGAGCTTTATCTCGTCTGCGTCAAACCTTATCTTGTTCACTGTGCAGCCTCGAGTATCGTGGACTCGCCCTCGTCCAAGACGGTAACAGCAGATATGGGATATGGCTTGCCGACCCCAGAACCCACTTCGACGCTGTTCTCCTTCAGGGTAACAACAGGGACGCCAGCGAGGCGGCAGTAGTAGGTTATGGCCTCCCTCTGCTTACGGGGGCAGTTCCTGCTGAGTAGGACCAGCTTGGGGTTTCCGTTCAAGAGAGATTCTATTGACTTGTTAGAGCCTATCTGCACCTCCCCCGACTCGATCGCAACATTCAATTGTTTCTTCACGTCCACCTTTCAATCACCTTTTTTTCTTAGCCTTCTTCTCGCCTAGGGAACCCCCTATCATAGACTGGTTGACCCCCAAATCGACGGTGCCCGTGCCCACCGGTATGGGCTGCCCGATGATGATGTTCTCGGCTACGCCGGACAATGGATCGATCTCGTTGTGCAATGCGGCGTTGAGTATGTGCTTCTCAGTCTCCTCGAACGCCGCCCTGGCGAGGACGGAGCCCTTGCTACCGGATATTCCCTGGCGGCCGACAGCCTGTATCTTCCCGCTGACCGTCATGCGGTCCGCGACCAGCATTATATGCCTGATGTCAACATTCAAGTCCTGGTCCTTCAAGACAGCGACCGTCTCGTTGATTATGGCGTTACGCGCGGCTTCGATGCCGAACGTCTCCCCGATCTGGTAGATGTCGTTGGTTGTTATCCTCGAAGCGTCGACGCCGTCCATCTCTATGATGCCGCCGAGGTTGCTCCCCTCAGCGTATATCACGTACTCGTCGCCGAGCTTCCGGATGAACGCCCTCTTGATGTCCTTGACGCCGCGGAGCTTCTTACGGATCAGCTTGTTCTTTACCTTCTGCACTTCCGCAGGTGTCTCGGCCGTTATGGTGAAGTCGTTGCCCCTCTTCGTGACGTTCTCCATCTTCTCTATGAACTCTATGGCGTCCTCGTCTTCGGTGGTTATGCGGACCTTGTTCCTCTGGAGGTCGACCCTTATGTCTGCTACGTTCTTTAGCATGACCTCGCGCATTCCCTTGGCTATGGCGTCAGCCGCCTTCTTGGTCTTGTTGTGCTTATCATCCAAGTAGACTGTCGTGATGGCGTTCTTGGGCGTGCGCTTGGCGTCGATGATCTCGATGATCCTGGGAAGTCCCAGTGGAACGCTCAGCTCGACGACTCCAGCGTAGTGGAAGGTTCGCAGGGTCATCTGTGTGCCCGGCTCCCCGATGGACTGGGCTGCCACGGTCCCCACGGCCTCGCCGGGGGTTATACGGGCCCTACCATATGCTTCGATGAACTTCTTCCTGTCCTTCTCCTTCATGCCTTCCGCCATGGCCCTTATCGAATCAGGCATCTCGAAATCCATTTTATGTTTAGATGTATTCTTTCACGTGACCAGCTTTCATTGGGTCCACCCCGTCCTCCCCGTAGGTGAACTGAACTATAGCGCCACCGTCGCCCCTGACCGTCCCATCGGGGAACACCACCAGGTCCTGTAGCGCGTTTATGAGTCTCCTCTGCATGTAACCGCTTCTCCCTGTCCGTATGGCCGTGTCCACGAGTCCTTCGCGGCCGCCCATGCTGTGGAAGAAATACTCTGTCGGCCTCAGCCCGCGCTTGAAATTGCTCCTCACGAAGCCTTCAGCCTCTGCGGAAACGTCGCCGCGCTTGAAGTGGGATAGCGTCCGGAAGTAGTACCCGCGCTTTATCCGCTCGCCGCGGACCGCCTGCTGGCCGACACAGCCCGCCATCTGGGTGAGGTTCAAGAGGCTGCCCCTCGCGCCGGTCTTGGCCATCAACACCGCGTTGTTGGGTCCCACGTACTTTTCAGCGAGCCTTCCTGCGTTGGACCTGGACTTCCCCAGTTCCATCATGATGTAGTCTTCGAGGGACTCTTCGCTGGACTTTCCGGGTATGGTCTTCAGTTCGCCGCGCTCGTGCAACGCTATCAGCTCGTCCACCTTGCTCTCGACGTTGGATAGCATGTCCTTGAGCTCGTTCTTGGCACTGTCGGGGACGTCCTGCTCGTCTATGCCGACGCTGAAGCCGAAGTGCATCAGGTAGTTTATTGACACCCGGGTGGAGTCGTCGATGTACTGGCGTGCGCGGTCCGGCCCGTAGAGGATGAATATCTCGTTCAACAGCTTCCCCCCCATGCCCTCAGCGTCAATCGCTCCTGAGACCAGCTTTCCTTTAACTATCTTGACCTGCCCTTCCTTCATCGCCGCAGGGTCTTTTGGGTCTGCCTTCCGGCCCATCTTGTTCACGAACTCGAAGTTGAAGTCGTCCGGCAGCAGCAGGGAGAATATTTCCTTGCCTGTGAACTTCTTGCCTGGCGGAAGCTTCACTATATCCTGGGTTATGGATAGGGCATCGGCCCTTGTGAAATCCACGCCATCCCGGGTGAGCAGGTAGGAGCCTGTCACGTGGTCGTGGCGCCCTCCTATGATCGGCCCGCCGTAGCGGGGCGAGATGATGTTCTCCTGGACCTTCATGAGAAGGTCGGCTTCGGCTATGGCCTCCTCGCTCTGGGGTACGTGCAGGTTCATCTCGTCGCCGTCGAAGTCCGCGTTGTATGGGGCGCAGACGGCCGTGTTTATCCTGAAAGTGTTGTATGGCAGCACCCGTACGGTGTGGCACATCATGGATATCCTGTGGAGAGAAGGCTGTCGGTTGAATATGACCACGTCACCGTCCATCAGCATCCTCTCGACCATGTCGCCTGGCGCTAGCATCTCGGCTATGACCTCCCGGGTGTCGTCCAGTATCCTCTTCCTGCGACCGCCCGATATCACGTTATGTGCTCCGGGGTATGTTTCGCTACCGTTCAAAACGAGTTGTCTCATGCGTTCGAGGTTCCGCTCGTTGACCTCCTCGGGCACGGTCAGCTCCATGGCAACGTAGTGGGGTACGCCCACCTCGTTGATGGACAGGTTGGGGTCTGGCCCGACAACTGTCCTGGCAGAGAAGTTCACCCTCTTCCCGGACAGGTTGTTCCGGAACCTGCCCTCCTTGCTCTTGAGCCTCTGGGCTATGGTCTTCAGCGGCCTTCCGCTCCTGTGGCGGGCCGGCGGTATCCCGGTTATGCCGTTGTCGAAGTAGGTTGCTACGTGGTACTGGAGCAGGTCCCAAAGGTCTTCGATGATTAGCTGGGGCGCTCCGCTGTTGATGTTCTCCTCCAGCCTCTGGTTGATCCTGAGTATGTCGACGAGCTTGTGCGTGAGGTCGTCTTCGCTCCGGTCCGCCGACTCCAACGTGATTGACGGCCTTGCGGTGATTGGGAGGACGGGTATCGCAGTGAGTATTAGCCACTCTGGCCTCGCTCTTAGATTAAGGAATTTTATGTCTTCATCCGATATCTTCTCGAAGCGCTCCTTTATGTCTGTTACGAGGAGGTTGTTCTCGTCCTCGTAGTAGGAGTATGGCCTGACGAACTTGATCTTTATCTGCCTTGCCTCGCAGTGGGGGCACTTGTCCTCGTTGTTGCTGACCTTGATGGACTTGTCCCATATCTCATCCTCTAGGCTTTCCAGTGGTCGATCGTCCTCCTCGTATTTCCTCAGCGCCTCCTCTGACAGCAGCAGCTTCCCGCAGTCCCGGCATGTCGCGCGGAGTATGTTGTAGACTTCCTTGGCGTATCCGACGTGAATGACCGGCCTCGTGAGTTGCACGTGGCCGAAGTGCCCCTGGCATTCGCCCAGGCGGCCGCCGCATGTCTTGCACCTTATACCGGGGTCTATGACGCCCAGGCGCGAGTCCATAAGCCCGCCTTCTATGGGGTATCCGTCGTCGTCGTACGTGTTCGGGGTGTATATCCTGGCTGCGCTCAGCTTCTGTATCATCTTCGAAGACAACAGCCCGAATTCAATGTGGTCGACTTTCTTACGTACTATCATGCTTTATCACTCAACCTTAGTTTTGGCAATATGCACATGCCCATTAGCTCGTTCAGCAGCAGCTTGAACGCGTATGCCATCTCAACAGGGTATGTGGGCACTTCACCGCATAGTGGGCAGTATACCTGCCTGCGGTCAACGTCGTTGACGGCCACCATACCGCATTTGCTGCAGACGGGTATGACGACCTTGTCGGACTCGTCGAGCAGACGGTCCTTTAGCATCATTGAGACTCCGTGGCCGATGAGGCAGTCCCGCTCCATCTCCCCGAACCTGAGCCCGCCTTCGCGTGCGCGGCCTTCTGTGGGCTGGCGGGTAAGCATCTGAACCGGGCCTCTTGACCTGGCGTGGACCTTGTTCGCTACCATGTGGTGTAGCTTCTGATAGTATGCGATCCCGACGAATATCTCGGCTTCGAACCGCTCCCCGGTGACGCCGTTGTACAGGACTTCCTTCCCGGAGTAGTTGAAGCCCAAATCCTTTAGCTTGTTTCGTAGGTCGTCCTCTTCCTCGTTGGCGAATGCAGTGCCGTTAACGCACCGTCCCTCCATCGCTCCGACCTTGCCCCCCACCATCTCCAGCACGTGCCCTACGGTCATACGGGAGGGTATCGCGTGGGGGTTCAGTATGAGGTCTGGCGTTATCCCCTGCTTTGTGAAGGGCATGTCCTCCTGGGGGACGATCATGCCCACGACCCCCTTCTGGCCGTGGCGGGACGCGAACTTGTCTCCCAACTCCGGCATCCTGTGGCTGCGGACCCTCACCTTGGCCAGCTTGTTCCGCTCCACCGACTCGGTCATCACTACGCAGTCGACCACGCCGGATTCCATGTGCCGGACGGTCGTGGAAGTCTCCCGCCTCCGCTCCTCCACGATACCATAGGGTCCGATCTCCTCGAGGAACCTGGGCGGTGAGGTCCTGCCTATCAGCACCTCCCCTGATCCGACGTCGGATTCGGGGTATATGAGCCCGTCTTCGCCCAGTTTGGTGTATGTGTCGTCTGACTGTGCGCCCTCAACCTCTTCGCTTGGGACTTCGAACCTGTCCCTCTGACCGCTTGGGTACCTCCGCTCCTCGGCGGTGTAGGTCCTGAAGAACGTCGACCGTCCGAGGCCGCGTTCGATGCTGCCCCGGTTCAGTATGACGGCGTCCTCCATGTTGTAGCCCTTGTAGCTCATGATGGCGACTACGAAGTTCTGGCCTGCCGGGCGCCTGCTGTATTCGAGCGAATCCGCTATGTCAGTCTTAACCAGCGGCGCCTGCGGGTAGTGGAGCACGTTGGCTCTGCTGTCGAAACGTGAGAAGTAGTTTGAAGCGTACATCCCGAGGGTCTGCTTAGCCATTGCGGCGGCCATCGTCACCCTCGGCGAGGAGTTGTGCTCCGGCCAAGGGGCGAATCCCGCACTAACGCCCAGCATCAGCGAAGGCGTGAGCTCTAGGTGTGTGTGCTCCTTTGATATCTTATACTCTCTGACGGCCACGTAGGCGTTCTCCTCCTCTTCAGCGTCAACGTATTCGATGAGACCGTCTTCGAGCAGGTTCTTCCATTCTATCTTGCCCTCGCGAAGGTCCTTTATGTGCTTGTTTGTGAGTCTTGGCTTGCCCTCTTCCATTATGACCAGCGGCCGTAGGGTCCGGCCCTTGTCGGTGTAGACCTGGACTTCGTTGTTCTCCTCATGGAAGCTAATGGATACGGTGGGGTCTATCTTGTTCTGCCTTCTCAGGTCCTTGAGTCTCCTTACAAGGGACTCCGGGTTCCTGTGCTCTCCTATAAGCCTCCCGTTCAAGTATACTACAGTCGCCAATTTACTTTACTCCGAACTCCTTCAAGTACTTTTCCAACGGTGCCTCGGGCGTCTCAGATGATATGAGCGCGCCCACGGCCAGGTTCTTCACCAGCCCGCAGTTCTGACCCTCGGGGGTCTCGTTGGGGCATATCCTCCCAAGCTGTGTCGCGTGAAGGTCTCGTGCTTCGAAGTGGGGGTGGCTCCTGCTGAGCAGCGAGCTGACCCTCCTCTGGTGAGTAACGTATGATAGGAAGTTCGTGCGGTCAAGCACCTGGCTTACTCCGCTGCGGCCGCCGGTCCAGTTCCCGGTCGCAAGCGCGTAGCAGATGCTCTCCGTCAGGTTGTTGCTACGGACCGCGGTCTTCACGTTCACCACCCTGTGACGGGCGTGCTGCTTTTCCAGCTGGTATTTTATGTCTCGCGTGATCTTGTTGAAGCTGACCCTGAACAGCTCCTGCATCAGGTCCCCGGATAATCTGAGCCTCTTGTTGCTGTAGTGGTCCTTGTCGTCCTCCTTTCGCAGTCCAAGGTCCAGTTCAAGGACTTTCTTCGCCATTATCCCCAGGTAGATTGCTTTCCTCTGCCGGTCGGATTCCGAGTTTCCGATGTGGGGGAGCAGGAAGTTGTTTATGACCTGGTTGGCGCGGGTGGCCTGGTACTGTTTGGCGTGGCCAGCCCCAGCCCTCTTGCCGATGTATTCGAAGGCTTCCTCTGGGGTCATCTGCTTCATCTCAAGGTTTATCTTGACCTCCAGCTGGGTCTCGTTGTCGAATAGTCCCAGTATGTCGGTTTCGTCCAAGCCGAGGGCGGTCATCAACACAGTCAGGGGTATCCTGTTGGGTATCCCCGGGAATGACACGAAAAGCGTGGCGCCCCCGGATGCCTCCCGCTTCTCCACCGTAACCCTGGAACGGAAGCCCTGCCGGACCGAGAAGACCTTTGCTATGACCACGTCCTTGCCCATTATCGTCTCCCTTGTGGTGACGATCCGGTTGGGTGCGAGGTCCTCCACTATTATCAAAGTCCTCTCTGTGCCGTTGATTATGAAGTAGCCGCCCATGTCCATGGGGTCTTCGCCGCGGCGTTTCATCTCCATCTCGTCCAAGCCGTTGAGCAGACATACTTTGGAACCGAGCATGACTGGCAGGTGGCCGATTTCGACGTTCACTGACTCGCCGCGTTCGACGAACTCCAGGTTTATGGGCGCCGCATATGTTAGGTTCCTGAGCCTGCACTCGAACGGGTACCTTGACTCGACACCCTGGCCGGACTCGTTGACTTCGGGCTTGCCGACGGTGATCTTCCCCAGTTCCAGGCTGTAGTCTGGTATCTCTATGTCAAGTGTGCCCTTCTCGTCTATGACCTCCTGGAGTCCCTTTTCTATAAGCCAGTTGAACGATTCCACCTGGAATCTCATCAGGTCTTCGCGGTCTGTGAAATCCGAAAGCCGCACAGACGGCATCTTAGACTGCTTGCTCATTCAACAACCACCCTGTAATAGTAGGATTCGTAGTTATCCAGGTATTCCGACACCCTAGATATTCTTATCAAATCACCTACGTTGGCTTGGAGGTGCTTTATGCCCGGGTCGTTCGCCCGGATCTTGGGCATCTGATCCCTTGTGACTTTGTACTTTTCAAGCACTGCCTGGGATTCTTCGGGGCTCATCAGCTCGTGTTTGGGGACTAACTTGTGCTCGATCAACATAACACCTCCACAGGATTTGAGCATCCTGAAGCCAGAAGGAGAAAATATGGCTAAGATATTATCGCATTATCCTATATAAATGAACTAGCCTTTTTCGCGGTAAACCCATCTGAGGATGTCCGTGATCGTTATGATGCCCTTCAGAGAGCCGTCTTCCGCAACGGGGAAACCCCCGTAGCCGCTTGTTCCAATCAGTTTTACGGCTTCCCCCAGGTCCTCTTCGGGCCTGAGCGCGAGGACTTCCGAGGCCATTATCTCCTCCACCCGGGTGCTCAGGTTCTCTTCCGCGTCAACGCCCTTGTATTCTCCGCGTTCCAGGTATCCTAGGACGTCGAAGACCGTGACCACACCTGCCAGGCTGCCCTCTTTTATGACGGGAAGCCTACGAACCTGGTTTCTTACCATGACCTTGCTGACGTCGGATAGCATCATGCCCTCAGAGGCCGTTATGGGCTTGGAGTTCATCACCTCCGACACTGGAACCCCGAATTCCCCTGCCATGGGCAGGACGTCCCTTTCAGTCACCAATGCGATGACCGACAGGTCCTCGTCGTCTTCGACGACGGGTATGCAGCTGGTCTTCTTGTCGACCATGATGTCCACGACCTCCTCTACGGATGAACGGCGGTCAAGGTACTGTGACTCCCGCATTATCTTGGAGATGGGGGTGTTGATAGCCGAGAGGAAGTTGCCCCCGTAGTCCTTTTCTATGATGTTGTATTTTTCCCCGCCTCCCATGAAGTCCAGCACGTCCACTGCGGTCGCGAGGCCTTCAAGCCGCGCAGTCCCCGCGTCCAATACGGGCAGCCTGCGGACGTCGTTGTCCCGCATCAGGGATGCCGCGTTCTTTATTGTGTTGGAGGGGTGCGTGGCTATGACCTTCTTGGAAGCCACCTTCATGATTTCCCCGTCCTTGTCTGCGAGTTTGCTCTTGTGGTCTCTGCTGCCGCGGTCCATGCCGCCCTTGATGTCCGAGTACTTCTTCAGGTTACGTGCCATTTTAATATACTATAGTATACAGTCTGTTTTCTGCTCAGAACTGGACCCACTATCATGTATTGGCTCACTTTCCATGCACTATCTTGCATAGCTTCTTCGTGATCTCGACCCTGTCGTCGGCTTGGAAGATGTTCCGGCCTATGCTTATGCCCTTGGCTCCGCAGTCCATTGCATCCTCGACCATCTTCAGCAGGTCGGCTTCGGACTCTATCTTCGGTCCGCCGGCTATCACTATCGGGACGGGACACCCGTCCACGACCTCCTTGAACGTCTTCTTCTCCCCGGTGTACAGGGTCTTGACTATGTCCGCGCCGAGTTCGGCGCCCAATCTCGCCACGTGACGGACGTATTTGACGTCGGTGCTGTTCTTTATCTCCGGGCCCCGGGGGTACATCATCGCCAGCAATGGCATCCCGAAGTCTGCGCATTCTTCAGCTACCATCCCGAGGTCGTGGAGCATCCTATGCTCCTTGTCAGCTCCCACGTTGATGTGTATCGAAACCGCGTCCGCGCCTATCCGCACGGCTTCCGCGACTGTCGTGACTATTATCTTGTTGTTGGGGTCCGGCGCCACCGAACTACCACCGTTTAGGTGCACTATCAAGCCTATGTCGTTCCCGTATCCCCTGTGGCCGCGGCCCACCATGCCCTTGTGCATGAGCACTGCGTCGGCTCCGCCCTTGGCGACGTCGTTGACTGTCTCCTCAAGGTTCTCCAAACCCTTTATGGGCCCGACGGTAACTCCATGGTCCAAGGGGACAATAACCATGTTACCGCTCTTGCGGTCCATAATCCGCTCCATCCGGATCTTCTTGCCGATCATATCAACACACCCTACATTGACTGGGCTATTAATATGGAAAACACCCCTTAAAAAACCTGAAAAAAAGGTTCCTAGGGCTGGGTTGCGCCCGTCGTGGTGTTGGTAGTATCGCCGTCTGGCGGGGCGCCGGTGAAGCCGGTTCCGACGCCCTCTGAATTCCCGCTCAAGAAGACGCCCAACAAACCCGGACAATCGAGGGCAGCGACATGCGGCGCGAACCTGGTAAAACCAGCGGACATGACGGTTTTATGGGGGGGTGTCAAGAGAGTAAAAGGGGCTTCAGCAGGTTCAGGTTGTGTTCCGTGTACTTCAGCAGATTAGATAATCTAGCTCCATCCAATGCTTCGACTGCCATGTTCCAGTGTATCGATGTGGCGTCTCCTGGTTCCGGTTCGGTGAAGGTTCGGCCGGCGGCTTTATGTTCTATCTCTTTCTCGCAGGGGACCAGTTTGTATCTTCCGTCCTCGACGGTCAGCTTCTGAGAATCCACCAGCAGCTTGTCCTCTTTCTCTTTAACCGTTCCCCAGCTTATCCTGCACATGTCCTGGTTTTCAACGGAGCGGGAGATGACGCCGGTTATGGTTTGGATGTGCAAGACGTGGAAGCTGTGATGGGGCAGCGAACCTTCCGGTATGCGGTCGACCATGCATTCGAGTATCCTGCCTGGAAGGTAGCCTTTGAACCTTGCATGGATCATGTCCTGGATGTCAGATGAGGATACTGCCTCCAAAAGCCTGTTCCCGACCCATAGGGCTTCAACGACGTCGATGTCGAACTCGTCGTCGAAACCGTTCGATCCAGCTATCAATTCCAGGTAGGGGTGCAATGCCTCGAACTTTGTTAGGATTTCGCGGATGTCACTGCATCCGCCTCCGAGGGCGTATTCGAGTATCCTCTCGTTAACGTCCGGCGGCCCGCAGTATCCGAGGCTGTTAGGCAGGTAAGAGTAGCGCGAGCACAGCCTGAGCCCCCTCTCATCAGGCGAAGGTCGCATGTTCTGTTCCACCAGGGGAAAGCCGCACATAAGCGACTGTGCCGGCCAATACCATCAGGATGCCTGCCGTCTGGACTGTCGGAACCGCCGCCGACAGGAACGTGGCAGACAATAGGGTCGTCACCGGCGCCCCCAGTAATAACACTACTGTGGCGGTCGATGCGCTCACCAGCTTCAGCCCGTTATACCATGAGGTCACGTAGGCGAAGAGAATCGCCGATGTCGTGAGGGCGGCAACGGCCTGGGGTGCCGTCAACGCCGTCAGAGACCCTATCCTACCGGTAGCTCCGAGGAAGCCCAGCAAGACGACGGACCCGAAGGCCATCCTCGCGGATGCGACGACTGAGGGCTTGATGTCCTTAAGCGCGTTCTTGGATATGATTGTCTCACAGGCCCAGAACAGCGTGGCTGCGAGTATCATGAGGTCGCCCGTGTTGACGGTGAACGCGTTCAATCCGATGGCCAGGAGGTTACCAGCCAGCAGCAGGAGTGCTGCAGTTATGTGGTGCAGCTTCAGCCGCTCCCTCAGGAAGAATGTTGAGAGTGCTGCGACCCAGACGAACATGGTCTTGTGTATGAACGCGCCGCTCGCAGCAGATGTCAATGTGAGTCCCTTGAAGAACAACAGGAAAGGTATGCTCCCGCCGACCACTCCGATCGAGGACAGCTTCAGCCAGTCCTTTCGCTTGAGCTTCCTCAGCTGTTGCATGTCATTGGTGAAGGCCAGCAGCGCCGCGAGGAAGGTTGCCGCCAGGATGTTCTTGGCTGTTGTGTACACGAACGCGTCGGAGTAGACGCCCACGAAGAATTTGTTTGCGAATATTGCGAAGCCGCTCACCATCGCCGCTATGAGCACGTATCTCAGCCCCCTGAGTTCGCCGTGTTCCATCAAAGAAGATAATAGTCTGAAGGGTTTAAATACGGGTTGGTAGCGGAGCGGAGACCAGAAGCGGGCAAAAGACAATATTGGAAACTATCTGTGTTTTTTTATAAATTATTAAAATATTTATCCAAATAATATTGAATAATTATTTTTTAGGCTTGCCTAAATATTTATATGTTTGGAGGGTAATGTATCTTCTATGCCGCACAGGAGCAAGGAGGAGTACCTGGAGACCATCTACGGCCTGCTTGAAGACGGAAAGGAGGCGAAGACTGGGGAGATAGCCAGGGAGCTGGGAGTGAAAGAGTCCAGCGTCTCGGAGATGCTGAGGAAGCTGGACCGCAAGGGCCTGATCAGGCACAAGCCATACCAGGGGGTCAGGCTGACCAAGAAGGGGCTGAGGATCGGGGAGAACGTGAAGAGGAAGCACAGGCTACTTGAGAGGTTCCTATGCGACGTGCTTAAGATAAGGAAGAGCAGGGTCCACGATCAGGCCTGCCAGATGGAGCACAGCCTCTCGGACGAGGCGGCCGATGCCCTGGACAGGTTCATGGATTATCCCGGCGAATGCCCGGACGACCACAAGCCCATACCCCCCGGCAAGAGAAAGGACAGGAGCCTGATAAACGTGCTCGAGGGGGAAACAGTCACCTTGAAACGGTTGGATGGGGGAAGCAGGTTCCAGGAGAAGATGATGACGCTCGGGCTGATGGAGGGCAAGAGGGTGAAGGTGGTTGCCAGGGAGCCGCTTGGGGGCCCGCTGGTGGTGAAGACAGGCAACACGAGAGTGAGCATAGGCCGTGGGATGGCATCCAAGGTTAAGGTGATATGATGCGGGTACTGCTGATGGGAAACCCCAACGTGGGCAAGAGCGCGCTCTTCTCGCGGCTGACGGGAGTGCACGTGATGTGCAGCAACTACCCTGGGACAACTGTCAGCTACTGCACGGGGAGGATGAAGTACGGCGGGGAGATGGTCGAGCTCGTCGATGTGCCTGGGACATACGCTCTCACCGCCGAGAACCCGGCTGAAAAGGCCGCGTCCGAGATGCTCCCCGAAGGTGATGTCGTCATCGATGTGGTGGACGCGACCAACCTGGAGCGGAACCTCTATCTGACGCTGCAGGTGCTGGAATCGGGAAAGCCGACTGTTGTGGCGTTGAACATGAGCGACGACGCAAGGCACCTGGGAGTCGAGGTGGACGTTGACGACCTTGAGAGGAGTTTGGGCGTGCCGGTGGTCGAGACGGTCGCAGTTACAGGCGAGGGCGTGAAGAGACTTGTTGACAGGCTTTCGGAGGCCAGGACCGTCGGGGGGGAGAGGAGTGACGAGGAGCGTTGGAAGGAAGTGGGGCATATAGTATCCAAGGTTCAGAAGCTCCATGAGAAGGACCACACGTTCACGGAAGCGTTGGAGGACGCGACCATAAAGCCGTTGACCGGGATACCCATAGCGTTGGCTGTGCTGTTCCTCATGTTCTCGTTCATCATCAACACCGGGAACTTCATCATTGAGAACGTCCTCGACCCTTTCTTCATCGGAGTCTACGGCCCCCTGGTCCGGGGTTTGGTTGAAGGGGTTTTCCCGTCGGGCATGATGCACGAGATCCTGCTGGGCAGCGGCGAGGATTTCATAGAGAGCCTGGGAGTCCTGACCACGGGGGTATACGTTCCGTTGGACATGGTATTGCCCTTCGTGGTCCTTTTCTACCTTGCCCTCAGTTTTCTGGAGGATGTCGGCTACCTGCCCCGGCTAGCCACGCTGATGGACAATCTTATGCACCGCATCGGACTGCACGGTTCAGCGATAGTGCCGACCATACTCGGGCTGGGTTGTAATGTTCCGGGGGTATTGTCAACGAGGATATTGGAGACCAAGAAGCAGAGGTTCATATCAGCGACGCTCATGGCGCTATGCATACCCTGCCTCGCGCAGAACGCGGTGATAATCGGTCTTCTTTCAAGGTACGGTCTGAGGTATATCGCAATAACCTATGCGACTCTCCTGGCGCTCTATGTCGTTGTGGGCCTGGCCTTGAACAGGTTCATCCCCGGGGAGAGCCCTGAGATACTGCTTGAGGTGCCGCCCTACCGCAGACCAGACCCGAGATCCCTGTTGAAGAAGACTTGGGTCAGGGTCAAGTACTTCATAACGGACGCGGTGCCCTACGTGCTGTTGGGTGTGTTGGCAGTTAATCTCACGTATGTCACGGGAGTGGTCTCTTTCATCGCGGGGTTTTTCGGGCCGGTCATGGGTGAATTGTTCGGGCTGCCGGAGGAAGCTGCCATCGCGTTGATCGTGGGTTTCCTGCGCAAGGATGTCGCGGTGGGCATGCTAGCACCTCTTGGCATGTCAGCCGAGCAGCTTACCATCGCGTCCACGATACTCGCGATTTACTTCCCGTGCATCGCCACTTTCACAGTCCTCTACAGGGAGCTGGGTTTGAAGGACCTGTTGAAGTCCATGGCTTTGATGGTCGTGGTGACCGTGGTGGTCGGAGCATCTTTGAAGGCGGTTCTCCTTTAGGGCCCCCATTGTCCCACTCGTTTGGCACTGTTTTGCCCCTAACATTATAGGTAGGGAGATCTAATCCGTATTCGGTGAGTGAGTTGGTTAACTGCCCCCGCTGTGGAACCCTACAGTTACAGGACATAAGAACCTGGACCTACTCGCACACTGAAGTCGCGTTTATAGACGGTGTGGAAAGGGAGGTTGACCGGTTTCTCTGCCCCTTGTGCGTGTTCGAAGGCGCGGAATGCGAGCACCCCACCACCTGGAAACACTAACAGCATTTATGTCTGTTTTTGTGCATTTTTATAGTTTTTGTGCCTATTGGATTACTGGCTATGTTGGATCTTGAGAAGGCCTTTTCAGGCAAGGGTGCGCAGCGTCGGGTTGCGGAGTACCTGCTTAGGAACGGCATCAGGGTATCCGCTGAGGGTGAATTGTTGGCTGGAGAGGTGGAGGTCTCCATGATAAGCGTCTCCAGGGTGTTGGAGGTTGACAGGAGGGTGGTGAAGTCCACTGTCAGGACGATACTAGGGAGGGAGAAGCTGAGGAGGATTTTCGAGAACCTCGCCATCACGCCTTCACTCAGGGAGCTGGCGCCCATACTCGGCTACGGGGCGATAGAGATAATACCCGATGACGCGGCCGGGAAGGGGATAGTGGCGGGGGTGACGAACACTTTGAGCAACGCCAACATCGGCATACGCCAGGTGATCGCGGACGATCCCATGTTCGACAACCCGGAGATGACCGTGATAACCGAGAACCCCATACCGAGGAACATGATAGACAAGCTGCTGAGGGTCAGGGGAGTCCACAAGGTAGTCGTGCTAAATTAATGCCCATATGGGCATTTATATTCTTGTATTTCCATCTGTTCTAACATGGGAGACAGGGGCAGACCCAAATGCCTGAGGAAGGTGAAGGGAGTCCCGGACGTGGACTACTTCAAGCCGCGGCAGATACCATTGACGGAACTTGACGTGGTCGAGCTGAAGGTTGAGGAACTGGAGGCGATAAGGCTGGTCGACCATGAGACTATGGAGCACGAGGCGGCAGCCAAGAGGATGAAGGTCTCGAGGAGGACTCTCGCAAGGGAGTTGAAGTCCGCGAGGGGCAAGGTCGCTGACGCGCTCCTGAACGGGAAGGCAATAGAGATAAGGGGTGGCGACTATCTCGCGAAGGGGGAGAGGATGTACAGGTGCTCAGAGGACGGACACCAGTGGAAGCAGGAAGCTAGCACTAGGAGGCCTAGTGAATGCCCAGAATGCGGGAGCAAGAGGATAAAAACAAAGAAGAGGTGAGATGAGATGCCAAGAGGAGACGGTAGAGGACCGAGGATAGGACCCGGCCGCGGAGGCAGAGGAAGGATGGTAGGCGGCGGCCCGGGAGGCCCGGGTAGCTGCAGATGCCCGTCATGCGGGCACACGACGCCGCACGTTAGGGGAACCCCGTGCAACACGGTAACATGCCCCAGATGCGGCATGCGGATGACAAGGGGGTGAGAACATGAAGGTGGTTATTGCGACGAACGAGGGCGGTCTAGAGGACGGTGTATCGCCTGTCTTCGGGAGATGCCGGAACTTCACGGTCGCGGAATGCGAAGGCGGGGAAGTTGCCAAGACTGAGGTCGTTGGGAACACCGGGTTCTCCTCCGCGGGCGGAGCAGGGATACAGGCCGCCCAGCAGGTAAACGAGATGGGAGCGAAGGCGGTGATCGCAGGGAACTTCGGGCCCAACGCAGCGGCGGTGCTGTCCCAGGGAGGCGTTGAGATGATCCAATACCGGGGCAACGCAGGTGAAGCAGCGAGGGAATACGCAAAAGGCATATTGAAACCTGTTGAAGGGCCCACCGTCAGAGACCACTTTGGTGGCGGAAGAAGGGGCTTTGGCGGTAGGGGGCAGGGCAGGCGAAGGGGAGGCACGTAGGATGGATTCGATGGAAGAGGTGTTGGGGGAAGTCAATAATTCGCTGAATCAGCTGGGTGAGGAGTACCCTGAGCAGATGAAGGCCTTCGGAAGCTTCATGCACACAGCAGAGAAGGAGGGAGCCCTACCCCACAAGACCAAGGAACTGATCAGCATAGCTCTTTCAGTCGCCACACACTGCAGATGGTGTATCGCATACCATGTGAAAAAAGCCTTGGAATCCGGAGCAACAGAAGAGGAGATAATGGAGACATGTTTTGTTGCGGCTTTTATGGGCGGCGGTCCGTCGCTCATGTACACCCAGCTCGTGGTCAAGGCGATAGATGATTTTGGAGGAGAGCGAAGATGAGGGTTGCAGTGCCGAGCATGGGAGGCGGAGGATTAGATGACCGGGTTGGAGAGCACTTTGGGCGAACGCCAACGTATACGATAGTGGACAGTGAAACATGGGATGTGACTATTGTTCCGAACACCAGCCACCACAGGGGAGGGGAGAGGACACCCCCTGAGCTGCTTGCTGACGAGGGGGTTGAGGCAATAGTCTGCAGCGGCCTTGGGAGGAGGGCAGTCCAGTTCTTCAGGGAGAAGGGGATAAAGGCGTTTGTCGGAGCTGGAGGGGATGTAAGAGATGCAGTAAGCCAGTTCAATGAAGGTGCGCTGGCCGAGGCAAGCGATTCCAATGCCTGCAAAAGGCACGCTTTCAAGGGTGAGAGCCCGGGACCGGGTTGTGAGAAAAAATAGCATGATCGTTTCGGTAGCGAGCGGGAAGGGAGGAACAGGCAAGACAACCGTTGCAGTGAACCTGGCGCTTGCCTTGGGTGACGTGCATCTCCTGGACTGCGACGTTGAAGAGCCGAACTGCCACATATTCCTGAATCCCGATTTGGGACCCGGTGAGGCTGTGGAGGTGATGGTGCCAGTGGTCGATGAGAGCATGTGCGACTACTGCGGCCGGTGCGCGGACTTCTGCAGGTACAACGCTTTAGCGGTCGTGGAAAATGCATTCATGACCTTCGACATTCTCTGCCACGGTTGTGGCGGCTGCATGCTAGCCTGCCCTAGGGGAGCGATAACGGAGGGCAGGAGGACCGTGGGCGAGGTCTTATCGGGGAAAGTGGACGGTGTTGGATTGACTTATGGTTTGCTGAACACTGGTGAGGCTATGGCAACTCCCGTGATAAGGAAGGTTAAGGAGAGGATCAGATGGGGGGAGGATGCGATAGTGGACTGCCCCCCCGGAACTTCGTGTGCGGTGATAGAATCCGTTGGAGGGTCTGACTTCTGCCTCCTGGTCGCCGAGCCGACGCCGTTCGGGTTGAACGACCTTGAGCTCGCGGCTGAAATGCTTGAGGTCATGGGCATACCCCACGGTGTTGTCGTGAACAGGCACCGTGAAGGCTATGATAGCGTGGACAGATACTGCGAGGACAGGGGCATACCGGTATTGATGCGGATACCTGACGACATCGAGATAGCCAGGCTCTATTCCAGGGGTGTGCCGTTCACCAGGGAGTTGAGCGAGTATAGGAAGGGATTTATTGGCTTATTTGACCTAATGAAGAGGGAGGCGCTATGAGGAGGTTGCTTGTTGCAATGGTTTTCCTGGCTCTGGCCGTCGGCTTTGCCAGCGGAGCCGAGGAAGCCGACAGTGACTCTGCAGTCATAGTTCACTTCTTCTATTCTAAGGGGTGCCCCCACTGCGCCCACGAGAAACCCTTCCTAGACCGGTTGGAGGAGAAGTACCCCTGGCTTGAGGTCTACAGGTATGAGGTCTCTGAGAGCGAGGAGAACGCCAAGCTCTACTATGAGATGGCATCAGAGTGCGGTGGTTCCGCCACTGGAGTCCCGGGCACATTCATCTGCGGGGACATGAAGGTCGGCTACCGCGATGACGCAACGTCGGGGAAGGAGATCGAGGACATGATACTCGAATGCTTTCACAGCACGCACGCATGCGACGACCCCGAATGCGACCAGTGCGTTGAAGTCGATAGGAACGAGACCGCCGTCGAGCTTCCACTTCTGGGCGAGGTCGACGCGACAACCATGTCCCTTCCATTGTTCACGGTGATACTCGGAGGCTTGGACGGCTTCAACCCCTGCGCGTTCTTCGTGTTGTTCTTCCTGCTGAGCCTGCTTATACACGCCAAGTCCAGGGTGAGGATGCTCCTGATAGGGGGGATATTCGTGTTCTTCTCCGGGTTCGTGTACTTCATCTTCATGGCCGCGTGGCTGAACCTTTTCCTCATGATAGGGCAGATAAAATGGATAACCTTGCTTGCTGGTTTGATCGCCTTGGCCGTCGCCGCGATAAACATAAAGGACTTCTTCTGGCTCCAGGAGGGCCTGTCCCTGAGCATTCCGGACTCGGCCAAGCCCAAGCTGTTCACGCGCATGCGGAATCTCATGAAGGCGTCGGAGCTGCCGTCGATGATATTCGGGACTGCCGTATTGGCCATCGCAGCAAACAGCTATGAGCTCCTCTGCACGGCAGGGTTCCCGATGGTCTACACGCGGGTGCTCACCCTGAGCAACCTCTCCAACCTGCAATATTACATGTACCTAGCGCTCTACAATGCAGTATACGTCCTGCCTCTCATGACCATCGTAGGGGTCTTCACATACACCCTCGGGTCCAGGAAGCTCAAGGAAGAGGAGGGGCAGGTTCTGAAGCTGCTGTCGGGCAACATGATGCTCTGCCTGGGAGTCATACTCGTATTCGCGCCGGAGCTGTTGAACAACATACTAGCCGCTGTCGGAATACTATTGTACGCCCTGGGATCGACCGCCCTAATAGTCCTAACGACCAGGAGGGAGATATTGAACGTGGACACAATGTGGGAGCTGGCATTGATGATAGGGTTGCTGGCCGCCGGGCTTTGGGCCGCCCTGAATCTGGCGACACCCGCCTTCTATCTCCTCCTGTTCGGCACAGCCATATCAGACGTGTTCACAGGACCGAACTTGCTGCTCATAATGGGTTTGACCGCGGTCGGAGTTCCGTTGATACTGTTGTACCTGAAGATCAAGAGGAATATCATGGGAGGTGAAGAGGAAGTTGAAACAGGTGACGGTACTGAGCGGTAAGGGCGGGACTGGGAAGACCAGCCTGGTCGGGGCCTTCGCCTCCCTAGAAGCGGAAAAGGTCATGGCAGACTGTGACGTGGACGCGAGCAACCTGCACCTGCTCTTGGACCCTGAGGTGAGGGAGGAGCATGATTTCAAGGCGTTTCAGACCGCTGAGATAGACCCTTCAAGGTGCAGAAACTGTGGTTTGTGCACTAGCAAGTGCAGGTTCGACGCTATCAAGGACTGTGAGGTCGATGCCCTGCACTGTGAGGGTTGCGGGGTGTGCAAGCTGGTATGCCCCCACAACGCGGTCAGGATGGTGGATAAGTCGTCTGGCAAGGCTTTTGTCTCCAGCACACGGCATGGGATGCTATCCCATGCACGGCTTAAACCGGGTGAGGAGGCCTCTGGAAAGCTCGTGACCGTAGTCAGAGAGAATGCCAGGAGGGTTGCGGAGGAGCATGGAGTCGGCCTCATCATATTGGACGGATCCCCAGGTATAGGATGTCCGGTTATCGCCTCCATCGGAGGGGCTGACCTGGCGCTGGTTGTGGCGGAGCCGACGGTCAGCGGAGTCCATGACATGAAGAGAGTGCTGGATGTCACGGACCATTTCAAGGTGAAAGCGTTGGTGTGCGTCAACAAGAGCGACATAAACCCCGGGAAGACCACGGAGATAAGGGAGTACTGCGGGGACAGGGGTGTAGGATTCGCGGGCATGGTACCCTATAGCAGGTCGTTCACGGAGGCTATGATCGAGCGTAAGACCATAGTAGAATACGGGGATGGTGAGCTGGTGAAGAGCGTGGAGAGGATATGGGATGAGGTCAAGAGGAACCTTGGGGGCTAGGTCGTCCGCTGTGGTTTTGGCGCTGCTCTTCTGCGGGTGCATCGGGGGAGACGCAGGAGTGGCAACGACGACGGTGAGCCCGCCTTCCACCACTTTGAACCCCACTGCAACCACGGGCGCGCAAGTTACATCAACGGTTGAGGTAACGGCGACGACAGTTGAGCATACAACATCAACCACCGCATATGTCGCTGAAACCCCGACGACTACACTGACGCCTTCATCAACTACTCTGAAGTATGTTGTGACCACATCAACGGTGGGGGTGACATCGTCTACTGCAGCTCCTTCAGCCACTCAACCCGCTGTGACATCAACCACCAATCCAACAACCACCACAATGTTGACCTGCCGTGAGGTCCGCAACCCTAGCCCGAGCAACTGCGCTGCAGCCTCCTGCGATCCCGGCAGGACATGCACCTACAAGCCGTCGGGGAGCGGGTGCTGCGCCTCCCCGCCCACATGCATATGCAAGAGCGAATAGGATTTTATTTCAGCGTATGTAGAATGGGTTCTCGTCCAGTAGTTCCTGCTGTCTCTCCACAGACTTCCGGTGGGTGTCGATCATCTGGCTCATCTTGTTGATCTGGTCCTCGGTCTGCCGGGCCTTCTTCTTAAGCTCGTTCATGTTAACCTCGACTCCCAGTATCTTGGTCAGGATCTGCAGCACCGCCTCCGCCGATTTGGCGTCGATTATCTGCCCGTGTGTCTCACCCATGAGACACACCGCCTCGATTTTCCGCGGTATCGAGAGGCCTAGCAGGAGGCCGCTGGCGCCGAATATGGCTCCACCGCCCTTGAATACTATCCCATATTCTTCCAGTTCTGAGACCAGGTTCTTGGAAGTGGCAGCACCGAAAACCCTTGGAGTGTGGGTTATTGCTCCCGTCCCCAAGCCGCCGAGCGTGTAAAGACGCCTGAGATCGTAGTCTTTGCCGAAGTCCAGTATCCTGTCGGCGATGTAATACTGGCTTTCAGGCGTCAAACCCTGGAAGTCGCCCAACAGCAGTATGATATCGTTCTCCTTGCCCTTCCAATAGTACATTTCCATGTTGACGAGCTTCACCGTCCCGTCGTCCTGTATGCTGACCTGCGGCGGGAGGTAAGTGGAGGTCAGCTCTGCGAACTTAACTGCCTTAAGCTCGTCCTTGAGGTGATCGCCCGCGAGCTTGCCGACCAAGCCTATCCCCGGGAGTCCCTCTATGAGTATGGTTTTCTTCAGCTCAGGCCGCTCAATCATGTTTATCTTAATCTCTTCCATGTCCCATCTGCTCCTTCATCTGCCGGCGGTAGCAGCCATACGGGTCCTCTGGAGAGTATCTGGCCGGCCCGACCTGCGACGATTTAACGTTACATTTACCGCATGATTCTTTAAGAGTGTACCCTCCGCATTCGGGGCACTTTCGTATCCTCATTTCCCCTCCAGCTCCCTGTGGAATTCGCCGTTGCCCTTGTGGCTTTCAACGTAGGAGATGCCCTGGTCGACGGCTTTGCGCATGGCCTTCTCCGCCTTCTTGTAGTCGGAGGCCCGGACCTTCACCCTGTACAGCGGCGCGGACACATAGTTTAGTTCCATGTCGCAGTCACGGGGCTTGTGCTTCAGTATCTCACGCAGGGAGGATTTTATCATTTCAACGCCGTCGGACTCGAAGCTCTGCAATTTTACGAAGCCCGTCACCTCGACCACCGGTGGTTTGATGCTCTTCTTCACCAGCTCCACGAGCTTCTTGCGCCACTTGTCGGGGATGTCAAGGCCGTCTGCGACCTTCTCGTCCAGTGAGATGGCCTCAAGGCCGGAGTAGAGGGAGTCATATTCTGAAAGCGTGTTCGACAGCTTCTTGGTGACGGATTCTGGCTTCAGCTTCAGCTCCGACGCCATCAGCTCCAAAAGCTTCAACGCCCTCTGCTTCTGCTTTACCTGCTGCAGCTTCTGCTTCCTCTGGGAGTCATTCACCCTCCGAAGAGACAGGTCGATGTGGCCCCTTTTGGGGTCTATCCTCAGGACTACCACAACAACCTTCTGCCCCTCTTTCACGTAGTCCCGGATGTTCCGCACCCATTTCAGGCTTATCTCGGACAGGTGCAGCATGCCCCTTCGGCCGGTGTACTCGTCCAGGTCTATGAAGGCGCCCTGGTTGAATATGCTCTTGACAGTGCCGATAACCAGCTCCCCCGGTTCAGGATAGTCTCCGTCAGCCATTTTGCAGGTAAGTAGTCTTTATAATAGAAACGTCTATAAATACTAGCAAGTCAGGAGGGCATAGTATGAGCGAGGAGAGAGTTCACGTGTTCACTGCTTTGGTGGAGCATAAGCCGGGAGTCCTGCAGAGGATAGCGTCTTTGTTCGCGAGGCGGAAGTTCAACATAGAGAGCATCACCGTCGGCGCCACCGACCATCCGGACATCGCGAGGATGACCATTGTAACCCGCGGCGACGACCGTGTGCTGGAGCAGATAAACAAGCAGATGAACAAGCTCGTGAACGTCATAAGGGTCACGGACATATCACCCGATAACGCGGTTATGAGGGAGCTGTGCATCGTAAAGGTGAACACGCCATCTGAGAAGCAGAAGGCTCAGGTCATACAGTACGCTGACGTATTCAGGGGCAACATCGTGGATGTCAGCCCGAAGACGCTGTCTGTCGAGATAATCGGAGATACTAACAAGATAAACGCGTTCCTGAGCATCATGAGGACGCTGGGCATAAAGGAGATCGCCCGAACCGGAGCGACCGCCATACAGAGGGGTTAGAGGCAACATGCGCTGGTCTTACAGCATATTCAAGGTAAAGGGCATATCCATCGAGCTGCACCTGCTATTCATAGTGTGGTTCATGTTCATCCTAGTTGGATTGGGCATCCAGGGTTTCCTGTTCTTCTCTCTGATATTCACCATCGTCCTGGCTCATGAGCTCGTGCACTCCCTCACTGCGATGATGCACGGGGTGAAGGTGCCGAAGATAACCCTCCTGCCCATCGGCGGAGTCGCGAGCATAGAGTTGCCGGACGACCCTGTGGTCGAGCTGAGGGTGGCCGTCGTGGGCCCAATGTTCAACTTCATGCTGGCTGCAGTCGGGTTGTTACTGATATTCGCGTTGAACCTGGACTTCATAGGATATGACGAGGTGACCTCGGGCATCGTGGATGGTAGCTTCGCCATGGACAGCCTCTCTGGGATCGTGAGCATCATCGTCTCCCTCAATCTCATACTTGGCGCGTTCAACATGCTGCCAGCGTTCCCCATGGACGGGGGGAGGGTGTTCAGGAGCACGTTGGCTTTGTGGATGGACTACACGCGGGCGACGAGGATAGCGACCGCGGTAGGCCAGTTCATATTCCTCACCATAGCCTTCTTGGGACTGCTATCGTGGAACATATGGTGGATTGCCATAGGAGGCCTCCTCTACCTGGCGGGCGGGAGCGAGCTGAAGTATATCAGCCTTAGACGGGCTTTGAAGGGGGCTAGGCTGCGGGATATCGCAGTCCAGGACATAAGGTACGTCAATGATGGGCTTACGTGGAGGGAGTTCCTGAACACAACGTTCCGAAGGGGTGAGAACCTATATGTGAAGGTGGACTCCGACGGTGTGATGAGGGGTGTGCTGGACATCAGAGCATTGAAGAAGGTCGACCCGGAGTCCAGGATAGGGGAGGAGGATGGATTGGACTTCCTTGTCTTGGACGGGGACCTGAGGGTTGACGAATCATTGAAGCTGCTGTTGGGCAAGACACTGGTGCTGGTCTCGGACAGGAACAAACTTTTGGGTTACATAACACAGGACAGCCTCGCCGACGCCACGGTCTTTTTCGCCCTGACAGGTGAGCAACGCTTATAATAATATTAATTATTAATAGTTTACTCGATATGAAAGGGTGGAGTGGCAGGGCAGTTCTAATCGCGTCTTTGCTTCTGATCTTGCACTCGCAAACCGTCTCCGCCCGCCTCTGCACCTCCGCACAGGAGGAAAACGACGCCTTCAACGACAAATGCTGCCACTACTGCAGGGACACCTACGAGATGGACTGGCCTGTGGATTCGACTCAGGCACCTGAGGGCGCTCTGCTTTCACTTTGCGTCTCGGGAGAGGGTGAAGTACAGGACGGCCACTTCGGATTCGACATGTACGCCGCCGACGGGGACCCCGTGTACGCAGCCTTCGACGGGACAGTCAAGTGGTTCAACGAGACTGACGAGAGCGGCTTCGACTACTATCTGGGATGCGCTATAGAGCTGGAGTCCTTGGATGGCAAGTACACTGCATTCTACGGGCACCTGCAGTCAAGGTCTGCAGAACACGATGAGGTGGTCAAGATGGGCCAGGTCATAGGGACTGCTGGCGGAGGGCAGGAGGACGACTACTGCAGGGGATCGAGCCCCGGCCCCAGATTATACTTCGAGCTGAGGGACGACGAGTACAGGATGATCGACCCCAACACATGCGTGCCCAACACATGCGAATACTGGTATGTTGACGAGGACACCGGCGAGGACTGCGTCCCAAAGGTAGGGTATGAGGAATGCCACCCCTACCCGAACACCGTTCAGGGAGACTACAGGTGGCCGTCGTACAGCTGCGGATACGAGGACTCGGAAGAGCTATACTACGCTGAGGTGTTGGTTGACGACAAAGGCAGGCTGGTATTGGACTGCTACGAGGAGGACGGGGAGGACATATGCTACAGTGAAGTATACGACAAGAACCTGGACCCTCTGATAGCGGGTGGCGCCCCGAAGGACCTGCTAAACTGCTTCCTAAGGTTCATCAGGGTCAAGAACAACGGCGAATACACCTGCGGGAAGATAGACGGGGACAGCATAGACTGGGGTGCCGACCCAAACTGCGAGGATCTGGTCTCCGCGGGTGTCGCGACCAGGGTCAGGACAAAGCACGTCAACTACCGGCGGCTGCCCCTGCTGACAGACCCGAAGGAAAGCACATTCGGGGACTATGTGCTAGTCGGGGGCGAATACCAGGTATTGGGCGTGGACGACAGCGACTACATCAACAAGCTAAGAGTATTCAACGAGGAAGAGTACCACACAGACTACATACTGTCCCGGATATGCGACAGCATGGGGGAGACACGCGCGAGGGGGAGGTGCAAGACGTTCAACCTGGGGCCATACCAGAAGATAGAGGAAACGTACAGTGAGCTGATAGGCATAGGCGGTTTTGGGAACTGCACGTACGCAATGCGAGACGAGGGCAAGTTCTACGACGAGCCAGGCACTTACATCTCGGCCTTCGAGGTCTCCAGGTTCGGAGCCAACAAGGGCCTCGAATACTACCAGCTCATGAGGCCCAGCCAGCACATATACGAGATAGAGACCGTCGGCATGGGGCTGATGTGGTGGAATGACGACACGATCGAGAGGATATGGGGTTGCGACAACTGCTGGAGCGGGTTCTCCACCTGCAGCCTAGGGTCGGCCATAGCCTCCATACACTATAACGCGGGAAACCCCTTCGACCCGACCCCAATAGCAAAGTGCGGTTACTGGGAGAAGCAGGCAGACTACTACGGATACCTGGACCTCGACGACGATGCGGCAGCCGATAACCCGGCATACCACCGGCAGGACGGCATATACGACGAGAAATACGACTTCGAGAACGGGCTGCCGGATGAAACAGTGGTTCAGAAGGCGGTCGAGTCCATCATAACCAACGTCACGGCATACTTTGTCAGGGAGATAGAGTGGAAGCAGCCTCCCTTTTGGATGCACCTCTACAACCCAGGCCCAGGAGGGGCGTGGACGGACTGGGAGGTATGGATCATGCCCTGCGCGGACCAGAGCTGCGTCGAATACTACTGCAGGTGGGCTACCTGCAACAGGAGGGAGACCCTGCCGTGCCCGTGCCCGAACTGCCCGCCGGACAACACATGCGAAGTTGGAGGTGTCGAGGTGACATGCAATGTGGGGCCCGCAGGCTGTGACATGGGAGAAGGCTGGGTCAGCTACGACCCCCCGGAACAGTGCCAGCAGATGTTCGAGAACGGGGACAACATCGACATGGGAGGGTGGCAGTGCACACCCTACACCTCAGACCACAGCCAGTCCGTCGCCAGCCAGGGCTACTGCGGATACGGGGGGGTCAGGGTGGTATGGGACGAGAACAAGTCCGCAGGATACAACTACAGCCACTATCCGCCCACGCACTTCCATGGAAGGAACTGCAACGACCAGCTTGAGAAATACGGTTACGTCCACGGAGCTGGTTTCTTCGACGAGTACGCGGAGTACACTGGAACCATGCCGGGAGTGTTCCCGGACGGCGACACTGTGCGGGACAGGTACTGGAAGCGCAACGACTCCATAGACGAGGACTTCTACTGCAGTCGGCCGGGCTACTGCGCCTTCGAGACCAGCAGCGGGGGAGAGTGCCCGCAGGCGGAGACAAGGGATGAGTGGGATCGTCCGGGGAGCAAACGCCACGACCCGTGCCTCGCATGCAACAAGCACACCGTCTGCCCGGACCTCTGCTTCAACTACGACCTCATGTACTACAGGCAGTTCAACGTGGACAGCGTGTGGGCGAAGGTTTTCAAGATCGTCCCCGAGCTGAGCTTCCTGACGACCGACGTAGGATACCCGGAGGACATGGAGCCGAACTGCGCTTACACTCTGCCAGGCAGGTACGATTGCGGGCTGCTGAACGTCCACGAGGGGCCTTGCAGGGAAGACGAGGACTGCATCCAGGGTTTGAAGTGCGTGGAATCATACGAGGGGGGGAGCAAGTTCTGCTGCCCTGCGGGAACCCACTACATAGACGACTGCTGCAGGTTCGAAGAGAACGAGCTCTGCTACCAGGATATTGAAGAATGCCCGGAAGAGGCGAGGGGCAAGTGGTTGGAGGGGATGGGCGGGGTCTGCCAGACGAGCAGCGACTGCGCCCACTACAGGATACCCCCGGAGGACCCGCAGATAAAGTACCTGCACTGCAGCGCGAACAACATAACAGCCCATGCTAAGGGCATAGACAGGTTCCAGGAGGGCCACTGCTGCCCCAGCGAAACCGAATGGGACCTCACGCACGAGTGCTGCCTCCCGACGGGAGAGGCAGTTCGTTTCGTCGAGATGTACGATACGATAGGCGTCAAAGACCAGAGCAGCGGAGGCATAGAGGAGAGGACATGGTGCTGGATGAAGCATGATGAGACCGGACAATGGTGCGAGGAGGAGGAGGGCCCATGCGAAGACGACGACGAATGCCTCCCGGACACGGACCTCATATGCACCGGCAACATACACAGCAGCACACCCCCAAGCAGCGAGACAGCCTGCTGCAAGGAGAACTGGACGTGGACTGGGAGGGACTGCAAGCCGAAGGACGTTGAAGACCAGGAGGAATGGTCTCAGACGTGGACGAGGAGCGGGGATGAGCCGGTCTGGATATACTCGGGGGCAGGATTCATGATACCGAACTGCAGCGAGGCAGCGGGTTGGGAGGCCACGTGCAGGGGCCAGGACTCGTGGTATGAGGACGATCGCTGGCTGTTCAGCGGCGGGGGAAAGCCACCCGACGGCTGCGCCACGGGCAAAGGCCCCGAGTACTGCACCTACTGCGTAGCTTCGGAGCCGTACAGGTGCCCGGAGAGCCCCATATGGTTCGAGGCCCGGAACTTCGGAGACCAGTACCAGTATGGGGAGCCGCTGCCGGTCTGCAACGGCGACTTCTGGGGCATAGACGCCACCGTGAAACCGTACAAGTCGTTCCTCAACGGGCCGGACGGCCGGACGCTGGAGTGCATATCAGAGGAGTGCAACTGCGGGCGGGCGATGAGAGGCGACTGGGACAAGGAGGATGGGATCAAAGGATGCGACATGGCAGGCGGAGGGGAGGTCGACGGAGGATGCATGGGTTGCATGCCAGGGACCTGCAACTCGATGGAACCAACAACGTGCAAGAGGTCTGACGTGTCCGGTGGAGCGCACCAGTGCAACGTGGTCATGTCAGGGCATGGAGGATTCACAGGAGGGAAGGTAGTCGATGGAATGCCAGTGGACCCCTACGCCGTCGACGCCGCAGCCCACATCCCGAAATCATGCGGTAGGATGCAGAGGAAAGAGGTTCACACATACCCGAGAAACCCCGGGCAGGAGCCGTTCGCCCAGATGGACATCATGGTAACGGAATACGACGAGAACCACGGCGTAGTTGACGTGCAATCTTTCAGCAAGGCCAAGACAAGCAACAAGTTATATGGAAAGGACAACCTGCTGACCGAGAAGCCGCCGGCGCCTGCTTCGGTCATGCACGAGGACAAGCAGGAGGTGCAGCTGAGCCCGGAGACCAGGTACCTGAACGTGGGGCTCAAGTACAGCGTAATAAACGAGATGAAACGGGAGCTGCTGGTCAAACAGTGCGGTTGGCAGGGTTGCAGCAGGCTCGAGGAGAAGGTCATCAGCTACAGGTGGGAGCAGTGGGAGGAGATCATAGTCAACGACATAACATGCGAGACGGAATGGTTCGTTACCCACAATGAAGTGTACGCCGGGGACTTCACGCCGCCCTGCTGTTGCCGGGGCAACCAGCCCAGGACCCCATACACCCAGGACCCCATACCCTTCCAGTGGGATAACGACAACCCGCCCGCGCACTCGTGGTGCGAGTGCACCTACTGGACCACATGCAACGGGGTGCCCATAGAGCTGGAATGCTACTACTACCACGACTGCAGGTGCGACTACACCTGCTGGGGGTGCTGGCACCACGACAGCGTAAACCTCGCAGACTACCTGGTTACGAAGGACAAGGGACCGTGCGAGTGGGAGATAGTCTACGAGAAGATGAAGGACTATTCGAGGATATGGGCTGACGACTACGGAGACCATCTGAGGGTGGAGAACCCCATAGACTCGGGGAACTCCGAGGCGGTGATAAAGGTGAACGGGACGATACAGCACGGACACGAGGACAGCAGCAACGAGAACTGGGCCTTCGCCTACCTGAACTTCAAAGCCGTGGACGAGGAGTCGACAAGGAGCCCCGGAAGATTCGTATACGACCTATTCGACGGGTTCACACTAACCATAGAAGACGCTTACGAACAATACCTTATGATGGACTTCACGCCGAAGAAGTACTACCCCTGGCATGACGGGACCGCGTTGCAGTCGACACTTCCCCAGGACTGGAAGGAGGTCACCGAGGAGAACGCAAGGCTCCTCGACCTGGCCAAGGAATGCTACAAGACCCGGTTGACCCCGCCAGGCCAGGAGATAGACTTGGAATACGAGACAAGCGACCCACTGTATGTCAGGTGGACGTACAACCCATCCAAGAAGAGCCACTTCTTCATAGACCAGTTCAGCGCATACGGCTCACAGTACACCTGGAAGCACCCCCTATGGCTTGTTGACAAGGGCCGTGCTGAATGCTACAACTACATATACGAGATATCCTCCAACATCGGCCTGCTAAGGAACTTCCACGAGGACGAACCGCACTACTACGACTTCGCAGCGCTTTACTGGAGGATGCAGGATGTTGAGCGTGGCCTGGACGACGACAACTGGAGGGTTGACGAGTGGACCAACGTGAGATTCCTGAAGAAGAGCAAGCCCATAGGCAAAGCGTATGTGAGGTACGCGCTATACTGCGACAGCGAAGAGTGGAGGGACGTCGACTACCAGTGCTCTTCTATCCAGGACTGCCCGCCAATGTGCAACCAGATAGCGGATCTGGTATGCGAGGGGGGCAGGTGCGACTGCGAATACAAGGAGGAGTTCGAAAACCTCTACCCCATCGACAACGAGACCTGCAAGGACCTGAACAAGTGGGTTCTGTCTGGGCTGGTCCCATGCGAGGGAGTGCCCAGCAAGTACAGGAACCACTGCGCCGAGGAGGAGTTCAAAGCCTACTGGCTGGACCACTTCCAGTTCAGGTACAAATGGAACTTCGGAGAGAGCAAATGCAATATAGAATACCTCAAAGAATGCGAGCCGAAGGGCATTGCGCCACAGTCGTACACGCTCATACTAGACAGCAACTCGCTCACAGAGTACGAGCTAGGATTCACCGACATTGAAGTCTACACCCCCTTCCAGAGCCAGGACTTCCCCGCCTTCGGAGACGCTCCCATCTGCCCCGACGGAGCACAACACGGAGCCGGAAGCGGAGGCCTTACGGTGAGGGTCAACAAGCCCCCGCCTGAAGAGTTCTACCTGGAATCGGACTTCAACGAGAACTCCAGGATAATAAAGGTATGGCCGGCAGTGCTTAACGTATGCACGAACCAGAGCTCAGAAGACGGGTACGACCCATACTGCAAGCACTTCTACATACAGTTCCAGCACCCGTACATAGAATACACTGGATGGTACGACCTTAACGAGGAGATAATGTTCCCCGTGGACCGGCTGATCACGGCAGTCATAACCTGCCACGACGACCATGGTTTCAAGAGGTCAGTCCCGTTCGTGGACACCGTCCCAGTGGACAAGCCCCCGGAATTCTGCGATTACCTGATGGACAACCTGTGGGTGTTGCTGATAGCCTTCGCGGCTGTAATGTCCTACAGGTTCTTCAGTGGGAAGGCCCTGGACTTCGCGAAGGCAAGGGACGAATTCGACGGTAAGGCATAGTATATTATAATTAAATAGTTTGGAACCCATATTTTTACTGGGCTGCCGCCATGAAAACATCCTTAGAGACGGTTTATTCTGCGAAGAAGGCTAAAGCTGCGTCAGCAATACTGTTGATACTGGTTTTTTCACAGAGTGCCGCAGCCATCTCAGGAGACGTGATAAAGGGGGTTAGCGAATGGTTCTCCAATCTGGTCATAGACTTCTACGCGTTCATATTGCATACTTTCATGGGGGACTCCGCCCTCTTGATAAACCTCATACCCTGGAGCCTAAGCAATGAAACCCTTGGAAGGCCCGTCATAAACCAGGGCAACACGCTGTTAATGGCCGGGATGGTGATGCGGTGGATCATGCCCCTGGTCATATTCGCAATACTCATAACCGCCATAAAGATGATGATATTCTCCAACAGCCCGGGAGAGAGAGCGGCCGCAAAGGCGCAGCTCCAGAGGCTGCTGCTCGCACTTATCATAGTGCCCTTCTCCCCTTACTTCTACCAGATGCTCATTGACATCTCATACCAGATCACGGTCAGCCTGATAGGCGGCGTGATAATGAAGGACCCCCCGCCCATAGCCAACCCCGGGCCGCCCCCGCTTACATGCGCGGAAGTATATGATGTGCCGGACCACTGCTATAACAGGATCGACGGCCTATACCAGCAGGTCACAACCAGCCCGGACTTTGGGAAGAGCATAGCATCCTCGTACAAGGGGATAGGCAAGGACAACAAGGCCTATCTTTTCTCCTTCTGCTGCGGTCAGATAGTAGGCCTGCTGGCGGTGACGATGATCATGTTGAGATATACAATAATCCATCTGATGGCGATAATGATGCCTCTGACCTGCCTCCTGTACCTGTGGGACTTCACCAAGAGCATAGGGCGCACGTTCCTGAAGTACAGCCTTACATGGGCTATGGTGAATGTCGTCATGGCAATGTGGGTGCTGATAACGGGGATAGTGATGGAGGCCCGGCCGACCGTAGAGTCGAATTTCACCGTTTTCGCGGCCATCTCCCTGATGTGCATGATAATCATCTCCCCCTTGATAGTCACAGGAGCGCTTGCGATGATAGGGGCAATACTATCTGGGGCGGGGCAGCTGACCCCCGGCTTCGCAGGTGTTGCAATGGTCGGGGCGGGGCAGATGATGCAGGCTCAGAGCGCGGAAGCCGTGGTCGCCGCCGGACTGTCAGCAGGGGTGGGAAGCATATCAAGGCTCGGGAAGAAGATGAAAAAACGGCCGGGAGGGCCTAAAAGCGGCAAGAAACCGGGTAAGAGGCCATCGGAGAGGAGGCGGAAGTGGAGCCAGACTGCTAAGAGATGGGAGCAAGGACGGGTTGGGCAGGCTTGGAAGACTGTCAGCGGCGCAGCAGGTAAGCTTGGCAGCGGTGCCCTGTCATACGGTTGGGCAGGACTAAAGGGATTGGGTATGGGCATAGGCTGGGCTGCTACGAAGGGTCTGAGCGGACTGGGAGGTTCTCTGATGAGAGGGAGCGTAGGACTGCTGGGGAGAGGATACGGTCTGGGAGCATTGATCGGTGTGGCGGGAATGGCTGCTGGCGCTGGACTGTGGCTGGCCGGCAAGGGCGCGTGGCTCGCAGGCAAAGGAGCATACTATGCCGGTTACGGGCTGGGATGGGCCGGATACGGCATCGGACTTGGCGCATACTATGGCGCGGGATGGGCTAAGAGAGCGGGAGTGGCCGTCGGAGGATACCTGGGTCACCGGGCGATGGGCATCGCCATATCAGCCGGCATCGGACTCGCCCTGGGAGGCCCCCTCGGGCTTGCGATAGGCATGGGAGTAGGGCTAGGATTTGGTAAGCACGTGCAGAAGGCTGCCATGTGGGGTGTGGGACAGGTCAGAAAACGCGGTATGGGAATGGTTATAGGCGGAGCCATCGGCGCGTTGGCTGGGGGTCCGCTGGGCATGTTCATAGGCATGGGCATAGGAGGAGCCCTGCCCAAGACAGGGAACATGATAGGGAGAAGCCTTTTGAGAGCGGCCAAGTGGTCCTATAATGCGGGTGCGTTGGGTGCGATCGGCATGAGCGGGTCATTCGTGGGCCGGAACATCTCAAAGATGTTCATGGGAGGTGACGAGGCAGAGCAGGGCGGCCTGGGAACCAGCGAATTGAAGTCCATATCAAGAAGGGCTAGGGTAGGCCAGAGAGCTAAAGCAAGTAGGGTGCTCTCCAAGATGCCAGGCATGAAAGGCTTTGCGGAGAGGTATCAGAAGAGGACAGCAGCGAGAAGGCAGAGGTGGGGCAAATGGTTCGCACGCCAGGGGCGGATGTTCGGTGTTGGAAGCGGGCTCTGGTCCTTCGGAAGATGGGTCGGGGGATGGGGCTTCGGACTAGGCAGGGGATTAGGAGAGACCACTGGCGGGCCAAGCAGTCAGCCAAGCACAGCCTCCCAGCAGCCGAAAACACCATTCTACAGGTCGGAGACTCTTGTTGGCAAGTCCATAATGGGCATATACAACGTAGGAGCAGGCCTATCATACGTCGCAAGCAACATCCTAGGAGCCATGGCAAGCGCGGGCGTGATCGGGACCGCATGGGGCCTCGGCAAATGGGCGATGACAGTCCAGGCGCTCGCCATAATAGGCACTATAGCAGGCATAGGAGGGATGGGAGCGGGGACCCTGGTGGGGTTGGGAATATCGGCCTACACGGTAAGCAAGGTCATGGAAGTGACGGGTATTGGAAGGGCAATCGGGCAGTCAGCCCAGGGCCTGGGGATAGACAGCGGATACAACAGGGAGGTCATGGAATCACTGGGGCTTAACTCCGACACGACCGTGGCTAACCTCCAGCAAGCAGGAATAAACACTGTCGGAGACCTGAGGAACGCCAGCGACAGCCAGTTGCTGGAGGCCGTAGGCGGAGCCAGCTGGCAGGATGCCGTCCAGGACGTCGGCCGCACAGACTACCCGGGAGGCGCGATGATGCCCTCCGGGACCGCGGGAGTGAACGCAGCCCTCCAGAACCCGGCGACAAGAGAGGCGACTTTGAACAAGATAAGACAGCGGCAGATGCAACTGTCCGCTCGGAAGCTCGGAACAGACCCGGGACAACTATCGGAAGGGCTGAACACCGTCAGGGGGGGCGTAAGGGAGAGCACGTTCTTCAGCGGAGTATTCGATGGCATGTCAACCACGGGGATACGCGATACCGTCACAAGCTATAGGGGGCAGGACAGGGCAAGCTCGAGGATAGGGTTCGTGCTAGGGAAAGCCGCAGGGATTGGCATGGACCTGGGAGTGGCAGCCGCCAAGATTGCTTTTATACACGCACCCATGGAAGCATTGAAGTTCGCCGCGACCGGGGGTTTGAGCTCATTCCCCCTGGGATGGAGGCTTGGGAAGATGGGAGTGCGCGGCGCCTGGGGCGCGGGCCAAAGCGTTGTGACAGCATACAGCGCGCGCAGGGATGGTAGGGGAACATCCACGACCGCAGGTTCAACCGGAAGCCAGAGCAGACGGGGCGGACAGGCGGGGACCGGAGGACAACAGCAGCAGAGGCCCCATCCGAGGATAGACGCTGAAACAGACCGGCAGGGGGCGGAGATGGCCCAGCAGATGCAAGAGGCGGGAGTGAGCGCTGATGACTTCCAACAGTTCGTGGACACCCCAGCCGGCGAGGCCCCGGAATACGGGAGCGGAGGGCAGACCGCATCAACAGCGTACACGAGAGCCCTAACACACGACCAGGCGGTGAGCATGAACGCCGACCAGAACGACGCTTTGAAACAGTCAACACTCAACCACATGAGAGCCAACGAAGCCCAGGCAGCCGAGGGCGGGGCGGAGGCGCAGCCAGACCAGAGCCAGCAGGGAGCACCCGCAGCAGGCGACGGACAGCAGCCAACGACGCCGGAACCCGAAGCGGCAGAGACCAGCGCACAACAGCCTGACACCACACCATCAACCCCAGAACCTGATGCAACCCAGCAGCCGACCGCAACATCACAGCCTGCGCAAGAGCCGGACGCGAGCCAGCAGCCAACGCCGACATCTGAGCCTGCGCCAACCGCATCAGCAGATGCGGGAACCGCACAGCCATCAGAAACCGAGGAGGGTTCAGGACCCCAGGCGAGCCAGGCAGCACCAGATAGCGAAGTCTCAGGTTCGACTGGCGTATCCCCAGCCCAGGAGAAGGTGGGGGATTTAGGCGCTGAGATGATGGGTGAGGACAGAGCAGGAATGCAAACACTCAAGGAACACATGACCTACATGGGAGGTTTCGGTAGGCAGCGCACAAAGAGCGTCGGAAGGCAGTTGGAGGACATGCTTGAAGACCGAGACGAGTCAGGCCAGATAGACTATGGCATAACCGGGGGAAGCGAAGACGACGACCGAGGAGACGAATAAGTCGACTATCCCTCCAATACTTTCTTCCCGCGGTTCTGAGGGACAATTCTCATCCTGCCCTTGAAGTCCCTGTCCAGCTCACCACCCCCGAATATGCGGTCAAGGAACACTGCAAGAGCCGCGACCTCCGAGTGCGGTTGATTACCCACTGCAACGTTGTAGTCCACCAGCTCAAACACATCCGAAGGCACCTTCGCACCTCCGACCACAACCAGAATATCCCCCTCAAGGCCGAAGTCGGCCACCACATCATCCAGGGGCAGGCCATACATTGTGAGATGAACCTTCAAGCCCTCGAAGGAGTTGATGAAATCACGGTAGCCTTCCGTGAACTCGACCTTGAAGTCACCACCCCATGAGGAGGTTATCTCATCGACGCTCTCCTTAACATCAACAGCACGACCATCATAGACTATCCTGGAGGCGCCGAACGCCCTGGCAGTCAACGCGACATGTGTGCTGATGCGCTTGTCCCTGCTGTGCCTGTGACCCAGCCTCAAAACGGACGCGTTCATCGTGGCAGCATTCCCTCAGCAGCCAGCAAACCAGTCGCAGCCGCATTAACTATGTCCCTGCTCAACCCCACCCCATCACCTGCAACGTGCAATCCAGGGATGCTAGAGTCCATCCTGGACCCTACCTCCACGCACATGCTGTAGAACTTCAGCTCCGGGGCATAGACCAATGTGGAATCCGAGTTCACCCCAGGTATCACATCGTTCAACTTCTCCAACCCCTCTAGTATGTCCTCGACGATCCGGTGAGGCAACGCCATCGAAACATCCCCGGGCGTGACATCCTTCAACGTGTTCTCGAACAGGTTATCCGCGATGTTATGGGGGTGCGACCTGCGGCCATGCCTGAGGTCTCCGAGACGCTGTAGTATCGGCTTCCCACCCCCTATTGTGGTGGCCAGGTCGGCTATCGCGCGGCCGTATTCGACCGTGTCCTCAACTGGCTCAGTCAAAGCCACCCTCACCAGGAAGGCGAAGTTAGTGTTGCCAGACATGTCCTTGAGCATGCTATGCCCGTTAACTCCGACCAGGCCATCATAGCTCTCCTTCACAACCCATCCTTGGTGGTTAGTGCAGAATGTACGGACAAAATCGTCATATGTTGGGGTTCGTATGTGGAACTTAGGGTCATGGTTGACCTCGATGACGGACTCCATTATCAACGCTGGAACCTCAACCCTCACCCCCACGTCGATAGGGCCGAAAACAGCCTTTATACCGTGCTCAGCAACCAGCTCATCAACCCACTTTGCCCCTACTCTGCCAGGAGCCAGTAGAACGCCGCCAGCCCTGAACTCTTCCTTGACGGTCTTGACCCCGACACACCGGCCATCCTCCACTATGATGTCCTCAACCCTGGTGGACACCATGATATCAACTCCGGAACCCCTCAGATGCTCCGCAATGGATTCGATGACCGCAGGAGTGTTCTCCGTGCCTATGTGACGCTGACGTATGTCTATGAACTTGATGTCGTCAGAGGCACAGCGCCTCTTCAACTCGGCGATCTTCTCCTCGTCCCCCCCGTATAGCCTATCGGGAGCCCCATGACGCAGGAATATCTCGTCCACACGTTCGACCAGCTCCCAGGCCCGGTCATCACTGCCAGTCAGCTGACTGAGGTCGCCGCCGATGTCAGGCCTCAAGTTCAGGGTGCCATCACTGTAAAGCCCGGAACCCCCCAGTCCGGTCATAACATCGCAGGGCCTGCAGTTTACGCATGCGCCAGACTCGGCCATGGGACAATGCCGGTCTGAAACGTTCTTGCCCTCATCGAGTAACAGAACCTTCCTTCCAGCTTCTGATAGGGCGTATGCGGCGAACATTCCAGCCGGCCCCCCGCCCACGACGATGAAATCGTATTCGCCCATTACGTTTCAACTATGGTATTAGACGCTTTTATAGCATCAGACGAGAGGTATGTGAACGAGGCCGTTTTCGTCGCCGACCGGCTCGGACTGGCCCTGGAGATAGAGGAATCCCGTCAACGAGGCGAGGACCGCGTCCAACTCGTCCCTTGATAGTATCTTGGTGTTCAGGTCCCCCTTCAGGTCCAATGCCATCATGTTCTTCTGGAGTGTGAAGTCGTTCTTGCTGTATACTCCCAGTATCTTCGCGGACGCAGTAGGGAAAACCTCGATATAATCCAGGCCCAATCGCTTCAGGTCGGATGCGATCTTTCTCCCGCGTTCTGCAAGAACCTCCATGCCCTTCAAGGTCACGGGCAGGGCACCATATTCGCGAAGCAGGTCATCGCAGTTCCTGCGCACACCCTCGTAGATGAGGGGCGCGTCAACTGCCACGAGGTCCGGGTCAGCGGACGTGACATCCGACAGTATCTCCTCGTCAGAGTGTATCAGCCGGGTATGGACGGTCTTCCCGCCCTCAACCTCCAAAATGCAGAATCCTGTGCTGTTCTTAGGGCTTCCGGCCAGGTCCAAACCCACGACCCTCATTGGAAAACATTGGGAGTGAATGCAGTTAAGTGCTCCTATTTTTCTTCCTCTTCTCCCTTTCGGGTGAACTCCGTGTAACCGCATTTCCCGCAGGTCATGCGCGTCTTATGGTCCGCTAGGAAAACGCCGTCACCACATTTGGGGCATGATTTCAGACTCCTCTTAACAGCCTCTCCTGAGACATCATATACCTTCCACTTGGCGCTCTTCCTCTTGGGCACCTTCTCCTTCCTCTCCCTTTCCCTGCGTTTCTTCTTGCCTTTAGCCATCACTCACCCTCCTTAGGGCCGGTCTCGTCTTCAGAGCCTGCCTTAGCCTTATCCTCGCCTTTCTCATCATCCTTCTCCGCCTTCTCATCCGGCTTGCCTGCCCCAGACTTCTCAGACTTAGCGTCTCCGCCCTCAGCCGCGGCCTTGTCACCGCCGCTTTCGCCCTCTCCGTCCGGGCTGCCCCCATCATCACCTGAGGGAGGCGAGCCACCGTCTTCCTTCGGCTCCTCCTTGACCTCGAAGTTCCTCTTCAACAGGTACTCCGGCTCTATGGACATCGCAGCCTTGTCACCGTAGGACTTAAGGTATCCAAGCGCAACCTGGGACCCCTGCTGAGGATCCAGCTTGTCCAACAGGGTGAGTTCCTTGTCCAAGTTCAGCATCGCAATTATCTTGCTCCGCACATCCTGCCTGGCAGGGGTCGGACCCTGGTAGGACACCTTAAACCGTATCTCCCTCCTGTTTAGGAGGGGGTTCTCCTTGTCCTCGATCATATCAACTTCCATCTTCCATATCCTCGATTATCTTGTTAACCCTATTTTTCGTTTTCTCGTTGACGTCCACGACTACCAGGCCCTCGCCCGGCTGCCCGTAGACGACCACCGAACCGACTGCAGCCTCCCTTATGGCCGCGAGCGCGGTCAAATCCTCCTCGCCTTCGACGTAGACCCTGCCAGGCCCACCGCCATCCAAGACCTCCCTGAACAGCTCGAAAACGCCTTCCTCAAGCTTTCCGGGCGGGTTAGCGACGGTTCGCTCCACGGCATCGTATGAGCTTATCGTCTCCGACACGCCGATCTCGTGCCTTCCGGTCCTGCCGTCATAGACTAGGAGCTTGGGCTTGTAGCCCGCTGAGAGCATCGTGTCCGATGCGGTGTCACCGACGCATATGAGCGGCGCGTCAACGGGAATCTTGGATGTTTCCGTCACTACGTCGCCGAGGGGCTTCTTCAGCTCTTCCCTGAGCCGGGGCGTCAACTCCATGCAATCTACCTCACCTTGAGCGCGTACTGGCCGGGGGACTTTATGCCCATCTTCTTCGCTATCTGTGAGGTCTCAGGATCCAATACTGCGAAGTAGCCGCTCCAGTACTGGCTCGTGTTGGAGCCGCAGACTGGACAGCGCTCCTCCTCGCTCAACCGCATGCATGACTTGCAGGCCCTCATTTATCACCCTCCTTCTTGCCGCCCTTCTTCTTTTCCTTCTCCTTTTCCTTGTTGTCTTCGGCCTTTATCTTCTCCTCGAGCTTCTTCCGGTCGTCCTCTATCCACTCCAGCTTGCCCAGGTAGGGCTGCCTCATCGTCAATCCGATCTTCGACTCCGTGGCCCGGGACTTCATGCTCACCGTGACTATCCTGGCCTGTACGACATCCGCTACCTTGAGTATCTTGTTTGATTCCCGGCCCACGAACGAGCTGTTCTTCTGGTCGTAGCTCATGAAGTCCTCGGTTATCTGGGACACGTGTATGAGCCCGTCGATGGGGCCGAACCCGACGAACACGCCGAATTCCGTGACCTCAGTGACCTCGCCCTCGACTACCTCGTTGACCATTGGCTCGTAGACTAGTATCTTGAATCTTGCGCTGTAGTATACTGCGCCGTCGCCTAGTATGATCTTCCCGTCGCCGACTTCGTCGATGCCTGTGACAGCCAGCACCACTCCAAGGCTCTTGTCTATCCTGCCGACTACCATGTTCTCCAGTTCCTGCGTTATCACGGTCTCCAGGTCTTCGCTGAACCTAGCCGGCGGGACCCTGACCGTGTCCTCAACTGTAACTATCTTGTACATTTTATTTGCACACCCAGATCTTCACATACTTCCCTGCATTCTGCCAGTGCAATGGCAGACTCAGGTGCATCTGAAACCTATAATATTACGCCAATAGGGTATAAAAGCAGCAAACAACAACTATAGGGGGAAAAGTCAGGATTATTTTGAAAATTCTTTGAATAATTTTGAATATGCGGTATTTAGGGGTGTGTTTCCCAGTTTTCTATGATGGCCAAGAGGATCCAGCAGCTGAGGCCTGAGGACATCAAGGGCGTGCGCACTGAAGTGGGAGAGGATGGTAAGCTGGCAATCCGCGTTCACCTGGACCCGAAGGCGGGTGTTATTCCTCCGGGTCCTGAGTTCGCGGGTTTGGGGCCGGCAGACAGGTTCGAACACCTCGGCGCGGACTCGCTGAGTGCAATACACGCCCGAACATCCCCAAAAGACAGGAGCTTGCATGAGAGGCAGAGGGCGGCGGAGTTCCTCGACCTGGCAGGCAACGAGATAAGAGATACTGGAGACCTGTCGTTTATCACGGCAGGCCTGATAGACCAGGGGTGCAAGACGATCGAGTTCGTGGAAGGAGACATGCCCCAGCCCGCGCAGAAAGGAGGCGAGAGAAGGGGGAAATCAGCGGACATGCCACCAGAAAAGGGCGAGAGGGCGGCACCTGCAACATCAGAGACGCCGAGGCCAGCGGCTAACCCAGAGGCTACGACCGCACCAGGACCCGGCACCCCAACTTCTGATGCGCCAACATCGGAAAGGCAGGATAGGCGCGACGTAGACCAGCAGGTAAGAACTTCAGCGGAAGGTCAGGATGCGACCGCTGAGAGACGGGCTGTTCCAGGCGGGGACCCTACTGCAACCGGGGATGTGAATACGGCGAAAACAGAGAGTCCAGTAGCAGCCCCTATGGCGGGAGAGCCAGGGGATTTTGTTAGGGGCCCGGACGCGATTAGGCCGGATGACATAGAGGAGGTCAAAGCCGAGAAGACACCGACCGGTGTCAAATTGTATGTCACGTTAGGGGAGGGTTGTGAGTCTATGGTTCCAAGGCCGGAGCCGACAAGCGACCGGCTTGAAGAACTTGGGCCGGCTTCATTGGAATCCATAAGGAAGAAGGCGCATGGTTTCGAGCTGCAAACCCAGTTGGAGGCGCAGAACTTCCTGAACGCGGCAGTCGACGGCACGAAGAACAAGTCGGGGGAGTTCACAGGCGACCGTAACGGCATGGACCAGAGCTACAGCCTCACCTTCAGGGTGGGCAACGAATTCATAGAGGAACCCTACGAGTACACGCCGAATACTGGTAGGGGCTTCAGGCTGGGACCCCACCAGAAGGCCCATAGGGAGGTGAGGCTCAGGGCAGCCGCAAGGAGGAAGGAGAGCGCCCTGACCGATGGGGAGCTGGGGAGCATAGTATCAGAGGACGAGCTGGCGATGGTGGGGGGCATGCGATCAGCAGGGGAAACATCGGATGGTGCAAGCCCTCCAAGACAGGATGCCGGGCCCTCCACAGCCATGGATGAGAGGATGAGGGAGAGGGTCATGGCCGAGACCATACCCGCCGGAACGTCCAATGACGAGATTGCCGCGGAGATAGGGTCGAGGTTGCAGGGTGGGGGGATAACATCCGAGAGGTTCCTGGAAGCAGTTCAGACCCCGCCAGACGAGAACATGAGACCCGATGACCCGCTTTACAGGGCGCACGCTATATACCTCCAGTCACTAGGCGCTGAACGGGTCAACGGAGGGGAAGGCGGTGAGGGCAGGATGACCGGTGAAGAACACGCCAGAATGGTGAACGACATACTTCACAAGATGGGACACAAGCCTCCCGAGCAGGGTGAGGGGGAAAGACAGAGCATCGAGCAGAGGATAAGATCCCCTGTTAAACCAGACGTCCCGCCGGAGCAGGTCGCCGCAGAGATATCCGACAGGATGAAGGCCGTGGGCATAACCCCGGAGGAGTTCGAAGCCTGCACCAAACCAGGGGAATACCCGGCAGACGACCCTAGGATGATAGCCAGGGCTGTTTACACCCGGGCCCTTGGACATGAAAGGCTGGAGTCCATGGGGGAGCCGGAACACGGAAAGATGTTCGCCCAGATAAGCGGGAGAATGAGAGGGGAATCAGGAGCTGGGGGTGAGCGTGAGAGGTTGCTGGACAGGTTGGCCCATCCCATCCCAGCCGGCGCGACACAAGAGCAGATTGGAGCCGAGATATCAGGACGTCTTCGGTCCCTGGGGCTCGGCGCCGAGCAGATGCTAGGCTACTTGGAGCTCGGCCCGGATGAAAAGACCGGCAAGGACGATCCGCGGCTGATTGCCGGGATGGTGTACCAGAGCGCCCTCGGCGCGGACCGGCTCAAGTCCATGGAACAGGAAGACCATCAGAGGGTGGTGGCACACACGCTAGCCAGCCTGACCGGCGGAGCAGAGCAACCAGTAACTGAATCTGCTGAGAAAGCAGCCACGACAGAGAAGGCAGATATGTGACGGGAGACTGTGCCCTTGGGTGTGGGGATTCCATTAAATAACCCCCTCTTTTAATGTATATATGTGATGGAGCCTGAGATCAGGAAGGAGGGTATCCGGGAGGTTGTGGTGTCCACTGACCCTGAGACCGGCAAGCTGAACATCACAGTCGACGTTGACCCTGAAAAACTGGACGAGGACACCGTTGAGTTCCTCAGGAAGCTGTCGGGCAAGCCCGCGTCGGAGGTGTTGGAGAAGCTCGGCGCCAAGAACGTGGAGAACATCAAGGTTAGGCTGGACGAGGAGATAATACACGACCTCGACGAGAAGAGCAAGCTGCTTGAGAATATAAAGAGACAGCATACTGGAGAATCTGAAGGTGGCCGTAAAACAGATTAGGGAGGAGCACATAGAGAGCGTCAAAGCCCAAGTCGGAGACCACGGCCACGACAGGCAGGAGAAGCTCACACTATACGTGCATCTGAGGCCGGGAAACGAGGAGGTCGTTCCCCCGGGCAGCACCCACCAGCAGATCGAGGCAATGGGGCAGAGAGGACTGTCCGCAATAAAGAAAGTCCAGGGGGAGACCGACACCCCAGACTTGGACACTCAGCTTAAGGTCCAGAGCTTCTTCGGGGACGCCCTCGCCGACCTCAGAACAGGAGGAGTCATAAACCCTGAGAGGAAGTCTGCAGTAGACAAATGCTACGCTTTCAGCTTCATATCAGAAGGTAGGGAGGTGACATCAGACCAGCCTGCGACCTCCACCAGAAACATCAGGCCTCCGCCCCTTCCAAGGACGGGAATCAGGCAGTCTCCAAAGCCGCCGCCGGCACCGGGGCATAGGGAGGGGGAGGTCGAGCCGCCGCCGGTAGTCCGGCAGACAAAACAGCCGCCGGTCGTGTTGCCCCCGCAGACCATGCCAGAGCAGGTCGCACCTCAGAGAGTAGGATATCCCCCGACACCTCCAGCTGCCCCAGCACCCCCGCGGGCTCGTGAAGTCCAGGCCCCGCCGGTCACAGGCAGCGTCCCAGCTGCTGGGGCAGTACAGCAGAACATACCAGCCGCTCCAAACGCGGAGTCGGATGTGAAGCTCGGCGTTCTAACGGTTGACATGAAGAACTGTCCCAACCGGGGAAGCGACATGGAAAACCCCGGAAGCCAGGCTCAGATCATGAGGCAGAGCGCGCGCATCGCCGAGGCGGCGTGTGGCAGGGAGTTCCCAGCCTCCGACGCGGAGTTCCTGAAGTCCAACCCCCAGCTTGAGAACCCGAATGCCGTCAAGCTCTACATAGGGCAGAGGATATCTGAGATGACCCGGGCAGCCCAGCGCAGGGGTCTGACCCTCGACGAGCACCTGAGCCAAGTGGCAATGGACCAGATGGCCAGGCGGACGTCTGCCACCGCTGATGAAAAGCAGGTTGCTACCGCGAGGAGCGCCTACATGAACGCCGCCCGCTACGTCAACCAGGTCGCAGGATGGGTTAGGGGAGAGTGCCTCCGCGGCCAGGCCGAGAGGGCGAAACAAGCCTATCCGCAGGGAAATCCCACGATACAGGCTAGCGAGCCGGGTGAGTTGTGTTTCGCCCGGGCGTTGAAGTACGCGTCCGAGAGAGTGAGGAATACGCCATCTGATAGGGCTTTGAATTCCACTGTTATGGGGCCCCCGACCATAGCGGACCTGACCGTTGCGGTGCAGATGAGCCCTGAGAGTTTCGCAGGATACACGGGAGAGCTGACACAAGCCCTGCCCCCGGGCACCAGAGAGCACTACCAGGGGAGAGCGAAGGCCATATTGGACGGATTCACAAGAATGCAGCTGAGCACGGGCAGCACCCACAGGCAAGGATAGGAGTAAGTCCCTATTTATTAACTGATCGATTCCCATATGCTTTTATGGCAGTCACCCTGGAGCGTAGGCACATAAGAGGCGTCAGCAAGAACGTGGACGAACGTGGCAGGACGACCATAGAAGTTGACCTAACATCCGAATCAGGGGAACTTCACCCCGGGCTGATGCAGATAAGGGGCAAGGGACTTGCGAACAAAGCAGCTCAGATCGGCCATAGTTCGCTGTTGGCTATTCGGGACAGCACAGGCAGAAGCGAGGACATGAAGGAGGTTAGGGGGGCGTTGGAGAGGGCGGCGGCAGCTTTAAAGCGGGGAGACAGGGATTTAATGAAGCAGGTGGCTCAGAGCACGGGCGAGCTCAGGTTCACGTGCGAGGGAAGGCCACTGGAAAATGGTGCGCAGGCACCCGCAGAGCAAGAGATCAGGTTGACGCCCACGCCGATGAGGGTCGTGCCATTGGAGCAGCAAGGCCGGGACAGCCCGGTTCTAGGGAATCATATCCCAGGCCAGATTACTAGTCTGGAAAATATGAAACTTGCGGATGTTGTTCCAGAGCATGTCAGAAACAACATGAGATTCAGGGAGTGCTTCGACTGCGACAAGACATTGGGCCAGATCATAGAGGACGCCAGGGTTGAGGGCAGGAGGATATGGGACAGGGCCGACAGTCTGGGATTGAAGGAGCCCGGTGAAGGACTGGCTCAGCCAGAGCTGATACAAGCAGCTGGTAAAGCAGCCCTCAAAGCGGGCCATAGCACACGGTCTACTGCAATGGGTAAACAGCAGTTCTACAACAACAACCTGCTGCCGGTGCTGGCCAACCTCGGTGAAGTGGCCGAGGGCAGGATGACACTGCAAAAATTCGTTGATAACCCGTTAGACAAGGAGAGCACGATAATAAGGCACGAATAGTAAGAGTCCTTAAAGAATATTATGCGAATCCTAGGTGGTCCTTGCCCTTCAGGCATAGTACCTTGACCCGCTTCTTCTTCAGTCGTGACTTCAGACCCCCGTCGTTGGTGCAGACTATCGCCTTGTTGTCACTTGCGTAGTTTACTATCGCTTCGTCCGCATTGGCCTCTGGGACTCCGACTACGAAGACCTTCTTTTCCAGGAGCAGCTGCATCCCGACCTTGGCTGCGACCCCGTCTCCTGAAGGCCCTATGAGGTTGTTGAGCTCCGCCAGTACGGGGGATAGCGTCATCAGCCGATGCTCCTCGGACACGACCCTGGTTATCTCCGAGAATATGTCCACGCCCATCTGATGGGGGAGTAGCAGGAAGTTGGTGTCCAGGACAACATCCATTTTAGTCTTTGATGACTCCGTATCCGATGAGGTGCCAGCGGGCGCCCACACGCCTTGATAGGGCGACCTTGTCCCCTTCATCTGCGCAGACGGGGAGCTTCAATGCTAGCTCGCCCTTGCCGGGGTTCTGGACTACGCCGACGGTGACGGCGCTGCCGCAGCTGAGCATCAACGGCTCTCCCTTCGCTATTGGCTTGATGTCCTCTTCGAATCCTATCAGCCGGTCGAGTAGTTTGACATCGAGCTTGAGGGATTCCCTGACTGGAGGCAGCGTGCCGGGCTTGCCGACGACATTCCCGGACAGGTTGTCTGACTTGGTCAGGGAGGGGTCCAATTCGGTGCCTATCGCTATCAGCCCTCCGGGGTCGACCGCATCAGTTTCCTCCCCGCCGGCGCTCAAGCTGACCACCTTGGTGGTTATGGGCCGGTAGGTGTTCTTCTTCTTCACGCCGGGACTCAGTTCTATCTCGTCGCCGACCTTTATCTCCCCCTGTGTCAGGGACCCGCCTAGTATGCCTCCGGAAAGTTCGGTTACGTCGACGCCTGGCTTGTTGATGTCGAACGAGCGGGCCACGTACATGCGGGCAGGCAGCTTCTTGTCGCGTTCGGGCGTGGGGATGAACTCCTCCATGGCCTGTATGAGTATGTCCATGTTCACTCCGTAGTGTGCTGCGATGGGTATGATGGGAGCGTCTTCCAGTGAAGTGCCTTTTATGAACTCTTTTATCTCCTTGAAGTTCTCCTTGGCACGGTCGCTCTCCACGAGGTCGACTTTGTTCTGGGCGATGACGATGTTCTTTATTCCGAGGCTGTCCAGTGCTGTGAGGTGCTCGGCTGTCTGGGGTTGGGGGCATTTCTCGTTGGCTGCGATAACCAGAAGGGCGCCGTCCATTATGGCGGCTCCGGACAGCATGGTGGCCATTAGGGTCTCGTGGCCTGGGGCGTCGACGAATGACACCCTGCGCATTAGCTTGGCTTCTCCCCCGCATTTGCCGCATTTCTTGTCTGTTGTGAAGCAGTCGGGCTCTGGGCAGGATTCGCACCGGTAAAGGTCTATGTCGGCGTAGCCGAGCCTTATGGAGATTCCCCTGCGTATTTCCTCGCTGTGGGTGTCGGTCCACCGGCCGGAGAGGGCTTTGGTCAGGGTTGTCTTACCATGGTCTACGTGGCCCACCAAACCGATGTTGACCTCTGACTGCATGGGAATCAGGCACCCCCCTCGGTTTTCTCCTCTTCTCCGGGTTCCTCGGCTGGTTTTCCTAGAAGTTCATCCACTGGTTTGCTGCCGTATTCGATTATTTTGGTGTTTACCTGGACCACATTGTCTCCGACTTCCTCGCCGTGTATGCGCCTCCTGGCCCGGTCTCCGGTCTTGGCCCTGTAGCCTGTGCCCTTGCCCATGAGTATCTTCTGCGCGGTTGCCCCGTGCACTCCCTTCTTCATGGGGAAGCCTCCTTTGTCGCTTCCGCCTGTCACTTCGAGCTTGTACCCTGGGAGGCCGACCACCGCGCCTTCTAAGCTGTCTGATATCTTCAAGCCCTTGATTTTCTTGGCTTCCTGGTCCTTTAACTCCACATTGTAGGATTTCCCTGTCTTGGAGTCCGAAACAACAACCTTGTATTCCATCCTAAAAACTCTCTAAACAATATTTAATGAAATTATGGCTTAACTATACTCACATACGACAATAAAAATGCAAATACCCGGGGTATTAGAGGCTAGATTGAGGCTTCAACTGGAGGGGGAATACGATGAGTTTGCGGAGGCCTGCAGCAGGCCCCCGCGGACTTCATACCGTGTGAACACGTTGAAGGCGTCCATAGACGATGTGACGAGTGTTTTCGATTCTGAGCCCGTGCCCTGGTCGCACACGGGATTCTACACGGAGGCGCGGGTTGGGGACTCGATAGAACACTTCCAGGGACTGCTTTACGTGCAGGAGAGCGCGAGCATGCTGGCAGCCGAGGTCCTGGACCCTGTTGAATGCGATTGCGTGCTAGACCTGACGGCTGCGCCTGGCAGCAAGACCACGCAGATGGCTGCGATGATGAAGAATGAGGGTTGTATCGTCGCCAATGAGTTGGACAGTCAGCGTTTGAAGACGCTGCGGTTCAACTTGAACCGGATGGGCGTCGTTAACACGGTTGTGTCGAACGTGGACGGGGCCCGGTTCAGGAGCAAAATGCGGTTCGATAGGGTCCTGTTGGATGCTCCCTGCAGCAACTTGGGGCAGCTGCGTGAGAACCCGGAAGCGTTGAAGTCCTGGAGCGAGGGTAATGTGAGAAGGTGCGCTGGTGTTCAGAGGAAGCTCATGGATGTTGCAGCAAGCTTTCTGAAGAAGGATGGTGTGCTGGTCTATAGCACCTGCACGTTCAGCCCGGAGGAGAACGAGGCAGTAGTAGACCATGCGATTAGGAAACATGGCCTGTCATGTGAGGGCATAGGCGGGGAGTTCAAGAGCAGGAACGGACTATTGGAATGGAAGGGCAAACGTTATGGTCCAGAGGTGGAGAACAGCGTGCGCATATACCCCCACGAGAACGACACGGGCGGTTTTTTCGCGGCGAAGCTGAGAAGATGATGTTGAAGATACTAAACAGCAAGGAGAAGAAGAGGATAGTAGAGTCCTGGACTAGAGACTATGGCGTGGACTCAAGGGTTTTGGAGGGTTATGTGTGCCTTGGCATGGGCGGCGACCTCTGGATAACATCCGAAGACTGTTTGAAGGAGGACTTGGAGGGCATGAGGTTGGATTCCCTGGGGTTGCAGGTTATGAGAGGTGGAAAGCCCACGGTACATGGAATCCAGCTGCTGTTCCGGTCGGCGGATATGAAGGAGTTGGGCGAGGATGCAGCGAGAAAGTTCATAAGGGGGGAAAGCAGTGGATGTGAGGGAATCATGTCATATCGTGGCGTTCCACTGGACAGCACAGAAAACAGGTGAAATTGGCTTTTTAACCGTGGATTGAGAGAAGTAAATCATGGGCGGTTCCAGCCTGTTCGGAAAGCACGTTGATGGGGTGCTACGGGATTTTCCGTTCAGCGTCAGCGTCAGGGCATACTATCTGACGTTTATATTGTACCTTATACTGTTGCCAGTGTCTTTTTATGTCAGCTATGAGAGGGGGGACTCCCCGGACGCTTACAGGAATTTCTCGCTGTTGATGGCGTTGTTCGCGCCTGTGACCTTCGTCGTCTACTCGGTTGCCATCACAGGTTTCATGAAGTTGGGATTGGAGTGCAAGAGCAGGTTGCTGGGTTACGCTTCTGCAATGGCGGTATTGTCCTCGATGATCGCCATGGGTTTCGAGATAGTCGGCGAACTCCTTTTTTGGATGGGAAGCAGCCACACCAACACCTTCTACATGGCATCCTACCTTGTTGGCGCCATAGTCTCGGGCATCACCTCATTAGCCTTTGGTGTTGGGGTCTGGAGAGCCCGGGATAACAAGCTGTTCAAGACTGTCGGGGGATTGAACGTCCTGGTGGGGATTATGTCGCTGACTGTTTTCCTTTTCGTGATTGCGGTAATAGCGTCCCTGCCGCTGATACTGTTGGAAGCCCGCCTGCTCAGCAAAGAGGATAAAAAGGTTTTAGCTTCTGCTTCCCATGAAAAGGCTCACTGAAAGCCCGGTAACAAGGGCTACCAGTGAGTCGGTTGCGAAATAGGCTGTTGACAGTAGCTTTTCGAGAGGATAGCCCCCCCAGAAGTGCCCCAGTATCAGGGAGAGGATTCCGCCGAATAGGATTGCTGCTCCCAGGTGACGGAGCCCCTTCATGTAGTCGCTGTAGCTCTGGCGTATGAAGAAAAGCGCAGCCACCATGAAGACCGCGAAGAACCCGACTCCGACCGCGGGTGTGGGGGCGGCCATGGTCTTGGATGAGAACACCCCGAACTCGGCGATCACCAGGTAGGCCAATACTGCGCCGAGGTGGCGGTCGCTCTTCAGCGATTGGACAGACAACAGATTGCTTAATCCGAGCCCAGAGTCTTCCTTGCCTGGTTTCATCTCTTTCTTCTCGCTTTCGACCTCTTCAGGCTCCGCTCCAACCTCCTCTTCCTCTTTCTTCTTACCATCGGTTCGTGATATGTGTATGTCCTTCAGCGAGGATAGGGCGGCGTAGAGTGCTATGGCAGTGGCTATGAAACCCACAAATGTGCCCGCCACCCCGAGCACTAGGTTGTCTTGGGTGAAGCCCTCAGCCCCCACCTTCGTCATGAAATCCTCCATGAACCTGTAGAATGCCAGTAGGACGATCACCAGGAGGAATACCTTCTTGAGTAGGAATATTATCAGCCCGGTGAGCTTGTTTATCAAGTAGACCAGGAGGTAGATGGATATCAGGACAAGGGATACCGCAAGCAGGTCGCCGGATGTGACCTTCGAAGGCATCTGTGAGATGAAATCCACCAACCCCGGAACTATGGACGAGGAGGGATCCGTCATGAATCATTTCTGGTATTGGGCGGTTAAAAGATACACATTAAAGACGTTTCAAACTGTATCCTCTATTGCGAGTCCTATGCGCGGGGTGTTAAAACCTGGTTCGGTGAAGTTAAGGTATGAGTAATAGATTATTCTGCTGCCGTCCAGTTCGACCCAGTCGTCTGAGAGAGGGCTCTCCAGCTGAGACGAGCGATATATCTGCCTTTCTTCGGGTGAGGGGGATAGTACGTAACCCTGTAGTTCCCAGTCAATTCCGTCCTCTGAAGTGTAGTATGCTAGGCTGATGCCGTCGCGGGCGCGCCTCATCATATGGAAGGTTCCATCATCAAAGACCACGTTCGCATGGATGTTATAGTAGGTCGGTGGTATGTCCACGGTCCCGTGTCTATCCCAGCTAATGCCATCCTCAGAGGTTGCATAGCAGACAAACATGTTCTTGATTATTTTCATCTTGGATAGTGCAGAGACTATCAGGGATTTTTTGTTGCATGAGTACCACATGTGGTACGATCCATCCGCCAGGACGACTGTCGGCTCTACTGACGGTTCAGGGATCACGGGGTTTGAACGGTATTTCCGCCAGTTTACGCCATCGCCAGAAAGCGCGAGGCCTATGCTGCACTGATCCGAGGAGCACCCGGCATAGTACATCATCCAGGTGTCGTTCACTAGCATAACATCCACGTCGGCCAGGTAGCTGTCATCCCAGCTGCCAGGCGTGCCAGGGGTGAACAGGGGGTTCACCACATCTTCTGATGTGAAATTGACGGTATCGTTTGAACGGGCGAGGTATGGGTATTCGGCAGAGTCGGGGGGCCATGGTGTGTAGTACATCCAGAACCTGTACCCGGATCGTCCTTCAGGGAAGTATTTAACATCTGGGTGTAGACAGCCAGAGGCAGGCCCGTATGGAAGGTCGAGGGGATTCCCAGGGTCTTTTATGAAGAGGTCTGCCACCGGCGGGGGTGAAATAACTTCCAAAAAACCGAGAGGCCATGAGACATAGTACAATATGAGAGATGCCACCACGATTATCAGAGCAACATAGTATCGCATAGGAAGCATTATCAGGATAATATTAGGCTCATTGGGTATATTTAATCATATGCCGTTCACCATCGACTTTTCGATATCTATGCATAATGCTGCCGTCCAGCTGAACCTATCACCACCATAGCCTTCACCTGAGAGCGGATTGTAGTATTCTCGGAAACCGTTTTCCCCTATCATCTTAAGCGTCTTGCCTGTGATTTCCCGTGCCAGGTCGTTTAATCCGTAGTCCAGCAGGCCCCTTATGAGGAACCAGTTTATGTTGACCCATACGGGTCCGCGCCAGTAGCAGGAAGGGTCGAACTCGGGCTGGCCGGGCCCATATGAGCAGATTGGGTGCTCTAGGGTTAGGGCGTCAATCGACGACAGGACACCAGCCAGGTCGTCTTTTTCAACAGCGTCGGCATACAATGGCATTATGGCCGCGCAGCTCAGCTTTTCAACATACTCCTCTGATTTTGCGTCGTAGCATCTGAATTCCCGGCGGGCCATTTCCTCATTGGTCCTTTCACACCATTCACTATATTCCGCACCATCCTCTCCGACCTCCCTGCATATCCTCGCCAAGTCTTGGTTGGCACGGGACCATATGGAGTTGAAAAGCACATCCTCGAATATGAAGTCAGAATTCCGCCTGATATCTCCAATGTCGTATTCAAACTCCTGGAAAGTCTTCAGCAGTTGCATGTACCGGTCATAGTGCTCCTTCACAGGCCTTTGAGCCTCATCCACCAGGTCTCGGTCCATCCTCAAATATTCAAGCGTGTCATCGACTTCAATCCTCTGCAAAGCGCTGTCGAATATCGGGGAGTTATCCATGCCGCTCTCCCAAGGGTGTACTATGAACAGGACTTCTCCGCCTCGTTCACTGTGTAGGTATTCGTGGTAGCTGCAGAGGCTGCCATGCACTTTCTCCAGGAAGGAACGGTCCCTGTCTCGCCGGAATATCTCCCATGCTGCGATGGCCGGCATTGGCGGCTGGGTTATGCCGGAGGTCATTTTCCCGTCCGGTACACCCCAATCACCCGGCGAGGGGAAGTAGTCCCTCACCTCAGGGTTGAATCTTATATGGGGTATCATGCCATTCTCCCACTGGCCCCCAAGAGCGCTTAAAATCTCCCGCTTGGCCCTGGACACGTTGAAGTGGGAGTAGCCGACTGCGATGAAACAGGAGTCCCAAAGCCACTGGTGGGGATAGAGGCGGGGGCTGGGACGAGTGCTAGAGCCGTCTACGTCATTAGATTCCAGAACCGCCCGGGCAGGATCTGACAGTGACATAATGAAGAATTGAGAATCACGGGAAAAAAATGTTCTTGGTCATTTATTAATTCTGGAGTGGATTCAGTTGATGATGGAATACACCCTCCTACATCTTTTATTAACGTTGATGGTCTGGTGCGATGTCCTCGTCACCTATCTCTGCTTCAGGAAGGTCAGGGGATTCGGTTTCCCCAATTGGATAAACGAAGACACCAGCCCCCTCTACAGGTTCTATGTTCGCAGGCTGGGCCTAGAAGAGGGCATGATAGCTGCTGCAATGGTCAACCCCCTGTTGTTCATAGTATTAGCCAGGACACTGACCCATTACCTTAAGAGCCTATTAGGGGGTGAAATGGGTGCAGGCCTGAGTTTTGGGCTTATGTCAGGGATGATCCTAATGTCGGTGATAAGGAACATGTTCTATTATCAGCTGCCCAGGGAAGAGCACAACCGAGACCTGCTCGGTGACCCAGAGAGGAATAAAGCCGAAAAATTGAAGCCTTAAGGTTTATTAACCCAAAAACACCCTAAGATAGTGGAACAATGTACATGAAGTGTGTTGTTTGGGTGAGTATATGAAGCCTGCGGAAGCGATTAGGGGGATGGGAATTTTCACAATAGCAATGATGCTGAACCTCGGAGCCGTAATGGCCCAGAGCAGCGGAGCCCAAAGCGCCAAAGAGGTCATATGCAACGTGCTCTCCAACATCCACTGGCTGCTATATTCCATCTCAGGAGGGGTCGCAGTGCTGGTGGTGACAATCCAAGGCCTGAAATGGATAGGGTCCGCTGAAGACCCCGCCCTGAGGAAAGCGGCAAAATCAGGAATAATACACGCGTTTGTCGGATTGATATTGGTACAATCCGCGATATGGATAATATCGATGACTACCATAGGAACCTGCGGAATAACAAACCCCTAAAAACAAGAGAAAGAAGAGGAACATGCTTTTAATCAACCTAAGCCTTATCATAAAACACAAAAAGCGATTGGGCCCGTAGGGTAGTCTGGATATCCTTGGGGACTTCGGATCCCCGGACCTGGGTTCGAATCCCAGCGGGTCCGCTTGAGCCCATTCACCAACACCCTAAAAAAAAAAGAGGAGAACCACCATATACTACCGCCTGGTCTGTCTGATAGTTGATCTGGTTTCTCCATGTTTTTTTATATGGTTGCAGCCTCGGAGAAGAAGGTCACCCAAGCCAACAGCCACTTGGGCTTGGACAAAGTATTTAATTTAATATTGGATGATTTTTTAACATATGGGGTCTTCACACGGAGAGGGTAGGCGTCGTCTTTTGGTTGCAGACCTGGATGCAGGCCGGGAGATCCAATGGCTAGAGCCTAAGAACATGCCACCCAACGACGGGATTCTTAGATCATGGGCAGACCCTGGGTTGGGTTTGGACGTGGACGCGACCGACAGGATGGTAGACCGTCTTGGAAGGTCGATGGGCAAGAACCTCGGGTGGGTGGTCATACGCGACGTGGGATCCGATGATTGGCCTTTGATAAAGGATAGCTTCATGGAGCTTGAAAGGAGGTTTGGAGGCCCATACACGTACACCGAGGACAGTGTGAAAGACATGTTCGAAGACCCGCGTTCGATGGTCCTGGTTTTGGAGAGAGGCAAGGAACTCGTTGGTTTCCTCTTCGGAGGACCCATAGAGAAGCCATACTTCAGCTCGCTTGAGAAAGTCCCCGAAGACCCAGGATATGGAAAAGGCAACACATTCTATGGTGCGGGGCTTGCAGTCGTTGAGAACCACCGGGGGCACCGGCTGTCATATCTGCTCTTAGACCGTCTGGTGGAGGTGCTGGAGAGCGGGAATTTCCCCGAAGACGGGGCCTACGAGTTCTTCAGCGGCAGAGCCCTCATAGATTCGCCGCCGCATAAATTCTATAAAAGACATGATGCCAGCATAAAAATCCACCCCGGAGGCTATGAGAGGACGGGAAAGGACATGGCATATATGATAATCAAGCTAAAACAGGGCAGGCAAGACTAGTCCCGGACCAGGACGCATAATGGGTGGTTCACTGTGGAACCATAGTGCTCGAGATATTTTTCTGGCGTTACAGCATAGGATACCCTGTAGCCAGATTCGAGAATCTTAGCGATAAGTGTGTAGTCCTGGGAGCTGACCATGAAGGTGTCAAGGAGGCTCTGTTTATCTTTGAATTCCCGGTACTCTCGTATGAGCGGCGAACCTATCCATTCTGGCTCTTCCGCCGGTTCTCCTGCGAGGTCTTTGGATATGACCATCCTGTTCTCGCCGACGCCATAGTATTTCAGGTATATCTTCCTCCCAGAGTATCCCCTCCTGTTTAGGGTTACCAGGACGCACTGTAGGTTGTCGGTCTCCGCCGTGGTCCACACGGTGGTTTTGCCGAGCTGGCGGGCGATATCCTCTATGCACGCCATCACCGCGTCTGTAACCTCGATCTTGTCAAGGCCGTCTTTAACGCCGATGCCATGGCTGTATATCCCGCCCTCTACGTCGAAGACCAGTGGGGAGTCGGCTGCGATATCCCCGTTCCCGTCCTTTGCAAGGAGTATCATGCCACTGTGGCCTATATGGTAGACTGCATTCTCTTTGAGGGCTTTCGCACCCCACATCTCCCTCTCCGCCAGGCAGGTTGCTTCAAGGTCCAAAGGGGATTCGGCAATGGCGAAGTGCAGGTTCCCAAAAGGTTTCGGGAGCTTTATGCGCCTGGACTCCGTTGCCGGGAGGTCACCGCGTTCAAGAACCCACATCCTCTCCCCGACCACATCCCACTGCACCAAGGTGAACCCGTGGTTATTCAGCACGTCCTCGAAGTCCAAGTCGGCTGACGCATCCATCAGGTATGAGCCCCTGTCAGGGTTGAATGAAGCCTCTACTTCCAGGCCGCCCATGAGAATTTCCTGCCCGGGCTTCCGTTCAAGGTATAGCTGATGGACTCCCCTACCTAGGTAGTCCTTCAAAAGACGGGCTATCTTGAATCCATTGTCGTAGTACATCATAAGCTGTTCTGAGGCGTCAACGCTGGCTGTCAGCCAGAATGTCCGGCCAGGGTGGAGTTCAACCGCCTTCCTGAATATGGTCTCTGATATCCGGTGACCCTCAAAGCCCTTGGAAACACAGAGCCTGTAGACGTTGAATTTGTCGTTCCGGTCGCATATGAACTCTCCCACTCCGGCGAGCCTGCCCTCAAAGTCCCTGACGCCGACCAGCATGCCTGTGGTGGCCACCATCGCAACCGAGTATATGTCCGAGGATTCCATGCCAAATGTCTTGTGGGTTAACCTCAGAGCCTCTATTATCTTCTCCGGCCGGTCCATCACCTCAGCCACGAATTCCGTGCCGGGGGATACGAGAGCTATAGCCTCCTCTTCCACGTTGAATTTAGAGGCTAGGAAAGAGAGAGTCCTATGGGGTTTCCCAGACTCCTTAGCCAATGCCTTCAGGCGGTCGAGTATGAAGGTGGAGCGGACGAGCGATTCAAGGACATCGGGTTCGACCTCCCCCGCATAGGACTGGTTTAGGAGGGACCGCATACCCTCGAACAGCGCATTGTATTTCTCTTCCCTAAGGAGTACCTGCAGCAGCTTCTGAGGGCTGACCCGTGTTATGCATGCCAGCTCGTCCAAGTCAACGGATATTAGGTTATAGGCCTGGTTCGTGTCGATCTTCTTGGAGACCACCAGGTCCAGGGCGTTCCCCATGGTCTCCATGGCCTTGAACTCCCCATACTCTTTGATGTCTATGCCAGGCAGGTCAACAGGCATCTTCGGTTAAATACTGGCATTAACGCCATTTAAAGCCGGTTCAGAGGATTATGGAGATCACGCCCAAGGTGAGGGCGTATTTCAGCAGCTTTGCCGTGAAAACAACGGTTGTGAACCTCTTCGGTTCCATCTTGGCTGCGCCGCAAAAAAGCGTTAGAGGGTCGACGGGGAACGGCACGGGAAAGGCCAACACTATGAACAACCCCGCCCAACCGTACCTGTCCATCAGGTTCTTGGCCCTGTTGACGTCGTCCAGTTTGGTGTATTTGAGGACGTAGTTCATGCCCTTATTGCCTATCGAGTAGTTCAGTAGCGTTCCGCCGAGAGATCCCAAGGCTGCGAAGAACATTATTGCCAGGCGGGGCATCCCAGCCTTCACGAGAAAGGGGAATGTCAGCTCCACCGAGAAGGGGAGGAATATGGTCGAGCCCATGAAAGATGATACCAACAACCCGAACAGGCCATAGTCTTTTACTATGAGTTTTAGGAATTCCAACATATTAGTTATTGCCAGATATTATATAATATGCCGTACAGACTGCTTAGGAGATTCAAGTTGAGCCTCCTCGACAGGTGGCTGGCACCCCTGATGCGGTTGCTCGGGAGTACGGGAGTCAAGCCATTGCATCTCACGGCAGCATCCATACCCTGCGGGGTCGCAGGCGTTCTTCTGATGTTCCGGAATCCGGCGTTAAGCGCTGTTCTGATACTCACATACTTCACGTTGGATTTCATGGATGGGGCGCTGGCAAGGGTCACTGGAACAGAGACGGAGTTGGGAGAGCGGGCTGACTATCTGGGTGACAGGGTGGTTGCGGCATTGTTCCTGGTTATGATCTACATCCACACGGAGGAGGTGCTACTGCCGGTGACCGGCCTCGTATTGATAGTAGCCGTCAGCCTTGAGGACGCCGGTTTAATAAGACGATAGGTTAAATATTCAACCATGTGCCATGGACTTTACCCGTGGGGTGGGCGGTTCACAGAAGGGGACAGGATGTCCTGTGTGGCTGTCGTCACTCTAAGCGAGGAATTCAGCCTGCCCCTGGACAAGGTTGCATTGTACGGTAGCATGAAGACCGAGAACCTCGGGGTGGAGAAGGTGGTGGCCAACGTCATATCCAACCGAAACATACGATTCCTAATAGTGTGCGGGACGGAAGTCAGGGGTCATAGGAGCGGGGAAGCCCTGATTTGCCTGCACCGTAACGGCGTGGACTCCAATCACAGGGTGATAGGCGCGAAGAGCGCTATACCCTTCATCGAGAACCTCCCAGCCGATGGTTTGAAGAGGTTCAGGGAGCAGGTCGAGGTGGTGGACTTGATAGGGGTCAGCGAGTTGAAAGCCATATTGGACGCTGTTGAGGACTGCACCGGCAGGAGCCCTGGGCCCTTAGACGAGGCTATGATGCTGGAGCCCGTGTCCAGTGACAGGGTCTTGGAGGTCTTCCACAGCGAGTACGCCCTGCACTCCAAGGTGGATGTTGACCTGTATGGCGTCGTATCGCCGGCGCCGGAGGCCGGATGATGCACTCGTTCATGAGAGAACAGGCTGTGGTAGAGTTGGGAGGGGTCCGGTTCGGGGGTCAGCCTGGGGAGAACCCGACCGTTTTGTTCGGCACATTATTCTATGGGAGGGAGTTCAAGACCCTCGACGATAAAACACTGACCAAAGCCAAGGAGTACGTGGTCGGCCAGGAGAGTTTGAGCAGGGAGACGGGCATAGCGGGTTTGATAGACGTTTACATCAAGGACGCTAAGGACATAGAAAAAGAGCTTAATCTCGTGCTCGACTCCACGGACCTGCCCTTCAGCATAGACAGCAGCGACGCGGAGACAAGGGCTGCGGCATTGGGGTGGCTGGCCAAGGCAGGCGCTTTGGACAGGACAGTATACAACAGCATAAACCTGGGGGTGACAGAAGACGAAATTAAGGCGTTGGAGAAGCACACCCCCGCAGCAGCGATAGTCCTGGGATACAACCCACGTGACATGAGCGTTGACGGACGAGCTGATATCCTCTCTTCAGGAGCGGGCATGGTATGCGTCAAAGACACTGGGCTTTTGGACCTCGCCCGGGACGCGGGAGTGGAAGGCATCCTGTTGGACACGGGCGCGACACCCTTCGGTAGCATGAGCGCCGAGACCCTCAGGGCCATACCGGTGTTCAAGAACCAGTTCGGACTGCCAGTTGGATGCTCCATACACAACACCCTGGAGAGCTGGAGTTGGATGAAAGAGCACAGGAGGGAACACCAGGAAGCCTATGACTGCGCCGACGCGGCAGCCAACAGCATGGTCCCGTTGATGTCAGGGGACTTCATCGTCTACGGGCCCATCAGCTCATACGGCCGTATCTTCCCATCCATCGCATTCGCAGACAAGCTGGTGGCCGAGGGCTCAGCAGACTACTTCGGGGTAAAGGTCTCAGACAGCCACCCATACTTCAAGCTAGAATGATACCCACTACCGTCATCGGAAGCTATCCTATCCGCTTGGACGGCGTCAAATACGCCAAAGCCTACCATGAGGGCGCGAAAGCCGATGCAGTGGGGGAGTCGCTGTCCAAGGCCGTTGAAGAGCAGGTTGCCGCAGGTTTGGACATCATCTCCGACGGGCAGACACGCGGGGATTTCATAAACATCTTCGCGCGGAACTTCAGTGGCGTCGTCATACAGACCAGGCCAACCGTGCTCAAGGAGATAGAATACTCTCGGCTTTCAACAATCGACGACCAGAGGAAGGTCAGGGAGCTTGTTCCAGAGGGTGTGGAGGTCAAGGGCATCATCACAGGACCGTATACGATGGCCAAGTCCTCTGTGAACCGCTACTATGACAGCATAGAAGACCTCGCCTTCTCCTACGCCCGTGGGCTGGCAAAGGAGGCTGAGGAGCTGGACGGGATAGTAGACTACGTGCAGGTTGACGAGCCGTTCTACTCCGTAGACTACCCAGAATACGGGAGGAAGCTGACCGAGACCGTTCTCAAAGGGGTGAAAAAACCGAGGATGCTGCACGTCTGCGGAGACGTCAGCGAGATTTTCAAGGAGCTCGCAGGTTTCAAAGTCGAGGTTTTGGAGCATGAGTTCGCAGCCAACCCACAACTCTGGGAGACCGTGAAGGATGTGAAGTTCAAGCAGAAGCTCGGGGTTGGCGTTGTGAGGAGCGACCTGAACAGGGCAGAGACCGTCGAGGAGATAGAGGAGAGGATGAACGTGGCCCTGGAGCATATGGACGCCAGCAGGCTGTTCTTCAGCCCCGACTGCGGCCTCAGAAACCTCGACCCACAGGTAGCTTACAAGAAGCTGGAGAACATGGTGTCAGCCAGGGACAGACTCACCGGCCGATCCTGAATAGGTATCGGTCATTTATCAAGGTTATTTCCTCTTTGATCTCGTACTCTGAGAGGATCCACCGCACATATGGCTCCTCATTGGGTTTCACCATGCCATAAATGAAGCTTGCGGACTTGTTATGGGGGGGTACAACATAAACTTGAATGCCATTGTCGAGGTAGTGATCCACAAGCTCCTTGTTCGATGTCCTGTTCCCCAGCTCCAAGAAGGCTATGTCCAGGTTCCTATGGACTTTGGCAGGTATATAGATCATCTGGCCCACGTAACGAGAGTGCAGGACCAGAGAACCATCAGGAATAATCTCTGATATCTCATGGGCCTCCGACAGCAGGTATTCCCTGTGGAGGACGTTATATGACAAGAAGGTGATGTTGAGAACCAATGAATAGGCTATTATGGAGACGAGAAGATAGGGCAGTATAACCTTCTTGATTCCCATGCCATAATAGTAGACAATCAAAGTCGACAATGACAGTAACATAGGCACCTTATATGTGTAGTATATGAGATTTTTGGAGGCTGCAAAGTTGACCGCCTCGATGATGAGGGGTATTACTGGCGCATAGAGAAGGGCGAAAATCTGCGGGCATGAAAGAACGTATGCACGGAGCCGGTGAAGAGCGTACGCCGAGAGAATCGAGAGGTAGGGTATCGACTCCAGCAGGTATCGCATAAGGGACATGCTTCCAAACACCCCTAAAACGCAACAGAATAATATCTCCACAGCAGGTATCGAAACGAGCAATATTAGGGATTCTCTTCTAGTCCGCTCACGTATCATCAAGTGAATCCCTATAAAGGACAGCACTAGTATGGGAGAAGACTGGAGTATCGCCCTTGTGAATATAAACTCATCATAGTAGGGGTTGAATGAAAAATCCACAACAAGCGAGAAGAAGAATCCCAGATAGTAGATGATTCTGTTTCCAAACAGGACAAGAGACAAGACCAGAAGAGCGAACAGCAGCCGTCTCATATCACCACCATGCCTGCGATAGAGGAGTGGAACATCCACGTATCGCTTCACCACCAGTGCAGATAGTATGGCCACAGGTATCGCCAACGGGATGAACATAAGCTGGCATATGTATTCCGTGTCCGCAAAGTCTATATAGCCCGTCCTTAATGGTGTGCCATAAAGGCTGTTGTTGACCCACAGTAAAATAGAGAGTGGGATGGCTGCACCCGCAGAGAAGAGAAGAAGCTGTCGGGGCCTGTTTGACAGTATGAGATACGCTGCCAGGACCAGGGTGAATATGATATTAGGATATCTCAGCCCCACTGCCAAACCGGATATCATGCCTGCTGCGAACACGGATCCGCCCCCATTCCGGATTAAAAGGGCGGATGACAGCAGGACCGCCAGGACTGACAGGCTATGAGGCCATATGTCGAGAGAGTACTTCACTGAGTAGGTGAGTACTGAATATACTATTGCGGAAGTCAAGGAGACATCATAAGCGTTGAAAAACCTGAGGCTCAAATGGTAGACGAGGAATGTGGAGGCAATGAAAGACATCAGGTTCAACAGCACCAGCCCAGGTATGCTGAACAATAGATAGAACGGCAAGGCCAAGTAGGGATAGAATATGGAGGGGTAGGGCATCAGCATGCGCCTACCGTTGGCGTCAACAACCAATGTGCCATGCAATACGAGCTCTGGCGCGTTAAAATCGGATATGCCATTGTCCACGAGTGGGGAGCCGGTCTTGGACAGGGAGTCCACTGAGAGCAGGTAGGCTAGTTCGTCGTTGACCCATGGCATGCCCCGAACACCAAAAAGCAACAAAATGGTGAGAGCCAGAAGATAATAGTATATGAGGCGGTCCTCTCTGCTCTTCAGCCAGCCCGCCAAGTTCGACACCTTTAAGGCCACTAAATACCACCCTGCCCCATTATACTCAAATCCTCCAGGTCGACTGTCATGCCATCTGCCGAAGCAACCACCCTGACACCTGCCTCTTCCGTTATCCTCTCCGCCTCCTTTTCAGGGCCTTCCCTGAGCATCCGCACCCCGAAGTGGTTGATTATCAAAAGTTCAGGTTTGGCCTGGGATGCTATCTCCACGGCATCATCCGTGTTCAAATGCGTAGGAGACCTGGTTCCGGACGCAAATATGGTGTTAAGCACCAGAACCCTCGAACCCCCGTAGTGCCTAACCACCCTTTTGTCGTAGCCAGTATCACCTGAATAAGTTACAACGCCCCGTGAGCATGCGAACCTGAAGCCCACACCACCCACATGGTTCACCGTCGGAATGGCATCCACATGAACATCCCCGACTTCAAATGAGCCGCCCTCCGATACCACTATGGTCTCCACAGAATTCCAGTGATAATCTGAAATATACTCGACAACACCCTCGTGAACGGCAAGCAAGCCTTTCCTCCGGTTCAGGCCATGGGTCATGGCCTCGACCATGACCTCCACGTCATTGTAGTGGTCCAAGTGCTTGTGGGATGCCAGCACACAATCCAGGCGGCCAGGGTCCTTGCCGAACTGCAACGCCCGGACAAGCGCCCCGGGACCAGGGTCCAATATGAAGCGAACACCATCCAATTCCAGCCACAAACCCCCCGAGAAACGCCTCTGAGTCAGCAGCACAAAGCGGCCGCCCCCAGTCCCCAGGAAGGTGACGGAATCCATAGAATATGTATTTAATACCAGGGTATTAAGTTTATACCATGAGGGCTGTTTGCATCGCAGACATACACGGAGACCTGGAAGCTGTCACCAGGTTGAGGAACTCCATCGCAGACAAGGACATAAGATACGCTTTCCTCCTGGGGGACTTCAGCAAGGGCTTCAAGGACCCTGCGGAGAACCGGGCAGACATAACAGCCATACTGGACACCCTCTCGGACTATGACGTTAAGGCCATACCAGGGAACTGCGACCAGCGGGAGACAACCGACATACTGTCGGAGAGGAACGCGAACCTGCACAACACGGTCTTAAAGCTCCCGGACGCCGACATCATAGGATTCGGGGGGAGCAACCCGACACCGTTCAACACGCCCTTCGAATACAGCGAAGAGGACATAGGAAAGGCATTGGAGCAGCTGCACAGCGGAGTGGACGAAGGCTCCAAGGTGATAGTGATGAGCCACTTCCCGCCGAAGGACACAAGATGCGACCAGATATCGGATGGAACCCACGTGGGAAGCACCGCCCTGAGAGAGTATATAGAGGAAAAACAGCCGAATCTCGTCCTATGCTCCCACATCCACGAGTCCGGCGGTTCGGAGGACAAGATCGGAGACAGTAGGATATTCAACCTCGGAAGGATATCCGAGGGCCGGGCTTACATACTGGAGGCGGGAGACGCCATAGAATTCGGATTTTACACCGGATAATAGATTTTTAAGATTATAGAGCTAATTTAATGAGATGAACAAGAAGGCAGTCGCGGTTTTCCTGGTATTATACCTGCTCACGGGCATGGTATCAGCCAAGAAGATACTATTCTATGAGGTTGGGAATTCCAAGTACAGCATCGGAAAGGAATACAGCAAATTCGTGGGAGAACTACGGAAGAAAGGCTTTGAGGTGGCGACCATAGAGAAGGGAAGCCTGACCAAGGAGAAGCTGGAAGCGTACGACATACTCGTGGTCCAAGACCTCAACAAGCAACTGTCGACAACGGAGATATCGTCGATAATATGGTTCGTGCTGCAGAAGGGACGGGGGCTGTTCATCAACGGAGCAGGGGGCAGCGGGACGGCGAACCAGCTGACCATACCATTCGGGGTCACCATAGACGGCGGAACGCTCATAGACAACACGGACAAGATACCGGGGAAGGACAGGAACACCTTCGTCCTGGACCGGTTCACTGACGCCCCCAGCAGCAACACATTGAGGAGGGGAGTGAGCAAGATAGGCTTCTACCAGGGCTCCGGACTGTTCCTCTCAGGCACGAGCAGCTGCATCGTCACCGGCAACTCGGACACCTACTCGGACACGGGATCCTTCGCCTCGGGAAGCATGCCCTGCGTCGCGGCAGCATCCCAGTTCGGGGGAGGGCTGGTCTTCACATTGAGCGACGCGGACATACTATCCAACGAGAACCTGGAGCAGTACAACAACAAGAACTTCGGCATAAACATAGTGGAATGGCTCGGGCTCGCATCCGACAGGAACTACACCTCAGCGAACAGCACAACGGACCTGCAGCTGAAGATAAAGGAGCTGAGGCTGAGGACCCTCCAGCTGGAACAGGAGGTCGAACAGCTTACGGACGAGAGGGAGAGCTTCAGGTCCAAGTTCAACCAGGCCAGCCTAACGGTCACACAGCTGCAACAGCAGATACTGGAGGCTGAAAAGGACACCATAGGCCCGTTCAAGAAGAGCGACTGGGCCCTGATAATACTCGGGGTCTGCATACTACTGGCTGCCATAGCCTACTCGAAGAAGAAGTCAGGAGAGGTCAAGATAAAGGACGACGACATACTGAACGAGCTAGGCTACGAACTGGAAGGCTCCAGCGAAGGAGGAGAAGACGACGACCTCCCGGACCTCGGAGCTTAGCCTATTTGAAGGTTATGTTAGTCTTTCTCTTGGTGGAGCTCAGCTTGGTTAGCAACGCCTTTAACTGCTCGTCGTTTAGAGACCGCAGCCTCCCGGACTGGTAAAGCTGTATCAGGAGTATCTCCACTTGGCGGGCGAAGTCGGGCCTGGCTAACTTTATGTTGGACAGGCGCTCACGGGCTTCACTGGACATTATCTGCCTCATGATGATGGATATCTGCCTTTCTATCTCCTCCTCCCTCAGCTGGTTCTCCGCCTGCTGCTGCCCCCTCTGCTGCTGGGCCATCTGGAGCTCGCGCAGCTTCTTCTGCCGAAGCTCATCCAGTTCAGACATCTTTACTGGGATATTTTAGAGGAAATTTTGTCCAGGTAAGACTGGCCTTTAGAGGTTATCTTCCTGCCCTTGGCCCCGGATTCCGTGAGGCCGGCCTCGTCAAGCTGCTTCAGTATGGACCTGAGAACCTTGCCGCTTGACCTGCGGAACTCCCCCTTCTTCCGGCCCCTGTTCTTCTTCCCCCCATAGTATGACCTAAGGCGCTGGACTCCAACAGGACCTTGGACGTATATCCGCCTTAGAAGCGAGGCAGCACGCGTCCACCACCAGTCCATGCTGTCCGGCTTGCGCCCCTTATTGGTTCCCGTCTTCACAAAGAGAGCCCATTCAGGCCTCTCAAGCTTGACGTTCTCCTTCAGGTCTGCTGCCGTCTCCCTTATCAGCTCATCGGCTGGGACATCATATACTGTTGCCATTTTATTCCTTGTACGTTTGAAGCTCCTCTTTCTTGAAGAAGAGCGGTATCTCCCGTTCAGCAGATTCCCTGCTGTCGGATGCGTGTATTATGTTCTGGTCGATCCTCAACCCGAAATCGCCCCTTATGGTCCCCATCTCCGCCTTCGCAGGGTCTGTGTCCCCTATGATCTTCCGCACCAAGGCTATGGCGCTCTCACGGTCGAGGACGTCCGTGTCCAAGACCACGAACACCGACGGGTTGGCGGTCATGTTCTGTATCAGGCGGTCGTAGAAGGGCTGGCCCTTATGCTGCTTGTAAAGCTCTTCGGCCTGCTTCCTGGCCAAGTGCATGATCTTAAGGCCCGCGATCCGTATGCCATGCTTCTCGAAACGGGTTATTATCTCCCCGACGAGACCCCTGATAACGGCGTCAGGCCTTATGATTATGAGAGTCTTCATTTCTTGGCAGCCTTCTTCTTGACCTTCTTCTTAGATCCTCCCTTCTTGTCGCCCTTCTTTTCCTTCGGCTCCTCCTTCGCTGGAGCCTTCTTCTTCGCTTCGCCCTTGGGCTTTGACCGTTCCTTGGCAGCCTTCTTCGCTTTCTTCTCTTTCTTCTTCACGGGCTGCTCCGGCTCCTTTGAAGGCTCTGGCTTCTTCCTGGGTTCTTCCTTCTTCTGGCCTAGAAGCTTGAGCCTGCCCTGCTTCTCTTCCCTGTAGGTCTCGGTCCACTTGACCTTCCGGGGCTTCCTCTTGAGCTTTACCTGGTTCTTCAGGCATTTGCTGCTGCAAAAGTACATGATCTTCCCCTTGCTAGTGACGTACAGGTACTCCGTCCCCCTGGGGATCCTGTCACTGCAGAAACTACAGTCCATCTTCAGGTCAGGGGCTTAGCCTCCCTTTCAGTCTCTGTCAAGTCGATTATGTCGCCTTCTCGCACGGGCGTGCGCACGTTCCTGCGGATTATCCGGCCCTTGTTATCGCCGTCGGAGACCTTGCACATTACCTGCATGACCTCGCCGTAGATGCCGGTGCGCCCGATTATCTTGACAACTTCCGCGTCGACCATTTTACTTCTTCAACTCTTTGACCTTCTCGACAACGTCCGCAACATCGTCCTTGGCCTTGCCTTCCTCGATGATGCACGCGGCAGCCGTCGACACGTGTATGCCCACTGCCTCGCCTATCTCGGCCTTCGGCACGTAAAGGTATGCGATCTTCTTCTCTTCGCAGAGCATCGGCAGGTGCATCACGATCTCGGGCGGCTCGACGTCCCCGCCGACCAACACGAGCTTCGCGTTGCCGCGCTCCACGGCCTTCGTCACTTCGTTAGTGCCCTTCTTCGTCTTCCCACTGTCCCTGGCCTTCTCCAACGCTGCTAATGCCTTCTCCTGGAGGTCGGCCGGTACCTCGAATTTCACGTAACCCATTTTCTACTTCACCTCATAAACTCACTTCATCGGTTCACAAGTTAAGAACACCCCTAGCGGAACACTCCGCCGCCCACCATATGGGGGCGTACCGGGGGGTTAGCCTAACTAACTAGGAAACAACCCTATAAAAAGGAGGAGGATACTAATATTCTTCATGGCCTTGCCGCTTGTGTCACTGGGCACCGTCGCTTTGGACACTGTTGAAACACCGTTTGGGAGGGTGGAGAACGCCTTGGGGGGCAGCGGGACCTATTTCAGCCTGGCAGCGTCTTTTTTCACGAAATCCGGGATCGTCAGTGTCATCGGGGAGGACTTCCCAGAGGAACACTTGAAATTCCTGCAGGGAAAAGGCGTGGACACATCCGGCGTTGAGAGGGCGGAGGGTAAGACGTTCCACTGGGAGGGGCGTTACGAGCATGACATGAACGCGGCCGAAACCTTGAAGACGGACTTGAACGTTCTCGCGGCCTTCAAGCCGAAGGTCCCCAAAGACTATCAGGGGTGCAAGTACCTGTTCCTTGCCAACATCGACCCCACACTCCAGCTTGAGGTGTTGGATGAGGTTAAGGCGGAGGTGAGCCTCTGCGACACCATGAACTACTGGATCGAGTCCAAGAAGGACGAACTCACCCAGGTGTTCGAGAGGGTGGAGGGGATAATAATCAATGACGGGGAGGCCAGGGAGTACTGTGGAACCCCGAACCTGATAAAGGCGGGGAGGATGCTCTCCGACATCGGGGACAGCAAGGTCATAATCAAGAAGGGTGAGCACGGGGCGTTGTTCTTCCACCAGGACGACTTCTTCGCGGCGCCAGGATACCCAATACCAAACGTGGTTGACCCAACGGGAGCGGGGGACAGCTTCGCGGGAGGCACCATCGGCCACCTGGCCAAGCACGGCAGCTTCAAAACGGAGGACATCAAGAAGAGCATCGTCTGCGGGTCCGTGATAGCGAGCTACGTCTGCGAAGGCTTCAGCACCAACGGAGTCAAAGACAAAACACAAGAGGACATACAGAAAAGATACGACGACTTCAGACAGCTAGTAGCGTTCGACCACACGCCACCGTAACACGGTCAAAAGACAATCTTGGATGTTTTTTTAAATATTTCAGATTTTTGTTTGAATTGTTTTGGTTTTTCTTTGAATTATTTGTAGTCCTTTCACTTGTGCCCGTAGACGAATGTCAGGCGTTCTCCTTCCTTGCTGTCGAGCCTGCAGAATCCGTAGCGTTCGAACTGGACTATTGTGCCTGCTTGGAGGTTTTCAACCTCCGGCTCGCAGTATCCTTCGTCCACGCCGTCCGGTTTCAGTATGGTGCATTCGATAAAGTCTTGGACGCACTGTATCTTCCGGGTCTTCTTATGCTGGCCGGGCATATAATGTGCCCTCACACCGTCGTCGCCTACTGAATCAACCGCTATGCATGGCAGGCCCATGAGCTTCACAATCTCGTCCTTGGAAAGTTTCGCGTCCTTCCCTGGGATGTATAGGCATGTGCCGTCCTGCATGCACCAGTCCCGGGTGCCCCGCTGCTTGAAGCCGGGGTGCAATGGCATCCTAACCGTCTTCCCGGGAATCCCCTCGACGAAGAGCTTCACAGGGTCGGGGATGAAGAAATAGCGGTTGGTGGCCTCATCCAGGTTCTTCCTGTTTTCGGCGTAGATGTTCTCCATGCTGATCTTCACCGCCGACTCGTGCAAGCCCAGGGAGAGCATGAAATCCCTCAAAGTCTTGGCTGATATGCCCCTCCGCTTCAACGCCCTCAGCGTGGGCAGGGCAGGGTCGTCCCATCCGGCGTACTTGCCCGAGGCGATTTCCTCGCTCATCCTGCTGCTGCTGAACTTTCCGACGCCCTCGATCCTTATCCGACCCCATAGTATCACCTCGGGATAGTCCCAGCCCAGGTGCTTGTATAGGTACTTCTGCTTGAGCCCGGAGTCCATCAGGTCCTTCCCCCGTATTATGTGGGTCACTCCGCGGGCGTGGTCTTCGACTGCGCTCTCAAAGTCAAGGAGCGGCCACACCCTGTACTCGTCGCCGGTCAACGGGTGGGGTTCGTCGACTATCCTGAAGCCCACCCAGTCCCTCAGCGCGGGGTCGGGGTGTTTGATGTCGGTCTTCACGCGGAGCACCGCCCCGCCCTCCGGGAAGTCATCGAACATCCTCTTCCAACGGCTCATGTTCTCCTCGACGTCCAGATCCCTGCACTGGCATGCTATGCCCTGGTCTTTCATGGTCTTGAACGCCCTCTGCTCGCATGTGCAGACATAAGCGTCACCTGACTCCAGGACCTTCTCGGCCATCTCATAGTATGATAACATGTTCTCCGATGCGGTGACGACCTCGTCCGGTGGGCAGCCAAGCCACTCGCAGTCTTCGACTATCCACTTGTAGGCTTCCTTCAACGGCTTCTTAGTCCGCGGGTCCGTGTCATCATATCGGAGTATGAACCGCCCCCCGTACTTCCTGGTTAGATGGTAGTTCACGACCACGCCCCGCACGTGACCTACCGTGAGAGGCCCGTTGGGGTTGGGCGCGAACCGCGTCACAACCTCCGTTGGATCGTCCTTAAGTGAAATCGCCGCCTCGCTCATCCTACATCAACTTCAGCTTGCCTGTTATCTTGTCCACGTCGTCTTCCGGGGCTGGGCCGACCCCCACTGCCGTCTTGGTCCCTGGCTCCAGCTGCGTGTGCCCCGCATCCTCTATAAGCGACGTTGGCAGACCATAGTCCCTGGCCTCCGCCAGGACCCTAAGCAACTCCTTCTCTCCTGAGACTTTGACGACTACCTTCCTCTGGCCCTCATCCTTCCACTGGCTCTTGTGCCTGCTCTTGTCCGCCGCTTCAACGGCTGCGTGAGCGACCTGAGCCGCTAATTTCCCCTTTCCCATCTTCAAATCGGCCCTCACGGCTATCACCTGCTTGTATTCCCCGTCTTCAGAGCCGAACAGCAACCTTTTAAGTTTGGACATAATAAATAAAAAGAGATTTCATATTAATTAGGTGGGTAAAATGGCGGATTCCATACCAACAGGTATAAAGGGATTGGACAGGATATTGGGCGGTGGTCTTAAGCCCTCAAGCTCCTGCCTGATAACAGGGGCTCCGGGGACGGGAAAGTCGGTATTGTGCCTTCAGTACATAATCGAGGGAGCTCGACAGTACAATGAGCCTGGCATCTACATAACAGTCGAAGAGCACGCGTCGGACATGAGAGACTACGCCAACAGCCTGGGAATGGACTTCTCAGACCTTGAGGAGAACGGGCTGGTAACCCTATTAGAGCAGCCGATACTCAAGGGTTCCGTCCTGTCCGCTGAGTTCATCAGCAAGATGGTGGAGGAGAAGGGCATAAAGAGGATGGTCTTGGACTCGCTGACGCTGTTCAAGTACATGCACCAGGACAATCCCATGTCGCTCAGGTCTAACCTGCTGAAGTTCATGGTCAGGATGAGGGAGTTGAACGTCACATTGCTCGTCACATCAGAGAGGAATACCACCAGCGTGGACAACGTCGAATACACCCACACAGACTACCTGTTCAACGGCATCATATTCCTGTTCAAACCCAGGCTGAAGTCCGCATTCGAGCGCTGCCTGACCATCAGCAAGATGAGGGGCGTGGACCACTCGCTTAAGATACACCCCTTCGCCATTAAGACGGGCGGCATAATCCTCCAGCCGGACGCCACCTCCTTCGCCCTGGGGGGTGACGACCAATGAAGGAATTATGGGTCAGGGCAGATGGCAAGGACGACTGGAACACCCGGAAGAAGCGGGTCACCAACGCGTTGGAATCCGGTGTCGGCACCGTCTGGGTGAACCCCGGCGAAGAGGATAAGACACGGCAGCTGGGCAGCCTCAGAGTCGTGTCAGACGGTGAAAAGGCCGACCTGAAAGTTGGCAAGGACGTCTCCTACACGGTCATCAAGGACAAGGAAAGCGAGCAGGAGGTAGTTAAAGCCGGGAAATCCTTCGAGTACGTCGTCTTCAGGGCGTCCGACTGGAAGGTCATACCTTTGGAGAACATCATCGCCGCACTGCAGAAGGAGAAGGCCAGGATAATAGTCGAGGTGGACTCCTTCGAGGAGGCGAAGACCGTGCTGGAGACGTTGGAGGTGGGAGCCGACGGCGTGCTGGTGGAAGCGGACAGGAAGACGTTGAACAGGATCAAGGACTACATCGACAGCATATCCCAGGAGAAGGTGGAGGTGTCGGCCGCCACAGTCACTGACGTGAGGCAGGTGGGTATGGGAGACCGGGTCTGCGTCGACACTGCGAGCATGTTCGCCCTGGGGGAGGGGATGCTGGTGGGCAGCCAGAGCAACGGTTTGTTCCTCGTCCACAGCGAAACCCTTGAGACAGAGTATGTGGCGAGCAGGCCGTTCCGGGTGAACGCGGGGCCCGTGCACGCCTACACCATGGTCCCCGGGGGTAAGACCAAATACCTCAGCGACTTGAAGGCGGGGGATGAGGTGCTCGCAGTCAACAAGGACGGGAACACCCGAACGCTGATAATCGGCAGGTTGAAGATAGAGAAGCGCCCCCTCATACTCGTGGAAGCTGAGAAGGAGGGTAAGGTCATAAAGAGCCTCCTGCAGAACGCTGAGACCATCAACCTAGTAGACGAGAAGGGCAAAGCAGTATCTGTGGTCAAGGTCAAGAAAGGCGACAAGCTCCTGGCCCACGTGGAAGAAGGAGGAAGGCACTTCGGCATGAAAGTCGACGAGAGCATAGAGGAGAAGTGAATGCCGAAGTAAGCGAACGAATGTGACCGGGGCTTCGGCATGAAAGCCTACTGGAGCACAGAAGGAAAATGACCCCTCAGAGGAGGCGCGCGAGTACCGGAAACCTGCCCAAGATAGTCCTGCCCACCCTAGAGGATGTTGAGGCGGACGATTTAGGTTATCTTACTGCGCCTGTCGAGCGCCGCTGCATACTTGAGAAGAAAGAGGGGCTTCACATTAGACCTGCCTCGACCGTGCAGATCCTATCCAACAGGCTTAGAGAGGACTACAGCATCATCGGCTGGTTCAGCAGAGACGATGGGAGGAAAGCCTCAACAGTAAGCGTTCAGGATATGGAAGCCCTTGGAGTCCAGGACGGTGAGGAGGTGACAGTAGACCTGCGCTGCCCCAAAGTGTTCGGGAGCGACAAGATGGCTCGGCTTCTGGACGTTTATGAGAGGCTCCTCAAGGACTCGGATAGTCTGGAGGGGATCGAAGCCATGCCGTATGTGAAGGAAGCCTATAGGGTACTCGGTCTGCCAGGGGATTATGTGAAGCGTGATTGAAACCCCAAACTAGGATTGCCTATCCTTTTACCACTCCCATTGGCACTACCTTGGCGACGAGCTTCCCGAGTCCTGCGAGTTCCACGCTCTTCACAACTTCGGTGACGTCCTTGTAGGCTTCGCTGTGCTCTTCCGCTAATACGCTCATGCTGGCGCAGCGGACGCACTCGCCAGCCGCCTCGAGAGCCTTCATGACATCATCCCCTCTCACAGTCTTCTTGGCTTTGGAGCGTGACATCACCCGGCCAGCGCCGTGGCATACTGACCCGAAAGACTCTTCCATCGCGGTCTGGGTGCCGACCATCACATAGGATGAGGTTCCCATGTCGCCCGGCACTAGGACCGGCTGTCCGACATCCCGGTAGTCTGAGGGCAGTTCCGTCCTGCCAGCTGCGAAAGCCCGGGTCGCGCCCTTGCGGTGCACGCACACCTCCTCGCCCCCGTGCTCCTCGAACTTGGCGATGTTATGGCAGACATCATAGACAAGCCCCAATTCAGAGCCTGGGATGTGCTTTTTGAAGACATCCCGGACCCAGTGGGTTATGAACTGGCGGTTGGCGAAGGCATAGTTCACGGCACAGTACATCGCCTTCACATAATCCCCGGCCTCCCTGCTGTCCAATGGAGCGCACGCCAGCTCGTTGTCGGGGAGTTCTATCCCGTACTTCCTAGACGCGTCTAACATGACCTTTATGTACTCGTCGGCGACCTGGTAGCCGAGGCCCCTGCTACCGCAGTGGACCATAACTGTCACCTGGCCCGGCTCCCTTATCCCGAACTTCCCTGCGATGCCCTCGTCGAATATCTCCTCGACCCTAGATATCTCGAGGAAGTGGTTTCCCGAGCCCAGGGTTCCCAGCTGTGGCCTCCCTCGTTTCTTGGCTCGGTCGCTTATCATCGACGGGTCCGCCCCGTCTATCGCGCCGGACTCTTCGATGTGGTTGAGGTCCTCCTCGACGCCGAACCCCTGTTCGACCGCCCACCCCGCCCCTCCAACACACACTTCCTCCAGCTCCCTGTTGCCGTATCTGAGCCTGCTCTCGCTCCCAAGGCCGGATGGCACGGATGTGAAGAGGTCGTCGGTGAGTGCCTTAATCTTGTCCTTCACATCATCCCATACTAGGTTGGAGGACATCAGCCGGACTCCGCAGTTTATGTCGTATCCGACGCCGCCCGGGCTTATCACCCCCTCCTCGAGGTCGAAAGCGGCGACGCCGCCTATGGGGAACCCGTATCCGAAGTGGCCGTCGGGCATCACAAGAACCGGGTTCTTAACTCCGGGGAGTCTGGCTACGTTGGATATCTGCCTGAACACTCCTTCTTCGATGGTTGGCAGTAGCTTGTCCGAGGCTATGACCCTGGCGGGGACGTTCATCCCCTCCTCGCGGAACTCCCACACCCCCTCGCGGACGTTCTCAGGATTCATAGCTACAATTTATGGTCCTAAACACTTTTAAATCCTAACCTGTTTTTCAAGCATGACTTGGTTCCTATGACGTGATGAAATAAGGGCTTTTAGCAGCTATTTAAACCTATCCTGCCCATTTTTTAAATAATCATGAAAACCGCCACTGCCGCCAGGGGACGGGACATTAACGTTGATTTGGGCGATAAGGTGCCCCAGGTGCACGGTGGTTTGGAGGGTTCTGAGGAGTTCTTCCACCTACTGGGCTGGGACAGGGAGCGCATGGGCTTGGCGCAGAAGGTATGGGGTCTGATGGACGACCGGCGGAGAGGCCAGACGCTCCGGAAGCTCCGTATGACGAACAACCTGTTCAAGGAGGACAAGCAGAGGGAGTTCGTCGGGGACCTCATAGGGGACCTGGTCGAAGTCGCGACCAGGAGCGGGCCCCTGAATCCCAAAAACGTTAACGAAGCGGTTGAACAGTATCACCGGGGGTTGGACATAGAGGCTGAGAACTTCCGGGAGAAGGAGTTCGGAGACGACCAGAGCGAGTTCGCGCAGGCTACTGCCCTATGGCATGTGACACGCAGCAAAGAGAAGAGGGACCTGATAAAGGAGGCTGCGGTGGAAGCCGTTAGGACGGGAAGCGGGATAGAGGAGCTTCTCAAGCTATCCGCGGATGTCACATTCTACCTGATGGACTACAAGATCAGGAAGATGGCGAGGGAAAAGGCTCAGAAGCGGGATGACACCCGGCTCCGGGAGAGGATGGAAAAGAGGAGGATGGGCGACCGGGAGGACAACAGGGCTGTTTCCCTGGCGGTCACGTCTCTTGCCCACAATCTCGGATTAAACCCCGATGACGCTGAAGAGCTGATGGAGGAGGTGCGTGGCAGCCCCGACCTCGCAAGGCTGGTCAAGGACCGTAAGGTGAGCGTCGACTCCGCGCTGTTGCTGGGGGTGCTCTATGGGGTTGCGAAGGGTTTCGACCTGCAGCCCAGGCCCCCTGACAGGGGCGGGAGGACAGGCAGCCGTTTCGAGGGCGCGGAACATCAGATGGCAGCCTGAACGGATTTCAAACACTCAAGAAGCTTGTCCAATTTGGAACTGCCCCGGTCATACTTCAGGTTCGCCTGCCCTACGAGATATCGTATGTACTCATCCGACACCAGAGTTATGCCGTCAGCCATGACCGGCGCGTCCAATCGTTCAGTGCTCAGCACCTCCACCATGAGCCTCTCCTCTTTCATGGACTGTATGCCAGACCTCTTGAAACCCGCTGACCTGCAGGCTTTCAGCAACTCTGAGGCGGCTTTTATGTCCCTGGCTATCACATGCAATATGGGAGACTCATACCTGAACCACACCACACCGTCACACGGCTTCAAAACGCGAAGCACCTCGTCTGAAGTCGCCCTACGATGCCATTTGCCGAGGAATCTGCATTCTCCTTTGCCTTTTATGTCCTGCAGCAAGGCAACTCTGCCCGAGCAGCTGGAAGTGCTATAATACCGGTCGAACGAGTTGATAGCCTCCAATAGGGGCTTCAAAGCAGGGTCCACGTCACCGACATTTAAGGAGGCTTCAAGGTTGTTCAACGCGGTTTTCTTCTGCCTTTCGAAGCTCATGTTATATTATAAGCTTTCATATTATTACCCATGGCCGCCGATGGAGCAGGCGAGGAGGGATCAGAGGGTAAGGCAGTCACATTGGTGAAGATAATAGCGGGCTTGCTTGTGATACTTTTCGCGCTCGCATATTTCACGCCAAAGCCGACCGATGAGTCTGTGGAGTACGGCGTTAAGGTCGTCTCGGAGATCCCGCTGGATAAGCTGAGGTCCATGACCCACATCGCATTGTACAACAAGTCTGTCACGCCCGCGGAGCTGACGTGCAAGTTCGAGCTTTCTGCCATATCCAACCCGGACATTAGGGGATACCGGATAAAGATCGAGCAGGGCAGCACCGGACTGTACATCGGAGGCAAAAGCGCTGTTATCAGGGGCAAGACGGAGGAGGAGCTGCTGGAAGCGTGCCATGTGTTCGCGTGCCTCAGGGACGGCATAGAATGCCCGAATTTCATGCTTTTGGACAGCTTCTTCCGCGAGCCTGGGAGCATGAGCGTCATATTGGACGAGAACGTTGGAGCAGCAGGGGGCAGGGGGTACGCGGAGATCATGGGCGCCCTCAGCTTCGTGCAGAGCAGGAAGGCGGACTTGGACGGTGACGGCCTGGTGAACCAGAGCGACGTGGACGCCAACGACTTCTTCATATACCCTTTCATAAAGAGCGGCGGGGAGTGCCGGACTCAGCCCCTCCACAACCTGGTGCAGAACTGGACCGGCACCAACGAGACATACGATTGCATGGGGATCGGGCCAGCGATCGTGCTGACGGAATCCAACAGCTCCGGCATATACGTGGCTGATAACAACCAGGTGGTTATCTCAGGCTCCGACGACGACATACACACTGGCTCGATCATCATAAGGGACGTCATAGCTCCTGAGTGGATCAGGAGGCTATACGGTTTCAAATAGGAAAATGGGCGTTAACCTGAAGGACATAATCCCCTCGAAGAGGATAGGATACGGCGACCTGTCCGGGAAGACCATAGCCGTTGATGCTTTGAACACCATATACCAGTTCCTGTCTTCCATCCGCCAGCATGACGGAACTCCTTTGATGGACTCTCAGGGTAACGTCACCTCCCACCTGTCGGGTCTGCTCTACAGGACCACCAACCTAGCGAGGTTGGGTGTGAAGCCCATCTACGTCTTCGACGGCAAACCGCCAGACCTCAAGTACAAGACGTTGAAGGCGAGGGGCGAGCGGAAGAGGGAGGCTGAGCGGGAATGGACGAAAGCCAAGGAGGAAGGGCGTTTCGACGATGCTCTCAAGTATGCGAAGCGCACTTCTAAGCTGACCGACGGGATGCTGGACGAGAGCAAGGAACTGTTGGACCGCATGGGAGTCCCATATGTTCAGGCGCCGTCGGAGGGCGAGGCCCAGTGCACTAGGATGGTCTTGGACGGTGAGGCCTGGGCTGTCGGGAGCCAGGACTATGACGCCCTGCTCTTCGGCGCGCCGAGGATTGTGCGGGGATTGACGATGAGCGGGAAGTTCGAGCTCTCACTCATCGAATTGGAGGATGCGCTTGCGGGTTTGGGCATCAGCAGGGAGCAGCTGGTGGACTTGGCCATACTTGTGGGCACGGACTTCAACGAGGGGATACATGGGATAGGCCCCAAGAAGGCTTTGAAGGCTGTTTTGGAGGGTAGGGTCGGGGAATTCGAGGATGAGGTGGGCTTTGAGGAGGTCCGTGAGGTATTCCTGGAGCACCCTACAACCGACGATTATGAGATAAGCTGGAAGGCCATCGACACAGACGGCCTCGTCGAGCTTCTCTCCAACCGGCACGAGTTCAGCATTGATAGGGTCAAACGCGCGGCTTCGGAGCTGGAGAAAGCCTACAAGGAGAACAGCCAGCAATCGCTAAACCAGTGGTTCTGAGCTAGTGGCAGTAGTCGCCCGCGCATGATGTGGGGCATACCACATCCCGGTAACCTAGTTCAGTGTGAGACTTGCAGAAGAACTCCCGCAGCGTTATCCCGTCGATGTTGCTGCACTTGTCTGCCTTAGTCCACTCGCTGCTCATCCTGACCTCCCCGTAGACTTCGGGGTTGTCTCCGCCGTCGCTGTCCTCGCAGCCTATGCACCTCCCGTCATCGCAGCCTGTCGTGCAGTCTATCTGCTTCATCCCTATCCGGTTACCGCCGCAGTAGTACTCGTGGAGTATCGCCGATCCGACGCACTTGTCCACTGCAGCCTCCATACCGCGTGTTGTGGTGCCCTTCACCCACTCGTCTATGCCGCCATCGGATTCAGTGCATACGGGAGGCTCGGTGGTGGTCGTCGGCTGGGGGAGGGTCGTGGTTGGAGCGGCCGTCGTTGTGGTCGCCTGCACAGTAGTGGTGGTGGGAGCCAGGGTCGTGGTCGTAGGCGGTAAAGTGGTCGTGGTGGGGGGCAGGGTCGTGGTTGGAGCGGCCGTCGTTGTGGTTGGCCTGGGCTGTGTTGTGGTGGTCTCGTCCGCGTCGCATATGCTGTTCCCGTTCCGGTCAAGGCAGCAGTCGTCCTGGAACCTGATGTATGGTGTGTTGCAGACAACATTTTCCTTGGGGACGGTGAGACACCCGGAAACGAGGGATGAAACCAGCAGGCAAACGCAGATTAAACGCATATGAAACAATGTAATTCAGGCTTTTTAAGTCTGGGTCTGATAATTAACGATGCTCAACACCAAAGGCTATTCTGGGGTGCTGCTTGAGGTCGTGAAAAGCGAGAGGATGGTGGTTTTAGGCCCCATACTCTTCATCAACTTCTTCGCTGTCGGGTATGTCTTGCACGGTATAATCTTCACATTCAAGGAGCTGACATTGTCGCAGATAATAATCTCGGTGACGTTGAGCATGGTCTTGTTCTACGGGGAGCTGATAATGCTGCTCATACCCATGAAGGTGTTCGTGGACAACCACCTCATACCCAAGATGAGGAAAGACAGGGACATAATCAGGCTGAGCTTCGACGAGCAGGACAGGGAGGTGTTCAGGAGGGCTAAGCTCGCATCCAACAGCCTGACCCTCCTCCTCACAGGGATGATAAACTACTTCTTCATAGGCTTCTTCGTTTTCATGTGGTATTCCAACGACACCCAGCCCGTCCCGGCCTACATGGTGGCGGACGCTCTCACCCCCTTCTACGGGTTCCTGTTCGCTCTGACTGTGGTGTCAGCAGGCTATGAGATCGTCATGGGCCGAAGATAAGATACCATGAAATATGCTCTGGTGGTTTTTGCGGTTGCACTGGCTAGCTTCGCCTTCCTCATCCAAGACAGGGGAGAGGCATCGGAACCCGCCGAGGGGGAGCGGTTCACGATTGTTGTATTGCCCGACACCCAGTTTTACAGCGAGAAGCATCCGATGATATTCTCCAACCAGACCGGTTGGATCGCCGACCAAGCGGACGAAATGAACATCGCTTTTGTGATACACTTGGGCGACATCGTACAGCACGCCAGCAGCCTCGAAGAGTGGTTGAACGCGAACGAGAGCATGTCGCTGTTGGACGGGAAGGTGAGGTACAGCGTCCTCCCCGGGAACCATGACATGCCCACAGTCCATTACAACAATTTCTTCCCGCCTTCAAGGTTCGAGGCCATGGGAGGGTATGGTAACTTCACAGGCAACGAGAACAGCTACCACCTGTTCACAGCCGGGGGAACGGACTATCTCATATTGAGCCTCGCTGCCTGCCCCAGCGATGAAGCCATCACATGGGGCAACAGGGTGCTAGCGGAACATCGGGGCAGGAGGGCTGTCGTCGCCACCCACGCCTACATGGACGAGGACGGGAACAGGAAGGTGCACACCTGCGGGGACATGGAATACCTCTGGGAGGGCCTGGTAGAGCCTAACGAGAACGTGTTCATGGCCCTCTCCGGCCATGTCCACGGGGAAGGCATGCTCAAGAGCAGAGCAGGCAGCCGGGAGGTGATACAACTGCTCTCGGACTATCAGAGCAGGGAAAACGGCGGCGACGGTTATCTGAGGATAATGGAGTTCACCGCTGGGGGCGAGGTCAGGGTAAGCACATACTCCCCATACCTTGGCAGGTTCGAGGATGACGGGGACAGCAGCTTCGGGTTCAGCCTCTGAATAATCCCTTTAATTTTATACTCTGCGAATATTATGCCATGCTCGTGTTGGCGAAGATACTTTTCGTGTTCGCGGCGATGGTGTTGCTGATCAGGCGGGGCTTTAACGTGGGCTACGCCCTGATTGCAGCAAGCCTGGTCTTGGGCTTCCTATTCGGCATGACACCCGGAAGACTCTCATACTCCATGTTCGAGGGTGCGACGGAACTGGATACCATCAATCTGCTGGCTATAGTATGGCTCATCACCCTGCTTGGGAACGTGCTGAAGCACACTGAAAACCTCCAGAAGGCCGTTGAGAGCATACAGCACATATTGGGCGACACTAGGGTCGTGTTGGCGTCCATACCCGCCTTCATAGGCCTCATGCCCATGCCCGGGGGCGCGATGCTCTCCGCCCCGTTGGCGGGGGAGGTGGCGGAAAACGCGGGAGTGGACGCGAACACCAAGACAGCGATAAACTACTGGTTCCGGCACGTTTGGGAGTACATGTTCCCGCTCTATCCTGCGGTTGTGCTGAGCGCTGCTCTCCTGGACATAACCTATGCCGAGATCGCGGTAGCCAACGGGCCCCTCACCCTGGCAGCCATCGTGGGAGGATGGTACATGCTCCTAAGACACGTGAAAAAATCAGATTATGTAGGTTACGGCGACTTCCTAGCCAGGTTCAAAGTGCTTGTCGGGAGCATCTGGCCGATAGCCGCGGTGATAGTGGCTAACCTGGTGTTCGGCATCAACCTCGTGCTCGTTTTGCTGGCTGTTTTATCCGTGGTCTTCATCCAATCGGGTTTTTTCAGGGGATTCCGCCATAGGGTCTTCAGGGAGACGATAACATTGAACCTTACACTGCTGATATTGAGCGTTATGGTGTTCAAGTCGGTGATAGAGGATAGCGGAGCCGTCAACGAGCTGCCGTCCTTCTTCGAGGGTGCGGGCATACCAGCCCCCCTCATCCTCTTCACGGTCCCTTTCATAGTGGGGGCGCTGACGGGCATAACTGTGGCGGCGGTGGGGTCCACGTTCCCCCTGCTGATGGCCTTCATCGCGTCCGCCGGCGTAGACTACGGCAACTTCATGGTGGCGTACATGGGGGCTTTCATGGGCGTTATGATGAGTCCCGTCCACCTCTGTCTCGTGCTCACCAACGAGTACTATGGAAGCGACTTCAACCGCGTGTACCGGAAGGTCGTCAGGGTCGTGGGGGCGGCAGTCGCGGTTATGGTGGTATTGTACATTATGGGTTGGCCGGCGATGGTGTTGGGCTAGTGTTTCCTTATGTTGTAGTGTAGCACCACATGGTCTCCGAACTGGAGTATGCCCTCAAGCTGCAGGTGGGTCTTCCGCTCCAGCTTGCCGTCGAAAGCCGAAGGCTCCTGCTCGCCCAAAAGCAATGGAGCTACCAGGAGATACATCTCGTTCACGAGGTTGTGGTCCAGCATGCGCATGTTAAGGCTCACATCACCTTCCAATAGGAGGTTCCTTATACCTGCCCTGTGAAGCTCCCAGAGCATGTCCTCGAGGTTGACTGCGAACTCTCCCAATTCCATGACCTCGATGTCGGGGCGCTTCTCCTGGATGCGCTTTATCCTGTTCCTGTTGGCCTTCCTCGAGGTCACGAGGATCATCTTCCGGGACTGGTTCTTCAGGACGTCGGATTCGGGCGGCAGTTCAGCGTTCTTGTCGACTATGACTATGGCAGGCTCCTTGCCCATCGAATCCTTGACTGGGAATTCGGGGTTCTCCTCCGAGACCCTTGCGCCGCTGGTGACTATGGCATCCACCTTACCGCGCAGCTCCTGTACCCTGTACTCTTCCAGGCGGTTATGGAGGGTGTCAGGCCTTTCAGGCTCCAGTCTGCCGTCCAAGCTCATAGCAGAAGTCAATGTAACATGTGGCTGTGGCAATCACATCACCGGTGAACATATTACAATAGGGGTAATAAAAGCGGCCTAAACCAGCTCCCGCACGTCTTCAACTGTGTTTTTCAGGCGTATCTCACGGGTCTGGCCCCGTCCCTTGACCGGGATGGTCTCTATCAGCCCTATATGCTCGAGTTTGCCTATCATCTGGTTGTATTTTTTGACTCCAGTGCCGGTGGCCTCCCGAAGCCTGTCCTGTATTACACCAGAAACCTCTCCGTTGGAGTCGGCTATTATGCGCAATAAAGCCCTTTCAACGTCGTCGATGGACCTTATCATCCTTTCCAGGTTCACCCTCCTGGATTCCCGCTCATATGCGAGTTCCACATGGTCTGATGTGATCTTCCGAGAGCTGTCCCGCTCAGCCAGCAATGCGCTCCTGCGTATGAGGTCTATGCCTACGCGGAGGTCGCCCGCATCGACGGTCTTCTCCACCACGTACTCGAACAGGCCCTTGGATAGGACGCCGTCATATAGTCCGTAGGTTATCCTGGCTGAGAGTATGTCCTCCACCTCCCCTGTGCTGTACGGTGGGAAGTAGACTTTCACGGGGTTGAATACGCTGCTGGATTTGCTGTCCAAACCCAAGACTATGGAGTCGTCTATGAGGACTCCGATGATCCCGATCTTGTCGTAGCCATAGGTTGTGTGGGCCTTCAGCAGGTCGAGTAGGAGCTTGTCTATGGTCTTGTTGAGGAAGAGCTGGTCTATCTCGTCCAATGCTATGACGAGGGACTTGTTCTCCCGCTGGAGCTTCCTGAAGACCTTCTCTTTGACCGCGTTCAACGGCTTTCCCGTGTCCGGTGGCGCGGTGCCGAACACGGCCTCGTGTATCCTGCTGAATATGCTGAAGCGGGTGTTGTAGTCGTCGCAGTTCACGTATACTGTGACGAGCTTGTTGGAGACCTTGTTAACCTCATTGAATATGTGCTTTACCGCCGTTGTCTTACCTGTTCCCGGGGGGCCGTGTATTAGGGTGTTCACTGGGTTCACACCCCTGAGACCTGGCTTCAATGATAGTGATATCTCCTTGAGCTGGTCGTCCCGGTGTATGAAGTCCTCGGGCACATAGGAGGGTGTGAAGACCTCCTCGTCCCGGAAGAGGGTCTCGTCGTCCAGGAGTATCTCGGCTGCTTTCATCGTATATCATACGGATTCCTTGTTTAAAGAAGGGAGTGGGGCATAGGGGGGGTCTTACACGAATGAGGGTGTGAATCCTAGCCGGTTGTAGACGTACCTGCGCCCGCCACCCCTCTTGGAGTATGGTGCGTCCATGTCCGTCCTTCCCTTTGATTGGGTCCAGTATTCCATCTTTTGTTCACCTCCTATGCCCCGGGATCCAAGTGGATTCTGAAAACCGGATTTCACGGTTTCTGATTCCTGGATTGTTACAGCCAACCACCCAGGGCATACTAGACTTTGTCGTCTCTTTAAAAGTAGAGTAGGGTAGAGAGCAGTGGAAAAGTATTCATACTGTGCAGTATATGCTTAGGTCGGCGATTTCTATGTTGTCCCCGGTGTACACCAGAAGATAGGTGTTCTTGTATGTTTTCTCTGGGAAGGTCACCATAACGTGCTCTGATTCCGGGGTTTTCTGCTGTTTAACCGATATCCTCTCCATGCCCTGTCTGTTGAGATTCCATCGTTCCGATATTCTGAGCTCTGCCGCGCGCCTGTTTTGGTTTGTCGCTAGGAAGTAGCAGTTCTGCTCCGACTTCAGCGTGAACGCCGGCTGGCCCATCTGGGATCGCATTCTAACGGCCGTTACAGAGTGTACCCTGTGGTCTTTCTCCGGCATGTGATAGTCTAGGAGGGCTTGGAGCGATGCTTCGCTTACTATGAACAGGGAGTAGGGGTATCCCTTCCCCGTGTATACCATGTAATCAGGGTAGTTGAAGAGGTAGAGGCTGCTCTGGACCGGCATGTTCACTGCTGCTTCGAGGGTGTGGTCGTTGAGGCTCTCGATTAGCTGGCTCATCTGCCGTGGTTCCGGGTAGTCGGAGAGCAGGGGGGAGTAGAATATGAGGCCCGCGCATATGACCGCTATGAATGCTGCCGGGAGCTTTTTAGCATGGTTCTTGGACTCCAGGGACCTCTTCAGGACGTATGCTGTCAGGATGGTGAAGGGTATCGCCGGCGTGTAAAGGTACCAGGGGCTGACTATCACGTAGGGGGACATGAACGCCGCGAGGAATGTGAGGAGCCACGCGAGGGCGAAAGCCGCCGTCCTGTCCTTTAGAGCTGCTTTGATGGAGAGCGCGAGCGCCGCGGCGGAGGCAAGCAGCAGTATTGTGTTAGGCGCCGGTGGAAGAGCTGCCTTGTATACGATCTGGAATAGGCTGTAGTCCGTGAAGTTCGTGGGGTAGGCGAGGCCGAATATGTAGTTGAGGAGTCCGAAGTGCCATTCAGAGTCCGGGAGGCCGTAGTAGCCCGCCATCCTCCCCAAAGCCAGGTACATCATCGGCAGGTATAGCATGAAGAGGGCAGTGTGGGGTATGACCTTCTTCAAGGCCTTCCTCCATCCGCCATCGTATAATGTTAGGTAGAGGAATGCCAATATCACTATGAGGCCGCCGGATGCCTTGCTGAATATCCCCAACCCACACGCTAGTATTGAGAGTTTATAGTATCTTTCATCGCTGCTTTTCACGTACTTCATCAGCGAGAGTATGGTCAGCAGCGAGGATAGCGCGACTAGCATGTCGGGGAGGCGGGAGATGAATATCACTGTCTGCAGGTGGATGGGGTGCACGGCGTAGACGAGGGAGGCTAGGAACGCGTATCTCCTGTCCTTTATGAGCTTCACCGCGAGCGCGTAGGCGAGTACCGTGTTAGCTGCGTGTAGGAGGTAGAGCAGGAGGTGGTAAGGCGTCAGGTTAAGGCCGAATAGTAGGTGCATCGCCCAGAGTATCAGGGAGGCTACCGGGCGGTAGTTTGTTGTGGTGAGCATATACTGTTGTTCTGGGGTGGTGAGTATCCTTGGTAGTTCTTCCAGCCCGCCTTTGAAGGTGACTATCTTGGCTATGGTGTCGAATTCCGCGTATTGGATGGAATAGAATTGGCTGTATGAGAGCAGGGCTGCCAGCGCAAGGACTATGGGCGCCGCCTTACCGAACCAACCACCAACCATTTTACAATTATTTATATTTTTTTATAAATAGTTTATAGAAAAGTGTGATTATTTTATAGTATGTTGCCTAGGACCCTGTATGGGGGGTGGTAGAGTATCTTCGTGGACTTCGCCTTCGTTACCTTCTTCACCGTTAGGTTGACGTTTGATATGACGAGCGTGCTGCCTTCTTGCAGTTCGAGCTCGTCCAGTTCCACTTCCCCGTCGCGTATGGCGCATATCTCCCCCGAATTCACTGTCACCTTCTTGTCTTCTATCAGGCAGGGTTGTGCTGGCTGCGTTGTCGTCGTTACCCCGGGCTGGGTTGGCGTTGGCCTTCTCACAGTGTTTGGGGTGCTCTTCACAGTGGTTGGCGTGCTTTCCACTGTTGCCAAGGTGGTGGGTGTTGTCTGGTGTTCTCCTGCCTTGGTTCCTAGGAGTCCGAGCATGTAGGCTGCTATTACGAGGGCGCATGCAACGGCCAGTGTCATTATCAGTTTGTTTGTGCCGTTATTTTCAGCCATGGTCGATTATGATACTGTGCAGGGCGCCTCTGACACGAAGGTTGAGCCGTCCCAGTACATGCAGTGGTCGCAGTCGTCTCCGAAGCACAGGACCTTGTTGTCTCCTAGCAGGACTTCCGAGGCGTTGACGGTCATCGTCGGGGTGTTGGCCTCGAACCCCACTACGAAGAAATCGTTGCCCGTGAACACCGTGTTCTTGCCGAACACAAGGTTGTGGCTGCCCTTTGCTTGCACACCTTCACCCATGGCTACTGAGAAGTCACCGTGGGCTATTGAGTTTATCCCTGTTGCAAAGGCGTAAGACCCTGACGCGTTCAACTGGTACCCGCCAGGTATGGCTGCGTAATCACCGTCTATGTTGTTATTGTATCCGCCGGATATTGCTGCAAAGTGGCTGGTTATTCTGTTATTATCTCCGCCGCCGATGAACGAGCTGTCTCCACTTCCGCTGATTACGTTGTTTTTTCCGCTTGCTACTCCAGCATATATAGATCCACTCGCTATTTCATTTAATTCTCCGCTTCCTATGAAGCCCCACCCACCCAATATCTGGTTATTATTACCGCCTCCAAGGAATGCATAAACGGTGTTGAGGTGTATTTTGTTGAATGTCCCGCCTCCTATGACGCTGTAGTCCGCCCCATCTTCGACTGTGTTGTTCTTTCCTCCTGAGATGACGCTGTATTCACCCAGCGAGTTACTCTCATATCCGAAGGCTACCGCGGCTGTTCCGGTGGCGTTGGCCCGGTATCCGCCGCTGAAGCTCCAGTCACCCACTGAAAGCGACTGCTCGCCGAATCCTGTCGAAGCCTGGCCGGAGACGTTGACGCCGTAGCCTGCTGCGAAGCTGTAGGTGCCGTTGGCGAGGTTGTCCCATCCACCGCCGATTGCTGCGTAGTCGCCGGACGCAGTGTTCTCAGCACCGCATGTGACGCAACTGTACATCCCATGCACTACCTCGTTGTGTTGGCCGCCACCAATGAAATTGTAGTAACCTCCTATTATGTCATTTTCGTAACCGCCGCCTAGGACACCATAAGAACCATTCAACAGATTACGGAATCCGCCGCCGAGGAAGGAATGTTCATTCGAGATGTTGTTATAAGACCCGCCGGCAATGGAACTGTATTGCACATTAACCTCATTGTCGGAGCCGGCCAATATCGCACTGTAGGAGTTTGTAACCTCATTTGAATAACCACCGACGACAACCGAATATTGTCCGAGCGCGTCGTTGTATCCTCCGCCGCCGACAACAGATGAATCAGCGTATGCGGTGTTGGCGTAGCCTGCACCGACGAAAGAGTACCCGCCGCTGGCGTTGTTCGTAGATCCGCCGACCACAGCAGAATAATCGCCAGAGGCGGTGTTCGATTGTCCGGCGCCGATGAAAGACCAGGTGCCGAATGCGGCGTTATATTCTCCGCTGCCGATCCCGGAATAAACGCCAGCAGCAACATTATAATGTCCACCACCCACAAAATCACCAGCCTTTGGGGCGTTGTTATAGTATCCGCCAACAACAGCAGAGTAAACGCCAGAGGCGTTGTTATGGTCTCCACCACCCACAAAAGATTTATCTCCGGAGGCCGCGTTGCTTAGGCCGGCGCCGACAAAAGCATATGAGTTGGAGGCAGTGTTATCATAGCCGCCCACAACAGCAGAGTAATCGCCAGAGGCGTTGTTCTCGTATCCAGCCCCGACAAAGGAAGCCTCTCCAAAAGCCCGGTTATTATAGCCTGCGAGAACCCCAGAATACTGCGCGGAAGCTATGTTATAGGATCCTCCAGCGGCGATGGCATAATAGTTGCTGGCAGTGTTAGTGTATCCGCCAACAACAGTGTAATCACCAGAGGCAGTGTTATCATAGCCCCCCACAACAACAGACTCATATGCAGAAGCAGTGCTACTGTAACCACTCAACACACCCGAATTCTGCCCAGACGCGAGGTTGTTACTCCCAAGAGCAACCGACTTACCCTCCCCCGAAACCTTACTAGTCCCCTGGCTCAAATTACCTGTGATATGCACATTACCATGGTTTATTGAAGCGTTACTGGTGATGTTACCATTCAACCCATACCAGCCGTAGTCCGAGAGGGTGTAGGATCCGGAACCGCCGGTGTCAGCGTCGTC
>WJMO01000004.1 GCA_014727915.1 Candidatus Altarchaeales archaeon | reverse complement strand
TTCAAATACTGGGACCACTGCCACGAAACAACAAACCACCTATACGAACAATGGTGCAACCACGAAACACAACAAAGAGCACTAAACGACTACACATGCCCCACAGGATGCACCGACGGAACCTGCAACCCCACAACCACCTCAACCCAGCCGGCATACCAGCCCGCAAGCAGCATGGCAGACGACCTGATAAGGTGGGTGAGCGGGCTGTTCACGTAGGAACATGTTAGAGAATACAAGAAATCATCCGCCAGCCGCTATCAGGTTTTTATTGCGTCGTATTTGATTATTTACTGTCATGAGGGAATGCAGGCCCGCATATAAGATAATTATCGTTCTTTCCGTCATAGCATTCTCATCGTCTCATGCGTGCGGCGACTTTATGCTCTCCTACACCAGGGACGTTCATGGCGTGGACAAGGGGGGTTGGACCCATAAGTCATACCACCACGACTTCGACTGCGAGGGCGCCTGCGACCTCGCGTCAACCCCCTGTTATGGGAAGAACTGGGTGGCAAAGACATTCTCCATCCCAGGCCCGTACACGCTGATAAAAAGCGGTTATAGCTGCGAAAAGCGCGGTTCCAGGCCCTGCAACGAGTACGGAAATTTCTGCGCCTTCTGGTATAATGGCGCTGTGAGCCAGAACAGCCTGGAAATCGCCGGCGGCGACTACGACGGCGTCAGCTTCGGGGAAAGCTATACGGCCACCCTGATAAAAGGGCCGTTCGAGCTGAAGTACCAGTGCAAGCAGTGCGAGCACGGCAGCATCGTCATCTCGGTAAGCCCCTCGGAATGCGACGTGGACATTTTCTACAAGACCTTCGGTTCTTGCACGGAATTCTGCAACTACCTGTACGGCGGAAACACCTACGGAAAGGAGAACGGCAAATACTGCTTCTGCTATTGCAAACCCGGCTACTGGGGAAATACCGAATCCGTCTACATGGGCGGATTGACGCATAAAAGGTTAGGCTGCACAGAGATGACAACGACAACATTAAAGGCCACGACCACCACGAAGAGGAAGACCACAACCACCCTTCGAAGGAGGACAACAACGACAACAACTTCCACGACAACAACCACATTCCCCACGTTCGACCCCACGAAAGACTACTGCGGCCCCGAAGGCCATCGGGTGATCATGAAGTTGATACCGGACGGCAACTGGTTCTCCGACGTGGACTTCCGGAAGGCCTGCTACAACCACGACAAATGCTACGCGGAATGCGAGACAAAGGGTAACAGGCAGATCGACTGCGACAACCAACTCAGGAGAGACATGAAGCTGGAGTGCAAGATCGCATACAACCGGTGGATGAACAAGATACGGAAGAGGAGCATATTAAACCCGTTGAGGGCTTTTGATACCATAGCACACGGACTCAACCTGCAGATATGCTACGGGCAAGCCCACGCATACGAGATAGCGGTGATGTCCTCCGGAGACGCGATAGGCGCCTACCCCTGCAAGAAAGGAGGGAACTTCGACTGGCTGACAGGATAAAAAAGATGACTGGCAAACTCAAGGAAAGGAAGGGCTGCATTGCTTTCGTGGCAGTCTTGGTCTTGACGTCACTGGCAGTTTCCTGCTCCGCCCAGGAGTATAACACCACATTCCAGTGCCTGGACGACCTTAAATGGGGGGAGTGCGTGGAGCCTAGGGAATCATGCGTTGCAGGCTGTGGCGGCGACTACTATGAGAAGAAGAAATGCCGGGGCCTGTGCGGTCTTGAGATGCAGAAATGCCTCATATCCCTCTATGACAAGTGCATGGGCCTCGCTGCCTGGGAGTGCGACAAGGGCAAATGCGACTATGCCGATGCGGCAGGCGCCCTTGATTGCACGGTAAAGTACACGAACTCCTACCAGGGAATAGACCTTTTCGGATACACCGACAGGGAAGCCTATGACGCCTGCATGAAACCAATCGAGGAAAGGCAGAGGGAATGCTGGGACAGCCTGGGCGACATCTGCTGCAGCGACGGGATCAGGAACAGGAACGAACGGGGAGTCGACTGCGGCGGAAGATGCGAACCGTGCACGACCACCACGATCGTGACCACCACAACATTGAAAAGAGAGAATTGCGGGGACGGGAGGTGCGAAGGGCTTTCAGAGTCCTGTTACAGCTGCCGGGAGGACTGCAAGTGCCCGGAGAAAACCACGTGCATAAGGGATCTGCCGGCCGAGTACACCAACTCGGACCTGGCCGTGGACTGGATGGGCTGCGCGACAGTAAGGGAAGGCCATGAGATGATAAACCCCAAGAGGTTCCCCCCCTACAATAACTCAGTCGACTACTGCGGCCCGGAATCGAACAGGTTCATATCATTCCTAGTGAGGCGGGAGCACCTCACATCCGATGCGGACTTCAACCGCGCATGCTACAACCACGACAAATGCTACGCGGAATGCGCGATAACTGGCAACAGCAAATACCACTGCGACAAAGAATTCAACGACCACATGGACCGCATATGCGACACCATGTTCGACATCTACAGGGAACAATGCAAGGAGAAGAGATGGTATAACCCGTTGAAGATACCATGCCACATCTACACATCCCTTAACAAGGGAACCTGCAAGCTGCAGTCGGACGCCTACGAGGTCGGCGTCAAACTGGGAGCCACCCTATTCCACGCCTACAAATGCTAGTAGTCCATCCGACAGAATAATCTGACCTGGATTGATTCTCACCCCCACATCCAAAAAAAAAACCCTCCAAAAAAAAAACAAATAGAAAAAGGTGTGGGGCCAGGGGGATTTGAACCCCCATCGGTTGGTCACTCCGAACCTTGTTTTTGTGGTTTTCGGCTTTTCTTGTTCCAGGCATATTGTTTTTGCCTTTGACCAAGTCTGTTTTCGTCATCGGCCCAGGAAGGGCCTCGGCGCTCCAGCGCGATTTTGATATCCCAAACCTTCTTTCTTTTGGGATGAAACACTTTTCTTTCTTTGGAAGAAAGAAAAGGGTTCGCTGGAGCCAACTAGGATGCCGGACTACCCCATAGCCCCTGGTTGGTGAGCGTGAAATTGGTTTTTGTTTTTGTCTGGGTTATCGAGGCACCTCTGGTGCCGAAGATAGCCCCTTAGTCGTCGGCTAACTCCGACCCGGACTACCCCATAGCCCCTGGTTGGTGAGCGTGAAATTGGTTTGGTTTAAAGTGGGGATTATATAGGTTTTTTGGGGTTATAAGGTTTTATTTTTCTTTTCTAATTTTTTATATGGATTGTAGGGTTGTTTTTTTGGCTTTTTGTGTTTTTTGTGTTTTTTCCGTTTCTGGGGAGCGAGGTGCTTTGACCTCCACCACGGTTTCGGAGAGGACTACGACGACTGTTCCGTTGAGGACTACCACCTCTTTGGAGCGGTTTACATCGACTACTGTGGGTTCTTCTAGGCCTACTACCCCGACATACCGGGGTGTTGGGGTCACGTCCACGAGTTTGAGGGGTACTTCCACCACTGTGTGTGTTAGTGCGGGTTATCTGCTGCGGACTACGACCAGTTTGCCTGGTAGGACTACCACGACTTTGCTTTTTAGGACGTCCACTACGTTGTCCAGGAGGCCTACGACGACTACCCTGTTGGGTTTCAGGTTAATCAACGATAGCGTTTTGAAGTTGGGGGTTCCGGGGTTGAAGGTGACGCCTGATTTGGCTGGTTTGGACGGGGATAAGGATGGGGTGCTCAACACCGCGGACGAGTGCCCGGACACCGGTGTGGGTTTGCCCGTGGACTCCGTTGGGTGCTCATGCTATGACAGCGATGAGGGATTGATGTTCTACAAGAAGGGGTCTGTGAAGGTTTTCAAGGACGGTGGTGGAGAGAGCGAGCTCACGGACTACTGCAGCCAGGACACCTTATACGAGTACTACTGTGACCATGGTTTTTGGAACAAGACCTTCTACTCTTGCCCGCAGGGTTGTGAGGGCGGCAGATGCCTCTGCGAGGACGAGGATGGTAAGACCCCGTTCATAGAGGGTGGTGGCTACTGGGTTCCCGACGACCCTGATAGCCCGTCCATGCTCTTGTTGAAGGATGAGGTGTGCACTGACTGGACGCATGTGATGGAATACTGGTGCGACGAGGACCAGCAGTTCGGAGTCTCGTCCCTGGAGATGGTATGCCCGATGGGGTGCAAGAATGGGGTCTGTCTGTGCGAGGACAGCGACTACGGCTTCAACGTCTATTCCAAGGGAACAGCCCAGACGGACGTCTCCGGTATCGATTTCTGCCTCGACGACGGCGTAACCTTGCACGAGTTCGTCTGCGACAGCCAGGCTGCGAACGGGGTGAGGGGAGAGGAAATCAAATGTCCAGGTGGGGTTTGCAAGGGTGGAGAGTGCGAGGTCCTGGAATTGGACCCTGAAGAGGACAAGTACATTCAGGGGCAGATAAGGGGCGACCCATGGGGTGAGGTGATAGTCATGGACGAGTGCGTTGACGATCACACGGTAAGGCAGTATTGGGTGGACTACATGGATGGAGAGATCAAGAACAGCACAGACACTTGCACTGGATTCTGCAAGGACGGCTACTGCAGGAGCTGCCCCGACGGCGTGAAAAACGGATATGAGGAGGGTGTGGACTGCGGCTGCTACGGGTGCCCGCCCTGCGGATCCATGTCCACTTGCGAGACCGGCACACAATACGCCCCAGCGGACACCATGTGCGAGAAAAACTACCCTGACGACACATACACCATACCCGACAACAAGGTGGGAGAAACAAAGGAGGCGTGCAACACATATGAGGTGTGCCATGAAGGCCTTGACTACATAGTAGAGCAGGCTGCGGCCTGCTGCAACGGCTTCATAAGCGATGCCCACTGCGAAGAGGCCGTGGAAGAGGGCAACGGAGACTTCAAACGTTGCATGGGAGTCTACATCGTCAGGGGCTTCGGGACTTATTCCAAGTGGATGCACGACTACTTCTGGGGTCAGCTGTGCTGCGACAACGACCCCGACTGCGTTAGCGACGGGGGATGCAGCAACGCAGACATGGGAGGCTGCCAGTGCACGGGGATAGCCTACAACGACAACGTGAACGTCCTGCCCTGCACCAGCAGCAAGTCATGGTCCAGCGACACCGACATGAGCAAGAACAGCTGTGCCTACAGCTCGTTCTACCCAGCCCACGCGGTCGTCAACGTCCTGGAGACGGGAGTATGCCACGATTACATGATGGCCGTCCTAACAGTCTTGAGGAAGGCAGGCTACGACAAAGACGAGGTATATGGGTTCTGCGACGGCGGACACTGCTATAACCTTGTAAAATTCTCTGGGGACAACAAATACCACGTGGTCGACACCACTGGCAACGACGCGGGGGTGAGGTTCGGGCAGCTGCCCACCGGATGGTGGAACTACTGCGACCGTTTCGACCCTGAAAAATGGTGCTTCGACGGAAAGAACCTGGCCAACGGCGCCGCATGCACTAACGAACCCTATGAGAGGAAATTCAAGCTTTCATGCGCTCCCTCGCTGTGCTGTAAAAACGACAGGCAGAACGTGGGATGCCCGCCTTTAGACGATATAGTGGGGTGTTAAGATGAGAGGATATGTTATATTAGCGGTTTTGGTGTTGTGCGGGATGGCGTCCGCCGAGTATACGATAGTGAAAGACCACCCGGAATCCGTCCATGCTGGCGGGTCCTTCACGGTGGAGATACGCGTGGAATACGACGGCAGCGATGACGCGACCGCCACACTGAAGGATAAGCTAGACGGAGAAGCCGAGGTAAGCGGCATAAGCGCCGGCGGGGAGGTTGTCGGATGCAGCCAGGGAGTCTTGAAGAGGAGGTGCGTCATCTGGGATCTGGCGTTCGAGCCGGGGTCGAGGAAGAACCTAAGATATACTGTAAAACCTGACAGTGCCGGTGGATATTACTCGGCAGCCGCTATATTGAACGACGACAAGGGCACCATCGCCGTTTCAAACGCGTTCAGCATTCCAGTCTACTGCGTGGAAGACGGTGTCTGCGGTGAAGGGGAGGATTTCAGGAACTGTGACGATTGCCGGACAGGTTCAGCGGACGGATTCTGCGACCTAGAAGAGGATGGTAGAGTCGACCCTGACTGCGAGCGTTTCAGCGACCCCGATGACACCACAACAACCACGGTTAAGGAAGAGACCACAACGACAGTAAAAACCGTGAGAGAGTCCTCGACGACCACCACACTCGAGTTTGAAGGAGAAGAGGGTCTGCTCTCGAGGATGATAGGGTTTCTAAGGGGTTTGCTGGGCCTATAGGCCCGTAATCCCAAGGTATTGTTGTATTCCGCCGGTTAGGTTTAGGGTTAGGAGTGTTAGGTTGACTGTGAGTACGGTGGGCAGGAAGGGGTAGGCGCCTGCTTGGCCGTGTTTTTTGAGTAGGGGGTGTAGTAGTTCGTTGGCTAGGATGGTTAGGGGTATTGTCAGCAGTATGGTGGCGGGGTTGAGGGTGCTTAGGAGGGCTGCGAGGGCTGCCACGTCCATTGTGCTGATGTTCAGCAGGGGTGTGGCTGTTGATACTGCTGTGAAGGCCAGTATGAGTATCCATTTCAGGGTGAAGGGAGGTATGGTGAGTTGGCCTGTCATTCCCAGGTATAGGTCGAATAGGAACATGGCGGCTGTGAAGGCTATCCACACCTCGTAGAAGTCGGCTTGGGCTGCCATGCGGCGCAGGTCAGATAGTGAGCTGACTGCCAGGCTGCCCAGCAGGAATACCAGGGCGTGGGTTTGGATGGGATCTGATGGTGTGAAGAGGATTGTGGCCAGGTCCATTTTTAGGTTTGTTTGTTGAATATATGACCCTGGTGTTAAAATGCACTACATAAGAGAGTTGTTCAGAGGAGAGGCAAAAGAGTGGGTGCACGACCTTTTCACACGTTATGGTAGGGGTGAGTATGTGGGGCCCGTGTGCGAGGTCGAGGTCAAGAAGAGCGTCAAGTTCAAGGGTAGTGTCGAGTACTGCAACATATTCGGTTTGTTGGCTGCGTCGTCTGGGGGGGACTATGAGGTCAGCGGTTCATTGTTTGCCAAGCAGGACTTCCGGGACGTTCTGAAGGAGTTGTTCATAGACTTCGATGACAAGAGCAAGGTGAAGAAGTCCTATTTCGTAGCGGACATGAAGGACACCATACCGGGGGAGGTGTTGGTCCAATTGTATGAGAAGCTACCGTATGCGACCATACTGTTGTCGTTGAAGGGTTCGGGGAAGATCAAGTGCAAGAAGAAGCCTCCCAAGCCGGGGAAGGAGAAGGCTGTGGACTTCTGCAGCGGACAACTGGACTTGTCAGTCCTTGAAAGGCTCAGGGAGGAGGTGTTCTTCGATGTCAGCGGTGGTTTCAAGGAGGCGAAGGTGGAGAACACGTTCGTGATAGATGAGCTTGTGATACCCGAGGGTGTGAGCGCCGCAGAGGCGAGGCTTCAGGCCAAGCGGAAGGGCAAGGTCAGGAGGAAGGTGACAGTCGACGGGCAGGAGATGGAGAGCGAGTGCGAACTACTGGCCTAAAATATTTAGGATATTTTATCAATAATTAATAGAAAAGTTTATATTATTGTTGATTTGGAGTGTGTCGCCCCCAACACTAACCCCTGGGTTCATTGATCGACTAATGTCTTCGACTCTCCCCCGAGGTAACCCTCGTGGGGGGCGTAATATGATTACCGTAGGACAGGTTTATAAACCGGCATTCGAATAGAGTTTGCAGACGATGAAAATAACAGGAGTGCATGCGAGGGAGGTGCTGGATTCACGGGGCAACCCGACTGTGGAGGTGGATTTGAAGACTGAGAAGGGAAGGTACAAGGCGATGGTCCCCAGCGGCGCGAGCACCGGCAGCCACGAGGCCGTGGAACTCAGGGACGGTGACAAGCGCAGATACAACGGCAAGGGCGTGCTGAAGGCCGTTGAGAACGTGAACAAGACCGTGAAGGACAAGGTCGTCGGGTTCGAAGTCGCCGACCAACGGGGTTTGGACGAGCTGTTGAACAGCCTGGACGGAACCGAAAACAAAGGCAAACTGGGCGCTAATGCAATCTTGGCTGTGAGCATGGCAGCCTGCAAGGCAGGCGCCGACGACGCGGGCAAACCCTTGTACGCGCACATAGCAGAGCTCGCAGGCTCCGAAGGCGTCACCTTGCCTGTGCCGCAGTTGAACGTCATAAACGGGGGCAAGCACGCGGGCAAGGAGAACGACATACAGGAGAACATGTACATGCCCGTCGGAGCGAAGAGCTTCAGGGAAGGATTGAGGATGGGCGCGGAAACATACCACATACTCAAGAAGATGCTCAAGGATAGGTACGGAGTCCACGCAGTACAACTGGGAGACGAAGGAGGATTCGTCCCGCCGATAGACACGCCCCGGGAGCGGCTGGAACTGATGGCCAAGGCCGCGGAGGAAGCCGGTTACGGTAAGGATATGGCTATGGCCTTGGACCCCGCATCATCCGAGTACTACTACAAGGACGGCGGATACTACATGATCGGCGACAAAAGGTATGAGCCAGGCGAGATGGTGGACTTCTACACCGACCTGGTGGGAACCTTCCCCATAGTCTCCATAGAGGACGGGATGGCCGAGGACGACTGGAGCGGCTGGACGGAATTGAACAGCAAACTGGGGGATAGGATACAGTTGACCGGCGACGACCTGCTGGTAACGAACGTGAAGAGGATAGAGAAGGCCATAGAGGACAAGGCCTGCAATGCGCTGCTGCTGAAGGTCAACCAGATAGGGTCCGTGACAGAGTCCATAGACGCGGCCAAGCTCAGCTACGACAGCGGATGGGCTGTCACCGTATCCCACCGGTCGGGGGAGACAGAGGACAGCTTCATAGCAGACCTTTCAGTTGGGATAGACAGCGGCCAGATAAAGACCGGAGCCCCCGCCCGAAGCGAGCGACTATCCAAATACAACCAGCTACTGAGGATAGAGGAAGAACTCGGCTCAAAAGCAAAGTACCGTGGCCGGGACTTCAGGGGTTAGAGTACTTTGAAGGCGATGGTGGATTGGCTTCGGCCGGTCATCTCGTAGAGTCCGCTGTCTTCGAAGGCTTGCATGTTGTCGGCGGCTGCTTTTTTGCAGTCGTCTTTGGACATGGAAAGCTCTTCCATGCACCGTTTTACGCATGCGTAGTCGAAGATTATGTACTCGTAGGGCCTGGGCCGGGACTTCAGTATCGTGTGCAGGGTTTCCGGGTCGGCGTGGATGGGGTCAGCCCGTGATTCCTCAATCTCATCGTCCCATGCGTAGCTCAGCTTGTCGAAGCCGATAACGTACTTGTCCAACGTGCAGAAGGGATAGACTGGAGTGTCGGGCGGCAGGTCCTTCAAAGCCAGGTAGGCTGAGAAGTCCGAGCCTATCTCCGTCCGCAGGTCCGTAACACCCCATGTGGTCGTCTGGACGTTCAATTTGGGCCTGGCCGACGTGAACAGCAACAATAGGATGAAGAATGCGAAGGCGTAATTGGCCTTCTTCTTGGGTATGAACTTCAACTCCGATAGGTGGGCGAGCATGAAGCCGCTGAAGACCGCGAGGGGTATGGCGGCGGTCCCCCAGAACCTCTGCGGGTAGATGGAGAACTGCAACCCCGGAGAGAACAGAAACGTCAAGGTGAACGCCAGCCACAAGGCCATCACAGCGAACCATGGCTTCTTAGCTGTGAACTTTCTGAGCTTCCTGCGGAAGGCGAAGTCGAAAGCTAATATTGTCAAGAGTATGGTGGCTGCGCCGAACCCGTGCTGCATGAACATGTCCCCGTGGATGTCCGGGAAGAACATTTTCATCGCCGTGGGAGAGCGGTCCTCCTCCTCCAATCCGATCTGCAGCTTGCCCTGTAGTAGGTCGGATGAAACGTCCCCTAAGTCCCCCTTCTCCTCCGGGTCCAACGCGACCGGGGCCCAGTAGATCATTGACAACGCCAGCCCCAGGACGCCCACTGTGAACAGTTTTTTCAGGTGCTTCCTGGAGACCATATACCATCCAAGCAGATACAGGATGAAGAAGACGCCGATCACAAATGACATGAGCGGCTGCACTATGAGGCTGCCGGCTAGGAATATGGACGCGAGTAGTGTCCAGGACCTGTCCTCCCGGACCATGTCCACACCGTAGAAAACAGGGAACAGGAGGGTTATGGCCATCGTATGAGCCCATATGCTGTGGCTGCCGAACGGCGGCAGGGCGAACAAAACCAGGGTTGAATAGAATGCGGTCTTGGATTCACCAGTGAAACGGCGAACCATAAAGTAGGCGAATGCATAGGTCAACGCGACCAACACGTTGTTGAACGTCTTCAAAGTCCAGGACACGCTGCTGTTAAGCTGGTGCACAAGCGCCAAAAGCGCATCATATGACGGGGGATAGGGGCGGATGTAGTGGGATACGTAGACGTCATCTGGCTTTGTGTACGTGCCGGATAGGGATATGTACTTCACGCCCGCAGCATGCTCCCAAGAGTCCCCGTCCGCAAGGTAGGGGTAGGTGTACGACCCGTACATGGCCACGTTGAAGGCGGCGGCTGAGACGAGCAACGCGAGGACGGCATAGTGGTCCGGCGACCATTTCATGATCCTAGAGGGAGATTTCTCGAAATACTTCAGGAACTTCTTGGGGGTGGTGAAAAGGTCGTGCAACGGGCGGACGACAGACAGGAGCATGAGTATATTCCATCTGAGGGGCACGCCGAATGTCTCCATCAGCACCAGCAGCAGGGGTATCGTTGAAAGGCCGAATCCGACCCGCATTACCGTAGACTCTAGGGCATCATCGCTTTTGAAGAAGTCCTTTGTTAGGGAGTACCCGAGGAGGTAGGAGACCAGGAAGAAGAACATTAGGGAATACGCGGACTCGGCGGGCGTGGGCACGAAGTGTTTTGGATGGATTATGAAAGCCAGTAGGAACAGCAGGACCGACGCTGCCAAGACGATTTTGACGTAACGCATCGTAATGAATGGAAGTTGAAGGATAAAATATGTGGGGCCTAGCGCCTTCTGCCACGCTTCTTCTGCCTCTTGGCCTTCTGCCTCTCCTGCAACGTTATCAGATAGGGCTGGGGCTCGGCCTTGCTGATGAACTCCTCCAAGGGAGTGTCAAATTCCTCGATGCCCCTGAGCTTAAGTATCTCACGGGTCAAAACCCAGTATATGAGTCCGAGGGAGTTCTTGCCCTTGTTGTTGCTGGGTATCACGAAGTCTATGTCCTTCACCCTCGTGTTGGTGTCGCATATGGCGAGCACGGCAACACCCGCCGACCGGGCCTCCTTGATGGCCTGCTGGTCTGCGGTGGGGTCCGTGACGATCAACAATTTGGGCTCACAGTATGGTTCGATGGACGGATTCGTCAAGGTCCCCGACACGAACCTGCCCTCAAAAGCCTTGAACCCGAGGGCCTCGGAGAACTTCTTGATCGGCTCCCTACCATATACCCTGTTGGAGACCACCAGAACGTCCTCGGGCTTGTAGGATGCTATGAACTGTGCCGCGAGCCTCAGGCGCTCGTCGATCTTCTGGACGTCGAAGACGCAGAGCTTGTCAGGGCGTATCTTGTATATGAAAGGCCTCATATCCGCTGACTTGTACTTCAAACCCACGTGGACCCCGTTAGACAGATAGTCGTCTAAGGAGACCAGCAACTTAACCCCGACATCCTGCTCTAAATCGCTCATTTTCTGATCACTGTTATTGGAATGACGTCCTGTTCGAACTCCAGCTTCGCGATGTCCAACGCCGAGATGTCGTCTTTAACCACGACCAACGGCGGAGCGCCCATCTTGATCTGCAATGCCCTCGCACCTATCACCCTAGCCTTCTCGAATCTCTCGTATTCCACTTTCAAAACCTCTTATGGTGCATCACATCATCTATGATCTCGCTGTGTGTGATGAACATCCGCCTGCAACAATATCGGGTGTAACCTAGGGCGTCGAGGACTTCCTTCGGGTCCTCCCCCTTCCCGCTGCGCTCGACATACTCATCCCAGTCCTTCCCGACCGGCTTCCCGCAACTGAAACATCTCACTGGAATAATCATGGTATCACCTGTATGACTTCTGCCTCTTATGCCTCGGACCCTTGCTCGACTGGCTTGGCTTGTGGACTTCCGTCTCACGGTGGTCGCCGGCAATCAGGGTACGGTCGTATTTGACGTAAATGTCGTGAAGTTCTTCGCTTCCGCTGTATTCCACCAGCGCGGAAGCTATCGAGCAGGCTATCGCGTCAGCCTGGCCCATGACACCGCCCCCGGAAGTGACAACGCTAATGTCGATCTTGTTCAAGTCCAGGATGCCGTCTGCAAGCAGCAATGGCACCCGGACCCTCTCCCTCGCAAAACGAGGGTTAAGATGGTCAAGCAGCATCGTGTTGACCCTGAAAGTTCCGTTGCCCGGCCTTACCGTGGCTCTCGCGACCGCTTCCTTCCTCTTCCCCGAACTGTGTGAAATCTTCCTATCCATCACCAACTACCTCCAATGTGGGAGCAAATCTCCGCCACAGTGACCTTCCTCCGGAGCTTCTTCCGGGGCTTGGACTTCTCAGGCACTGGTATGTTGTTCCTCTTCAGCTCATCCTCCGGGATGCCTATGTAAGCCCTTATCCTCTTGTAGGCTTCACGACCCCGCCTGCTCTTCCATGGCAGCATGCCCCTGACGGACTTCCGGACGTAGACGTCAGGCCTCTTAGGATGGTAGGGGCCCTTGTTGACGTTGCCCTTGTTCTTGATCTCGAGCTTGTCCCGGTTCTCCCTGAACACGGACCTCATGTTGCCGGACACATATGCCTTCTCGGCGTTGACAATGACGACCTCCTCTCCCATGAGGGCTGCCTTCGCAGCCTCCGAGGCCATCCGCCCCAGCACCCTCCTATCAGCGTCTATGACCAACATCTTGAATTTTTTTTATCCCATTAGCTTGACCTTCGAGCCACGGGGGTTGTCCTTCACCAGCTCGAGTATGGACATGGTCCTACCCCCGGCATCCTTTATCTTCTTCTCAGCGCCCTCCGTGAAGCGGAAGGCGGCGACGTTAACCTTGTGCCTGATGACGCCATCGCCCAAAACCTTCCCGGGCACGACTATGATGTCGCCGTCGCCGGTGTATCGGCTTATCTTGTGGACGTTGACCTCCCTCCGGTTCCTCCGGACCTTGGACAGCTCCTCCGCTACAGTGGACCATATGTTGGAGCCGTTGTCCTTGGCAGCGCTCTTAAGCTCCCTAATCAACTCCAGCCTTCCTGGATCCTTGAACTCCACTGTTCGAGCCATCTTGGTTTTTGGTTGAATAAAGTTTTGCGGGGGACGAGGTTCGAACTCGCGTAGGCCTATGCCACACGGCCCTCAACCGTGCCCCTTTAGCCCATATCGCCTCAAAGGTTTGATAGTGAACTAGGGGGGTGAGACGAATATGTTTGACCGACTCGGGCACCCCCGCATTTTGGGAAAGTGATTATTTGATTTTTTCCTTGAGTTGCCCTATCTTCCCGCCAACCACCTCGAATGCGTTTTTAATGAGCTCATCCACAGGTAGAGGCCCGTAGGACTCCACCACAACATGGAATGATCCATTATCCTTGATCTCATAGCCTGCGACTCCCGGCTGCCATTTCACGTGCTCGCTCCCGTATCCCATCACAGCCTCCGCCTCGGCCTTAACCTTCTGCTCGGACAGGAGCTTAACCAGGGGGATCTTCTCATATGCTGGCTTGATGTTCTCGTCTGTGGATTTGAAATCCCCGGAGTATAAGGTTCCCGGGCCGCTCACGTCCAACGTCAGCGTGGCCGTGCACTTGGCACAACCTTCCCCTTTGCATGTGCAATCCACCCTGGGGATATAGGTCTTCAGGTCTGTCGTCAAAGGGACCAAGCCGATCCTGTGTCCGAGTATCTCATCGTTCAATATTGAAGAGTTGTTGTAGAAGGTTATCTTCTCCATGGCCATTATGGGCAGGCCGGAGACTATAGTCCTCCTGAACGCGTTCAGCACTGCGACATCAACTCCTGATATGTCGAACTCCACGACATCCCCCTTCTTAGTGAAGTTTGTAACCTTCATCGTTTAAACCCTCCTACCCCGCTTACCGCCTGACGACCTGCACCCGTCATGGGGTATTGGAGTCACATCCTCTATCCTGCCTATCTTGACACCAGACCTTGATATGGCCCTTATGGCGGCCTGAGCACCCTTGCCAGGGTAGCGTGGGCCGTTATGGCCTCCTGGAGCCCTCACCTTTATGTGCACTCCCATGAAGCCTCTCTCCTTGATGGCGTCAGCCACCCGGATGGCAGCCTGCATGGCAGCATATGGGGAGCCCTCCTCCCGGTCGCTCCGGACTATCATCCCGCCGGACTGTATCGCCACGGTCTCAGCACCGGTCATGTCGGTAACGTGGAGTATTGTGTTGTTCTTGGACGAGTACATGTGAAGAACGCCCCAGAGGCCTGCCTTCTTCTTTTTAGAATCCTGCCGGGGATGCTTCTCCTTTGAATCCTCCTCCGAGCCCGAATCCTTGCCTTTGCCGTCTTCCCCTGCTTCGGCCGTCTTCTTCTTGGACTCCCTCTTCTTGGGCTTCTCAGGCTTGTTTTCTACCGGAGACTCCTCTGTCTGCTGTTCCACCGGCTCCTCCGCGGCTTCAGCCTCTTCAGACTGGCTCTTCTTCTGCTCCTCTGACACTTTTCTCCACCTTTATGTTGTCAGCCAATCGCACCTTCTCCTCCTCGCCGGCTAAGACGATGTATCCTGGCACGCTGACCTTGTGTGAGCCCACGTAGACGTGGTTGTGTACTATGAACTGGCGGGCCTGCTTGGGCGTGTTAGCATAGCCCCTCCTGTAGACGATCGACTGAAGCCGCCTCTCCAACAGGTCCTCCACAGACAGTCCGAGGACGTCGTCGACGGATTTTATGTCAATCCCCCAGCGGTTTAGCTTGGCTATCATCTCCCTCTTCTCCTTCTCAGCCTCCTCGGTGGTGTCCGCTAGCAAACGGCGGGCCTGCTGCCTTACCCTGCCAAGGTCGCTCTTAGCCCTCCAGGCTTCCCGCTTGTTGGTGAGCCCGTATTTCTTGCAGAGCTCCCTCTCCTCCTGTATCCGTTCAGTCCGCCACGGATGCTTCGGTCTTGTGAAAGACCTCCTCTGCTTTCTTGGAGTGCCCATGTTAACCTAACCTTTCTTCCTCTTAACACCGATGCTAGAGCCCTTCCTGAAAGAGGACCTGGTCCTCTGACCCCTGACTGGCAGGTTGAGGGCGTGCCTGACGCCACGGTATGATTTCATCTTCTTCTCGAGGTTCACGTCATTCCGCCTGACCATGTCCAGGTCCGGGCCTATGTGATGCCTGTCCTCGCCGGTCTCCAAGTCCTTCCTCCGGTTCAGCATCCACGTAGGAAGGGTCTTGTCGATGTTCTCCAGCTTCTCCTCGATCTCCTCTATCTGCTTATCATCCAATAGTCCGACCTTCATGTCTCTCGGATGCCCCAGGCCGGGTATTATGGACTCAGCCACCCTTGGGCCAAGCCCCTTGATCTTCATAAGCGCCTTCTCCAAGGTCAGTCGGCCGTCCACTACGACTCCTGAGAGCCGGACCAACTCCACAAGCTCCTCGCCGGACCCTTCCGCCTTCTTCTTAGGCTGCTCCTTCTCCGACGCCTTCTTCTTAGGCTGCTCCTTCTCCGACGCCTTCTTCTCCTTGGTTTTCTTTTCCGCCATTTTTCTGGAGATTTTATAGTTTTCGCCGAGGTTGAGATTCCGCTCGTCTTTGACTCGCTTATCTCAACCGGGGAGTTATACCCCGGCCTCCTGGCGTGAAATGAATTCGCCGAGGTTGAGATTCGAACTCAAGTGTCCCAGGGGGACACGGGCTTCCTTGTCCATATATGATTTCAAGGCCCGCGCGTTGAACCGGGCTCCGCCACCTCGGCTTCACGGAAGTGAAGTCGCGGCCAGCGACATTAGTCGCGTCCGCCTCGGCTTCACGGAATACGACGGGAAGGTTCCGTCGTGTTTTTTTCCCAACCATTCTCGTCAAGGGCATGTCGCCCGACTATATCCGCATAAGGGGACGGTGACTATCATATATAGACTCTGTCTATATATTTATCCGTGATCCACAGCATACTCAGCGGTTCCATGAGCTCCAACAGTTACCTGGTCGTTGGAGACCGCACCTGCGTCATCGACCCAGGCATGGACCCGTCCAAGGTGCTGGACCGCGGACGTGAAGATAATATAGGCATACATGGGTTAATAAATACCCACTGCCACTACGACCACGTGGCAGCCAACCCCGGAATACTCGAAACCGGCGAAATCACATGCTACTGCCATAATATCGACGCTCAAGCAATTGAAAAGGGGGATGGAAGCCTCCAGCTGGCGGGTTTGTTCGGTGAAGAGCCGGTAAGGCACAGGGTCGACCAACACCTGGAAGACGGGAACACCATAGACTTGGGAGGTGTTGCCTTGGAGGTTTTGCACACCCCAGGACACACGCCCGGCAGCATCTGCCTGTACGAGCCGGGAGAGAGGGTATTGTTCACCGGCGACACGATATTCGTGGGCGGGGTTGGGAGGACCGACTTCAAGGGCGGAAGCTGGGATGAATTGAGAGATTCCATAGGGAGGCTCGCCGAATTCGATGAAAAAAGAGGTGTTGAGCGAATATGCCCTGGACACGGACCCGAAGGAGAGGGCAGAGAGATAAGGCGTGTTTTGGAGGTTTATTTTTAGCCTTTTAATATCTTGTCATGGACCAGGATGCTGTGAGAGATAGGCTTCTAAGGTTGAACAAGGAGATACACAGCGAACGGTTCTCCAGGATGGAGTTGACTCCCGTCCTGCAGTTGTGGGAGCATGCCAGAATAGAATATGAGAAGTCCAACTACGGACTAGTCGAGGAGATAATCGACGAAGCATACCGTATCCTATACGGCGGCGGACAGCAGCCGCCAGACGACATGCCAGGAGAGCAACCACATCAGATGGGCGGCAGGATGCACCAGCAGCCACAGGGACAGACGCCCCAACAGCGGATGCGGGGGACACCGCAGCAGACTGAGGGGCAGCCACAGCCGGGAGGTGAGGTCCCCGTCTATGTGGTGGTCGACGACAAGGGAAATCAGATGCTCGTCTACGGCGACGGAGCCGTCAGGGGAAAGCAGGATATTTCAGACAGGTTGTTCTCGGCTTTAGGCGGCTTCTTCAGCCTCCTCTTGAAGACCATGGTTGCTCCCAGGCTCATCTTCTCCAGGTTCCCGGAGGCCGAGCCCTTCAAGCAGACCATAGCGTGCTATCTGATCTTCAGCCTTGTGATATCCTTCGGCGTGGGAGCCAGCATCTTGTCTGTGGCAGGCATGAGCTTCAGCGCAGTTTACATTTTCCTATCCCTCCTTTTCGCGGGTATCGTCTTCTGCCTATTTGCTGCCGGCCTGACACATGCGGTGCTGAGGTTGTTCAAGGCAGGGGGGAAGTTCAAGATGACCGCCAGCGTCTACGGGTTCAGCCTGACGCCCTTGGCCGTCGGGTTCTCCATACTCCTCTACCTCGACTACTCCATGGGCGTCCTGTCCTTCGAGACAGGCGTAGGGTTGGGCAACCTTCTGGGGTTCATCATAGCATTGGCTGTTGGGTTTGGAGGCCTGGTTTGGAATCTCGCACTGCAGACCGTAGGATACGAGGCAGTGCACGGGCTGGACCGTAAGAGTTCTGTCCTGGCCGTTCTCGCATCCACATTAGCAATCGGTTCTTTCACGATGGTGTCTGCCATGGGATTGGGCGCTGTCTCGTTCATATATTGGGTGTCAAACTCTTTTGAGATGATAGTATGATCAAGGCTGTTCTTTTCGACCTGGATGGTGTGATAGTTGACAGCGAGACAATAAGCAGAGAAGCGTCCGACACCGTATTGTCGGAGGTGGGCATACACCAGACGGAGGAGGAGCGTAAGAGGGTCTTCGGGCGTCGGACAATCGACAACTACCGGGACGCCATCAAAGCACGGAATCTGGACCTCGACCCGGGCGAGCTGGTAGAGAAGAAGAACAGGGTGTTCGCCGATTTGATAAGGGGTAGGCTAGACCCTCTCCCGGGGGTGTTGGACCTGATAGGAAAGCTGAAGGACGATAGAGTGAAGGTTGCGGTGGTGTCCTCCAGCCCCTTGGACAGGGTGAACGCCAGCCTCGAGGAGGTGGGGCTGCTCTTGGAGTTCGAGCTCATACTATCCGGGGACTGCTGCGAGAAGGGAAAACCCGACCCCGAACCGTTCCTTTTGGCTGCCGAGCAGCTGGGCGTGGAACCTGGGGAATGCGTTGTAATAGAGGATGCGGAAGCCGGTATACGCGCAGGAAAGGCAGCGGGCATGAAGGTGTTGGCTGTCAGAAGCCCCAACACCCACGGACAGGACCTGGGCCTCGCAGACCTCGTGGTGGACTCTCTTGAGGAAGTGGACGGGGAGGTGTTAGAAAGGCTATGAGGTTCACATATCATCTCCCGACCAAAGTGCATTTCGGAGCTGGAGCCGTGGAAGGTTTGGAGGATGTGGTCGGCGGCAGGAAGACCTTGGTTGTCGCTGGGAAGTCGTCTATGCGAAGGATAGGCTTGTTGGACCGTGTACTCGAAATCCTAGCGGACGATGAGGTCGCCGTGTTCGAGGAAGTGGAATCGGACCCTTCAGTGGAGACCGTGGACGAGGGAGTTAAGTCTGCTGAAGGCGCTGAGGTGATAGTCGCATTGGGTGGTGGGAGCCCCATGGACGCCGCGAAGGCCATGTCGGTGGTCGCAGGTAACGGCGGAACGGCAAGGGACTACCTCAGGGGCAAAGTGGTGTCGAAGGCGGGCCCTGACATCATAGCGGTGCCAACGACGTCGGGGACTGGCAGCGAAGTGACCGAGGTGAGCGTGCTGTCAGACCATGAAGCGAAGGTAAAGAACAGCTTTCGCAGCGTGCACATGTACCCGAAGGTCGCGTTGGACGACCCTGAGCTGACGAGGACCATGCCCTCGGAGGTTACTGCATCCACGGGGTTGGACGCACTGACCCACGCGGTTGAAGCACTGGTATCCAAGAGGAGCCAGCCCATATGCGAAATAGTCTGCATGGAATCGGCCAAGATCGTGTTGGAGAACATTGAGGATGCCGTTGAAGACGGGGATGACATGGAAGCGCGTACGAATATGATGTATGCCAGCCTGCTGGCGGGTATCGGGATAACCCACGCGGGCGCTGGAGTTGCCCACGGGCTCTCATACTCGCTCTGGCGTGTGACCGGACTGGCCCATGGGACAGCTTGCGGGACACTGCTGCCCCACATCATCAGATACAACCTGGGATACGACAACGGCAGATACGGGAAGCTGGCTGTTTACTGCGGGTTTAATAAAGTGGAAGACCTCATAAGTAGAGTTGAGGAAATCAACATGAGACTTGGTTTAAAGGACCGCCTCGGCGGTTTAGGAGTTGGAGAGGACGACATAGCCTCCATGGTGGATGTGGGCATGACAGGGTCGGCTAGGGCCAACCCCAGGCCAGTGAACGAGGAAAAGCTGGCGTCGCTGATAAGGGACATGCTCTGAAAAATGGCCGAGGCAGTTTTCTTTGATCTTTGGAACACGCTTATCTACTGCCCCACCAGATCCAAGGTGGAGGAGGCGTTGAAGATTCTCGGACTGGCCGGGAAGGTCGACTACCACACTGCCATAGGGGAGATGGAGGACACGCTCTTCAGGGACGGGTCATATGACAAGGTCTCATTCTTCAGGGAGTTGTGCGAGAGACACGGTTTAAAGCCAAGCCAGGATAGGGTCAAGGAGGCCTCGGAGATATGGAAGAGCAGGCTGGAGGATACCGGATATTTCCCGGAGACCGAGGACGTTCTTTCAGACCTAAAAAGCGACCATAAGCTGGGCATCATATCCAACCTGGACTGGGACGCCGCAGACCACGCCCGAAAGAAGTACTTGAAAGACTACTTCGACGTTGTAGTGATGTCCTGTGACGTAGGCGCGGTTAAGCCGGACCCCAGGATATATGAGATGGGGGTGAAGGCGGTGGGGGTGGACGCCAGTGAATGCTATATGGTTGGGGACAGCCCAACAGCAGACGTCAGGGGATCGGCTGACGCCGGTTTGAAAGGTGTGTTGGTGGATAGGAGAGGAGCGCATGGCTCGCAGGATTATCCGGTGGTCGGAAGCCTCAGTGAAGTTAGGAAGGTGATAGGATGAGGATCGCAGTGCATGACAAGGACAGGTGCAAGCCAAAGGACTGCAACTTCCTATGCATCAGGGTGTGCCCCGTGAACAAGACAGGGGGAGAGTGCATAGTCGAGGACCCTGAGACGAAGAAGCCGTTGATAAGCGAGGCACTTTGCACTGGCTGTGGCATATGCGTTAAGAGATGCCCATATGATGCGATAAAGATAATAAACCTCCCGGAGGCATTGGACGATCCCGTGCACCAGTACGGAGTGAACGGCTTCCGCCTGTTCAACCTGCCTATGCCAAGGAGCGGCGTTGTGGGGATGGTCGGGAGCAACGGGATAGGGAAGTCAACGGCGTTGAAGATACTCTCGGGGGAGATACAACCCAACCTCGGGGGGGAGGCAAGCTGGGAGGATGTCTTCGAAAGGTTCAGAGGCCATGAGATACACGACTACCTGAAGCGGCTGAGCGAAGGGAATATCAGGTCGGCGTATAAGCCACAGTACGTCGAGGCAATACCGAGGGTGGTGAAGGGGAAGGTCAAGGACATACTTGAGAAGGCCGACGAACGGGATGTCCGGGACGGTCTGGCGGCCAAGCTGAACATAGAGAACGCCCTGGACAAGGATGTTAAGTCAATAAGCGGGGGAGAGCTGCAGAGGGTAGCCCTGGCAGCGTGCCTTTCGAAGGACGCGGACATCTACCTCATCGACGAGCCGTCAAGCTACCTGGACGTCAGGGAGAGGATGAACGCCGCCAAGACCCTGAGAGAATTGGAGGACAGGATAGTGCTGGTGGTGGAGCACGACCTGGTGGTGTTGGACTACCTGAGCGACAACATCCACGTTTTGTTCGGGGAGAGCGGAGGCTACGGCATCATAAGCAACATAATGGGCGTGCGAGTCGGCATAAACGAGTACCTCGGCGGATTCCTAAGGAGCGAGAACATGCGGTTCAGGGACGAGGTGAAATTCGACGTCAGGCCCCCGACCTCAAAGGACAAGACAATGAAACTCCTTGAATACCCGGACTTGAAGAAGAGTTATGAAAGTTTCGAGTTGGACGTTGAAGGCGGGGAGGTGAGGAAACCGTCTATACTTGGCATACTCGGGCCTAACGCGACCGGCAAGACCACGTTCGTAAAGATGCTCGCAGGAGCCGAGAAACCTGACAACACGGACGTCGAGTTGAATGCCAGGATATCATACAAGCCCCAGTACATCGTGGCAGGCGAGGAACTGGTTGCGTCGCTTAAGATCAGGGGCGATCTCGTTCAGAGATTCAGGCTGGCTCACATGATGGACAAGAGATTGAACGAGCTGAGCGGAGGGGAGCTGCAGAGAGTAGCGGTAGCAGACTGCCTCTCCAAGGACGCTGACATGTACATGCTGGACGAGCCCTCAGCCTACCTTGACGTCGAAGAAAGGCTGGCATTGGCCAAGTACCTGCACGGGTTCGCATACGGAAGGGGAGCCGCGGTCCTGGTTGTGGAGCACGACATACTGCTCATAGACTACCTTTCAGACGAGCTCCTGGTGTTCGAGGGCGAATCCGGGAGCAGCGGCAAGACGAGCAAGCCCCTGTCGATGAAGGATGGGATGAACATGTTCCTGGAGCAGATGGACGTGACATTCCGCCGGGACCCAGACACCGGACGACCAAGGGCCAACAAGCCGGAGAGCGTGAAGGACCGGGAGCAGAGGGGAAGGCGAGAATACTACTACACAGGCGCAGGTTAGGGTGTAACCTACCCGCCTATCACTATCTTGTAGGCGCTGAACCAGAAGGGAGGTATCCCATAACCCTCAGTACCCGCCTCCTTTACCGTTACTGACTCGTTCTCGTTGCTTGTTAGAGGCGCTAGAGCCAGCGGGGGGGTGAAATAATGGAAGCTCATCCTCAAGCCCCTTTCCCTGGCATCCTTCAATAGAATGTATATCTGCCAATGGCTTAGGAGCAGGGTGATCGAGAATGACGCGAATAGCACCAGCGTCAGGAACCTGCCCACACTATCGATCCAGGACATGAAGACAGGAAGAGACAGCAGGAAGACAATGAACAAGGCCTCGCACAGCCGTATTATGAAGTCGATGACGTAATCCACTGTCATGCGGGGGTTATCCACCAATGCGCTCTTCCGGTGCAGCCACCAGTAGCCCCACTCCAGCTTCTGCAATATCACGGTATTGCTGTCCTCCTGGCCGATATCGAAGAACAAACCCACAGTAAAAGAATTCGAAGGATTTCTATAAATAACATGATAGCCGTGTGAAATCGGGCGAACTACCTCGTGTCGAGGCACTTGATTATGTGCCAGCCGAACTCGGTCCGAACAAGCCCCGACATCTCCCCCTTCTTCAAGGAGAACGCAGCCTTCTCGAACTCCCGCACCATGTTACCCCTGGCGAACCAGCCAAGGTCCCCGCCCCTCCGGCCTGACGGGCAGAGGCTCTTCTCCTCAGCCAGCTTCTCAAAGCTCTTACCGCCGAACTTCAACTCGTCCAAAACAGCCTGCGCCACATCCTGACCCCTAACCAGGATATGCGCACACCTAACCTCCTTAACCATGGAAGTCAAATATGAAAAAACAAATAAAAGCGTAGGGTCTATCCTGTGACAGATATATTGTATGAGGATGCATAAGACGTGTGGGTATTTGGTTTTGAAAGTTAGCGGTGTGCCCCCTATCTTGGATGTCCCAAGCACGCCACCATACGGAGACAATTCAGCAGACACACCTAGGTAATATAATCGGTTAGCAGAAAGATAAAAATTACTTGGTCACCCTTGGAAAAGTGTCAATTTCGTCCTTTTATAGGTTCAAGGCTCTATCCGGTGCCTGTCCCTGGGCCATAGGACGGTCTCGCGTACGTTCGTGAGCTTGCATATGCTCGTGAGTATGCGTTCAACGCCCAGTCCCCAGCCGCCGTGGGGTGGCATACCGTACCTGAACGCTTTCAGGTAGAATTCGAAGTTCTCGGGGTTCAAGCCCTTGCTCTCCAGCGCCTCCACCAGCTGGTCGTGGTCGTGAATACGCTGGGCTCCGCTGGACAGCTCCAATCCCATGAAGTCCAGGTCGAATGCGCTGCAGTATCTGGGCTCATCATCCAAAGGCCTCGAGTAGAATGCGCGCATTTGGGTAGGCCAGCGCTTTATGAAATAGGGAGCGTTAAAGAGTTCGTGTAGCTTCCTCTCACCCTCCGGGGGTATGTCCTCGCCCCACTCTATCTTAAGGTTGTTCTCGGCCAGGAGATCCAGCGCGTCATCGTAGTCTATCCTCTTCAAAGGCAGCTTAGGGACGTCGACCTCAGCACCCAATAGTTCAAGCTCGCCGGGAGTATCATCCGCCAGCTTCTTCAGTATGTACTGTAACACACCCTCCAATTCTTCCATCACACCCTCCTCATCCTCGATGAACGCCTTCTCAACGTCCAACATGAAGATCTCGTTCAGGTGCCTGGGAGTGTTATGGGGTTCCGCCCGGAAGACGGGCTGGGTTATGAACACCCTGTCCAAGCCGGTGGACATGATCATCTGCTTGTACAGTTGCGGGCTCTGACAGAGGAAAGCCTCGCGCTCGAAGTACGTGATCGGAAAAAGGTTGGTGCCGCCCTCGCTGGCAGCAGCGATTATGCTCGGAGGGTTGATCTCTATGAAACCCCTGCCAAGGAAGAACTCCCGGTAGGCCTCCAACACCTTAGACCTGAGCTTGAATATCGCCTGGACCTGCGGCTTTCTAACGTCCATGAAACGGTTGTTCAACCTAGTGTCCAGGTCGGAGTCCACCTTCCCCGTAACGTCCAATGGCAGAGGCGACTGGGCAGAGGCTATCAGAGATATTGAAGTGGGGTTTATCTCCACGCCCCCGGGGGCCTTGGGAGCCGACTTCACCAAGCCGGTTACCTGCAAAACCGACTCCCTGCTAAGGGAATCCACCGCAGAAATCGCCTTGGCATCCGTGACACCCTCTTTGGCTGTCACCTGTATCATGCCAGCCCGGTCCCTCAAAACCAGGAACTTGAGCTTTCCCAGGTCCCTTACCTCATGCACCCACCCTGCCAAGGTGACGGTCTCGCCGTCCAATTCGGGGGAAACATCACCAGAGTAATGCGTTCTCATCGTGTCTCATAATTATTGAATACACATTATAAATCGAAAGTCAGGTCTAGTTCGGCGTCAGCAAGGCTTGAAAGAAGGTTCCGAAGGTCTTCAACACCCATCCTCAGCTTCTTCCGATCCTCTGCATTGACCCTAACCCGTATCTTCCTGCCCCCGCCTGGTTTGAAGACCTCGTTTACTCCCTTGATTCGAGCGGGAGCGATTAATGCCCTGACCATCTCCTCGAAGTCGTCCTCGCCGACTACGCGGACCGGACGGCCAAGACGCTCGGAGAGAACCCTTATGTTATCACCACCCCTTCCGATGACACTGCCCACATCATCCGCTTTCGCTATCACAGCCACGAAATCCTCCGTGGGTATCGCACGCCTGAAATCCGCGCCATCACCCAATAGACCGTAGAGCGCCCGTGACGCTTCGACGTCGTATTCGTTGATGAGCCCAGAGGAGAGTTTAGACTCGCAGGAAGCGCATAGCAGACGCCTTTTAGCGCAGTCGGTGCAGACGGGTAAGGCCATGGGACCGGTTATTAACCGTGTCGCCTCTGGTATTCGTCGACCAACGGCGTGAAGAGGTAATACTTGGAATCTCCCTTCAACTCCTCGACTATCTTGTCCACCAACACCTTAAGAGGGTCGGGTATGTTCTTCAGCCTGGACCTCATCTCATCAAAACTCTGGAAAGGCTGTATCTCACGCTCCTCTATGATCTCCTCCCGATGCCGCTTGCCTATCTTCGGCAAGGTCTCCAGCTTATGCTGCCGGGTGCTTATGGAACCGGCAGTGTTGTAGAAGTTTAGGAACCGCCCATCGTTCTCCAACACAATATCCTTTACAACATGCGGCAGCTCGGACTTGGCGGTCGGAGTTAGCCAATCGTATTTGATTCTCCTCTCGATATGGTCTATCTTCTCCCTGTTTTCATCCCCTATGTAGATGCTCTCGCCAAGCTCAAAGTTGGCATCCTGCTTCGGGGACAGCTCCAATAGGGAGAAGAAGCTGGTCCCAACGGCCTGGACGAGGGGCTTGCGCTTGTGCGGAGGCACCTCAGACTTCCCTTTTGGAAGATAATCCAGGACTCTAGCGTAGTCGTCTTTTTTCAATTGAACCACCCCCCACTAACGGTATTGATCAACGACGTCAGTGATCTTCTTTATCTCCTCTTCAGAATACCTGAAGCGTTCCTTTGCAAAAATAGCCCGTATGTCATCAACTGAATTTGGCATCAGATCGATTATCTTGACTATCCTCTCCTCGGTCAGGTTGAGCTCAAGCTCGGAAAGCTTTGACTTCATGGCCTCAGCATCCTTCACGGAGACCTTGCTGTACTTTGCAGCATGCTCCAAGGCCCTCCTCTGCTCGTATAAGAGGTCTATCTCCCGCTCAGCATACTCCTTCTCCTTGCCCTTGAGGACAACAGCAACCTCGGAGATTGAGACCGGCTTACTATCCACGACATCCATCATTGAACCCTCCTCAAATGCTCGGGAGTGACCAAGACCTTCTTGGACTTGCCACCATCCCTGACCTCGACAAAATAGGCCCTGCCCTGGCTGCCAACAACCTTGCCCGTCCTACCGTTGAATCGGGGATGCGGTATATTCTGGGATGCGGGGTTGATCCGGATGGAAACCCTGTCTTCATCGTCGAACTTCTGCAGCCTGGACCTGATGCTCACCTTGCCCCTCTCCCGGGGCTTAACCCTTAGATTCCGGGTCCTCCTGCGCAAACCATCAGAGCCTTTCATTTCGCGGAATATAATATAGCAGGGTATGGTATAAAAACCAAAACCCCTCAGTAGGATATCTTGAAAAACACGGTTTCACCTTCGTATTTGAAGTTTTCAGGTGTTTCGAGGTTTTCAACCGTGTTAAGGCCTTCTGCGCGGACCTCCTCGAGTATCATGTCCTTGAATTCTGATAGCATGGCCTCGACCTTCTCGGACTTCGAGACCTCCACGTTGATCCTCTGAAGCTCCTCCAGATTGTTCTTCTTCCGTAATTCCTGGACGTTCCTTATCAGGTCGCGGGCCAACGCCTCCTTCAGCAGGGTTTCGCTCCGTTCCGTCTCGATCAACACCACACCATGGGAGGAGCCCTCGGAGAACTGGGCGGCAGCGTATTTCTCGGGCACAGACAGCTTGATGTCGGATATCATGCCGGGCGTGACTTCGAAGTCTCCGATCTTCCCCGGGTTCCCCGACTCCCTTATGGACTTCGCCTCGGCAGGGTTTGACTTTATAGCCTCGGAGACCCTGTTAGCGTCCTTGCCGTGCTTGGGGCCTATCACGCTGAAGTCCGGTGTCGCAGCGTATCTGACGTCCGGCAGGGAGTCGACGTACTCCACAGCCTTGCAGTTCAACTGCTTCAATATCACCGGCTGAAGGCGCTCGACCGCGGCCTTCACATCGGAGTCGCCGGAGACCCGCACCTTTGCTATCGGGTATCTCAACTTGATCTTAGCCTCCTGGCGGCACCTGCTGCCAGCCTCGAACAGCCTGCGCACGACCCTCATCTGGGATATGAGCTCCTCATCCACCTTACCCGGAAACGGCCAGGAGACCAGGTGGACGCTGGGCACGTCACGTTTCACCAGGTTGACGTATATCGCCTCGGACATGAACGGGGCTAGTGGGGCCAAGGCTATGCATATCCTGTCGAAAACGACCATCAATGATATGTAGGCTGACTTCTTCAGGGGGTTCATGCCGCCGTCCGTGCCCTCCAGCCAAAGCCTGTCCCTCACCAGCTTGATATACCATCTGCTGAAATCCTCCACGATGAAGTCCGATATCTTTGACAGGGTGTGGTGGTAGTCGTTGGACTCCAGAGACCGGCGGACAGAATCGACCATGGAGTCGGCAGCCGAGAGTATCCACTGGTCCTCGATCGTCAGTTCAGCCTCCTCCAAGTCAGCCTCACGGGGGTCGAAGCCGTCGAGTGTGAGATAGCGCACCGTGAACGAGTAGCAGTTCCAGAGGGTCCGAAGCATGGGTACGACGTTCTCGTTCATGCTTTCCAACCCGAAACGTCGGGCGTTCCAAGGCGCTGAAGAGCACATCTGAAGCCGGACCGCGTCGGCGCCGACCGAGTTGAACAGCTCCCACGGGTCTATGATGTTGTCGTTGCTCTTGCTCATCTTCTCGCCGTTGTCGTCCAAGAGCAGCCCGGCGACCACGCAGTTGAGGTAAGCGGGCTTGTCGAAAAGTACTGTGGCCAGGACCAGCAGCGTGTAGAACCACCCGCGGGTCTGGTCTGTTGCCTCGCATATGAAAGAGTATGGGAAGCTATTCTCGAACAACTCCTTGTTCTCAAAGGGATAGTGGAATTGGGCGAAGGTTGCAGCGCCACTGTCATACCAGCAGTCGATCACGTACTCGACCCGTTCCATCTCCTTCCCACAGTTGCACTTGAACTTGACAGCGTCGACGTAGGGCCGGTGCAGCTCGATGTCCTCCTTCACCTCTCCAACGGAATTCTCCAAAAGCTCCTTACGGGAGCCAACAACCCGTATATCCCCGCACTCGCACCGCCAGATGGGCAGTGGAGTTCCCCAGAAACGGTTCCTGGAAAGGCCCCAGTCACGGGCGTTCTCGATCCACTTCCCGAACCGCCCCGTGCCGATGGACTCCGGATACCATGCGACCTCGGAGTTCTTATCAAGCAGGCTGGGCACAACATCGGATACTTTGACGAACCAGGACTTCATCGCATAGTAGAGGAGGGGTGTCTTGCATCTCCAGCAGAAGGGATAATCGTGTTCGTAGGGGTATTTAGCGACCAGCACGCCCATCTCATCCAGCCAGTTGATTATCTTGTGGTCGGCGTCCTTCACGAACTCGCCTTCCAACTCCGGGACGTCGCTGTTGAACTTCCCGTCCAACTCGACGGGGTTTATGAGGGGCATGCCATTCGCTTCGCCGACTATGTAGTCGTCCTCTCCGAATGCGGGGGCGATGTGGACTATCCCTGTGCCTTCCTCGGTGGTCACAAAATCCCCTGTGACCACACGCCAGGCAGGCTTGTCTACCTTGCCTGTGAAGTGGGTGAACACGGGATAGTATTCCATGCCAGCCAGTTCAGAGCCCTTGATCTCCTCGACCACGCCCGCCTCGGGGAAGCGCTTCTCAGCAAGGTCCTTGGCGAGAACGTAGTTCTCGCCCTTGAACTTTATAACAGCATATTTTATGTCGGGGTTGACCGCCAGGGCCACATTGCTCAACAGCGTCCAAGGCGTGGTAGTCCAGGCTAGAAAGCTGAAATCCCGCTCCTTGGCCCGCAGTGAAACTATGACTGTCTCCTCCTTAATGGACTTGTACCCCTGGGCCACCTCATGTGACGAAAGTGGAGTGCCGCACCGGGGGCAGTAGGGGACTACCCTGTAGCCCTCATACAGCAATTTCTTGTCCCACAATTGCTTGAGGCTCCACCATACGCTCTCGATGTAGTCGTCCGCCATCGTGACATACGGGTTCTCAAGGTCTATCCAGTATGCCATCCGCTCGGTAAGGGAATCCCATTCTTTGATGTGGCTGAACACGGACTCCCGGCACTTCTCAACGAACCTGTCAACGCCGTATTCGACTATGTCCTTCTTGCTCTCCAAATCCAAGTCCTTCTCCACCTGAACCTCAACGGGCAGGCCATGGCAGTCCCACCCGGCCTTCCGGGGGACGCTCTTGCCCTGCATGAACTGGAACCTGTTCACTATGTCCTTGAACGTCCTGGCCTCGACGTGGTGGAGCGCCGGGGGGGCGTTTGCGGTAGGCGGGCCCTCCAGGAAAGAGAAAAGCTCGCCCTCCCTTGGCTGAAGGGTCTTCTGCATGACCTTGTTCTCCCGCCAATACCATAGGATCCACTCCTCCAGCTCCCGTGGGTTGTACTCGCCCACCTCTTCAACAGCCATCTTAGGAGTGAATTATTCGATTCAAAAATATAAAGTGCCAAGTCAGTCGTTCAACGGCCACAACTCCATGTTAGCGGGGTAAATACGCCGGGGAATCTCCACTCTCAACCTGGTGGGCATCCCATGGGACGGCATGAAGGTGAACTTGGAATCCATGTCCTCAACGCCGCCCAAGAGATTAGAGCCGGAGAATCTCATCTCCACCATGTCCCCGGGGTGAAGGTAGTCCTGCTCCCAATCCGATCCCTGGCGCAGATAGTTGAGCGTGTATTCGCACGTGGAGGCAGACAATGACCCATAGTAGATAGAAGTGCAGTTGATCGCGTTCGAGTCCACCATGACGACGGTGCGGTTGAAGTTTATGGGGTCGTCACCCCAGTGAAGGCGGACGACCACTCCAAGCCTGTCTATGTCCCCGTCGGCGTTGCCGTCCCACCCCTTAACCATCTCCACGATGATCGGGTGCTGGATGCTCTGTGTCTTCTCCTTCTGGGTCTGCTCATGCCGCCTGACAAGGGACTGGTTGGTGCTTATGAGGACAAGAGCCGCGACCGAGGCAGCCAAGAGTATGGCAATGAGGATTATAAGCGCTCCCAGGCCCATAAGCCCCCTATCACCCGTATCCCGGACCATATTAGATATATGTTTTTAGTTTTTAAGTAGTAATAAACAGGCAAATGGGTGAAAAAGAGCCAGGTAGGAGGCGGATATATAAACCGTGAAAGTCAGTTTATATGGTATCGATCGAGGTGTGAGACAGTATGGAACTGCCATGGACTGAAAAATATCGTCCGAGAAAGCTATGCGAGATGGTCGGCCAGGACGCGGTCATCGACAGGTTGGAAGCCTATGTCAAGGCTGAGAGCATGCCGCATCTGCTGTTCGCAGGCCCTGCCGGAGTCGGGAAGACGACAGCCGCCATCTGCATCGCCAACGAACTGTTCGGCGACATAACCCATGACTTCCTCGAGTTGAACGCCTCCGACGAGCGGGGCATAGACGTTGTGAGGAGCAAGATCAAGGATTTCGCCCGGACCAAGCCGTTGAGCGGCGACTTCAAGATAATATTCCTGGACGAGAGCGACTCCCTCACATCGGACGCGCAGAACGCGTTGAGGCGGACGATGGAACAGTACACTGGAAGCTGCAGGTTCATACTGAGCTGCAACTACTCCTCCAAGATCATCGAGCCCATACAGAGCAGGTGCGCGGTGTTCAGGTTCACCAGGATTCAGAAGGAAGCCGTCAAGGAGTACCTGGAGAAGATAATGAAGGAGGAGAATGCCGAATACGACGAGAGCGGGTTGGAGGCCATACTGTACGTGAGCGAAGGGGACATGAGAAGAGCGGTGAACATACTCCAGAGCGCAGCCGCCCTCGGGAAAGTGGACGAGGAGAACGTCTACGCCATAACCACGCGGGCCAGGCCTGAGGACATAAAGGACCTGCTCAACCTCGCATTATCCGGCAAGTTCATTGACGCGAGGAACCTCTTGGACAGGCTGATGCTGAATGTGGGTTTGAGCGGCGAGGACATCCTGCTGCAGATGAACCGTGAGGCCATGAACATCGACGCAGACGACAAGGTCAAGGTCAGGGTAATAGACCTGGTCGGGGAGGCGAACTTCACCCTCGTGGAAGGCGCCAACGAACGCATACAACTGGAAGCCCTGCTAGCAAGGCTCGCAATGCTGAAATAGAAGGCTATTATTCTGAGCCTTCCAGTATTCTATCATAATGCCGAGGGAGGTCGAGTTCACACCCGAAGACGAGGACAAGCTCAAGGGAGTTTTGAAGAGGTGGCAGGACGGCAGGGAAGCACGTTTTGGATGGGTAAAAAGCGATTCTGTGGAGTTGCAGACCCATTTCGCCCGCCGGTGGACCCTGTTCAGGGAGTTGGACAAGCAACTTGAACAGATGCCGGCCGTAGATGAAATACACGCATTAGGTGTGGGTTTGGGCCTTAGCAGGGCCGTCCAGTACAGCTACTCACCATTCTATGAGCAGATACCAGCCCACCTTCGCAGGCCCATGAGCTGGGAGGCGCTGGAGCTGGCAAGCTGCCTTGAACGCCTGCGCCAGAAGAGGACGGGCGAACAGGACATTGGATGGGATGTGAGGGTGGTTGAACCCAATCCGAGAGTGGCGAGGATATTCGAGACCCAGCAGGTTGTGACCACATTGCCCAGGGCCTTCCAGGAAGAGGACAAGGGGTTGCTCGGCAGTTATACGAGAGATTTCATCCCGGGGGCGAGGAGGGTCAAGATAGACTCCAGAACAGAATATACTAACACTGACAGGTATGAGATGGGCACAGTGCAGCCCAAGTACGGGGCAGACCCGGGGAGCATAGACTATGACAGCATATACATCGTGCACGTGCCGGAATACTACAGGGACAGGATAACCGTCGAGGTAGGCAGTATACAAGACCAGAGTATAGAACCAGGCTCATACGATGTTGTATCATTCCTTATGGGTTCGAACGAGTACGTCCAGAGGAGGGAAGACACAAGGGATAGAATAATCGGGGGGCTCAAGCCGGGAGGTATACTGTTGACGGACCAGAGGCTGATACACCGGCAGGTCGAAGAGGGGCAGCTGCCGCTGGAAAAGGCATACAGGGACAGGAGAGGAGGAGTTTACAGGAAGAAATGAGTAGATTATTCGGAACGTCCGGGATTAGGAGGAGAGTAGATGAACTGCCTGACCAGTTCGCTGTAAACCTGGGCAGGGCTCTCGGCTCGGTGGTTGACTGCAAGGTGGCGGTCGGGAGGGACACGCGACCGAGCGGGCCAAGGTTGGAGAGCGCGTTAATAGCGGGGCTCTTGTCCACTGGCACTGACGTCCTTGAAGTCGGGGTTGCGCCCACGCCGACCGTGTGCGTGGCAGCCTCCGAACATGGTGCTGGCGCTGTCGTCACAGCCTCTCACAACCCGCCGGAGTATAATGGTTTCAAGCTCTTCAACCGGGAAGGCGCCTTCAAACCGAAGGAGGAGGATATGGTAGAGGGGGTGGTGAAGTCCTTGAAGTTCATAGAGGGAGCAGGAGGATCAAAGAAGCAGGATTACACCGGCAAGCATGTGAAGCTCATAGAAGGCGTTGTGGGAGGGGCTGAAGGAGTGAAAGTCTTGGTTGACTGCGCCGGAGGGGCGGGCAGCACCGTGACCCCAAAGCTTTTGGAATCCATGAGATGCAAGGCGAAGTTTATCCACGACAACAGGGACGGAGTGTTCCCCCACGGGCTGGAACCCACCGCGGAGAACCTCAAGCGCACATGCGAGGCTGTGAGGAAATCCGGGGTGGACGTCGCCTTCGCCCATGACGGGGACGCGGACAGGACCTGCGCGATAGGAGGTGACGGAGAGCTGATAGAGTGGGATACGTTCCTAACGGTTCTGGCGTCGCAGAGCAGGAAGGTGGTGACTACGGTAGACGCGTCCATGAGGATAGAAGAGTACTGCAAGAAGGTCATAAGAGTGGCCGTAGGGGATGTCGCAGTGGCGGAGGGCATAAGAAATCACAAGGCAGGTTTCGGGGGGGAGCCAAGCGGCACGTACATATTCCCTGACGTGCACATGTACCCGGACGGCATCGCTACCGTGGGCAAGGCGTTGAAGCTGGTGGCGGACGGCAGGTTCTACGAGCTCGTGGAGGACATACCGTCCTATCCCATGGAGAGGGTGAAGATAGCCTGCGACCACAACAATAAGGAGAAAATCATGAATAATCTAAAGAAAAGTTTAAATAATTTAAACTATTCCGACGTTGATGGTGTTCGCGTCGAAGAGGATGACGGATGGGTGCTGATAAGGCCGTCGGGGACGGAAGACTACATAAGAATCACTGCCGAGGCAAAGACCCAGGATAAGCTCGATAAGCTCGTGAAGGAGGGGAAGCAGTGGATCAAGCAGGCGACGTGATATTCCACGACGGAACCGGGGAAAAAGAAAGGAAGAAGGGCGAAAGATTCATTGTGTTTTTCATTTTTCTTTTCGTGGGGGCGGTCACATACTCCATACACCCCATACTGACCCCCGGAGCGATCATACCATTCCTACTGCTCTACAGGAAGGGCGGCCTGGGCATAGACTACAAACCGAACTTCAAAGTCTACGATGACAGGATCGAGTTCCCGAAAATCAAGCAAGAATTCAAGTTCGGAGAGTTCGACAGGATCGAAATCGTAAGGGGAGGATGGAAGGGGAGGTGGAACAGGATACTTTCAAAGATCGCGGTCATACAGGGCAACAGGGTCACAGGCACAGAGAACAACCTCAACAACAAACAAATCGAGAAAGTCAAGGATATGCTGGAGATGAGAGGCGTCCGGGTCGAGGTTAAAGGAATGCTTTAAGTGTCACAGATGACCTCTATCAAGAATACGTCGTTTGACTCTTCGGCCTTTAGCTCGTGGTATGTCACGGCCTTCACCTCGGCCTTCAGCTTATGTCGTTTGGGGTCGTATTTCTCGCCTTTCACCTTGGCCGTGAGCCTGTAGCCCATGGACTCCTTCAGCTCCAGGTCGAAATCGGCAAACAGCAGATGGTCGGCTGAGAACATGTAGACCAGCTCCTGGAGGAAGTCGTGGACGAGTATCTCCGGCTTGTGTATCGTGACGGTGAACTCCTTCAGTATCTTGGCTTCGATCTTGCTGTCTCCTGCGATCGCCTCGGTCAACGCCCGGGCAGCCTCGGCCAACGCCTCCTCGAAGTCCTTTCCGGATGCCCTGAACTTGAGGTCAGCCGTGTGATCCAGGAACTCATAGGCCATGAGAATCAAAGGTCCTTGTCCAATACCGCGAGTATCTGCGTCTTGACCTGGGTCTTGCCGCCGGTGCTCTCAGCCAAAGGCTTCTCGCATACGAGGCATTTGATGGTCTTGGACGCTGCCGCCCCGAATATGACCTGCTCGTTGCCGCAGTCGTTGCATTTGACGCGTAGGAACCTGCTCTTGGTGTTGAAATCGTCTGACATCACCCGACCTCCACCGCCTTCTTGGTCCTTGCAGAGTAGAGCTTCTGGTGCTTCTTCTTGCAGTCGCCGCACTCGAGCACCAGGACGGTCCGCTTGCCGATCTTGTAGCAGGGCTTCTTAGGAGTCCTAGGGCTTCCGCCGTATCCGGCCTTAACAGCCTCGTACTTGCGCCTGCCCTCGTTCATGCTCCGCTCCTTCCCCTTTCGGTTCAGTTTCACGTTATGTACGCTGTGCTTGTTGCAGTGCGGGCAGTTCGTCCTGATCTTATCCGGAACTTTCACGGTACCAAATATATAAGCACCCATCATTTAAAAACAGGGTATCTAGGGTTTTTCGGCGATTCCCTGCTTTATGAGAAGTTCAGCACTGTCCACCGGCAGCTCAACGACATCGTCCTCCCGGAAGGGGCCATATTCCACAGAATCAGAGCCTACGATCGCGGGCATGGCCCTTTTAACACGGACCTTCAGTGTGGGCTTCTCCTCCTCCACCTCCACCTGGACCTCACGTTCCAGCACGGAGGCCCTGCTCTCAGATAAGGCAGCCAAGAGTCTGTCATAGAGTTTCCTCTCCTCCGGAAGCATGTTATCAGGGCTTTTTGAATCCCCCAAGGCCCTTCCAGCATGGTGTATTAACTTGTTCACCCTTGCAGAGTATATCTTTTCCAGCATGTCCGAGACCATGGGGGCATAGTCGCCGGTTTCAGGGTTCTCAATTAGCTTTCGAGCGTCGATGTAGAAGTCGGGGTGAAGCTTCTGGAGTATTGGTGTGCTGCGCTCCTGCCGGTGGGCTTTCTCAATGTCCGCATAGGATATCATCTTGTCACAGGTAGCTGGAGCCGACCTTCCCATATTCGGGGTTTATTATGTGGTCCTTCTCTATGCCCTTCCACACGCTACCGTACCGCTCCTGAAGCTGGTACTCGATGGGCTTGGCCTCGTCGATGGCCTGTTTTATGTGGCGGGCTTCGATGAACTCGGCCCCCTCGTCGGACGCCAGGTCCCCTGCCAGCCTTATTACACCGCCAAGGTCCCTAAGCCTCAGGGTGAGGGAGTTCCTCTGGTCGTCGATTATGCGGGCCCTCTTCTTAGACTCACCTATTATCTCATCCACTGCCTCTCTGAGCGCGTGGGGTATCTTCCCGTCTTTCACTATCTCCTGGGCGACGAACTGGGCCATGTAAGACCTGTTGTCTTCACTGTCCTCCATTGCGGTCTCCAAAAGTATCTCGTATCCGTTGCCGAGAACCCGTGACCTAAGAGGAGGAAGTATTTCCTGCACGTCCTTGATGTTGCACGCGCCCACAAACAGGAAGTCGCATGGAACGTCATCGACTTTGATCGATGCTCCGCCCGACTGGGGGTTCCTACCGGTTATGGGGAACTTCTTCTCCTGCATGGCAGTCAATATGTAGTTCTGCAGTTCGCCGAGGTGTGGGAGCTCATCGATGAATAGAACGCCCTCGTGGGCCTCGTGTATTGAGCCTGGTATGACCCTCAGGTAGGCTGGAGTCCCTATCTCAGGGTGCATGCCGTAGGGGTCGTGGCGGACGTCGCCCAACATCTCCACCTCGCTGGCGCCGGTCGCGTGTATGAAGTTCTTCCTGTTTAGGGGTATGAGCGTGCGCTTGGCCTTCTTCTTGTCAGCTCCCTTAACGGCCAGCTCAGGCTCCTGCCCTATGATCTGTATCCTGCCTCCCTTTCGCTTGTAGGTCATGTCGTGCTCAGTCCCGTCGGCTGCATAGCATGAAGCCCGAATCTCGTCCCTGGGGCTCACGCGCTTGAACTTGTTCTCCCCGCATTTGGTGCAGTATTGTTCGTTGTATTTCCCGTATGACCCGCATATGGAGCATTTGAAACCCAGTTGTTCGGATACGTAAGCCGGAACCTCCTGGGGGCTGACCGTTTTTACCTCGCTGTGGTGTTTGACAACTTCGATGAAGGGCTTCTGCATGTTGGCGGGGTTGTTTACGATGTTTACCTGCTCCGTCGGCTTGCGCAGGTGCTGGGCCAACGCCTGGGCGAGCATGCTCTTCCCTATGCCCGGCGGACCCACCAGGAGTAGATGTCGGTGCTGGTCAATGGCTAGCCGGACTCTCCTAACAGCCGTGGGCTGGCCGATGACCTGGTCAAGCAGGTCCTTGGGTATCTTGATGTCTTTTGTCGTCTCGATGTCAGACAGGGACATTGGCGCCTTTCGCACTCTGTCCTTTTTCTTGGATTTCTTCATCGTATAGGATATAGGTGTTTTAAGTAGATAATATAAGATTGACGGCTTCCAGGAGGTTTTCAACCTCATAATCGGGTTTCACGTCGTATGACCCGTCGGATCCACCATATCCTGTGCCCACGGCTACTGTCCTGCATCCGCTGTCCCGGCCTGCTTTTATGTCCTTCGTATGGTCTCCCACGAACCATGACCGTGAGATGTCAAGGTTGAAGGTTTCAGAAGCCATCTCCACCAGACCAGTCCCGGGCTTCCGGCAGCTGCAGCCCTCGTCAGGGTGGTGCATGCACACGTAGACCGCGTCTATGCGACCACCTGCGGCTTCCACTTCCGCGAGCATGCGGGCGTGTATGTCCTCCACGTCCTCCCGTTTCATCCTGCCCCGTCCGACCCCCGCCTGGTTTGTGACAACAATTACTTTATAGTCTGATTGGGCGAGTTCTTTGAAGGCCTGAACTGATCCTTCTATGAAGTTGAACTCGGTCCAGTCATTCACATAGCCGTTGCGGTTCTCGTTTATGACCCCGTCACGGTCTATGAATACAGCGCGATTCATTGTATTCTCAGAAGAGATTCGCTTCCACCAGGCCGCAGATTATGTGGGCCGCGGTGATATGCGCCTCCTGTATCCTCGGCGTGTCCTTCGATCCTGCCATTATGCAGACGTCGGACAGCTTCTTCAGCTTCTCCCCATTGGCGCCTGTGAACCCGATGACCTTCATCTTCCGATCCCTTGCGGCTTCCGCCGCTTTTATTATGTTGGGTGAGGTGCCGCTGGTGGAGAACGCCACTAGTACGTCGCCTTCCCGGCCGAGGGCCTCCACCTGCCGTGAGAATATGATGTCGCCGCCGTAGTCGTTGGCCAACGCGGTCAGTATCGAGGTGTCCGTCGACAGGGATATCGCGGGCAGGGCATCCCTTTCCTTTTTGAACCTTCCTATGAACTCTCCTGCGATGTGCTGGCAGTCCGCTGCGGAGCCGCCGTTGCCGCATAAGAGTATCTTGCCTCCGGAATTGAAGGCTTCCGTTATTAGGTCGGCTGCCGCGGCTATGTCTTCGGGTGAGAGCTTCTCTTTGACTTTGATGCTCTCGCCTAGTTCTTCCCTTATTTTTTCTTGCATTTTTCCTGGACTTTCTCCCAGTCCTTGAGGAACGCTCGAACACCCTTGTCCGTGAGGGTGTGTTTGAACATCTTCTTCAGCACCCCATAGGGCACCGTTGCTATGTGGCAGCCCATCTTGGCGCATTCGATCACGTGTATGGGGTGTCGGATGCTGGCGGCTATGACCTCGGTCTCGAACCCGTAGTTGCGGTAGACTTCCATTATGTCCTCTACTAGCATTAGCCCGTCCCAGCCCTGGTCGTCCAATCGGCCGAGGAAGGGGCTCACATAGGTTGCGCCCGCCTTGGCAGCTATCAACGCCTGGTTGGCGCTGAATATCAAGGTCACGTTGGTCTTGACGCCTTCGGAGCTCAGTTGCTTCACGGCCCTTATGCCGTCGGGTGTCATGGGTATCTTCACCACGACGTTGTCGCCCATCTTGCTCAGTTCACGGGCTTCCTTTACCATGCCCTCAGCGTCTGTTGAGACCGCTTCCAGGCTTACTGGCCCGTCCACCAGCGAGAGTATCTCCTTTGCGACGGAGCCGAAGTCGCACTCCTCCTTCGCAACCAACGTGGGGTTGGTCGTAACCCCGTCTAATATCCCCCAATCCTTTGCTTCCCTTATCTGCTCGACATTCGCGGTGTCTATGAAGAACTTCACCCTAAGCCACCTCAAAGCCATTATATCGAAGTACTTTAATAAATACATGAGCCCATAAGATAGGTATCCCAGGAGGCCTTTATTATGAGCACGAGCAGAGGAGCCATGGTGATGGTGTTCCTGAGCACCCTACTGGCTGCTTCAGGGCAGATACTCATCAAGATGGGAGCCAACAACGTTGAACCGGAGCTCCTGCAGGGCATAGGCAGCGTTTCAACGCTTGTTGATGCAGCAGTCATATTGCTTCCCTTGGGTGTCGGCTATGGCATGTACGCGTTGGCTGCGGTCGTGCTGGTGGTGGCGTTGAAGTACGGGGAGCTGTCGGTCTTGTATCCCATCTATGCGATGAACTTCATCTGGGTGGCGATTGCGTCGCCCCATTTCTTCCCCAGCGATTTCATGAACGGTCTTAAGTGGGCGGGTGTTGCTTCGGTTTTCCTCGGGGTCACACTGATCGGTTTTGGCAGCAGAGACGGAGGTGAAGGTGGTGGCTGAGCTGTGGGCCGTGTTCCTGGTCTTGTTGGCCGCCTTCTGCGGAAGCTTCGGATCCGTGTACTTCAAGAAGGGAGCGGACCGGCTCGAGTTCAGCCTCAAGTCGCTCATGGGGAACACTGACCTGATGAGAGGCGTGCTCATATACGGCAGTTCCACCATATTTTACGTGGTGGGCATCAAAGGCGGGGAGCTCTCCGTGTTGTTCCCCCTCGTATCGACAGGTTACATATGGGTTTGCCTGCTAAGCGTAAGGATACTAGGGGAGAGGATGAACACGTTGAAGTGGGCTGGCATAGCATTCATACTCTTGGGGGTTAGTCTAATAGGTTTGGGTGGTTAAGTTGAAGGAGGGCATGGTTCGGGCAGCCTTGGTTGTGGGAGTGATTTTGAGGATACTACTGTGGGCCATGATACCCCCCACGACGGACAGCTGCATCCACTACACCACCGCAGAGTACATTGCTGAAACGGGGATGTTCCCTTTGTTCGAGCACGCGGCCGGAACCGACCCCTTCTGGTACCCGCCCCTCTTCCACCTCTCGTCCGCGGTATTGTACAAGCTGACCGGGGTTGTGACGCTGGTGCCGTTGCTCGCCGGGTTGATGGGGTTGGTGGTCTTCGCTTTTCTCGTGAAGAGGTTCTACCCCGATTACGCGAACTATGCGATTGTCGTTTTCGCTCTGCTGCCCTTTCACATGTACTACAGCGGCGTTGGCTATGCGACCAGCCTCCTCTTCCTTTGGAGCGCGGTCGGCATATACTATTATCTCAGCTACCTTGAGACTGGAAGCGTCAGGCACCTGGGCTATTTCACCGTCGCAGCAGCTGCGGCCGGGTTGACCCACTATCATGGGCTCGCGCTGTTGATCGCAGTATTGGTGCATCTTGGTTTGAGGGATTGGAGGCGGGCTGCGGCGGTTGGCATCGGCTGCCTGCTTCTGGTGAGCCCCTGGTATGTGAGGAACCAGATCGTCTTCGGGAATCCGGTTTGGCCATTGTTGTTTGAGGGGAGCATCGGGCATCCGGACTGGAACAGCCAGAGATATGAGAGCAGGCTTGGATCGCTGTTGAATCCCAAGGTTCCTTTGACGATATTTTTGGACTTCTGGGTCGGGGCTCCGAACTCGGGGGAGGACATGCTGGACAACCTGGAGACGGGGAGGAGGTACTTCGGTCCGTTGGCGGACGTGGGTTTCATCGCCTGGCTCCTGGCGGTCCTATCGTTGACATCTGCCAGCTTATACCGTCCTGGGAAGCTGAAGGGCTTGAAGTATGGTGGGCTCGTGCTGGTTGTTTTCATGGTCTCGCTGGTGCCTGCCCTGTTCAACAGCCTTGCCCGTATGATGGTCGTGTTCATACCGTTCACCCCCATACTGGTGGCGAGGGGAGTGAACGATGTGAAGTTCAAGCACAAGGATGTTTTGTTGGGTGTTGCTCTGCTCGTTTTGGCTGGCGGGACGCTCTCATACGCTTTTGTCTACAGGAGCATAGTAGATGATTACATCCCATTCTATGATATGATGCGGGAGGAGATACCAGAGGGCAGCAGGGTTGTCATGCCGTTCACCGTCCACGAGTGCCTCTACTACACGGGGTTGGATTGCGTCAGGGTGCGGGAGTTTCCAAACAGCGTACCCCCAAGAGTGTATGAGGACATGAGCATACTATTGGACTATGGGATAGACTATGTCTGCTGTGACCGGCTCTACTGGGACAGCAAGCCGGAGGAGATAAGGGGGTTCTGCAACGGGATGCCCGATGATAGGATTGCATTCGGTGTTGGAGGAGCAGGTTCCTGCTGGAAGACAAGCGATTTATTCGGGTGAACGGGATGAAGGTTCTGGTGAGTGGCGGGGCGGGGTTCATAGGGTCGCACATATGCGAGAGGCTCGTGAATGAAGGTCATGAGGTTGTCTGCGTGGACAACCTGGACGGCTACTACAGCCCGGAAGTCAAGAGGAGGAACATTGGATCATTCGATGGGGATTTCACGTTCATAGAAGGTGACATCAGGGACGGTGTTTTTTTGAAAGGTTTGGTTGATGGTGAGAGCCCGGAGTATGTCATCCATGAGGCCGCCCAGGCGGGTGTCAGAGCTTCTGTCGCTGACCCGCTGAAGACCTGCGAGGTGAACATACAGGGCACTATAAACGTCTTGGAAGCTGTGAAGGAGTCTAATGTTAGGAAGCTTGTGTTCGCATCGTCGTCTTCAGTCTATGGGAGGATAGAGTACCTTCCATTCGACGAGGAGCATCCTAAGAATCCGATCTCACAGTATGGGGCAAGCAAGCTCGCATGCGAGCACTACCTGAGACTGTATGAGAGGTTTTATGGGATTAAGCACACTTCCCTCAGGTACTTCACCGTCTATGGGCCGAGGATCCGCCCGGACCTGGCGATCCACAAGTTCGCGCGGACGGCGTTGACTGGCGGACGGCTTGAACTCTACGGGGACGGCAGCAAGAGCAGGGACTTCACATACGTTTCAGATGCGGTGGACGCCACGTTGAAGGCGTTGAAGAAAGGCGGTGAAGTATACAACGTCGGCGGCGGAGCCAGGGTGACGGTCAAGGAGCTCGCTGAGAAGATAATCGAACTGGCGGGCGGCGGAACCATCAGCTACATCAAGGATCAGATGGGTGATGTCATGCACACGGAGTCGAACACGGAAAAGGCCCGGCGCGAGCTTTGTTGGAATCCGGTGAAGGATTTTGAAGAGGGGCTGCGCGAGACTGTCGAATGGGTCAGGTCCGTTAACCTGTGAATAGACCCAGCCAGCGTTATTAAATACTGTTTTAGTAATAGTTGATGTTTCTGCAGAAGGCTTTGTAAAATGGGCGAGAAGGTCTTTATCACGGGTGCTACTGGTTTTGTAGGTGCAAACCTCGCAGCGGCGCTGGTCGAGGAAGGTTATGAAGTCCACGCCCTCCTGAGGGAAGGATCCGACGACTGGAGGTTGCAGCCCATAGTTTCAAGTCTTAAAGTCCGCAAAGGCGATGTAACAAGATACGAACATCTCGAGAGAACCCTTTCTGAGATAAGACCAGACTACATATTGCATCTGGCGGCTTACGGAGCCTACCCTGACGTCCAGACAAGCATGGAGAGGATCGTCGAAACGAACTACCTTGGAACGGTAAACCTCGTTCGCGCGTCAGCGGGCATAAAATACAAGATGCTCATAAACACTGGGAGCTCGTCCGAGTACGGTCTGAAGGAAGGGCCCATGGAGGAGGAGGACATCCCATCACCTGTGAACTACTATGGCGCGGCCAAGGCGGCAGCCACGATTATGTGCCAGACCTATTCAAGGCTGGAGGATAAGCCCATCGTGACCCTCCGCCCATTCTCGGTCTACGGGCCATGGGAAGAGCCAATAAGGCTGATACCGCAGGTGATATCCCACTGTCTTAGGGGGGAGGACATGAGCCTCACGGAGGGCAGTCAGGTGAGGGACTTCATATACGTGGACGACGTCGTAGCCGCCTATATGAAGGCGATGGAGAGGCCGGATTTGGCGGGGGAGATAATAAACGTGGGTAGTGGCATCCAGCACAGTATAAGAGAGACAGCGGAAACGATTCATGGGTTGATGGACTCCAGGATAAAGCTTAACTTCGGAGTTCGGGGGAAAAGGGAAAATGAGCCCCTTTCATGGGTTGCGAACACGAGCAAGGCAGAGGAGCTCCTGGGCCATAAGACAGCATATGACCTCGAAGCCGGGCTTTCTGAGACGATCGATTGGATAGGAAAGCACCCTGAACGCTACAGGTAGGGATGATGATAGAGACTGAATGCTGCATCTGCGGGAAGAAACCCTATGAGGTCCTGTGGGAGTCCACATTCGACCCTGAAGAGGTGGATGAGACGCTGTTTTCGGCGAGGAGGGCACCAGACAGGGTCCATTACAGGATGGTGAAATGCGTCGGATGCGGGCTGGTCTATTCGAATCCGATCCTGGAGCCTGAGAGGATCGAGGAGCTCTACAGTGGGAGCGCGCAGAACTACGACGATCTAGTCGAAAACATCAGCTCCACATACATCAGATACCTTGAAAGGGCGTCTGGCCATCTTGAGAGAAGGGAGAACCTATTGGAGGTCGGGTGCGGGAGCGGATTCTTCATGAAGGCCTCCCTTGACCTTGGATTCAAGAACGCCTATGGGGTCGAACCGTCAAGAGAAGCGGTCTCCAAAGCCCCGCCCGACATCAGAGAGAACATAACCGTTGACGTGCTCCGGGAGGGCCAGTTCAGAAGGGGGTTCTTCGACATCATCTGCTTCTTCCAGGTGCTAGACCACGTCCTAGACCCCAACGATTTCCTCTCGGCTTGCAGGGAATACCTGAGAGAGGAAGGTATCGTGCTCTGCATCACCCACGACACGAGAGCGCTGTCCGCCAGGCTTCTCGGCAGGTCGAGCCCGATCGTGGACATAGAACACATCTACCTGTTTGACAGGGAGAACATCAGACGGCTGTTCGAAAAGAACGGGTATGAGGTATTGGATGTCTTCCCTGTGAAGAACACCTATTCTATGTCGTATTGGGCGAGGCTAACACCTATCCCAACGAAGATAAAGGAGCCTGTGATGAAGCTCCTGGAAGCGTCTGGGATAGGAAAGGCCAATGTCTCGCTCTGCGCGGGAAACCTTGGGATAATAGCCAAGAAATCAAGTTTTAAACAGCACCCATAAATTATCTATACCAAAAATGCCGGACAAGAAGATATCGGCTGTGATAGCCTGCTACAACGAGGAGGACAGCATCGGAGAGATGCACAGGAGGCTGACCGAGACCCTGAAGGGGAACGCCGAAGACTATGAGATCATCTTCGTGGAGAACGGGAGCTTCGACAGATCATACGAGATTCTGAAGGGACTTGCAAAGAAGGACAGACACGTGGTCGTCATCAGGTTCTCAAGGAACTACCAGTCACAGTCCGCATTCACGGCAGGCATGCAATGCGCCACAGGGGATGCGGTGGTATGCCTTGACGGCGACCTGCAGGATCCACCGGAGGTCATAGGCGAGTTCATAAGAGCGTGGCAGGAAGGATATGACATAGTATACGGCGTCCGGACCAAGAGGAGGGGGAGCCTGTTCAGGCGCATCTGCTACAAGGCGTTCTATCGTGTGTTCCGCAGGATAGCGGACATCGAAGTGCCGGTAGACGCCGGAGACTTCTCGCTCATGGACCGTAGGGTGGTTAACCACATCAACGCCCTTCCCGAGCGAGACAGGTTCATAAGGGGACTCCGCGCATGGGTGGGTTTCAAGAATACCGGCATTCCATACACCCGCGATGACAGGAAACACGGCGACACCACCAACAGCTTCATAGACAACGTCAAGTGGGCGAACAAGGCCATCTACTCGTTCTCAAAGGCGCCATTGGAGCTCATATCCCACATATCCCTGCTCATGTTCTTCATAACGCTTCTTGCGATACCGCTCCAGATAATATCCTATTTCGTGTTCCCAGGCATACCACATGGGATAACAACGATCATCATACTAATCCTCTTCATATCCAGCATCCAGCTGCTATGCATGTCATTCCTGGGCGGTTACATAGGAAGGATCTTCGAGGAGGTCAAGTCAAAGCCCAACTACATCGTGACCGAGGTCATAAACAGCAGCAACAGAGAATTCATAAAGAGGTATGTCGAGGACTATGAACGGAAGCCCCAGTAAATCGGACCTTGAAGGTATCGCAGCTAAATCCAGGGAGATACGCCGTCACGTCCTCAGAATGGTGCACTGCTCAGGTTCCTCCCATGTAGGGTCGGCACTGTCGGTAGCGGATATCCTCTCGGCACTATATTTCAGAAAGATGAAGTTCGACCCCGACGACGATTCTAAGCCGTCGCGGGACCGGTTCATCATGAGCAAGGGACACGCGGCCTCGGCGCTTTACGCGACACTGTCGCTTGCAGGCTTCTTCCCGGAGAAGGAACTTGACAGCTACTGCCAGAACGGCAGCATGCTGGAAGGCCATGTGAACCGGAAGGTGCCTGGTGTAGAGGTCTCTACGGGATCCCTTGGCCATGGGCTCTCGATCGGGTCGGGGATGGCATATGCAGCGAGAAAGGACGGAGAGGAACTGCAGGTCTACGTGCTACTCGGCGACGGAGAATGCAACGAGGGATCGGTGTGGGAGGCGGCGATGCTATCATCCAGGCTTGGCCTCGACAACCTGGTCGCAATAGTGGACAGCAACAAGCTCCAAGCATACGAGTCATCTGAGACTGTCTTCCCCCAGAAACGGCTTGTTGAGATGTGGAGGTCTGCTGGTTGGTCGGCACGGGAGGTGAACGGACATGACATAGGAGAGCTGTGCGAAGCGTTCGACAGCCTGCCATTCGAGAAGGGGAAACCATCCCTTGTATTCGCGAACACCGAGAAGGGCTCGGGTATATCATACATGGAAGGCCAGCTATGCTGGCATTACAGGTGCCCTGACAAGCAGGAGCTCAAGAAAGCCCTGGAGGAGCTGGGATGAGAGACGCGTTCATCGACAGCCTGATCGGTCTCGCAGAAGAGGACGACAGAATCCACCTCATAACAGCCGACTTCGGATACAGCGTTCTGGAGAAGTTCCAGGAGAAATTCCCGGAACGGTTCCTGAACGTAGGCATAGCAGAGCAGAACATGATAGGATTCGCTACGGGACTGGCTCTCATGGGCAAGAACGCTTACGTATACACCCAGATACCGTTCCTGACCCTGCGCTGCCTCGACCAGGTGCGTAACGACCTATGCTACCAGGGGGTTGGCGTTAAGATGATAGGCCTCGGGTCGGGATACTGCTATGGGACGCTGGGGGTCACACACCACGCCATCGAGGACATAGGCATCCTAAGGTCGCTCCCGAACATTGTGATAATCTCGCCAGGAGATCCAATAGAGACCGAGAAGGCCGTTACCGCCACGAAAGATAGCGACCAGCCAGTGTACATCAGGATAGCGAGGCGCGGCGAACCTGCCATCAACCCTGCGAACCTCGATTTCAAGGTTGGGAAGGCCAATGTTGTCGCGGAAGGCGATGACACCATACTCTATTCCACAGGGGACATGCTCCAGACCGCGATGGAGGTAAGGGAAATACTATCAGGTAGGGGGTTTTCCTGCGGGGTCGTGAGCATGCACACACTAAAGCCCTTTGACACGGCAAACGTCCTTGACGCGGGTTCGAGGTTCGACCAAATATTCTCGGTCGAGGAGCATAACGTCATAGGGGGCCTGGGATCCGCGTTGGCCGAGGCGATATCCGGGGAAGGTTGCAACGCGTCGCTCACACGCTTTGGAGTCCCGGACGAATACGTCACACCACTCGGCAAACAGGACTACATACGCAGGAGTATAGGCTTGGACGCCGGTTACATAGCTGGGAGAATAAACGAGTCGCTTGGACGCTAGCGCCTTTTGACCGACCTGTGAGCCGCGAGCACCAGAGGGAACGACAGCGTAAGGAGGAGAACAGCGTTAAGGTAATTCCAGCCGAAGCGGGTCATCAACAAGAACGTGCCCTTGTCCGCGATGAACGAGAACATCGGGTAAGCCATGGCCAGTATGTTGGCGTGCAGGACCCGGTCCATGGCAAAGACGAAAGTAAGGGCTGAGAGGAGCACCCTTTCCCTTCTGCCCATCGAGTAGGATATCATATATGTCGAATAAGCAGCTCCCAGCATACCTGCCGCGAGAAAAATCTTTTGGAGGGGGTCCAGCTGGTCGCTCCACCTGTAGATGGCCGAGAAGACGAAGGCTGATAGGATGGCCAGGATGTATGAGTTGACTGCAGTCCTGTTCTTCAGGACAGACGCCAGGTCGCCGGCATAGTCTGACTCTCCCGCAAAAAGGATGATGAGATATGGGAGCGCCCACTGGAAGTAGAGGGGATCCACTATCTTGGAGAACATGAGGGGCACGAAGAGGAAGAAGAACGAGTTCCGGACCATCTCTAGCCCAATGCCCTTACCCGGGCTCAAGCGATACTTGAGCATGTAACCGATGGTGGCCAGAACGCCCAATAGCATGAAAGGACCTGAAAAAGCCCGTAAGAAGGCGCTGAACTGGTTGTCTCCATGATAGTTTAGCGGTGACAGGGGCTGTGAGTCGGCATACCTCCTCGGCATCTCAGGGTGCATGAGGTGATAGGGCAGACCATAAGAGAGCCGCACTATGTTCAGGAAACCCACTCCGAATATGCTGACGTTCGGATGGCTCTGTGACATGTAGGGGGCTAGGGCAGCCTCGCCAGCGATGAGATAGTGCGGTATAAAGAAGGCCGAGAAAACCATCAAAGAGCAAGCGCCGAAGACGACGAGCTTCCTGGCTCCGCCCTTGCGAAGGATGTAATATACCACCGGGACCAGCAATATGCCTGCTATCATCTTCAATGCGAGGGCCAGGGAGAACGAAACGCCAGCAAGGAAAAAACGCTCCCTTATCAGCAGGTAGGTGCAGGCAAGTATGAAGAAGACGAATATGTTGTCGTCGTTGCCAAGCACGGATGAGCTGTAGAATGGGATATAGCCGAAGCCGTAGACGAGGGAGGAATAGACCGCCCTCCTCTTGCCATATAATCTTTCCGCGATCAGGTATACTAGTGGTATGCTCGCGCAGTCGAACAATATGCCGGGAATCTTCATCGCGAGATAGCTCCTGGGGAAGAGGGCTGCAGGGACGGCTGCTATCAGGTTGAAGAGAATCCCATACAGGTTTCCGTAGGTCTCCTGTAGGTGTATGGTCTCCAGGCAGTCGCTCGAGGAAGTGAGCTGCTCTATCACGCATTCGCCGCCGCCGAAGTAGACCCACATGTCATGGGGTATGGAAGGCGGGTCCACATAGAACGGCGCTATCAATAGCCGGGTGAAAAGCGACAGGATAACTATCTGCCAGACGATGCTTTCGATTTTCAAAGGCCCATTTTCCATCGGTAAGATACCTTCAACTGTTTTCCCTTATCTTGAGATATTCCCTTATCTGGCCTGTTGAAAGCTGGTAGACGTCTTCTTCCCCATACCTCCGGTACCATTCCACTGTCAGGTCCATGGCAGCCGGCATATCAAGGCAGGGCCTCCAACCCAGCTTGAACCAAGCCTTGCTTATGTCGAGGCTCAGAGACTTCGCCTCATGTTCTCCTGAACCCCCGCCGGCCTCAGTCCACTCGCCACTACCCCACCTATCCAAGACCATATCCACAACCTCCCAGACGGGCTTTATTGACTCTAGATCAGGTCCGAAATTCCAGGATTCCGCATATTCTCCGGATTCGAACATCATCTTGGCGAGCATTAGGTATCCGCTGAGGGGCTCGAGGACATGCTGCCAAGGTCTTGTCGAATGCGGGTTTCTGACCTTTATCGTCTCGTTATTCAGGAGGGCTCGCATGCAGTCGGGTATCAGCCTGTCGGGCGCCCAGTCCCCGCCGCCTATGACATTACCCGCTCTCGCGGACGCCACATGCGTCCCTCGGCCCTCAAAGAAGGACTTCCTGTAGGATTCGACTAGCAGCTCCTTGCAGCCCTTGCTCGCGCTGTACGTGTCAAAGCCGCCCATGGGGTCGTTCTCACGGTAGCCCCACACCCATTCATTGTTGTGGTAGCACTTGTCAGAGGTGACTATGACCGAGGACTTCACGCAATCGTTCGACCGGATGGACTCCAGGACGTTCGCCGTGCCGAGGACGTTCGACTCGATGGTGTAAAGAGGGTCGGAATATGATTTCTTCACGATGGACTGGGCAGCCATATGAAAAACCAACTCCGGCTCCGCAGATGAGATAGCATCGTTCAGCGAACCATAGTCCCGTATGTCCCCCCTAAGGTCATTCATCCTCTCCGACAGGCCGAGGCTCTCGTAGAACTCGTCATTGACGTAATCTTTCAGCGAGAAACCGGTCACCTTGGCTCCCATCATGTCAAGCCAGAGGCTCAGCCACGCCCCCTTGAATCCTGTGTGGCCTGTTAAAAGAACCTTCTTTCCCTTGAAGAACCGCTTCAGTCCCATATCTTCCATTGAGGGTCTTCCTCCCAGATTTTGTTTATCCTCTCGTAGTCCCGTTGTGTGTCCATGTAATGCCAGCATCCCCTGTGGGTGTAAATCGCGAGCTCCCCGTCACTTGCTATGTCGGGGAGCGTGACCTTTTCGAGCATGACATCATCATCCGTGAAGTATTCGAGCGCCCGGTTCTCGAACACCATGAATCCGCAGTTTATCCAGTCAGTCATGTCGGGCTTCTCCTTGAACTTGGTGACCTTTCCTCCCTTCTCCCCGACTATACCGAACCTCTGCTTCGGGCGGAAGCCGGTTATAGTAGCAGCGCATCCCATCTTCTTGTGGTATTCGAGAAGCTCCTTCAGGTCTATGTCAGCCACACCATCACCGTAGGTCAGCATGAAGCAGTCGTCTTCCTCCAGTAGATGCTTTATCAGGTTCACCCTCTTACCCGTCAATGTCCTGACCCCCGTGTCCACAAAGTGTATCTTCCAGTTCTCTAGGTTCCTCTCGTCGTGGAACTCGATACGGTTCTCTTCGGTGTACTCGAGGGTGAAGTCCTGGCTCATCCACCTGTAGTGGACGAAGTACTCCTTTATTATCTCACCCTTGTATCCCAGGGGCAGTATGAACTCCGTGAAGCCCTGATGATAGTATATCTTCATTATATGCCAAAGTATGGGCTTTCCGCCGACGCTGACCATGGGCTTGGGCATGAACTCGGTCTGCTCGCGGAGCCTCGTCCCGAATCCGCCGCAGAGGATCACGACCTTCATAGTAGAACCTAGGTAATGATTATTTAATTAATAAATCGGTTAGGATCGTTTGAAACCTGATTTATTACTCCCGCATAGGATAGTTATTACCCTATATCGGACGGCAAACATGGATTCGGTCGAGTGCAGCATCATAGTTCCCGCAAACAACGAGGAAGAAAATCTGGAACCGCTGACGGATGAACTGGCTAAAGTGCTAGGGGGGATAGACTATGAGATCATACTCGTGGACGACCACAGCAGCGACGGAACCGGGGAGTTATGCGACGGACTTGCAGGGAAAAACGGGAGAATCACCTCGATACACCGCAGCAGAGGGGATAACGGAATGGGAAATGCCCTGAAAGAGGGTTATGCAGCTGCAAGGGGGAGGTATGTGATCTGGTTCATGGGAGACAGGTCGGACGAGCCGGATATGATACCTGAGATATTAAGAGAGCTCGAATCAGGGTATGACATGGTCATCGCCTCAAGGTACATGGAAGGAGGGTCGAGGGGAGACCTCAAGTTGGAAAAGGCAATATACGGGTCAACATACACAAAACTTGCTAGGGCCATATTCGGAATACCAGTGCATGACATAACAAACGCCTTCAGAGGATTCAAGAGGGAGATATTGGATGACGTTGAGCTGGAGTCGGAGGACTTCGCCATAAGCCCGGAGTTCGCGATCAAAGCCCACATGAAAGGGTTAAAACTCGGTGAAGTCCCGACAACATACCACAACCGCAGGGCAGGTAAGGCCAAGTTCAGCACGTTGAAGATGTCGCTGAGGTTCCTGAGCCTGTTCAAACTAAGGTTAATATAACTGCCATTACTCAAAGTATAAACAGGCGGAAGCCGGAGGTCATATGATGTTGTTGAGCCTGTGCATGATGGTCTTCATGATCACAGCCGGCTATCTTATCCTGCACGTGGACGAGAGGCTTGACAGCGAGGAGCGGCTGGCGTGCAGCCTAACCGCATCCACGCTAATACTGGGGGTTTCCAGCATACCATTCTATGGGAGGGGCCTTGAGAACATAGTCTTCATGCCGTTGATGTTCGCGGCACTGGCCGTAGCCCTCATGTTCAGGGGAAGAGTAGGATTCTCAGTGGACAAGAGGTTGGTTCTGCTATTTGTACTTTCACTTGTGATAAAGTTGGGTTTGACATACATGCAAACCGGCCCGACCACCACCGACAGCATATTTCACTTCCTAGCATCCCAGAGCCTCCAGACAGGCAATTGGTTCACTAAACCGTTCGTGGACAACTACTGGGCAGGGGATACAATACCAAGCCCCCTGACCTATAGGCCGCCATTATACCATATAATTCTCGCAGCAACATATACCTTGTCTGGGGTCAGCTTCCAGGCCGGACAGTGGATAAGCTCCCTCTTCGGAGCCGCCATAGTATTGCCAACATACTTGCTTGGCAAAAGGCTCTTCAACGACAGAGTAGCATATTGGAGCGCGATACTGATGGCGTTGAACCCCTACTTCATGCACCGCTCCCTCGACACCGAACCAAGGACCATGGTGGCCTACCTGACACTCGTCACCTTCTATTTCATGCTCAAAGGCAGGGAATACTGGCCTTACTATTCGATCTCCGCGGGACTGGCATACCTAACCCACTTCAGCTCCATGTTCTACCTCATATCCTTCATGGGAATATACGCCTACACCAACCGGAAAGCATTGGTTGACAGGCGGACGGCCTTGGCTGCCATGGTGTTCATTCTCATCATCTCACCCTGGTTCGTCAGGAACCAGCTGGTCTTCGGCAGCCCATTCTACAGCTCATCCAAGTACCTGCCACTCCTCTACAAGACGGAATCATTCAACACACTCGAGCCCCCGACATTGAATTCGTACATCGGCCAGTGGGGTGGCGGACCCGTTGGCGTGGCTAAGGTGTTGGGCGTGCGGGCTTTGAACGTCATCACAGGATACTTCCCCCCGCCACATAAGGCATTGGACTACGGCCTCGTATGGATGCTCTCCGGGCTGGTGCCCAGCAACGTGTCATGGCTGGTATTCATCGCGGGCTTGATGGGATTGGTCGAAGTCGCAAGACGGGGGTTACACCCGTTCGTGGTGGTGATAGTGTTCGTGAGCCTGACCGGGCCGCTCACACTAGGATATCCTACGTCGCGGAGCGTCAGCGTCAGCACACTGCACGCGCTAACCCCGCTTTACACCCTACTGGGTGTGATGTGGGTGGAAAAGAGAAAAGATAAAAAAATGCTGATGTCCCTGTTGGTTGCTTCGGTGGTCTTGAACGACATCATACTCTTCTCCGCCAGGGGAAGCCACGGACCCGACGCTGAAGTGATGGGATGGTTGAGGGAGAACACCAGCCAAGACGAAAGGATAATGTCATTGGATGCATTATGGATAACATACCACACAGGGAGAGAGGGTTACATCACGCCATACGAGCCAAGGGAGATCATAGAAGATGCCATAGCAGAGCATGAGATAGACTATCTTGTGATAGGCCCAGGAGACCTGAAGCTCCGGGACATCGACAAAGGATGGGTTGAAGAGAACTACATGCTAGCACACCAGAACGGGGACTACAGTGTGTACAGGACAAAATAGAGCACCCTATTTCATCATGTTCTCCGCGTAGTAGTCGATGTACTGGCTGAGCGACTCCCTCGCCTTGACCTTGGCCTTCCACCCGAACACCCTCTCCATCTTGCTGACATCGGGTATCCTCTTCTTGACATCGTCAGAGTATATCTCAAGATGCTTGTACTCGATCTCGTAGTCAGACGGCAGGACTCCCTTCTCCTTTCCTAGGTCCACTATCAGTTCCACAAGCTCCCTTATCTTAAGAGGCTCGGGGTTGCCGATGTTGAAGGCCTCGTTGTCGGAGCGAGAGTCGAGAGAGTAGCTGATTATCGCGTCGGCGACGTCGTTTATGTTCGTGAAGCAGCGTATCTGATTCCCGTCCCCGAATATTTCCAGGGGATTCTGCCTCTCGCCGATTATCTTCCGGACCATATCAGAGAACACATGGCTGAAACCGCTCTCCTCCGGAGTCTCAAACGGGGTTATGATGTTGAACGGCCTCCATATCGTATACTTTGTGCCGAACTGATCATGGAATGACCTCACCACACGCTCGCCAATATACTTTGACAACCCATATGCGGTGGACATCACAGCGGACTTGTCAGCGTCCTCCTCCCTGTGTGGAACCGTCCTGCACATCTCATAAACCATCGAAGAAGACATGTAGATGAACTTACTGACCTTGTCCTTCCCATATTTCAGGAGTGACATTGTCATCAGGTTGTTATCTGCCAGTATGTCCGCAGGCTTCTTATGGAATCCGACAACACCATATATTAGAGCGGCATTGTGGAATACAACGTCAAAATCATATTCGCTGAAAAGACCTTCAACGACATCAGTCCGCGTCAAATCCCCCTTATGGAAATCATATTCCCTCTTGCCCTCTTTCTCGCCGTATCGTGCGAAGTTATCAACGCCCACCACATCATGCCCCTCCCCCAAGAGGTGGGGTATCAGCATCTGGGCGAGCGACCCCTCGCTTCCAGTCACAAGTATGTTCATCTCTTATCACCTAGGTTAGCATATGCAAGTCGAAGGCCTGCGAACCTCAACATCCTTCGTCATCTCCTTGTTGTTATGAAGGTGCCGCATGCCCCATACGAACCAGCGGAAATACTCCCTGAACCAGGGCAGAACGTTGAAGGTGGATGAGCCACCGTATAGCCGGTCGATGGATATTATCGGCACCTCGCCGAGCTTCATCCCAGCCTCCTGTGCCTTTATGCTGAGCTCGAAGACGACAGCCCAACCTACAGGCTTGGCCTCCAAGTTCAGCCTGTCAAATATGTCCCGTCTCATCATCTTTATGCCCGTGGTCGAGTCGGAAAGCACCGAGCCCGACAGGAGCATGAACATCCGGTTACCAACACGTGAGAGTACTTGCCCCACAATAGAACCGCCAAGCCTCCTGCCCCCGTGAGCGTATCTAGTCGCGCTGACAAGGTCACATCCGCCATCCATCAGCACCATCATGTCCTCGATGGCCAGCACAGGACCCACGTCGTCAACGCAGAATATGAGTATGTACTCCCCCTCCGCGGCCTTGACACCTGCGAGTATGGCATTGGCAACGCCCCGGCCAAGAGTGTTATGAACCAGCCTAACATGTGGGAATTCAGGCTTCAAACGTTTCACGACAGGTATGCTGTCATCCCCCATGTCATCGTGGACTATCAGTATCTCATGAGGTACTTCGATGACTGCGTTCAGTATCTTTAGCATTATCTCAATGTTGACGCCCTCGTTACGGACAGGCATCATGATGGTCAGCTTCGGTTTACCGCCTGATTTTCTCGCCATCGTACCTGAAATTATGTCACTGTCCGCTAATAAACCTTCTTATGCTTTCACAGACTCTAAGAACATCATCGTCAGACAGGTTATACGCTGAGGGAAGCCAGATCGAATTCCGAGAGCAGTCAAGGCTGTTAGGGAAGTTTTCAGATGGCATCCTATAAGGTTCTTGCATGTGCAGGGGATGCCACAGACGCCTGCAGTCGATACTGAGCCGCATGAGATATTCGTCCAGCTCATCCCTTCTATCAGAGTAGATGTCAGTCCACAGGGGAAGCTCCCCCGAACCCAGGTCGAACTCATATAGTCTGACGCCATCCAGTCCGGACAGGTGCTCAACATAGAGCTCGTGGTTCCTCCGCAACCTCTTCATCCGCTCCTCCAAGTACTCCAACTGGCCGACAGCCACCGCAGCCTGTATGTCAGTGAACTTGAAATTGTAACCTATGGACTCGTGGATGTCGTCTCCGCCCGTCCCCCTCTTGGGCCGGCCCTGGTCCTTCAGCATCCTCAGCCTGACATCGACCTCCTCGTCGTCCGTGACCACCAGCCCGCCCTGGCCGGAGGTTACGATCTTGTTCGGCGAGAACGAGTAGCAGCCGCACACGCCAAAGGTCCCCAGGCACCTGCCTTTCTTCTTGGACATGAAAGCCTCGGCAGCGTCCTCGATCACATGGATGCCCTTTTCCCCTGCTGCGTCACATATGGCCTCGATGTCAGCGGACCTCCCGCTGACGTGGACGGGTATGACGGCTTTGGTCTTCTCTGTTATGGCATTAGTGAATGATTCGACGCCCATGTTCATGGAATCCGGCTCAACATCCACCAGCACCGGCTTCGCCCCGCACATGTCAACCGCGTTCGCAGTAGCTATGAAGGTGAGGTCAGGGACTATGACCTCGTCGCCTACTCCGACCCCAACGGCCTTCAAGGCCATGTACAATGCAGACGTCCCGTTCGTGGATGTGACCGCATGCTTCGACCCGATCAGGGCGGATGCTCTTTCCTCGAGCTGACGGGCCACCCTACCCTCGTTGGGGAAGTTCCTCGCCAGAACATCCCTCACCAGCTCATACTCCCTATCGCCTATCTCCGGATCCCACCAGCTAATCTTCCTGCCAACCATTTTACGGACCTATTCGAAACCTTTGAAGTATTCTTCGTCCACCACGACCATCCTCTTCCCGCCGAACTCAAAAGACGCGGGAGGGAAGGGCTCGAAGGTCATCGCCCTTATGAAGTTCCTTATCCTCTCACCACTCCAAGACCAGTCGATGACACCGTCATTGGGCAATCCTTTAGGAAAGTATGTTGCCTGGGACTCATCCTGCGGTTCTGAGGGGATATCACCGCCTGAAAGCCAGATATCCAAGAACTGCCCGAACAATTTGACGCCTGCCTCCGTGCACCTCTCATACAAGGACTTTGCAGTGTCGTCACGATCGATTCTTATCCTCTCCTGGAGCACGATCGGGCCTGAATCAACACCCTCATCCATCCAATGAAGTGTCACGCCAGCGTATTCTTCGCCGTTGAATATGGCATGGACGGTGGAATACCTGCCCCGGTACTTGGGCAGCAGGGCAGGATGCCAGTTCAGACAACCCAGTTCGGGAATATCCAACACTTCCTTTGAGAGTATCTGGGTGCTTCCAATGCAGAAGATAACCTCCGGCCGGCAGTCTCGGATTTTTTCGATTATGTCTTCGTCGTCGAGCTTCTTCCTAGGCAACGTATCCAAACCGAGATCTTCAGACACTCTTATGAGGGACTCGTGCCAGGAGTCAGCACCATCGTCGTCGGGGTTCCCAAAGACAAGCGCTGGCCGAATTCCAGCCTCAACAAGAGTTCGCAGACATTCCACCCCGACCTGCTTGCCGCCTATGAAGACGCACATACCTCCAGACATGTCAATCATCACCCTTCAAGGGATGTTCTCCTACCGCCGGAGACCACGTTCCATGTGTCAACGACCTCGACATCTTCTGGTATAACAACATCCTTGTACGCCGAATGCGGGACCCCCACGATGATGATGTCGCATTTGCCTATCAGCTCCTCCTTCGATACGAACGTCGGGTCCTCCACATACTCGTCTGAGTAGTATACGTCCGCCCCGTGGAACCTCAGTATCTTGCCGAGCTTGTAGGATAGTGAATCGCGTATGTCGTCTATGTCAGCCTTGAAAGCCATGCCGAGTATTCCGACCTTATTCTCGCTCAGCCTGTGCCTCTTCCGAAGAGTCTCCACAATGTAGTTTGGGAGGCCCTCATTGACCATCATCGCAGCATGCCCCAGGAGGAAGTTGTTGGAGTTGAAGGCGGACAGCTGCATCGTATCCTTCAGCAGGCACGGTCCGGCTGCGAAACCAGCGCCTGGGAGGGTCAGCGCCCGCTCATACTCCTCCCGCATGGCCTTCCTGACACGGTCATAGTCGACGCCGAAGTTTGAGGCCATCATGTAGAACTGGTTCGCGACAGCGAACTGTATGTACCTCCAAGCGTTGGAGTAGAGCTTTACCAGCTCCGCCTCGCCCATTGATGTGCGGATTATCTTAGGCGAGACCCTACCGAACAGTTCAGCGGCAGCGTCCTCCGCCTCCTTGGTCATGCCTGCGACAATCTGGGGGAGGGTGCGAAGCTCTCGTATCGCATATCCTTGGACTATGCGCTCTGGACAGTAGGCTATGCCGCACTCTCTCTTCTTGTCCAATGCCTTCATCATCTGCCGGCAGGTGTGGGGGTATACGGTGCTTCGCACGATGACCGTCTGGCTCTTGTCCAGGTGTTCTGAGAGGTTCTTGAAGAAGTCGATGAACTGGCGGGTCTTGGGGTTCAAGTACTCGTCAACTGGCGTTCCGATCGCGATTATCACATATCTCGCCTTTGAAGCGTCCTTTATGTCGAGCGAAACATGAAGATTGCCCCCTTCAAGCGCCTTCTCCAAGATTGGGCCGGCGTCGTATTCGATGAAGGGCATCTTACCCTCCCTGACGGATCTTGCCTTCTCCTCGTCGATGTCCAGCAGGCAGACGTTCAAGCCGGTGTCCGCTAACACGATGCCCAAAGGCAAGCCAACATGCCCCAAACCCCCCACGATGAGAACATCATAGGGCTTATCCCGTTTATTATCCCCCATTTTCGTAGGTATACAGATGGAAACGCCCGTTAAAAAATGGATTCACAGCATAATATTCCGCGATTATTTAAGGTTGTCATAGTATAGTATGGTAGCATGAAAGTAGCCCTAGCGAACCCTCCCTGGTTCGAAACAGGACACGCTGTGAGAGCCGGGAGCAGATGGCCGCACGCGGAATTCGACGAGGAAGAGGACAGGACAGGATACTCGCCGTTCCCGTTCTTCCTGGCCTACGCGGCTGCCGTGTGCGAAGCCGACGGACATAAAGTGAAGGTGATGGACGCCCTCACGCTAGGGGAGACCAAGGAGAAGTTCCTCTCAGATCTCAAATCGTTCAGCCCTGACCTGGTGGTGATGGAGTCGTCGACGCCGTCCATCAACACGGATTTGAAGACCGCGGAGATGCTGAAAGCGGAGACAGACTGCAAGATAGCCTTGTGCGGGCCGCACGTAACAACGTTCCCAGGGGACATACTATCCAACAAGCAGGTGGACTACGTGTTCATGGGAGAATACGAGCACACCTGCAGGGACACCGTCAGAGCAATGGAAGGGAAGATGAAGAAGTATGATGTGCTTGGCCTCGCATACCGTGAAGGCAAAAAGGCCAAGGTCAACGACAGGCGGCCGCTGATAGACCTGAACGAGCTACCATACCCGGCAAGGCACCTGATGGAGATGGAACACTACTGCGAACCGTTCATGCAGACGCCGAACGTCCAGATGATACAGAGCAGGGGCTGCACATTCGGGTGCGTCTACTGCCTGTGGCCGCCGGTCATGTACGGGGGCATGAACTTCAGATTCAGGAAGCCGGAGTCGGTGGTCGAGGAATGCCACCACGTGGTGAAAGAGCATAAGGCTAGGGAGCTGTACTTCGACGATGACACATTCAACCTCAACCCCCAGAAGGTCTTCGACTTCTGCAAAGAGTACAAGGACAACGGACCCAACAAGATATGGGGCGCCATGTGCTCCCCCGTCCCGGTGACAAAGGAATTGCTGGAGGCCATGCACGACTCAGGGTGCGAGGCGCTGAAGTTCGGCGTGGAATCAGGGTCTAGGAGGATACTCGACCTGGCCAACAGGAAGAACCAAGACCTCAAGCACGTGGAGGACGTTTTCAGATGGTGCAAGGAGATCGGCATCAGAAGCCACGCGACGTTCATGATAGGACTGCCGGGGGAGACGAGGAAGACCATGGACGAGACGTTCAACTACCTGTTGAAGATAAAGCCGGACTCGTTCCAGGTGTCCGTGTGCACGCCGCTGCCAGGTACACAATACTATGACAAGGCCAAGAGCGAGGGCCACCTGCATGCTAAATGCTGGGACGACTACAGCAACATACACTTCATACACGACAAACCCGTGGTGAGCACCGACGAACTGACGCAGGAGGACCTGAAGAAAGCGTCCAACTACGCGAACAACTACCTCATATACCAGCTCTACTTGAAGAAGGCAGTTAGCGAGCCTCGTTGGACTTCTTTCAAGATAACTGACACTTTCAGGAGGCACGGGCTCAACACCTTCAACCTGCTTTTCAGGGCGGGTTCGAGGGTGTTGAAGAGCAGAGTATCCAGACAATGGTGAGCAAACCGGCTGTTTCGGTGGTCATTCCATGCTACAACGCAGAAGACACCATAGACGACTGCATAACATCCCTCCTTAACCTGGAATACCCAAAGGAAAAGAGCGAGTTCATATTCGTGGATGACGGGAGCACCGACAGCACACGCGAGAAGATACGTGGATATGAGACTGTGAATCTTGTGGAACAGCAGCATAAGGGCCCGGCCGCGGCGAGGAACCGGGGAGTGAAAAACTCCAAAGGAGAGGTGATCGTGTTCACCGACGCCGACTGCGAAGTCCCGGCAGACTGGCTGGACAAAATCGTCCGGGCGCTTGAAGAGTCCAACGCGGTCGGCGGAAGCCTCAGGCCAGCTTCGAGCGGGACCTACGCGGAAAGGTTCGAACAGCACCGGAGAGACAGGCTCTACGGGATGGAGAGGAAGCACGTGGACGCGCTGCCCAGCTGCAACCTGGCCTTCAAAAAAAACCTGCTCGACGAGGCGAGAGGATTCGACGAGGACTTCAAGAAGGCCTCCGCGGAAGACTACGACCTCTGCCGGCGCATCACAGAAAAAGGGCATGACATACTGTTCGAGCCGGACATATACGTGGTACACCACCATAGCCAAACACTGAAAGGCATATTGAAAAGGGCTTACACCCACGGCATGGAGATGACCAAATACAGGCGCAAGATGGGGAAGGGGCCCTTGAATGAACTGGTGAGGGCCTTCGCCAAGCTTGCTGTGACACCCGTTCTAGTTCTGAAACGCTACCCGCCCGACCTGATGCCATTGGGGCTCGCATACGAGCTGGTTTCTTTCGCAGGCAACTTGAACGGAGCCCTCAAGCATAGGGCTTAAAAGGTGTGGGACTTTATAGTTAAGCATGTGCGGCATATGCGGCATCCTGGGAGAATGCGACAAAAGGACCGTAGAAGACATGATGGGCGCCTTGGAACACAGGGGCCCAGACGACTCAGGACACCACATAGACGACGATATAGGCCTGGGACACCGGCGGCTCAGCATAATAGACCTCAGCAGCCGGGGCAGACAGCCACTGCACAACGAGGACGAAACCGTCTGGATAACATACAACGGAGAGACGTACAACTACCTTGATTTGAGAAAAGACCTGGAGGGAAAAGGCCACGAGTTCAGCAGCGACACCGACACGGAGGCGATAGTCCACTGCTACGAGGAATACGGGCTGGGCTTCGTGAAAATGCTGAGGGGGCAGTTCGCGTTCGGGCTGTGGGACAGCAGGAGGAAGCGGCTTGTGCTGGTCAGAGACCGGGTGGGCATCAAACCGCTCTACTACAGTGAGACAGAGGATGGCGTCGTATTCGCGTCGGAGCTGAAGTCCATGCTAAAGCACCCAAGCATAGAGCCCGAGCTCGACTACGACTCCCTGGACGACTATCTCACATTCCAGTACATTCCCGAACCTGACACTATAATAAAGGGTGTTAAGAAACTGCACCCCGCGGAGATGAGAGTATACGAGAGCGGGGAGGTTAAGAGCAGCATATACTGGAACCTCGAACTGGACCGTATAAGGGATGTCACCGAGGAAAAGTGCATCAGAGAGCTGGAGGGCATGCTAGTCGAGTCCGTGAAGCTGAGGCTCGTCAGCGACGTGCCCCTTGGAGTGCAATTGTCGGGAGGAATAGACTCCAGCACATTAACAGCATTGATGACCGACCTAGTCAAAGAGCCTGTGAAGACTTTCAGCATCGGATACGGGCACGGGGGGATGGACGAGGTCGAATACGCCAGGGTCGTCGCAGAACACCTAGGCACAGACCATCATGAGATAATAGTGGACGCCGAAGAGGTGTTGGGAGAGCTTGACAACATAATCTGGCACCTGGACGAGCCCGTAGGCGACCCGGCCCAGCTGCCGGAGTACTTCCTGGCAAAGCACATAAAGAAACATGTTACTGTAGTCTTCAACGGCGGAGGAAGCGATGAGGTGTTCGGAGGATACAGGGCATACAACTACCTCCTACTCTCAGAGAGGATGAGAAACTCGATCCCCGAAGCGTTGAGGAAGCCGCTTCGGTTCGCCAACATGCTGCCCATGCCTGCGAGATACAAGAGGTACGTGGACTACATCAGCGCGGAGGAGAAGGACAAGATATACTGGGGCCAGGGCCTGCTGTTCAGCGGTGAAGACAGGGAATCACTCTACTCGCAGAAGCTCAAGGAGAGGACGCTGGGTAACAGGCCAGGGGAGAAGATAAAGAGGCACCTGGAAGATAGGAGCGGGGGCATGAGAAGTCTGCTGAACCAGTTAAGCTACGTCGACCTCCGAGGGTGGGTGACGGGCAACTGCCTGTCAAAGCTGGACCGTGTGACGATGGCCCACGCGGTAGAGTGCAGGGTCCCATTCCTCGACCACAAGCTCGTGGAATATGCGATGACCATACCCCCAGAGCTCAAGCTTAAAGACGGGATGAAAAAACACATACTCCGGAAGACCATGGAGGGCAGGCTGCCAGATGTCATAGTGAAGAGGCCCAAGAAAGGATTTGGCGTGCCCACCCACCAGTGGCTGTTCAACGACGTGAACGATGTGGTGACTGAGAGGATAACGAAGTCGGAGTTCATAAAGGAGAACTTCAGAAGGGAGAAGATCAGGTTCCTCCTGAAGGGCACCAGTGATTTCAGGCACAGCAGCCAGCTGTTCGGGCTGCTGGTATTGGACATCTGGCATGAAAGATACATGGGTGACGGCTTATGAGAGTCTGCATGTTCGCAATGATGATGCCAGCCCACGTAGCGGGCGGGATGGAGATACACACTCTGGAACTGTGCAGGGGCCTGGCCAGTGCAGGACACCATGTGTCGGTGATAACCGGCAGACACCCCAACGGAATCGAATACGAGAACGTAGAGGGAGTCGGCATACACTATGTGGATGTGAAAGCCACGAGCAAGAAGCCCATGGGCGGGAAGGCGTTGGAGAAATTGGGGGAAATGAACAGTGAAAGAGAGTTTGACGTGATACACAGCCAGAGCTTCGCAGCATACCACTACATCAGCAGCGGATTGAAGGACAAGCTGGGGATACCGATAGTTACTACATTGCACGGGACGAGCAGGGGAGAGATAAGGAGCAACCTCAACCAAGGCCTGAGCCTGACGCTCCTTCCGAAGATGCTCTTCCACATATACAACCAGAAGAGGTACTCTGAAAGGTTCGTGCGCGGATGCGACGCGGTCATCTCCATAAGCAAGGAACTGACCGAGAATATCCCAAGAGAATTCAAAATAACTGAGAAAAAAGTCAAAACTATCTATAACGGCATAGACACCGAAAAATTCAAGCCGGCGGACAGTGAAGTAAAAAGCAAATACCCGGGTAAGAGGATTCTGTTGGCCGTGTCGGTGTTGCACAGGCAGAAGGGCGTCCAATACCTGATAAAAGCGTTCAGGAAAGTCCATGAAAGACATGGGGACACGCACCTCATGATAGTGGGTGAAGGACCCTACAGGGAACGGCTTGAACAGATGGCAAGGGAGTTCGGCCTATCGGATCTCGTGTCCTTCGCTGGGAAGGTGCCGAACAATGACCTGTGGAAGTACTACAACGCAGCCTATGCGTTCATAATACCCACCGTCAGGGTCGAGGGCCTGCCCCTCATAGAGCTGGAGTCGATGTCATGCGGCAAACCGGTGGTAGCATCGGACATAGGAGGCATACCTACCGTCATAGAAGACGGGGTCAACGGACTGCTGGTGGAACCAGGCAACGTGGACATGCTAGTTGATAGGATAAGCAGGGTTTTGGAGGACAGAGGGTTGGCCAGCAGACTGGGCGAGAACGCGCGGGAGACAATAGTTGATGGTTTCAGCAGGGAGAAGATGGTCGAAGACACCGTAAGAGCATACGAGGAGGCAATTTCAGGATGAGAATAGGGCTGACCTCAATCGTCTTCAACAAGCAGGGAGGCATCTCCAGGTATGTGGTGGAGCTGGCCTCGCGTCTGGCACCCGACCATGAAGTGCACATCCTGACCTCCAGGTACGAGGACAAGGTCCCGGGAGTAATCGCCCATGAGGAGCCCATAGTATGGAATCCAATATCATTGCAGGTGGCCTCCAACGCTTGGAGGAACGTCGGGAAGATAAAAAGGCTGAGAGAGGGGGGAGTGGATGTGGTGAACAGCCAGGGTGCGGAAGCAGTCAACTCGGACATAGTCACGATGCAAAGCTGCCAGAAGGCTGCAGTGAGAAAGTTCGGCGAAGACCGGGGGCCAGCATATGCCCTGCTTAAGGCCTTAGAGCCAAGGAACAACGTTGTGCTGTCAATAGAGAAGAAGATACTCAACAGGAGCAAGCGGGTGATCGCCATATCCGAGTCCATAAAGGACGAGGTGGTGGAGAACTACGGGATACCAGGGGAGAAGGTGAGGGTCATATACAGCGGCGTCAACCTGGAAGAGTTCAACCCTAAAAAGAAGGAAGAGGCCAGGAGGGAGGTCCGCTCCAAGCACGGGTTAGGCGAAGACGACATAGTCCTTTCATTCAGCGGGTGGGAGTTCAAGCGAAAGGGTTTGAAGTACATAATAGAAGCCCTGCCAGGATTGGACAGGAACATAAAGCTTGTTGTTGTGGGCGCCGCGGAAAGCAAACCGTATAAGTCTCTCGCAGAGAGGAAGAGCGTTGGGGACAGGATCGTGTTCGCAGGACACAGCAACAACATAAGCGAATACTACGCGGCATCGGACATTTTCGTATTCCCGACCGCCTACGAGCCTTTCGGGCTGGTCATAACGGAGGCGATGGCAACGGGAATCCCGGTCGTCACTACAAGGTCGGCGGGGGCGGCAGAGCTCATAACAGATGGGGTTGACGGCATGCTATTGGACAGCCCCTACAGCTCAGAGGAGATAGTCGAAAAGATTAGGCACATACTCGATAACGACCTGTTGAGTGATATGGGGGTTAGAGCGAGGAAGACAGCGGAGAGATACTCCTGGGAAAGCGTGACAGACCAGACGCTGGAGGTCTACGGGGAACTGGTTGATTGAACGCCCCGCTCAAGAAAGCTGGAAACAGAAGACCTAATAGAATCCGGCAGCATTATCTTCTCCATGAAAGCGTCGGCCAAGCCCGTGTCCTCGGAACGCAGAGACCTTGACCCTATGAGGAGGAGCAGGTACAGTAGGAACAAGGACGGGACCGAGACTATAAGCGATAGTATGGAATGGTCGATGGCTGCTTTTACAGAGGATACGATAACCACCGCGATGAACGAAGATGCTACAAGCTTCACTATCCGGGCTTTGGAGTAGGACAGTCTGACAACCTGGGACACGTGCCGGTATGAGAGTAGGAACAGTAGAGAGGATGAGGAGAGGGTTGCGAAGGCCGCGCCGACCATCCCATAGGAGGGTATGAGGAACAGGTTCAACATGACGTTCAAAACCGCTGAGACACCGATGTTCCGCGCGTTAACAGCTGGTTTGCCCTCCGCGTTTATGAGCTCCACATACAACAAACCCAGGCCTGTGAAGAATGCGCCTATGGAGAGTATCTGGAGTGGGACGACCCCCGATGCATAGTCCGGGTTGAAGAAGAACACCAGCAGCTCACGGGCGAACAAGACGACCGACAGGAACACAGGCATGAACAATAGGAAAAACGACTCGAAGAGGTATGAAGTGACGTATCCTATCATGTCCTTCCTGCCGGAACCGAAGAACTCGGTAACAATCGGCCTGAATATCTGGACGGCAGATATGAAGAAGATGAGGCTCGTTGTGGAGGCGAGCCATGATATGTTATAGACTGCCACCACCGCCGGGCCGATGAAGAGGTTAAGCAAGAATATGTCAGCCCACTGGAGGAGATTATTACCTGTCTCGTAGAATATGGTAAACAAGCCGAAACTCAGCAGAGTCCAGGACAAACCCCGGTCATATGACGATCCGAGGCCATATTTGGCCATTATATGTGAGGCAAGGAATAACGCGTATAGAAGGAAGGCCAGGATGACGAAGGCCATGACCCCCAGCAGGGAGGAAGCTAGGAAAACAGCCGCAACCAACGCTATGAATCGAAGCACATTTAGCAAAAGGTTGAAAGCCGAGGCTACTTCAGGTTTCCTGTATCCGTTAAGAACCCCGGATAGGAGGTTGGTGACTGAAGTGAGGACAAGGACCGCAACCACAAAAAGGAAAGAACGCGGATCGTGAATCTTCGGCATAAAACCGTAGGAATATGCAAGGGCTATCAGTACTATCACACCCGACATCCAAGCCATGTTTATTATCAGACCGGTTCTTATGGTAGAGTCAACACCCTTGCTGTCCCCTCTGCCCCGGTAGTATGCGACATAGCGTGAGATGGAGGCTGCGATGTTCGGCAACAGGAAACCACATAGGAACAATCCTGCAGTCCACAGGTAGATGAAGGAACCGTACACCTCCTGGGGGAAGTTCCTCACAAACCAGAAGTGGAAGAGGTAACCCAGAGCCTTTGTGGTGACGAGTACCACTATCATTATCAGGCTCGCCCGGAGCATCACGTCCCTGAGTGAGATATCATCCGCCATCATATTCCAGCAACTCCTCATATAGTCCGACCAGCCTCGCGGCGTTCTCAGACAAGAGGAAGCGCTCTCTAACACGCTCCAAAGCATTTGAACCCATCTTCTTGGACAGGGCCCCGTCCTCGAACATTGATATCGCCTTTGACGCGAGTGCCTCAGTGTCGGGGAAGGGCGAGACATAGCCTGTCACGCCGTCCTCGACTATCTCGGATACAGCGCCGATGTCAAACGCCACAACAGGCTTGGACTGCGCCATCGCCTCGAGCAGGCAGTAGCCGAAGGGCTCATACTCGGATGTGAGGGCAACAACGTCCGCTGCCGCGTAGGCGTCCTTAACTCTTTCATTGGGTATGGAGCCGGTGAACACCACATCATCCAACCCCAGATCAGAGATTAGGGAGTCGATCTTCTTCTTTTCAGATTCGAACCATGGGCCGACCACACACAACATGCTATCCCTCACGTCCTCCTTCACCATGGCGAAAGACCTTACCAGGAGGTCGACCCTCTTCTGCGGGTGAAGGCGGGCAACGCACAACAGCAGCGGAATATCGGATGGGACGCCATGTTCCATCCTGAACTTCCCGCCATCAGCTCCCGAATAGGCGTCAGGGTCTATGGAGTTGGGGATTACATGGGTCTTTCCCTCGACGCCGGGGTAGACGCCGGATATGACGTTCTTCCCGGACTGGGAGAGGCATACGATGGCGTTGGAATCCCGCACCAGACCCTTGCTCAAGGGGTTGGCAAGGTTGAAGAACAACCGCTCCCTCAAGGTCCGGGTCCTCGGCTCGCTACCCCTGTGGTTGAATATGAACGGTATGCCGTTTCGCCTGGCGTATCTGAAGGCCTGATGGCTGGCCGGCTGATAGTATTCCTCGGACTGCAGGATGTCAGGCCGGTCCTCGGAGATTAATTCCATAAGGTTCCGGGGGAACAACAAACCCGAAATCTTCAGACGGTTCTCGTACCGGCGGAGGACGAGATTGTCACTCACTTTCTCGGTCTTCTCCTCATGGACTCCGCCACCGTAGTATTGCATGTGCTTCTCAGCCGACGAGTAATTGCACACCTCAATATCCTTTGAAAGCTCATCCAATAGATTGGTAACCGGACCCCTGTAGTCTTGGGTGAAATACTGGCATACGTAACCCAGCCGCACACCTACACCTCCCACGTCTGAAGACCATGCATGTCAAAGCTAAAGCTCCTTACGGCCGCGCCAGCCTCTGTGAGTTTGTCGGCCACGTCCTCTTCCCTGCCAGACTCACAGTAGAAGATCATGTGACCCCCTCCGCCAGCACCCAATATCTTACCGCCGAGGGCTCCGTGCTTGCGCGCTATGTCATAGGTCTTGTCTATGAACTCGTTGCTCATCAGGGGGCTGAACTTCTTCTTCTCCACCCAACCCTCATGCAACAGCTCCCCGAACCTGTTCAGATCTCCCTTCCGCAAAGCGCGGTGGGTCTCCTCCGCCAGGGACTTGACGCTGTTCAGGGCATCAACCACGGACTTCTTCTTCTCAACATACCTGTTAACCTGGTCGGATATGATGTCACCGGACTTGCTCCTCTTCATGACATGGACCAGCAACAGGTTCTTCTCCAGCTCAAGTATGTAATCCTTCTTTATCCTCAAGGGGTTAACCCGCACGAAATCGTCGCCGCGGAACTCGATATAGTTCAAACCCCCGAAGACCGACGCGTACTGGTCCTGGCGGCCCCCCTTGTTTCCCAACTCCTCCCGCTCGAGGTCGAAAGCGTACTCGGCAATGTCATAGTCTGTCATACGGTTCTCCCTTCGCATATGACTGAACAATCCTATCAATGATACGAAAGCGGCTGCAGAAGAGCCGAGACCGCTGCGTGGCGGTATGTCACCGCGTAGGACCAGGTTCACACCATTTCTGCCAGAGTGCATGTTCTTCACGACGGCAGCCAACAGGTCCAACGGACCGCCATATTCCAGGTCTTCCAATGATCTGAACTTTGTCAAGGGTATGTGACTGTCCTTCAAGTGTATCTCCGGATCCTCCCTCAGCTCTAGGCTACCCCAAGCGTACTTGTTTATCGTAGCGCTCACGACACAACCCCCATGCTCCTCCGTATAGGGGGAAACATCAGTCCCACCACCGGCAAAGCTGATCCTAACCGGCGCCCTGCTCCTTAAAATCATCCTTATCTTTTACAACACCTGACTTATATACTTCCAATATCCTCTCGCAGACAACATCCCTGGTAAACAATTCCCCGACCCTTTTCACAGCCTTCGAACCGAGATTCTCGGCATAGGAGTCGTCCGACAGGATTCTAAGAATCGCATTGGCCAGCCTCTCAGGGTTCCCAGGCTCAACAAGCAGGCCCGCATCCCCGACAACATATGGCATGCCAGAGAAATCCGATGATATGACAGGTTTGCCGCATGCCATGGCCTCCACCAACACAAGACCAAAAGCCTCCTGCCTCGTCACAGAAGGCAGGACTAGCAGGTCACATGCCATATAGTATTTTGGCAATAGGCCGTCACCCACCTCGGACCTGAAGTTAACATGGTCCTCCAAACCGAGATTTGAAGCCTTTGCCTTAAGCTCCCCGTCAAGCTCTCCAGAGCCGATAATGATAAGCCTGGCCGTGACATGGCCGAGTATCTTCGAGAAAGCCTCCAGCAGAACGTCAACTCCCTTGTATGGAACCAGCCTGCCCACGAACAGGACTAGCTTCTCGTCAGAAGCTGCTAGGGACCTCCGCAACACCAGAGCGTCCACGCCGGTGTTGAACCGCTCCGGAGATATGAAGCTGGGTGCGACAACGACCTTGTCCATGAACCTGCTGACAGCAGGCGAGGACTCCGCATAGTTCGGGGAAGTAGCAAAGATCCGCCGAGCCCTCTTCAAAACAAGGTACTGTATCGGATTATAGAACAGCTTGAACACGACATTCATCAACCCGCCACGGACTATGTCAGCATGGTATGTCACGAACAACGGCTTGCCACGCAACAATGAAGCCACAAACGCGAATATGCTGTTGACCGGATCGGGCAGGTTAACGTCGATGAAATCATAGTCCGACTTCAACAGGTCCAACAGTATCCCCGGGGTAAAAAGAGCATTGGACAAGGAGAACCACGCCCTAGACCTCAACACCCTGAACCCGTGCATGTCCTCAACATCCGCTGTGCCCTGTTCATGGGATGTCAGGACAAGAACGTCCTCCCCACGGTCGGCCAGCCAACGAGCCAACTCCAAAACACGCACCTCCAAACCCCCAGAGTAGGGCTGGAAGTGCTTCGAAACCATGCACGCCTTCATATCACATACCCAAAACTCTCACGCCAAACAAGTCCAGAAATATGTACGAAAATGCTATTAAAGCAATTAATATTTCAACTATTAGAATCGTGAAGACAATCTTGACTTCAGAAGCGCCACCATAGTAGTACATTAAAAGCCTACCCCACCCGTATCTCTCAGATTTCTTCTCACAAAACAGTTTCCCATCCTTAACTTCACACCATGAATCGGCTTGGAAGCCGCTCCGAGCCTTTAGAAATAACTCCGCAAAAAAAGGCATCATTAGAATTATACCAACGCTCTCCAGGTTACCGACAATAACCGATGAAGCGACCACCGCACCAATCGATAACGTTCCAATGTCCCCGATTAGGATTTTGGCAGGATACCAGTTATAACTGAGAAACGCAAAAAGAGCGCCGAGCATTGCAAGAGATAACACTACCGCTTCAACCCTTCCAAAATACCAGCCGATAGACCCGACAGTCAAACACATTATGGCTCCGAGCCCAGCCTCCAAGCCGTTGAAGCCAGCCAGCATGTTGGTCGCATTGGCAGCGCCAGTGATCGCGATAGGAACGAGAAGAAGAGGATAAAGTATTCCAAAGTCCACAACACCAACCAATGGGAACTCCATTGAGGTGACACCGGCCTTCACCGCAACCAAGGGGAGAGCAGCGAATACTGGCAGCAAAGCCTTCACCTTTTGGGTCATCAAGAAAAGGTCGTCTATGACCCCGATCAACGCCATGATCAGAATAGTGGATAAAGACGCTAACACAAGGCTGAGGTCCATGCCAACGTCCACTAGATTGAAGGTGGTCAATGCGATAGCCAACAGGACACCAACCACAAAACCCCCGATTATGGCGAAGCCCCCCATCTCAGGGACAACCACATCACCCTCCTTGTTCATGTCCCTACCCTTGATGCCAGCCTTCAAAAGCCGAGGGATAAGCCAGGGAACCATCATATAAGTCGCTGCGAAAGACGCTGCCAAAACAGTTAACAAACCCCACATCTCACATCACACAAGAGTATTATACCCAATGCCTTAAATCAAGATAGGCAAACATATATAAAGACAGCAGGACCTATTAATTACCTCAAAAAACGCGACCGTAGTGTAGGTCGGAGTTAGCCGGCGACTAAGGTGCCATCTTCGATCACTCCGTTCGCTCGATACCACAGAAAAAACATGAAACCCAAATCACGGGCGGATAATCTTACAAACGCGGCCGTAGTGTAGCCTGGTTATCACTCGAGGTTGCCAATCTTGCGACTCGGGTTCGAATCCCGACGGCCGCATCAGAGCACATCGACAGCAGACACATGTCGAAAACCGACGGGATTAAGCAACTCGAAGAGTTGCGGGATCCCGACGGCCGCCAAAAAACCCCTCTTTATCACTCGGTCTTATGAAGGAAGTACGCCAGTCCAGCACCAGCTGCCAATGAAAGGTAGAAGATAGCATAACCTGCCCTCTCACGATTCTCGTGTTCGACGTCGCCTTTCGCTATTTTGATTTTTGACTTGGCAAGCTCATAGCCAGGATTTGCTCTAAGTGCGGCATTGTAGTAGTCGGATGCTTTCTCATATTCACCAAGCTCCAAGTATGAGTCACCGGCCAAAATCATCGAATAGATGTGCCGTGGGTTTATCTCCAAGACCCGTTTAGATACGAGTATTGCCTTATCATATGAGCCATTCTCATAGAGCAATATTGACAACAGCTTAAGGGAATCATAATGGTTTGGGTCCAATTCCAAAGCGGCTGACAGCTCCGAATATGCCCGGTCATGGTCCTTTTTTTCGGCAAAGGATCTGCCCAAGCCATAGTGGACGTCAGGATCCTCGATACTGCCCATTATCCTCAGAAAGTTCGACTCATCCCCAGAGCTCTCATAGGCTGCCGCCAGGTTCATCTTGATGGATTTTGAACCAGGGTCCAGCTGCAAGGCTCTGTTGAACAGGTCAATAGCCTCAGAGACCCTTTCCTGCTTCAAGTATACGACGCCGAGGTTGTTTAATCCTGTAGGTTCCATGGGGTCAAGCATTACGGCCTTTGAGAATTCGCTCTCCGACTCACCCAACAAACCCTCCGAAAGATAAGCCCTGCCCTTTGCTATGTGGCGTTCATACTCTTCAGACGCCCCAGAACAGGGGATAGCCAAAAGCGAGCAAACAATGAGAAACGCCATTGCCGACCTCATGAGACCTGCTTTCACCATCATCTGAAGCATATTTATCCTATTCAAGATAATCATAAAGGTAAGTGGTTTATTATGGGGAAGAGGGTAAAAAGCAGGCGAGACTTCATAGAAAGACATGAGACCCGCATAATCGGCGTGATCATCCTAATATCCCTCCTTATGAGGTTATACGGGCTTGGTTCGATCCACGCCATCACAGGTGACGAAGCCTTCATAGGATACGAGGCATATTCGATACTAAGGACGGGAAAGGACACAACTGGCATCCGGACACCAGTCTTTTTCAGGGGGAGCGGAGAGAACAGGCCAGGACTAAGCGTGTACGCCACCATACCGGGAATCGCGCTGTTCGGCCCGAGCAAGTTCGGCCTCAGAATCACAGTCGCACTTCTAGGTTCGGCAGCAATCCCGATACTATATCTGCTTGTGAAGAGGATATTCGACCGTAGGACGGCTGTGGCAAGCTCGATACTGCTCGCCTTTTCACCATGGCATCTTGTGATAAGCACCCAAGCCTACGAGGTAGGCTACTATACATTCCTCACGCTGTTGGGCGTATACTTCTGCTATAAAAGCCTCGACAACGACAGGCACCTCATATTGGCGGGCGCAGTTTTCGGAATAAGCGTCTACTTCCATCTAAAGATGGTGATAACGTCCGTGCTGTTGTTCATGGGGTTCATCCTACTGCACAAGACCAGGGGAAAGGAGATATTCAAAAAGGAGACCGCAACAGCATTGCTAGTGTTCGCATTGTTGACCGCTCCGATGGCATATTCCATCCTAACATCCAAAGACATGGTATTGGCAAGGTACAATGAGGTGAGAGTCCAGGGTGGAGACATGAACGCCATAGCCAAGATAGGCAGCATGGGCCGCAACTACCTCACATATATGACGGACACCCTATTCATAGACAAAAAGGACAAGTGGGGTAGAACGCCCATATCACCCTATGGGCGACTTTACCACATGCAACTTCCGTTCATAATATTCGGCCTGTACATAATGCTAGGGGAGAGGCGAGAGGACAAGGAAATTAAGTATCTCCTATTCTGGCTTCTCATCTCGCCCATACCAGCAAGCCTCCTAGAATACGCAACCCACATTCAACGTTATGTGGAATCCGTTTTCGTTCTTCAGATAATCACGGCCTACGGGATAACATCATTCATGGACAGGATAAAGAAACACAAACACGCAAATACAATGGCATATGCGGTACTTGGGCTGTTCGCTCTGAACATGCTCCCATTCCCCACAGTCTACTACAAAATGCAACCACAGGAGTATGAGAGATACGGCCTTGAGAGGGCGGCCACATACGCATACGAGAACGCCGGAACATACGATGAGGTCGTGATCGCGCCGATCAACAACGTCATATTCTCATTTGTTTCAGGTTTCGACCCGGGGAAATACCAGGAGAACGGTCTTGGAAAATTCAAGACCTGCGACGCCCACAACATCAACTCCTTCGGCTTCACCTGCGACTACATGATGGACAAAAGCAAAAAGGTGCTGGTCACATTCGTCAACCAGCCCATAGAAACAGCCCCCCTAACATTCAAGGGAACCATCAAGGCCCCAGGGACAGAGGATAACGTCACATGGCTGTACGAATACACGCCAACAGGCGATAAGAACAACACGAGGGAACTGCACCAGTTCACCGCCCTTCCAAACCCATACTAAGGCTTTTATAGCTCAGTTTTATAGTATACCCTACACGAGGCTTGGTTTTTATGAAGACATTCTGGAAGGTTGTGGTGACTTTCGCGGTGTTGGGGCTTTTCGTTATGGTGGTGGCATTCAGCATAGCAGCCCTGCTCAGCGGATTCAACGTCCCGGAACTTGGAACCGGCGGGGACGTGGCTGTAATACCAATCCACGGCACCATAACCATGGGCAGCTGCCCCGGCAGCCTGTTGTACATGGAAAGCTGCGCCCAGGTGGACACCATCAAAAAGCAGCTAAGGGACGCAGACAAGGACCCCACGGTAAAGGCGATCGTCTTGGACGTGTACAGCGGCGGCGGGAACGTGGTAGCCTCCAGGGAGCTTATGAGAGCCGTCAGGAACACGAAAAAACCTGTTGTCGCCTGGATCGGGGAGGTAGGAGCGTCCGGGGCATACTACGCGGCATCCGCCTCCGACAGGATAGTGGCCGACGAGAACAGCATCACAGGCAGCATCGGCGTGGTAACGTTCATACAACACTACTATGAGCTGTTAGACGAGATCGGAGTAAACGTCACGGTCATAAAAGCCGGGAAGAGCAAGGACATCGGCAGCCCCTTCAGGCCCATGACCGAAGACGAGGAAGCTGAGATGCAGCGGATAATAGACATAGTATACGACAGCTTCGTCTCAGACGTGGCTGAGAACCGGGACATGACCGTAGAGGAGGTCGAATCCGTCGCCCAGGGCAGCATCTACCTGGGCGTTGAAGCAAAGGAGAACGGCCTCATAGACGAGCTTGGCGGCATAGACCACGCCATAGCCGTAGCCGGCGAACTGGGCGGCATAAAAGGCGAGCCGGGCGTAAGGAAGCCTGAGAGGAAGCTCACCTGGGCTGACCTGCTGAGATGATGGTTTTTTAAACAACCACTGCCTATTTAGTTGGACAATGGGTAGGATTAAACAGACGTATCTGAAGAGGGTCGCTGAGAAGCTGCTCAGGGAATACCCTGACGTCTTCACGGCAGACTTCCAGGATAACAAGAGGAAGGTAGCATCGCACACGGACATAACCAGCAAGAGCATAAGGAACAAGATCGCGGGATACATCACACGGGTTGTGAAACACAAGAAGGACTAGACCTCATAGCATTCATCGACCAGATTGCATGACTCGCACTTCCTAGGCTGTCCATGTGGGCATATGTCGGGCAACCCCCCATCCAAGAGTTCAGACAGCAAGTCCCTTGCGTGGATGACCTGCCGGCGCAGCTTCTCCGTGAACACCACCGGCCGACGCTCCTGTACCCGCGTGTACTCGACAAAGCCATGGCTGACCCCCTCCTTGAACCTCTCCTCCAACAGCAGGGCATAGGCGCACAGCTGCACCCTGTCACCATCCCACACACCGTCTGGGACCCTGCCAGTCTTTATCTCAACAGGCTCAAAGCAATCGGCGCGCATCACCTTGTCAACCCTGCCCTTCATGTTCAGAGCTTCAGAGCGTAGGATGTACTCCGTCTTCCAGGGGGTAACACGCTCCAACGCACGCTCAAAACCAAGGTCCGATATGAGAGCGGACAATTCCTCCCCCAACAGCTGAATCTCGGACTGGACCTCCGACCTGACCTCAGGTATGAACTTGGAATAGCCTTCGACCCATCGTTCTGAGAATATGTAGGGTATGTCCGAGATAACAGCCTCGAGTTCGGAGTTGAGGATGGTCTCCACGTCTTCAGACGAGTCGATCTTGCGTACCAGCTTGGCCTGCCTCATGGACAGCTCGCGTCGGATGGCATGGCCGACCATACCCCTCCCCTGGGGGTCAGAGCCGGGAGGGACCACGCCCAAAACACGTGAAAGATAGACAGAGCGGGGACAGTAGATGAAACCGCTAAGGTCGGAAACGGAGATCACTTTAACACCACATCCTCCGGCATATCGACAACAACCTCCAACCTGCCCCTGTAAAGCTTCACATCTCCTGTGAACTCCGCCTCGCATCCTTCCAAGTCAAAGTCTTCGAATTCCCCAGCGACAGAGTAGCTGAGATAAACGTCGATCTCACCGCCATCATCCTCCACCGTCAAGAGCATGCTCCCACCATCGAACCTGTGAACGTCGGACACCAACCCGGAAACCCTCACCCTCTTCTCCAAGGAAGATGATGATATCTCAGATATTGAGGACATGGGAGGGTTGACGGAGGGGGATATGAATGCTATCAAAAGCAAGCCAGCCAATGAAACCGCAAAAGCTAGGTATAAGGTATTGTCAGACAACCGCACCACCTGATTAGAATGAAAAAATGACAGACAACAATAAAAAACAATGTGTTAGAGCATAGTACTAGTGAACACTACAGCGCCCCCAATGATTTATAGGAGGAAGGACAATTTCTAAGGGTAAAATGCCCGCCATAGTCGTTTCAACGTGGATACCGCGGTCTGACACTCACGTCTATGAAATAGCCGGGAAACAGGAATCCATAGGCCTTGAGGTATACGACCTAACAGTCAACGGAGGCCTGTCATTCAACGTCAAGAGCAGAAGTGGGAGGGAGATAGAGGCCAAGATACTCCCATATGGCCTGTTCACCTTCAAATCCGAATTCAAGGAAGTGACGGCAGAGAAAATACTAGAATTCAAGAAGGAAGTCAGAGAACTGCTCATAGAGGACATATTCAAACCAGCCCAGGCCGTCACATACCAGCAGATAAAGGACGGCATACTGCCAATAGGGTTCCACGCCACAGTATTCGACGGCGGAGTGCCAATGGGACTTCAGTCCGTCGAGGCCTCAGAGGTCAAGGTCTACTTTGACATGCCAAGACTATACTCCACAAAATCCAACATCTACGTGAACGGGTCCGTTACGGAAGATGGCATGAGGATGATAGAGTTCCTACTGTACACCGTATTAGGGAGCAACTACGTGAACACCATGGTCGAGACCATGTCCAAAGTATACAACGACATGGTCGACGTCGAGGGAATACTCGAAGAGGAGGACTTCAAGGACATACGGGAAACCATGATATCCATAGCAGCATTGAGGAAGCGATGCAGCGAGAGATACGGGAAGCTGAAGCAGGCGGTCTCCAACTTCAAACACACCCATGAGATCTACGATGAGATGGGAAAAACCAGAGACCAGGAGGAACTGGCGAAAGCTCTGGACGTGAAAGGCAACTTCCAACGGCTCTACAGGGACTCCGACTACATAATACCACTATGGAGGGACGTGCTGATAACGGACCTGGAGAACCTCAACTTCATAGTAAACACGAGGCTGGGGATGCAGACATCCATCGAAACCCAGAAGGAGGAGAAGGAGATGAAGCTTCTACAGGCCATATTCCTTGTTGGCGTGATTTCCTCTATAATCGCGTTAGGGGCGATGCCAGGCGCCGAACTCACACTATACTCCCCCGAAGGGTCGCTGATCGCCCATGGCAAACTGGTGTCATTCAAGGTCCAGGAGCTCATGTCCTTCGGAGTGATAGCCATAATAGTTTCGATCCTGTTCTTCCTATTGTTCAACTACGTATACATGAGGCTCAGCAGCAGGATATTCGGAGGGTGAAAACCTCACTTCCTCAGATTTTCAGCTGCGTCCGTTATATGATGTCCGTGAGCCACGCCGGACACCCCCTTATTAACCTTCTCCACGCCAACAGTGACCTCTTCGACCCGAGACAGTGCCCTGGCGCTCTTCCGCATCTTAACCAGCCTGCTCAACCTCGCGAACCGGGACATCCGGAATATCCTGAACAAGGGTATAACCGCCAGTATGTCAAGCCAGTTGGCCTTCAAGAACTGCAACCTATCACGTGAGTGATGCCTGTATATCCGGTACTTCAATAATATGTCCACACCGAACAGAGAAAGCGCAACATAGTCTATGAGATGGAGGGCATGCTCGATCTCCTCGTCCAAGTGAATGGTAAACTCGACCAACAGGGAGACAACGCTGACCAAAGCCGCGAACACGATGAGTATCTCCCAGTAGAAATGCAAGCTGGAGCCTATGCCCTCCTCTTCCATGATGTACAGAATTAGAAGCAGACTTTATTATGCGGTTCTATCCGGCAGTGGCGGTCTTCTTACGCCTCTTACGCCTTATCTTATCGACTTTCCCGCATTTGCGGCATTTGCTGGCTTTCAACGGGTTCTTCGAGTTGCAGTGCATGCAAACCCCCTTGAACAAACGCGCCTCAGCCTCCTTGAACTTAGCCATCGTGTACCCGAAATATAAGGTAACAATGCTATAAAAACACCCTAGAACACCCCTTATATACCAGAAACGACATAAGACTAAAACAGCGGGGTTGAGCAGTCAGGAGTGCTCGTCGGGCTCATAACCCGAAGGCCGGTGGTTCAAAATGGCGTTAGGTGCGCCCTGAAGCCTTGAAAATCCACCCCCCGCTACTTCTCATCATCCTACAATCACAGATAATATCCCCTGCTCCCTATCCCTTTACTGTCATGGAGGTTTTGAGGGGTGGCGTCGAGCCGGATCTGATGGTTTCTGGCCTTTCCGTTGAGTCACAGTCTTTGGCCAACAGGTGCCGGAGGCTCGAGTTCAGCGACAGAGGGGAGAAACAGGCCACCATAACATTATACGAGCCGAACTTCAACGTGGAACACTGCAGCTACATACCAGTTAGCCCCAGCAGGCTTGCAGGCCGGGAGGGGCGGGGCTTCCTCCAGCATCTGACATCCGCCAGGATGGAAGTCGACGAGGAGAACCCGATGATGGAAAAACCACAGTACAGGGAATGGGAGGAGAGGAGCGACAGGCAGGGCATGGGTTGGGTATGCCATGAGACAGGGTCTTTCAGGAGTCACGTGCTGGGAATGTGGTGCATGGTCGGAGGAGAGAGAAGCCTGATAAGGGTGAAGGTCCCCGGTGAGAGGGGAAGCGGAACGCATGAGGAACTGGACTCCAAAGACTTCTACTTCAGCACGGGACTTATCGAGGAAGGCCTGGGGAAGGGCATAAGGTTCCCAATGTTCGGGCCGTCACTGATGGTCGAGTACCCCCGGGATAAGCTCGAACTCTACGGCGAGGACAGGGAAATGCCGGCGAGGATGATATTCTTCAAGTACAAGCCAGGATACAGGATGTTCAGCATGGGCAGCCAGCTGCCCATGAACGAGAAACACTTCAGCTACATATCCCGGGCTTCGGGCATGCCACGTGACGTGCTCCTGGAAGGGTCGGTGACCTGGCCGATGGCGATACTCGGGCTGATACACAGCATGGGCGTCAGCCTCCAGAACGAATGCCACATCGCAAACTTCGAGCTATCTGAGGATGGTATTTACAGGTATGTGCCGGACTTCGGCGTGGCAAAGCGCGGGCTAACTGAGTCGGACATGTTGGACGAGCGGGACAGATTATTGGACCAGCTGGGCGAGTGGTACATCCAACGGTCCTGTTTCAGGGGATTGGGCGGGTCGCAGGCTATGCTGTTGAAGAGCAAGGGCATGAGAGCCTATGAGGGTGGCGCCGCTTTCTTCAGGGGTTCAGGGCAGTGAGAGCCGGTTCATGTAGAAGGATATCAGGAGTAGCATGAGCACTGCCATTATGATGCCAGCCCATATCTCCCAGAACGGATTCTTCATTTTTTAAGCTATTACGGTTTTTGTTTAAATAGTTTTAAATTTCTCCATATTATCCGAGTATGAATTTTGTTATCGCGAATCCTAGTATGAGACCGATGGATATGGGCGGCAGCGCAGGCAGCGTAATCTTCTCCTTGGTCTGTATGAAATAGTAGAGCCACACCAACCCCATCAAACCGCCGAAAGCCGTCGGCACCGCATATCCAGCCCCATGGGATGCCATCACGGACACTGTGAACGTCAAAGGCAGCGCGATGTCGCCCGAACCCAATCCCATGATACGGTCACCAGCGGGTATGAGGAACATGAAAGCGAACTTGCCCTTGCTCTCCTCCGCCAACGTCACCATATGCTTCGTGACAAACACCGCGACATAATCGTATGCGGACATGAGCACCAGCAGCACGAGGGCCGGGAGGAAACCGAGAGAAGCGCCGAGTATCGCGCCTATCCCGGAGATAGTGAATATCAACGCCACGTTCGCGACTATGAAGCTCTCCCTCTTCCATAGCACGAGCGCCAGCATGGCAGCCGTGGCTATCATGCCCCAGTCACCCAATACGGAGACCATCGTGAATAGTGTTCCCATGAAAAAGGAGAAGAACAACGCCAGCTTTATTATGAAGCCCATCCGCCTCTTCAAAAGGAACAACAATATGAAGGTCACGAGGATTATGTAGACGAATATCCACAGGGATGAAGTCACGCTCTCAGGCTCTTGAACTATTGGGGCGATGACCTGCTCGCCGCCCTCCGGGGGATACATCAACGGCAGAAGGAAGGACCCGGTGTTCAGACCCAATAGGATGGTGGTCAGGTATATGGAGCATAGCAACACCAGGTTGGGGAAGTTCTTCATGTTCAGATAAGATAAAGAAGAAAAAGAAGATAAATAACCACACTTTAAAGTGTGGCTATTATCCTAATAGAGCAGAAGATAGGCATCTGCTATATCCCGGATAAACGGGGGAGTTTCTTAGGCTCCCCTGTCCTGTATCAGCTGCTCCACGACGCTCGGGTCGGCGAGGGTCGTCACGTCGCCGACGTCCTTGGTGCCCTCGGCGATCTTCCTGAGGATCCTCCTCATGATCTTGCCGCTCCGGGTCTTCGGGAGCGCGTCGGCGAACTGGACGGCCTCCGGCTTGGCGATCGGGCCGATCTCCTTGCCCACGAAGGCCCTCAACTCCTTCTGCAGGTCCTCGGTCTTCTCAACGCCGGCATTCAAGGTAACGAAGGCATAAAGCGCCTGACCCTTAACCTCATGGGGTATGGGCACGACAGCGGCTTCAGCCACCGCCTTATGCAGTACCAGCGCGCTCTCCACCTCTGCGGTTCCGATCCTGTGGCCTGATATGTTTATCACGTCGTCTATCCTGCCCATCAGCCAGAAGTCTCCGTCCTCGTCCTTCCGGGCTCCGTCACCCGTGAGGTAGAGGCCGGGGTATTGGCTGAAGTAGGTCTTCCGGAACCTGTCCGGGTCGCCGTAGATCGTCCTGGCCATGGACGGCCAGGGCTGCTCTATCACGAGGAACCCACCTTCGTTGACGTCAGCCTCCTCTGCGGCGTCCTTCTTGAGTATCTTGGGCTTCACGCCGAAGAACGGCTTGTTGGCGGATCCTGGCTTAAGCGTGTAAGCGCCAGGCAAGGGTGTTATGAGAATCCCGCCCGTCTCGGTCTGCCACCAGGTGTCCACGATCGGGCACTCGCCGCGGCCGATGTTCTTGTAATACCACATCCACGCCTCCGGGTTGATGGGCTCACCCACCGAACCCAGCAGGTTCAAGCTGGAGATGTCCCGTTTCTTCGTCCACTCGTCGCCGAACTTAGCGATCGCCCTGATCGCGGTGGGCGCTGTGTAGAACTGGTTCACCTTGTACTTCTCCACGATGGCCCAGAACCTGTCAGCCTCCGGGTAGAATGGGGTGCCCTCGAACATTATGGTCGTGGCGCCGCTCCCCAGCGGCCCGTAGACTATGTAGCTGTGGCCTGTGATCCATCCTATGTCTGCGGTGCAGAAGTACACGTCCTCCTCGTGGTAGTCGAATATGTACTTGAAGGTCAGCTGCGTGTAGACCATGTAGCCGCCGGTCGTATGCAACAGTCCCTTGGGCTTGCCTGTGGTCCCTGAAGTGTATAGGATGAACAGGGGGTCCTCGGCTTCCATCTCCTCGGCTGGGCAGTCCGTTGAAGCTTCCTTCATCTCATCAGCCCATACTAGGTCCCTCTCCCGCTTCTCATAGTCATCGTCCGTCCTCTCGACGACTATCACATGGTCGATGCAGTCGCATGCTTTGACGGCTTCGTCGGCGTTGGTCTTCAGGGGTATGGTCTTCCCGCCGCGCAGGCTGACATTGCTCGTTACCAGGACCTTGGCCTCGCTGTCCAGGATACGCTGCTTAAGGGACTCGGCGCTGAATCCGCCGAACACTATGCTGTGTATGGCGCCGATCCTGGCGCACGCGAGCATTGAGACCGCGAGCTCGGGTATCATGGGAAGGTATATGCATACCCTGTCCCCCTTTTTCACTCCGTTCTTCTTCAGAACGTTCGCGAACTTGCAGACGTCCTCGTGCAATTGCTTGAAAGTTATCTTCTTGTCTTCATCGGGGTTGTCGCCCTCCCAGATTATCGCCACCTTGTCTCCGCGCTCGTCCAGGTGCCTGTCAAGGCAGTTGTATGCCGCGTTTAGCTTGCCGCCGTCGAACCACTTGCACTCAAGGGTCTCCGGGTTCCACTGGTATACCTTGTCCCATTTCTTGAACCAGGTGGTGTTCTCAGCCATCTCGGCCCAGAAGCCGTCCGGGTCCTCGATGCTGCGCTTGTACATCTTCTCATACTCTTCAACGCTCTTTATATGAGCCTTCTTTGTAAACCACTCTGGTGGTTTAATCTTCTCTCCTGCACCCATCATGGATTCAATCTTGTCTTCTGCCATTCTAACACACCAAATTTATCCTCAGATTTTGGAGTATAATACTTTGAAAACGGCTATAAAAGCGGTTAACGCGTTTGAAAGTGAAACTACGCATTGTTTGACAGGTGTTCCTCGAGGAGGGGTAGCAGCTGCGCGGTTTCAGGTATGAACTCGGCCTCCTCTATCTTCTTTTTGGCCTCTTCAAGGGTCATGAACTCCCCGTATTCTATCTCCTCGGCCAGCAGGTCGGGTTTCTCAGCTGTTCGGAACCCGTAGACCATGACGTTCTCGCTTTCCTCCGGAAGTCGCTTCTTGAAGTGGCCGATCTTGAAAGGTTCGGATGTCACGCCTGCCTCCTCCTCAGCCTCCCGGACGACCGCGTCATAATATGATTCGCCGCTTGGCACGTGCCCGCCCAATACGATGCTCCACATGCCCGCGAAGAACTCCTTGCCCTGCGACCGCCTGTTGACTAGTATCCTGTTCTCGGGGTCGAATATGAAGAACTGGACGCTCCGGTGCAAAAGGTGATTATCATGGGCCTCCTGTCTGCCTGCCCTGCCCACCACGTTATCATCGTCGTCAACGATGTCGAAAAACTCGGTCATGGTGGGTCACTCTTCGGTGAACATGAACTTGCCGTGGCGTGGCTCGTAGATTTCGCCCTTCTTCTTCAATTCTGAGATGAGTTTTTCGACTTCGAACTTGTCGATGTCCTTCTCCCCTGTTGATTCGAGTATGCTGGCCATCGACGCCATACCGTCCGGGGAAGACTCTGTCAGCTCGCGGATTATGTCTTCGATCGTTCTCAGCCGGTCGCGGACGCTCTTCGGATGGTCGGTTACTATGCGGTCTATGTCGAACTCGCCCGTGGCCGCGTCGTATGCTATCTCCTTTATCACGAAGTCCGTCAGCTTTATCGCCCGCTCAACGTCCCCCACGGAGACCTCGTTGCTCAGCCTCAGCTTGGCCGACGCCTCGCTCAACCTTACCAGCGCCTCAAGCTGCCTTGGGGTCGCGGCCGCTGTGCCTTCCTTGCCCCGGGCGCGCAGCTGCACGTAGTATTCCTTGATCTTGTCGGAAGTGTCGAGCGTCAGCTCCGGGTGTATGTTCCGCCTTGCGTAGGCGATGTATTTCCTGAACAGCTCAGGGTCTATGTCCGGTTTTATCTCCTCGAGCTCCTCGCTCCGGTGCATCTTCAGCATGTGGTCTGCGATGCTCCGATCGTGCTCGCTGTCCAGTATGTCCCTGATGGGGAAGATAAGGTCGAACCTTGAGATCAGCGTGGGGGGTATGTCGAACTGCTCCGCGAGGGGCTTGTAGTTGTCGAACCTGCTGAACTTCGGATTCGACGCCGCCAGTATGGAGGTGTTGGCCTTGAACTTGGTTATTATGCCCGCCTTCGCGACGCTGATCGTCTGCTGTTCCATGGCCTCGTGCATGGCACTCCGGTCCTCCTTGCTCATCTTGTCGAACTCGTCGATGCCCGCAATCCCCCCGCCTGCCAGCACCAGCGCCCCCGCCTTGAGGGTCCACGCGCCGTCGGCCAGTTCATCCCGCTCCGCCGTAGCCGTCAACCCCGCGCCCGTCGTCCCTTTTCCGGTGACGTAGATGCTCTTGGGCGCTATCTGGTCCACGTACTGCAGTATCCTCGACTTAGCGACACCCGGGTCTCCGATGAGGAGCAGGTGCATGTCACCCCGTGCCTTCGTGCCGTCAGGCAGTATCTTGCCCTGGCGGCCTCCGAACAGCTGCAATGCGATGGCCTCCTTCACCTCGTTGTAGCCGTAGATGGAGGGGGCGATGCTGCCCACTATCTTATCATGCAACCTGGGGTCCTTGGAAAGCTCGAGTATCTCCTTCTCCTCCTCGTCGGTTATGTCGAACTCCTCGAACTCCCGTTCTATGCCTTCCAGGTGGTTGACTTCTATGAACTTCTGGTAGACGCTGCCCTTGAACTTGGGGGGCTTCAAACGCACCGTGCCCGTTACGAGTATCTTGTCCCCGGCGGTGACCTCGTCTGTCATGTCCTCCTCCGCCCATAGCTCTATCCTCCGGGCCTGCTCTCCGCCCTTGAGCATCTCCAACGGCTCCTGGATTTCGATGTGCTGTACGTCTATCCACTCGCTCTCCTCGGGTATGAAGCGGAAGTCTCCCTTACCGCAGCTCCTGCACCTTGAGGGTTCGATTAGCATGCGCTTGTCCTGTTGGATCCAGTTGTGCTCGTCGCAGCGGTTGCACACGAACAACGCCTTGCTCACCTTCGGGAGCACGTCGCTTATCCTGTTAACGACTCCCTCCACCTGGAGATACTTTCCTATGTGCTCGGCGGTTATGTCGCGGACCAGTATGGTGTATCCGCGTTCGCGGGGCATGTTCTTGAACCTGACGTTGAACTTGGGGTTCTCCACCATGGTCAAGACTCCCATGGCGTTCAATACGTCGTTGAAGTCGACCAGCACTTCGTCGGGTGTTGCGCGCAGCCTGTCGGCCAGGTCGTTGTCGTAGCGCTCGAGCTCTTCGAAGTCGAGGATGAGGCTCTTACGCTCGGGGTATTTCTCCCCAAGTTTCCTCAGCTGCTCCTTATGCTTGCCGATGAAGGATTCGATCTTCTTCAAATCACACACCCCAACAGAAAGTGGATTAAGGTATAGGGAGGTCCCCTATTAAAAAATCAACTTCGACAATAGACGATTGATTTTTCGACGATTTATATAGTGGGTTGGCTTATTATTTGACGGCATGTTGACTGCGAAAGAGAGCGTGGCCAAGAACATAGCCGGCGACATAACGCTGGCTGACAAGTCCTCGGATTCCATGAGAAAGTGGAGGGAGATATTCGGGCTGAAACAAGGAGAACTAGCCAGCAGGCTGAAATTATCCCCGTCGGTGATATCAGACTACGAGTCCGGCAGGCGGAACTCCCCTGGCACGGGCTTCGTGAAGAGGTTCGTGGAGACCCTGATAACCGTGGACGAGGAGAGAGGAGGAAAGACCATAAGCAAGTTCATAGTGAGCCCCGTCACAGACGCTATAATAGAACTCAGAGAACTCCCAAAACCCGTGAAGGCCAGCAGGCTCGTGAAAGCAGTTGAGGGGGAAGTGGTCGCCAACAAGAGGCTGCTATCCAACAGGGACCTGAGAGGATACACGATAATAGACAGCATACAGGCGATAATGAACATGTCAGAGCGTGAGTTCAGGAGCATATACGGTTCCAGCACAGACAGGGCGCTCATATTCACAAAGGTGAAGATGGGCAGGTCGCCGATGATAGCCGTGAAGGTAACTCAGCCTAAGCCTGAGATGATAGTCTTGCACGGACCGACACCCGACAAGGTGGACAGCCTCGCCAAGCACATAGCGGAAAGCGAGAGGATACCGTTGGTCGTGTCAAAGATTAAAAGCGAAGACACGCTAATAGATAGACTCGGGAGGATGCTGACATGACAGGGATAGTAGGATACGGCGCATACGTGCCCAGGTACAGGATAAGGACCCACGACATAAGCGTTGTATGGGGAGGGGACGGAGAACGGCTCAGCAGGGGATTGAACGTGAAGGAGAAGAGCGTCCCGGCACTGGACGAGGACGTCGTAACGATATCGGTCGAAGCAGCGAGGACGGCAGTCAGGCACGCGAATATAGACCCGAAGGACATCGAAGCGGTTTATGTGGGCAGCGAATCCCACCCCTACGCTGTGAAGCCCACTGCGACCATAGTCGCGGAAGCGGTCGGGGCAACGCCCGACCTAACGGCAGCCGACTACGAGTTCGCCTGCAAGGCGGGGACCGCAGCCATACAGACGTGCTATGCGCTATCAAAGTCGAAGACTGTGAAATATGGCATGGCCATCGGCGCGGACACCAGCCAGGGACGCCCCGGGGACGCGCTCGAATACACCGCATCAGCCGGCGGGGCGGCCTATATCATAGGTGAGAAGCGGGTTATAGCGGAGATACGGGACACCTACTCGTTCACCACTGACACCCCCGACTTCTGGAGGCGGGAGGGCCAGGACTTCCCCATGCACGGTTCAAGGTTCACGGGCGAGCCGGCATACTTCAAGCACGTCACTTCGGCCAGCAAAAAGATAATGGAACGCAACAGCCTGAAACCAGAAGACTTCGACTATGCAGTGTTCCACCAGCCCAATGGGAAGTTCCCGCTTGCAGTGGGTTCGATGCTCGGATTCAGGAAGGAGCAGATAGAAACCGGCCTGCTGACGCCTGTCATAGGCAACACCTACTCCGGCGCAACACCACTGGGTTTGAGCGCCGTATTGGACGTGGCAGAGCCGGGAGAGCTGATACTGGCGACCTCATACGGGTCAGGAGCGGGGTCGGACTCGTTCGTCATAGAAGTCACAAAGGAAATGGATAAGAATAGGAACAAGGAGCCGATAATGGATAGGATAGGGGATAAGGAGTACGTAGACTACAGCAGGTACGCGAAGAACAAGGGCAAGATAAAGGGCGTGCACCTGCAGAAGAGGTGAATGGATATGAACGTCGCAGTTATCGGAGCGGGCATGACCAGGTTCGGAGAATTCTGGAACATGAGCTACAGGGACCTCATAACAGAGGCGGGAGTCAAGACCATAAAGGACGCCGGCATAGAGGGGACGGAGATAGAGGCTTTGTACGTCGGTTCGATGACCCCCGGACTCTTCATAGAGCAGGAGCACATAGGCGCTTTGGTGGCTGACAACTCCGGGCTGCAGGGCATACCCGCAACCAGGGTGGAAGCGGCCTGCGCCTCAGGAGGACTCGCGCTGAGGGAGGCTTACCTATCCATAAAGGCTGGCGTCGCCGATGTGGTAGTAGCAGCAGGAGTCGAGAAGATGACCGACGTGAGCGTCGAGCACGCGACCGTGGCATTGGCGGGAGCGGGAGACCAGGAGTGGGAGGCATTCCACGGCGCCACATTCCCCGCGCTCTATGCACTCATGGCCAGGAGGCACATGATCGAATACGGGACCACCGAGGAGCAGATGGCGATGGTAGCCGTCAAGAACCACCACAACGGGTCATTGAACCCCAACGCCCAGTTCAAGAGGCAGTTCAAACTGGAGGATGTCATGAGCTCGGCGCCGGTCGCCGACCCATTAAAGCTGCTGGACTGCTCGCCCATAACAGACGGGGCAGCGGCGGTTATACTCGCAAGCGAGGAGAAGGCAAAGGAGATGAGCGACAACCCCGTTTGGATCAGGGGCTCTGGACAGGCGTCGGACACCCTCGCACTCCATGACCGGAAGAGCCTCTGCAGGGTCGAGTCAGCCGTCAGAGCAGCGAACACGGCATACAAGATGGCAGGTGTTAAGGCAGGAGACATAGACTTCGCTGAAGTGCATGACTGCTTCACAATAGCGGAGCTTATGGCAGTGGAGAGCCTCGGCTTCTGCAAGGCAGGCGAAGGCGGCAGGCTGACAGAGGATGGGGAGACAGCACTGGAGGGTAGGATACCAGTCAACGCCTCAGGAGGGTTGAAGGCCAAAGGCCATCCAGTCGGAGCGACGGGAGTCGCCCAGGCCGTAGAGGCGACCATGCAGCTTAGAGGCGACGCGGGGAAGAGGCAGGTTAAGGACGCCCAATTAGGATTGACGCATAACGTGGGGGGCAGCGGCGCGACATCGGTAGTTCATGTTTTCAGCAGGGAGGTGAAGTAGATGGTCGAAGGGCTTGCATTGCATTGGAGGCTCATCCCACCCAGGTACAACCTGGTCGGGAGCGAGTGCAAGAACTGCAGGGAAAAGTTCTTTCCCCCAAGGAACATATGCCCTGAGTGCAGGCGAAAGAGCAAGATAGAAAGGCTCGCCTTCACGGGCAGGGGGGAGGTATACAGCTACAGCGTAGTGAGGGCCGCGCCCGTCGGCTTCGAGTACCAGGTGCCATATGTCGTGGCGATAGTAAATCTGGAGGAAGGAGCCATGTGCACCTCCCAGATAGTCGACTGCAGCCCTGAGGACGTTAAGGTAGGCAGCAAGGTCAAGATGGTTTTCAGGAAGATAATCGCGGACAATGACTCCGGGATAATAAAGTATGGGTACAAATTCAAACTAGACAAGAAATAGATTTACATATCTAACTTTATAGATTTGTACCTATACCAAAATTATTTATGAATTTACATAAATAAATTTTATATCATATAGGACATAAAAACCAGATAAAACATAAAAGAAAATAAATCTACAAATCTAAATCTATAAAGATATTATTCTGTGCATATGTGCTTCTTGGCCTCCTCGATAGGATGACCCCTCGCCAAGATGAACATAGCCATCACAGCAACAAAAAAGGCCACAACAAAATAGCCCAAACCAACAGACAAACCAACCGCGGCAGAAACCCAGATGGCAGCGGCAGTCGTGATACCATGCAGTATATCACCCTCCTGCCTCCAAATGACGCCCGCACCTATGAAACCAACACCAGTGACGATCTGCCCAACAACCCTGGCGGTAGCAGTTTCAGCAGGAAAGGAAACAACAGCCAAAACACTGAAAAACGCAGAACCCAGACAGATAAGGGAGAACGTCCTGGGACCTGCGCCACGGGGACCACCACGCCTCTCAATGCCTATCATAAAACCTAACAGAGAAGCGAAAAAAACACGCAACAACATCCCCAACTCCGGCTGGAGAGACTCATACATGATAAAAAGAGAATGGGAGGGGAGAAATAAAAAAGACTAGAATGTCTCCGCCTTGCCCTTCAAACACTTCTCGGTCATCTCCTGGATGTTCTCAAGCCAGTAGTCCGTTATCTCCACCGCACGCTTCTCCAGCTTCATAGGGCCGACTACCTGAACATCCGCACACAAAGGCTGATCGATCGGGTGCCCGATCTGACTCAGCAAACGCACATAGACCTGGTCAGCGCCCTCGCACGCGATCTCGCACGCGATCTCCTTGGACAACAGGTTGTACAGTTTGCCAACGTGGTTCACAGGGTTCTTACCGGCAGTGGCCTCCAAGCTCATAGGACGATAAGGGGTGATAAGGCCATTAGCCCGGTTACCCCTTCCAACCGAGCCGTCATCTCCCATCTCGGCACTGGTGCCGCTCACGGTAAGGAAGACGCTCTGGTTGTCAATGTCGTCGCCTGTGTTGATCTCAATCCTTACGTCCTTGTCGGTTATTCCCGCGACAAAATCCCTGACAAGGCCCGTCATCTCCTCAATAATGGCCTTGTAGTCGCCGATGTTCTTGATATGCTTCGAGACCATGCCATTGCATATGGTCAAGATTATCTCGTCCTTGTAGCGCTCCCCCATGACCTTGATGTCCTCGCCGGAAGCCTTGACCTTCTTCTTCATGGTGCCATTCATGTAACGCTCAACCTCATATGTGAGCTGCTCCGTCAGGGAGAAAGGAGCGAAGCTAACACCAAAGGAGGTGTCATTCGCCTTGGGGATGCCCTTCCTGCCGAACACCGACCTGAGGTCAGAAGACCCCATGCCTATCTTCTGGTCCAAGATGACGGAAGTGTCAACGTCAATGTTCCTGAAATTTTCCTTCAGATACTTCCTGGCTGCCTCGATGGCTATCTCGCCCACGGGGATGACATCGTCTCCCACCTGCGTCGTCGCACGGCCGGAAAGGAGGATGTACATGGGCGTGTCGATCTCGCCAGCACCCCATTCGGGAGTGCTACGCCCTCCAACCAACTCGACCTGGTCTGTGTTATGGTGCAATATATGGCCGAAACGCTTAACATACTCTTGGGAAAGCGCGCGGCTAACACCCTCGGCTAGGCCGTCACATATACTGTCTGGATGCCCTATCCCCTTACGCTCAACCAGCTCGACATCCTGTTTATCGAGCGGTCTCTCGTTGGGGAACTCAACATAGATGTTCCTCATCTTAATCACTTGGCTTTAGCGTCAGTTATTCCGTCAGTCACGACCTCGAAGATGCACTCGCCATCGGGCATGTTAGGGGAGTCTATCAATGAGGCGATTCTCTTGGACCCCTTGCCCTTCTTGAGGTAAACGCGGAATGTACTGTGGTGGCCTACAATGTGGCCGCCGATGGGTGCGGTCGGGTCGCCGAACATTATGTCCGGGCGCGACATGACCTGGTTCGTGACTATGACAGCCACGTTATGCAGGTCTGCTATCTTCCTTTGGAGGGTGTGCATGTGCCTGTTGAGCTTCTGCTGCCTTGAGGCCAATGTGCCCCTGCCCGTGTACTCGGCCCGGAAATGCGCTGTCAGGGAGTCCACGACGACCAGCTTGATTTTCTTCTCCTTGACTATCTCGGATGCCTTCTCGGCGAGGAGCATCTGGTGGTCGGAGTTGTAGGCCCTCGCAACCATTATGTTGGACAGGGCCTCTTCAGGGTCCAGGTTGGCTGCCTTGGCCATCTGCTGGATACGCTCAGGGCGGAAGGTGTTCTCCGTGTCGATGTATATGGCACCCGCTTCAGCGCCCCCCTTGTCCTTGGGAAGCTGCACGTTCACAGCCAGCTGGTGCGCGACCTGGGTCTTGCCAGAGCCGAACTTTCCGAAGAACTCGGTTATCGCCTGGGTCTCTATGCCGCCTCCGAAAAGTATGTCGAATTCCTTGCTGCCCGTTGAGATCTTATCCACCAGGTCCCTTTTGGCCAGGACATCCAGTCCCGTCTCGAATCCCATCTTCAGGGATTCCCGTGCTGCTGCGATTATCTTGACCGCCGTGGCGTCTCCCACGCCCACGTCCTTGAGCTCGGCTGTGGCTGCGGCGGCTATCGCCTCGACAGAGTCGTATCCGGCCTCCCGCAGCTTCTCCGCTATAGTGGCGCCCACGCCGGGAAGTTCTTCTATGTCCATTTTAAAGCCTTACCTTATAGTAATATGTTTATTAAATACAGAGAGTAGAGTGCAGTGGAAAAGTATTTTTTTATTTGTCGAATAGCTTGTCTGCCTTGTCAACCAGAACCTTGCCTTTTTCCAGCGAGTGCTTGAGCACGTCGACTATGTTCTTGGCTGGGACGATCTCTATCTTCCCCTCATAGCGCTTTTCCAATAGGACGTCCTTCATGTTGCTCTCAGGTATCACGACCCTCTTTAACCCTGCTTCTATCGCGGCCTCTATCTTCTGCGTGACGCCTCCAACGGGGAGGACCTCGCCGCGGACCGTGAGCGAACCTGTCATGGCGACATCCTGCCGCACTCCGACCTTGACGAGCGCGGACATCACCGCGACCGCAACGCTGACGGACGCGCTATCGCCCTCAACACCCTCGTAGGTCTGGAGGAACTGTATGTGTATGTCGTGGTTGCTTATGTCCTTGCCGGATATCTTCTTTATCAAAGCTGAAACGTTGGTAACAGCCTCCTTGGCTATCTCCCCTAGCTTCCCGGTTGCTATGATCTGCCCGCTCTTCTGGCTGTGGGCTGGAGCGACCTCCGCCACAATGGGCAATACCGTCCCTCCGTCGCCCATGACAGCCAAACCGTTAACACGACCGATCTTGTCGCCCTCGGTTATTAGTATGTTATATTCCTTCTTGCGCTCAAGGAAGTAGTCTCCCACCTGCTGCTCCAGCGTCTTAGCGCTCTTCTTGCCCTCAAGAACGTCATCTGCACTGACATACTTGTGCTTATTCTCGTTGGCAATGTCCCCCGCAGCCCGTATGAGACCGCCCAGCTCCCGGAACTTCAAGGTCAGCTTGTCCCTGGTGCCAGCCCTCCGCTTGGCCTCCCTTATGATCTCCTCCACAGCCTCGACGGTGAAGTGGGGTATCTTACCGTCCTTTTTCACCTCCTGGGCTACGAACTGCACCATCTTCTTCCGGTTCTCGTCGTTGTCCTCAATCATCTCCTTCATGAAGATCTCATACCCGTAGCCGCGAATCCTCGACCTCAACGCCGGGTGCATATGGTCTATAACCTGTATGTTACCCGACGCGACCAGTATGAAGTCACAAGGTACCGGGTCGGTCATCACCATAGCCCCTGAGCTCATCTCGCTCCGGCCGGTTATCGGAAGCTGCTTCTCCTGGATGGCCGTCAACAGGTCGAGTTGGCTGTTCCCCAACGTCCCAACCTCGTCGATGAACAGAACTCCCTTGTTGGCCTTGTGTATCAAACCCGCCACAACCCTTAGGTGGGCTGGGGTTCCAAGCCCGCCTGATTGTAGCGGGTCGTGCTTTATGTCGCCCAATAGGGCTCCCGCATGGGCTCCCGTCCCATCATAGAACGGCGCCATGTCACGGTCGTTGTTGTCCACTATCACACGTGGTGCCATGCTCTTCTGCCCGCCCATCATGAACCGTATGTTCACGCCGAACAGCAGGAAGACCAGGAATGCGAAGCCTATCAACGCCGCGGAGACTATGCCCTCGATCAAGCCTGTGATGTGAAGGATGATCGCGGAAACTATGAGCAACAGGACGAACGGCATTACATTGAAGCCACCATGCTTGGACTCAGCCTCCTTCTCACGCTCCGCCTTAACCAGCTTACGACCCTCACCACCGTGAACGACCTTGATCTTGGGGTTGTTCTCGTCATCTGGGTTAGGGAGGGAGACTATGTCCTCCAACATCTCTGAGGGAAGCAATTCCGCCATGGCGTTGGCCAACATGCTCTTACCAGTCCCTGGATCCCCTATCAGGAGTATATGACGCCTCTGGCGGGCGGCCTTCCGGATTATGCCAACCGCCTTCTCCTGGCCTATTACCTGCTCTATCAACACCGTGGGGACCTTTATCTCGTCAGTGGTCTTGAATGCATTCCAGGAGTCCATGCCCTCAACGTCCAAGGTGGGATGAGCCTCCTCCTCTGGCTTGCTGTCTCCTTCCTCCATTTTTTTTATGAAACAAGAATTACTCTGGTGTCAGCGCTTAAATACTGCCCTCAACGCCTTCCCTTTTCATGTAACGAGCCACTGAGAATAGGAGCACTACCAAGAACAACGCCAGAAGGGGGTATCCTATGTTCCTTAGAACCTTGGATCCCTCGCACCTCTGCTCCATCTCAGGCAACCCCTCCAGAGAACCAGTGAGTATGCCCCCGTCAGCATAGTCTGATTGTATGCCCCGTATGACGACATAGTAGGGTATGACTATGTATGCTGAATAGGGGTCCCCCAGGGAGCCACCGCCACAACCGGACGCGGACAGCTCAAAGTATTTCCCAGGATTCACAACCTCGGCCGAGGATTGCATGTTTTCGCACTTCCACGTGGGAGCCCTCGGAGAGGAACCATCCATGACCGTGATCTCCGACGTCTTCAGGTATATCGGGTAGCCGCCGGTGTTCTTGAACGTGGCCTTAAAGCCGCCAAAGGGCGTTATGGCATAGCAGCTCCTGTCCGCTTTGATGCGTGTGAAACCTGACTCCGTGGACGCGGCTACAATAGAGTATGAAAGAACAGACAAGACCAACAAGGATAAAAGTTTCTTCGGCTTCTGGTGCTTTTCAGACATCGTAGAAAATAGGAGACCAGGCGCTTAAATACGCCTAAACCCTTGAAGAGCCTCTCAACCGCTTCCAGAAAATGCCTGTCACGCTCTTCGGCCTCTCCCTGGAGTTCCTGTCCAGAAAATCCCGCACCTCCTCTGGCGTGGGCGTTCTATCCAGTGGATTGGGCAAGCCGTTGAACGTCATTACCAGTTTGAAATCATCCCTCCACAGAACCTCATCCAGCTGCTGCTCGGTCAGCCGGTCCACCAAAGCGTGTCGCACGAGAATCTCAAAACGTGAATCACTGTCTGTTCGAACGTCCAAACTCTTCCCGCAAAAGGCGAGAGACGCCCAGTCATCAGGCATAATCATGGAGACGAAGCCTGCCTTATATTCTCTGTCGGATATCTCCATCGGATCTTTCCCACGTACTAGCTTCCTTATGATGCAGGTGTCATGGGGAAAAACGAGGGGGCCCATATCCCTCGATGAGTCAATGCCGACAGCGGATAATTCAGCCGACAGCGTTGAATGCCCGGTCCCGTACTGGGCCTCAAGGGGGCCCTCCTTTGATGCTGAACCGATGGTCTGTCTGATAAGCTTGTGCCTGAAGGCATCCCACTCGGCTCTTTTCACGAAGTAATCCCTTATGCAGTCAGCCACCGGGTTAATCCAAGCAGCCTTCATAGCCTCATTCGAGGACTTGGATAGCCGCTCATACAATTCCCTATCCCCGGGGCTTCGAAACGTCTCACCCGCAACGACCTCCTTGCCCGCGGCTCTGGCTTCATCGACAAATTCTTTCGCGCCGGAGGAATAGGTCGTGCTCCTATCATGCAGTATCTCAACCTGCTCGTTCAACTCGCGGCCAGACGCATCCTCCAACACAAAAGTCTTCACATCGTCCGCGAGAGGTTGGGACCTGAACGTTTCACCGTCAACATGGGCTTTGAACGTCAGATGCACAGGTTTCTTCCGCTTGGAATGCATCAAATATAAATAGGAGGTAAAAGAATAAACACGCATCTACCAGGTAACGTCTATGCTGTCGGTCCGCTGGCTGGAATCCACAACCGAATCCTCAACTGTCATGGTCACACCTGCGTCGTGCATCTTCAACGCGGTCATCGCTATCATGACACCCTGGTCTCCCATGAACTTCCCCGGGTAGTCGAATGATGCGCCATGCTCTTCCGCAACAAGACTCGCCATCTGCTGAAGTCGCTTGTTGTATCCGACGCCGCCGGCGAGCAACACCTCCCCTGCCTTCAAGTGGGCCAACGCACGTTCGGTCACCTCGCACAACATGGCAAAAGAAGTTTCTTGAAGGCTGTGGCAGATGTCCTCCAGCCTTGCGCCGGACTCGTGCTTCTGATAGGCTGCGGTCAATATGCCGCTGAAGCTCATGTCGGTCCCCTTAACAACATAGGGTAGTTCGATATAATCACTGCCCTCCCGCGCGAGCTCCTCTATCTTCGGGCCTGCAGGATGTTGTAGGCCGACCATCCGCCCGAACTTATCCAGCATGTTCCCCAAGCCAACATCCAAGGTCTCTCCGAACACCCTGTAACGCCCATCCCTGAGTTTGATTACCTGGCTGTTCGCACCCGACACATAGAGGACCAGGGGGTCTGTGAATCCACTGAGGACTTTGCCGACTTCGATGTGGGCGATGCAGTGGTTGACGCCCAACAAAGGCTTCTTATTGTATAGGGCGAGCGTCCTGGCTGCTGTTGCCACAGTCCTGAGGCATGGTCCCAAGCCTGGGCCCTGGCTGAAGGACACCAGGCCAACATCCGATATGGTTATAGCAGCTTCATCTAACGCCTGGTCCAGGGATTCCCGCATCACCGAACTCATATGCTGAGAGGCGTCCCGGGGGTGTATGCCCCCGTCCTCTGGTGTGTAAGAGTTCCTCACATCGGCTAGGACGTTGAAATCACCATCGATTACCCCAACACCCAATGTGTGGGCCGTACCCTCCAAACCCAGGACTATCATCGGATAAAAAGAAGGACTTCCCAGTTTTTAACTGGATAACATGGTTATAGCCAAGAAGAAGCGGGAGAAACCACCGTTTCATGTTACCTATCTGGGATTGGACAACATACCCCCTGGGGAGGTCGGCGGCATGGAAGACGAGGACAGGAAGAAACTCTTAAGATCCGAAAACCCGAGGAAGGTCGTCCATGAGGCGGGGGACAAACGCCACTACACTGAAATCGCCGGCCTATTCGACTCGGATGGGGTCAGCGGAGAGGTCATGGGATTGAGGATGAAATGCAAACCAGAGAACTTCATCGGATCGTTGAAGGTCAGGGGTGAAGCAGTACATCAGCTTCTCAGAAACCCTGCAAGATACCTGACGGGTAGCATCGAGGAGACCGCGGGAAGTCTGATGTACGACCTCGCCGTTGAGAGGGATGCAGACGTCCAGAAAGAACATGGTGACGTGAGCCCGATAATAGACGAGAAGGGAGTAAGCGATGGCATGAGGTTCGTGCCGGTCGTAAGCAACCTTTGGAGTTCGGCCTGGGGCGTGTGCGTGGGAGATGACAACAACATAACAGGCATATACTGTCTTGAGAAGTCAAGAAGACCTCTTATGGATGAGCCTGCGAACATGGAGTTGTACAAGGTGGACTTCATGGCTCAAAGCCGGGCGGGAACGCTGTTCTCCACCCTGCTGACACAGATAGACCATTCCATACGGGAACGGTACGGGGAAGGGTCGGGCTTCCATAACATGGATGAAGTGAACAGGAAGCTCGTTAGAAAAGACCTGATCGAAAGCGGCGGGGGAAATATCTGAGGAGCGTGTAAGAGGGCGGCGGCAGCCCAACTACACTGAATTTAAGCGGGAGCTCAGAGAAAGACGCCCCCATCGCAGAATATTAGGATATTAGGTCCCTCATTCATCCGCGCATTTAGGTTATAATAGAGTGGGGGGTGTAATATATTCTACTATGTGTGCTGGCATACTGTCCGGGACGAAGGTGCTGGTGGGGGACTCGGATTTGAAGAGCCAGCTGAAGGACCGGGGATTCGGCGAATCCGAGGGAAAGGCCTTGGCGCTCTCGCTGATCGAAGCAGTCTACCTCGCGGACACGGGGAAGCTCGAGGTCTTCAAGGGGAAGAAAGCCCTCGAGTTCGAAGACTTGGTGAAGGAGGGCAGCAGGAAGGAGAAGGAGTTCTACAACAAATACCTCGTCTACAAAGACCTCAGAGAGCGTGGAATGCTGGTGCGGAGCGGTTTGAAGTTCGGCACGGACTTCCGACTATACGACCGAGGGATAAAACTGGGGAAAGGACACAGCAAATACTTGGTGCACGTGGTCCCTGAGGAGTACACGTGCAGCTTCCCCGACATGGCCAGGGCACTAAGGCTAGCGAAGACCGTCAACAAGGACATGATCTATGCCATCGTCGATGAAGAGTCAGACATCACATACTACCTAGTAGACCGGATGAAATTGTGAGTGCGCTTGAGGGCGGAACGCCCGAAACGCACATTTCCCGTCGCGAAACTGCGACGACATGATCTATGCCATCGTCGATGAAGAGTCAGACATCACATACTACCTAGTAGACCGGATGAAATTGTGGATCAGCTGAGGTAGAGTCTCTCGTCTATCCTGACATTGGGTTTTTTGCTAGTGTAAGTGTACGTGTATCCTATACCGCATGAGCTAATCCCCTCGCCGATGCATGTTGCGATGTGCTTGTTGTCTAGGATGTAGGCTTGTTTATGCTTCTTGATGCTGGGGTCGATGTAATACCAGCCGCCGTCGTAGTATTCCGCCCATGCGTGGCCGCGCAGCTGGCTAGCGTTAACAAGGGATCCGGTGACTCTCCGGGCTGGTATTCCCACGCACCTTGACATGGACACGAACAGGTCCGCGTGCTCGTCGCATGCTCCCCGGCGGTGGACGTAACAGTACTGGGCACCCAGCTCCTCGTCATTGAGCTCGTAGTTTACGTTCTCTATAATCCACGAGAGGAACCGGTCAACGACGTCATGGGTGTCGGAGAGGTTGCCCTTCAGCATCCTGGCGCGGAAGCATATGTCATCTGTGGTCTCGCTGAAATCATCGCCGAGAAGGTAGACGGAGTTGAAATACTTCGCATCAGACCTGACAGGCCGCGGGGCGCGGGTCAGCTCCACAGTCTCAGTCAGCCACAACTCCTCCACGCCATATGCCGACAAATCCATGTCGTAGACGTAACGGCGATTACCCTCATCGTCTACTTCGGTACGGGCTGGGCTGGGATGCTGGTATGAACCCAAGACCCTCTGGTAGGGGGGATATTCCACGGCGGGTGCGCTGACGTTCAACACCAGGTTGGAAGGGCTTCCCTCGCTCCTTACCACGATGTACTTCGTAACATTGTAGACTTCCGTGCAGGGCCGCCTGCATATGCTCCCGCAGTCAACACCCTCCTCTCCCCCGTCCAACTCATGGTTAAGGCAGTTGATGCTAATCAGGTTATACCTGTCCACCGCGTCGTTGTATAATGCCACGAACTGACGGTCCCTGTCGAGGGCGTCGGCCAATATCCTGTTAGCATCGACCCTGTGGCTGTCCCTGGAAGTGTCCGCGTAGTATATCATGCTACGCAGGGAAAGCATGTAGAGGGCCAGAGTCTCGTTGAACAGCCGGTCCAACTCATCCAAGTCTGGTGCGGGCTCCACCCGGGCGAGCTTAGCCCTCACCTGATCCGCCTCGCTGTAACTCTTCAAAGAAGCGGATTTTATCCTCTTCATGTCACGATCCTCGTTGAACGCGCGGACTGCGACCGTGTAATTTCCCGTAGACGAACGCCAGATATCCCGTAGGGAGCTCAGCTTCTTCAGGTAGTTCATTTCAGGGTCCTCGCATGAGTCGCAGGGGCCTCCGCAGTCTACCTGGTCCTCCCCCTGGTTGCGGACGCCGTCAAAACAGGACATGCCACAGTCCATGGGGCAGGTCTCATGTGACTCGCCCCCGTCACAGACGCCGTTGCCGCAGCAGTCCACCGTCTTCTGGAGTATGCACGAACCAGCGGAACAAGTGTATTCAACACAGCCTCCGGAGCCGGAACAGCCCTCCACTGGACCGGAAAGGCTCCTGTGAACGCATTCGTTTTCCGAACATGAATCGTGGGTGCATGGGTTGCCGTCATCGCAGCTCAGACAACCGGTTTCTATGCAGGCAGAGAACAGGATTAGAGATGCGACTAACAGGAAGGATCTCATCACCTGTCCTCCTCAACCTCGTCTGCCCCGATGAAATCCTTAACGTATTTACGAAGCTCCTCAGGGCTCTTCTCAGGAGCAACACCCCCGCCGACCATATCATCCCCAGACGAAGCGGAACCGTAGAATAGGATATTGGTTAGGCGCCGATATTCACCGGCACCTTCAACGCCTAGGACATACTCCTCGACCAACTCCATCCGGTCCAACGGAATAGGCGAGCCAATGGCATCCCCCGCCGCTATAACGCCACCATCGACGTCTGACAAACCAAGTTCGGACAGGAGAGAAACAAGCTGGCCGGGGTCCGACACGCCATATGCTGATGTCAGCTCGTCGACTCTAACCTTCTCCCCCCGAAGAAGCGCCTCCAAAACCTTCAGAAGCGCGGCACACCTGGACTCTGACATTTCACCATACTATTAAACCGGAGGCCGTAAATAAGGGAGGGAGTTCAGCGCCTTTTGATCTCGACCATCAGAGCAGCAAGGTTCCGGCGGAACTTGACCTTGTCCTCGCAGCTTAGCCAACCCAACGCCAACAGAACATCCCACGGCCACAACCCGGTCTTTAAGGAGAGGTCCAGCACGGAAAGGGGCTGGTCACGCTCGAGGGCTCTGTATACGACGCCCGCCAGGTGCCCGACATGGGGTCGCGTATACCGTGTCATAGTATCTGATTCGAACATGCAAATAAAAAGAACAAACCCGAAAAATGATAATGAGCATGGCTTCAACACTCCCGGACACCATCTACGGAAACACCATCAAATACCTTGTGCTGGTGACCCTGTTCATAATATTCATAACACTGTCCATAGCGAGCTACTCGACCACCGGGTACACGCTAGTAAAATACCCTGGGGTGGACGGGGAGGAGGTCATATGCGTCGAGGGGGAGGTGCACCCCACAAACCAGTCCATAACGATCATAAACAGCGGGGATGAAGCGACCATCAACCCTTACGTCACAGTGAACGGTGTCACCCACCTGTTCAACATGACCGTCTCGGATGTGGGGGTGAGGAAGAGGGTGGACACGTTGAAGCTCGGGTGCAACAACATAAGCTACGGCAGCGACACCGACTCCTCCTTCAAGGTGAAATTAGAATACCTGAGCCACTGGCGTCCGGTGGTGAAGATGCTGGAGATAGGAAACCTGAAGGTGGGTCACAGCGTCCGCTACTTCATAGCGACGGCGGACTGGAAGAAGAGGAAGATTGTGAAGTCAAGGCTTAACATCACAGACATAACGAAGAACATGAACGACGCCCCCATCTTCGACAGCGAATTCAACGGGTCGGCGGTGAGGTTCAAGATGGAACAGCCAGGGAATCACAAGGCCACCATGCAAGTCTACGACGGCTACGTTTGGAGCGACGTCTACGAGGCAAGCTTCACATCCCACGTAATAGTAACTGACGAGCAGAAGGCAGCATACCCGTCGGAGATTCTCGAGGACGACCCCGTGCTGGAGCATCCGGCCATGCTGCCCGCTGAGATACGCCCAGACGACAAGGAGCCGACCCCCACGTTCAAACGCCTGGGTAACGGGATGTACATGCTGGCGAAGAGGGTCATGGGGTTGGGCCGGAATCTCATGCTTATAATCAAAGCCAACCTACCAGTATAGGACCATGGAAGCCGAAGAACTTGAAGTTCTAGCGAAATACCCTTTCCTCACTCGGAGCAGGGAATACGTGGGCTCCCTGAACCTCTCATTCGAGGACATAGTCAAACACCCCATCTACTCCGCCTCCCTTGACATGGGACGTAAGAGGGTCATAGACTGCATAGACAAAAGTTTCAAGCCGGAGACTGGGGACCGCCTGACGTCGGAGCTGACCATACTGAGCTATCCTGTGGCGAGGATGCTCGCCCACAGCATAGGGAAGGCTGCCGCGTTGAAGTACGCGGCAGGGGAGGCGGAAGCATCCTACAAGCTGCTGAAGAACGAGGACGGCAAGGTCGTAGGGGAGATATCCGAGGACCTCGATTTGAAGAGGGGTGAGGGGATGATGCCCCTTATAGAATACACTAAATACGCCGCGGGACTCTCAAGGTCCAACCCCAAGTGGAAGCTCGTCAACCGGGTCGTCGACCATGGGAAGGTGGAGGTCGGGGAAGGCGACATGAGAGCCCTTCTGAGGGAGGCCATAAAATACCGGGTGATGGAATCACCGGACCTGAACAGGATACCAGAGGACGTCAAGAAAGTGGCCAAGAACCTTAAGTCTGTATTGAGCGGGTCGACGGAGAGGTTCGAGATAGAATACCTCGAAGACAACGCCCTGCCACCCTGCATGAAAGGGATGATATCCGCGATGGAAAACGGAGTGGCATCCCACCAGGGAATGTTCATACTCGCAACCTTTCTCAACAACCTGGGACTGAAGAAGGAGGACATACTCGGCGTCTTCGCCCGAAGCCCCAAATACGACGAGGAAAAAGCAGCCTACCAGCTGGAGTTCGTCACAGGCGAAAAAGGAGGCACCGAATACACCTGCCCCACCTGCGCAACCATAAAAAGCTACGGGCTATGCAAGGCCGACTGCCCCGTCAAACACCCACTACAATATTATAGACAGCACGCCAGGCGAAAACCCAAAGTTAAAAAGAGAAAAAGAAAATAGATTGTTATGAAGTGGGCTGCATTGGCTGTTGTCCTATTTCTCATATCCTCTGTCACCGCCGATGGGGGAGCCTACGTCAGATACACGTATGACACAGATAGACTTTCACGCATCAGCGAGGACATACAATACGGTTACATAGAACATGAACGCGGAGTGGAAGAGCTACGCATAGCTGTTGCGTGCGATCTCGACGGTGAAGAAGCGTTTTGGATACTCCCCCTACCAGCGCAGGCAAGCGAGGTTGAAGTCGACATCTTAGAGGGTTTCCCGAAGTTCAGGGGATACGACGTCGAAAGCCGGACCGGCTCCATAGTGAGCAAATGGCCCTACCTGACATTAACCCAAGGCTACCCGCTCTTTGGAAGTCCACTGTTACTCTGGCACCTGGGTGTGTTCAACATGGGAGGAGGAGGCAGATCATCCAGCGCAGGTGGAACAGACGCAGGGATAAATATTGAAACACGCCTTGAGAAGAAAGGGCTTACTGTTGAGGTCCTAGAGGCTGAAAGCTGGCAGGCCCTGGACGGCTACCTCAAGGGAAAGGGTGTTTCGCTGCCGGACTCGGACCGGCCAGCAGTCCAGGAATACATCGGACAAAGGTACTCGTTCGTCGTATCCTGGATATCCAATGTGGGAGTATACAAGCGATCAGGGTCTGACACACTATCGCTGAAAGCGAGATTCCCTGTCGAAAAACCATACTATCCGCTGAAGCTCACCTCCGTCTACGGGGAAGAGACGGTACCCATAAGGTTGTACCTCAAAGGCTTCATGACCCCAAGACTATACGATGGCATATCAGGCAGTTCAAAGTCAAAATACTATGTGAACGAGGACGGGATGAGATACACGAAGGTGACAGTGAATGCCAAAGCCAACAGCTTCAAAGAGGACTTGTGGTTCAGCAAGGGCGCGCCCTTGAAGATGTACCCAGCCTACCTGCTCAGCAGTAACCAGTACCTGACACTCCTAATACTATACCTGTTCTGCTCTGTGACAGCAGCGCTATTCGCGGGATTAGTAGTTGACAGAATGCGCAATCCCTTAACCTACGTTAAGATCGGAATGTTCAACCTGCTGAGCATCGTGGGGGTGGTGTACGCGACAAACAAGCACTTGGACGATTCCAAAGAGAAGAGGGACAGACTGTTAGGTGCCATGCTCGCCGTCGTGCCGGTCATCTCCGTGCCGGCGCTGCTTGGAACATTATACCTGGTGGACCGTGTCAGCTACCTGCTCCGAATACAAAGCTACTACGGTAATAACTTCTTTGGGATAATCTTCACGGCAGTGAAAGCCTATATGGTATGGAACCTCGCCAACGTCCTGATCGTTGTTGCCTCGATATTATTCTACAGGAAGGTCAGGAGGAAGGCGGCTCTGATACCTGCCGCCTTCTTTGGAGGTGTTATGCTCATCATGCTGTCATCCTCAACACTCTACACGTTGAGCAGGTTAACGGGGTCAAACCTCCTCCGAAACATGAGCCAGTTCGTTAACATCCTCTACATAATCCCGATAACAGTGCTACCATTCATGTTCCTTGGCGGGATAGCCAAGCTCCTAGCACGATGGCGGCCCGCAACATACGCGACAGTTTTCTCGGTCACCTTCATAATCACATTGGCTGCCACATCACTGACCATTATGGAAGTCTACCCGCCTGTGAAAACAACTGCTTGGGGTTCATACGCAACTGGATTCGTAAAGATCAAACCTCAACTGGCAGCAACAGAGATGACATCAGACGGGGAGTTCTACGGTATCTTCACCAACGGAGCCGGAGCGACCATCAACGTCAAGAGGGTATTGATAGAGACCGACAGCGGGATGCTCTGCGACGGAGTCCTGGAGGGCGGCAGCTTTTCGGCAGGGGAGAATTTCCTCGTTAAAGGCTATGGATGCACAGACGGAGAACAGGGAGACAGATACGAGGCCCACATCACCATAGACTATGAATACCAGATAGGAGCCAATGAACCAACACAACAAAGCGATGAGGGGAGTATCCGAGGAGTCATCTACTAGAAAAACAGTTAAATATCCTCTTTTTTAATAGTATAACGTGGAGAGCATGCAGGGCAGTGAGCATATCGTGATTCCGGACTCGGATGGGAGGGCGCGGATTTTCAAGGTGAACCTGGAGCGTACCCGCGTGTACTGGGACTACTACAAGAGCATGTTCCTCGTGTTCAGCTTCTGCCTGATGGCGTTGATGGTGTGCGCCACCCTGATC
>WJMO01000013.1 GCA_014727915.1 Candidatus Altarchaeales archaeon | reverse complement strand
TAGAGTATTCAGACCAGGAAATAAAAAAGCTTGGTATTTCAAACAGTTTATATTTTTTTTCAAATAATTTTGAATATTTTATGATTTATTTGACTTTGTGTATTTGCTTGTAGTAGTCCCAGATGTCCCTGGTCAGCTCCTGGCGGAACTGGACCGTGTCAATGTCCTTCAAATGCAGGGTGTGATGGGATCCGCTGGATTCGTAGATGACCGTCTTCTTCGACAGGCTCAAAGCAAAACCCAAGGCTCCGCCCAAGCCGGTCAGCAGCATGGCCAAGGCCATGTTGGCCATGATACCGTCCAAGTACATGTCCAGCAGGTAGAAGGCTAGAAGGTAGACTATGAAGCCCAGGAGGGCGGTCACGAGCATGAGGAACATGCTGAACACGAACTCCTCGCGGACCGAGGAGACGTGGGGAAGGTAGACGACCTTCTCGTCGATCTGCAGGCTTATCTCCGTCCGGGAGAGGTGGGGCAGCTTGTAGAAGTGAGCATACCACCTGGAGTATATGTAGGCCCCCAGCACTGAGACCGCGCAGAGGCCGATGATAAACCCCAACCCGAAGTCCATAAGGGATTATCAGGGCAAAACACCTTAAAAAGTGTTGAACATTGTCTATTTGCGGGTTCCTTCCTCTGTTATCACGCCCGTAACATACCTGGCGGGTGTCACGTCAAAGGCGGGGTTGAAAGCCGGACAACCCTCATATGCGACCCTAACCCGGGTGAAAACCCCGTTTTCCCCCATTCCGAACATGTGGGTGACCTCGTCATCGCCCCGCTCCTCGATGGGAATATCTTCCCCGGAAGGGCAGTCTGGATCGAATGTCGAGGAGGGAGCGGCCACGTAGAAGGGAATACCATATTCCTTCGCCAGCACGGCCTTCTCGAGGGTGCCGATCTTGTTGGCCACGTCGCCGTTGGCCGCGATGCGGTCAGCCCCCACTATGACCATGTCCACCGCCCCGGACGCCAGTAGATACCCGGCGGCGTTGTCGCTCAGAAGCTTATGGCTTATGCCCTCCTCCTTAAGCTCCCACGCCGTTAGGCGGGCGCCCTGGCACCTGGGCCGGGTCTCATCCACCCACACGTGCACGTCCTTGCCCCGGTCGCGGGCGACCCTCATGGGGGCCAATGCGGTCCCCCAGTCAACGCATGCGAGAGCTCCGGCGTTGCAGTGGGTAAGTATTTTCATCCCGTCATCCAACATTTCCGCGCCGTGGACGCCGATCATCCGGCAACGCTCCGCGGACTCGTCACAGTACCGGTCAGCCCGCTCCACAGGACCCCCCTCGGAGTTGAGATAATAATCCAACGCGTCCTTCAGGTCGTGGGCTGTAGGTCGGGTGGTGAACAGCCGCTTGTAGGCGTCTTCCAGGTCCTCGCCCGTCAGCTCAGCCAAGGCCATGCCATAGATGCCCGCGGCGCCGATGGCGGGCGCGCCCCGCACCACCATGGTCGAGATGGCCTCGCACACCCGGTCAACCGACGAATAGGAGGCAATCTTGAAATCGTGAGGTATGAGGCGCTGGTCGATCATGCAGACCCTGCCATCCTCCATCCACACGCTACGGTATTCCCGCCCCCGTATCCTCATGTTCCCATTATCAGAGGAGAAGAATAAAAACCTCCTCTGGAAGGGAGAGGAACAGGAGGAACATCGACAGGGCGGCCAGCACCGACAGTATGCAGTGGACGATGACTGTCAGGACGGACGCCCACAGGGTGGTGTGATATACTTCATGGACGCTGAACACGAACACTACCAACACCACAACCAGACAGACCACCTCGAGCAGGTTCAGGTATGATGCCTTCAGCACCTCAGACGTGAAAGCGCCCGGCAGGGAAGTGGAGAAGGTTATGGACAGGACTACGGCGCTTATTAGCAGGACGACGGACATTATAGCGGTCGACATGAGCGCTGTCATCATCAGGCAGGTGAGGGCCCGGCCGACAGACGCAAGATCCAACCCCGCCAGGTACGTGGAAGCATGCAATAGGTACGAGTACAGGACTATGAGCGCTAGAGTAAACGAGGGGAAGAGGACGAGGGCATGCTCTTTGCCCGACGCTACCGCAGCCAAGACCGACAATCCGACCATGGCCAACACCACGGCAGCAGCCCATCGCGGAGGAGAGTCTGTGTCGGAAGAGCCGACCGCCTTCCCGTACATTTCCAGACCGTCAGTCCATTCGAACCTCTTGTTCAGGGCGTCGGCTTCCACCTGCTTCCGAAGGTATGAGGCATACTCCTCGCTGTCGCAGAGCTGGAGCATGTCCAATTCGGAGTCCAGCTCCCGCCGTTCCATGCTGAGCTTCCGCTTGAGCCTGTGGAACTCGTCGGAGGACAATACTCCAGAGTCCCTCTGGCCCTCCAGCCCCCCGATGGCCAGGTCCGCCGAGGATATCTTGGACTCCAAAAGCTTTATGTGCTCATCCCTCAACACCAGCATCTCAGCGCTCAAGCGCTTGACCTTCTCGGAATACTCGGCCTCCCCCAGCTTGCCGTCGTTGCGAAGGCCTTTCAGCCTTTTAACGTGGTCAACGACCGCCCTGGCCCTCTTGAAGAACCGGGATTCAGAGGTCATTGATAATGATTTGTCTCATGAGTTAATAATCTCCTCCACGTAGGATTTGACCTTCCCCCCATAGCGTTGTTGGGCGAGCTCCTTCTCGGTCAAAGCCAGTGTGGCTATGGGGTCCGACCCGCAGACCTTGGACATCTCCAAAAAGGCCTTGCTCGCCCCCGAACCTCCGTGGGTGCAGAAGAAAGCCACCCGGGGCAGGGACTTGCACGCGAGCTTCAGATAGGACCTCATCGGAGTGGACATGCTGCCAGCCCACACGGGAGTGCCTAACACAAGCAGGTCATACTGGGAGTGGTTGGCCTCGGGCATCCTGATACGGGCCTCCTTCTTCAGGACACCATCAAGGCAGGAGAATATGAAACCCAGGGGGCCTCCCCTGGACTTGTCCTCTTCTATCTCGTCGATTTCAGCGCCCAAGAGATTCGCGACCTCCTCGGCGACCTTTCTCGTGTTGCCCGACCGGGAGTAGTAGACCACCAATGATTTCAACCCAACCACCTCGCCATGACCATCATGTCATGGTATCTACCCTTTATTTTGAACGCATCCTTTTTAACCCCCTCCTTTTTGAACCCGTGCCTCCTGTAGAGGCGGATAGCCCGCCTATGGCCTTTCACAACCGTCAATTCGACCCTTTTAAGGTTTAGCTTCCTCGCTTCCCGGAGCGCGTAGCGTATTATCCTGTCGCCGACGCCCAAGCCCCAGTATTCACGGGCGATGCATATCCCGAACCGCCCGACGTGAGCGCATTTAGTGTTCTTCGGGTTGGGGTTCAGAGTGAACGAGCCCGCGATGTCTCCGTCCACGACAACCACATACCAATGGTGTCTTTTCCTTTTGAATTCCTCATAGGCCTCGCGGGTCTTCTTCAACGAAACGGGCGGGATTAGATGGAGAAAGCGGGCGGTCTCCTCGTCGTTCACTATGTCATTCAGCCTCTTCAGGTCTTTTTCACGGACCCGCCTGAAGGCTACCTTCATTTTTTCAAAGATTTATGGACGTTGATTATGAGCTCCAACGCCTCATCAAGTGATTCTCCCATGCACACGATGCCGTGCCCGCGTATCACTGCGTATTGGACGTGCTTCAAAGCCTCCACGACCTGGTAGGCCTGGTCTTCGGTGCCATATGATGCCATCTCCTTTGTCGAGTGAACGCCGGCGGTAAGCTTTAGCTTGTCCGCGTTATCGACTGCCAGCATGTCATGTGCGTGTATCACGGCCTTGGCCATCGGGTAACATTGGTAGATGAGCCAGTGCATGGGCACCTCGCTCGAAGGTTCTTTCCTGCCGACTGCCTTCACCCTTGAGAAGTTGAAGTCGACCACTTCAACAACGTCATCTGGATTCAGTTCGCCTTTGCTCACTCCCCCGACCGTTATCAACAGCCCATTTTCAGTGCGCACTGATATGTTGCCGGCGTTCTCCGGGGTCAAGCCCATGGCGTGAAGGGCCTTACCCGCCGAGATTATCTCTCCCACAATCTCTGAATGAGGTGGGTCACCCTCCACGAACTCCGTCTCGAACTTCCGCCCAACGTACTCTTCAGCCACTTTACATGCATAGGAGCTCTTCTAGCTCGCTCTTCCGCTCCTCGAACTTCAAAGCCTGATCCTCTATAAGGTGTTCCGCCTCCCGGTTGTTCATGTCCCTGCTCTCCATGGTGAAGTATGCCACCCTACCCAGCCAGAGACCGCAGAAAAGGTCCAGGATCCTCGCTCTCGCCTTCTCGTCAGCCGCGAGGTAGGCTGGAGCTATGTTGTATACCGTGTCGACCCAGAGGTCACTGCCGAAGTAGAAGGACTCCTTCATGTCGGAGATGGCCTCGATGCTCCGGGAAAGTTCCGCGGGAAACACCTTCTTCAGGAACGTTGAATGCCTCTTCCGGGCCTTCAGGAAGCTGTCCAGCATGACCTGCACGTTCACCTCGAACGGCTCCGGCTCGCTGAACCTTATATCCCCCCTGTACCTCTTAACAGCATGGCTGTCGCGAACACCACACCAGACTTCCCGGTAGTGGTCCATGACGTTGAACAGGCTCCTCAATACCTCGTTGAACATGGGCTTCAAGTCCCCCGCCGGGTCCTTGGCATCGTGCGTCTTAACGCCCAGAACGGCCTCCCCGACCTTCAGGCCCTCCCCCAACGCGGTGCCTGTCATGAAGATGTCGATGCCGAACCTGTTCGTCTCCGGCCTGTCGATCAACGGGCTGCCCAGCATCCTATCCAACAGCCTCTTGGACAGGCCGAAGTCGCCGCCGATGGGCTGTCGTATCCGCTTGCCGAACAGCATCTGCGTCATAGGGTGGGTTATGAAGTTGGTGATGGTCCCGTCATACTTGTACCTGCTGTAGTACGGCGTGATGAGGTCGCACTCCCGCTTCAGGCAGGGGCCCAGGAGCAGCTTCATCCACTCGGGGCTGACGCTCCGCATGTCAGAGTCTATCATCGCATAGGCTTTCGCGCCAAGCTCCTCCGCTATCTCGAATGTGGAGCGGATGGCAGCGCCCTTCCCCACCACCCCATCGTATGGGTCGTATTTGAATACTATCTTGTCTGCCTTGGTCTTCACCACACGCGAGACCTCAGGGGTTCCGTCGGTCGAGCCGCCGTCCGATACCAGTATCACGGACTTCCGCCGGGGGAAATTCCGTTCCAAGCCCCGGGCGATCTGGCAGATGACGAACGCCACCGTGGAGACATTATTGTAGGTTGGGGTCGCGACCACTATGTCGGCGTCGCCGACCTCCCGTATCTTCTTCCGGGCCTTACCATCCATGAGGGAACACCTTCCAAGGTTATTAATATTATACTCTTAATAGTTTCATTCAAAATGAGCGGCGTAAAGGATATGAAGCTTGCGGGCTCTGGTAGGATGAAGATAGAATGGGCTGAAGCCCACATGCCCGTGCTGATGAGGATACGGGAGGGCTTCAGGAGAGACAAGCCGTTGAAGGGCGTTAGCGTAGGCTTCGCGCTGCACGTTACTAAGGAGACCGCCGTGTTGGTGGAGACGCTGATAGCGGGGGGAGCCAAGGTCGCCATAACCGGTTGCAACCCGTTGTCCACTCAGGATGACGTGGCCGCCGCCCTCGCGAAGAACAAAGTGGACGTCTACGCGTGGAGGGGGGAGACCAACGAGGAGTACTATGAGAACATCAACAGGGTATTGGACCACAAGCCCAACATAACAATCGACGACGGCGCCGACCTCATATTCACCGTCCACAAGGAGCGGACAGAGCTTCTGAAGGACATTAGGGGAGGGTGCGAGGAGACCACCACCGGAATCATAAGGCTGCGGGCGATGGAGAATGACGGTGCGCTGAAGTATCCGGTGATGGCGACCAACGACGCGGACACCAAGCACATGTTCGACAACCATTATGGAACGGGGCAGAGCACCATCGACGGCATACTCCGGGCCACCAGCATACTCTTCGCGGGCAAGGTCGTTGTGGTCGGAGGATACGGGTGGTGCGGCCGGGGGGTGGCAGCCAGGGCGAAGGGCATGGGATCGCAGGTCATCGTCACGGAAGTCGACCCGATACTCGCGTTGCGGGCGGCCATGGACGGGTACATGGTCATGCCCATGGACGACGCGGCCTGCATGGGAGACATCTTCATAACGGTCACCGGGGACCGGGATATCATAGGCAAACGTCACTTTGAGAAGATGAAATCAGGCGCGGTGGTCTGCAACAGCGGGCACTTCAACATCGAGATAGACATACCCGAGCTCGAGAAGATGAGCAAGGGCAAGAAGACCATAAGGGACAACGTGGAAAGGTACGACCTGAAGGACGGCAGGCACATCTACCTCCTCGCCGAAGGCAGGCTGGTGAACCTCGCGGCAGCCGAAGGGCATCCGAGCGAGGTCATGGACATGAGCTTCGCCAACCAGAGCATGGCCTGCAGGTACATCCAAGACAACGACCTCGAAGCCGGCGTGCATATGATACCGAGGGAAGTGGATGAGATGGTGGCTCGGATGAAGCTGGAGACCATGGGAGTGCGGATAGACGAGCTCACACCCGAGCAGCGGAAATACCTGGAAAGCTGGGAGGAGGGCACTTGATCCCCCGGTAACAGACGTTCTAGGGGTTTTTTATATGCGTAGTTTATAGTATATAGGTCTAAGAGAGAGGATATTTTTGCAGAATGGATGATAAGGTTATGGTCGGCGATTACCTGGGCACCATCGAGGAGTTCACGCCCGGGGAGGGTACATACGCCGAAGAAGGCAAGATATACGCGGCGAAAGTCGGTTTCAAGGCTATCGACTCCAAGAGGCACGTGGCCGAGGTAAAGGGCAAGGGACTTCCCGCCTTGGCTGTCGGGCAGACGGTGTTCGGGCAGGTCATGGGCTTCAGGACCAGCATGGTCACGGTAATCGTGAGCAAGATCGCAGGCCAGAAGGGCAACATAGACGAGAGGACCGCAATATACGTTTCCAACATAGACGACAGCTACGTTGAGAAGCCAGAGGACCTGTTCGGCATAGGGGACATAGTGAAGGCCACCGTCGTGAAGATGGACGGTAACGTCATCGACATCTCCACCAAAGGGGACTACGGCGTCGTGAAGGCCTTCTGCAAGAGGTGCAGGAAGGAGATGGAGAAGTCGGACAAGGGCAAGGACAAGCTGAAGTGCCCATCATGCGGGCACATCGAGAAGCGGAAGATAGCCAAGGACTACGGTAAAGTGAGTGATTTCTAAGATGGAGTTCGAGTTTTTGGAGAAGAAGAAGGGCGTCGTTGAGGTGAAGTTCGACGAGAAGGAGGTTGCGGTAGCCTTGTCTAAGCTCCTGCAGGATTCGGGAGTCGACGCCTACTGGTATGAGCCCCACCCGCTTTACAAGGATGTGAGGCTTCACGTGGAGGGGGATGATGCCATGGCCGATTTGAAGAAGGCGGTCACTGGCTTGGACAAGACCTGGAAACAGTTCTCCAAGGAACTGTCAGCCAAGCTTAAATAAGACCCCTACTATTTTTTTACCATGGAAGACGGCCTCGAGGGAGGCGGTGGAAAAGAGCACAGGTACATGGTCGAAGACATAGTCATGACCCCTTTCTTCAACCGCCACGGCAGCCATAAGCCAGCAACCTTGAAATTGCACGCCGAGATAAGGGAGGAAGGGGATTGGGTTGTCTTGGAGACGAGGGTCAAGGGTTACAGCGAGGAGGATGTTGAGGTTTCAGCCACCCCAAACGCGATAAGCGTCGACCTCATACTGGAGAAGAAGGAGGACGGAGACGTCAAATTCCACAACAGCTACTTCACACCCTCCCCCATAGACGAGGAAACGTTGGTTGTGGAGCACAAGGAGGGTAAGGTCACGGTGAAAGCAGAGAAGAGATAGAAGCATACTGTGGAATATATTAATAGATGTGTATATCTTACTGGTGGTTTGGATGAGTGAGCGAGGGATAGTCAACCTGCTTTTGCATGAGAAGCCGGCTGGGATAATACTGAGCCTGAAGAGCAAGGAGAAGAAGTACGCCTCGGTCCTGTCAAAGGAGAACGACTGCACATACACCCACACGCTGAAGATAATCGAGGAGCTCAGGGAATACGGTCTGGTCGAGTTCGAACGGGACGGACGCATAAAATTCGTCACATTAACGGAGCTGGGCGAGGACGTGGCGCACGAGCTCGAAGGCCTGGTAAGATACCTGGAGAGAGTCTCCAAAGAGGGGGGAGATGAGGCCCAGGCGGAGGAAGGGGAAGAGGAAGGATGAATCCATTATTGATGCTGGCGACGACAGCCATAGCGACAGCAACCCCAAAGGATGGGGGGATGGACCTGAGCACTTTAGGGCTGGTAGGTTTCGTTTTCGGGATCCTGGCGCTTCTCTACACCTACAACCTCACACAGACCCGGGACGGGCTTGAAAAGCAGATCAGGCAGAAGAAGAGAGCCCTAATGCGCGTGAGCGCGGAGTTGAAGGAGGTGAACGCCGAGCTGAAGGCGCGAAGGGGGGACCTGGACTCGATACTGTCCTCCGAGGTCGAGAAGATCGACAAGGTAACAGCCAACAAGCCCATGAGCGACGGCATAAAGAGGGGCCACTGGGACAGGCTGGGGGAGATGGAAAGGACGAGCACTGGAGAAGGCAGCGAGCTGGGGAGGCTTGAGGAGGAGAGGGAGGAGATCGAGAGGATGATAGAGGCCACCAGGGACAAATACCACAAGAGGATGCTGGACGAGAAGAGCTTCAGCAACATAACACAGGACTACCAGAAGAAGCTAATAGAGTTGGAGACCAAGATCAAAAAAAGAAAGGGGGAAGGTAAAAAATGATGGAGAGATGTCCTACCGGGATACCTGGACTGGACGAGCTGTTGGAAGGCGGCTTCCCAAGGGGTAGGGTGATGCTCCTGGCCGGAGGCTGCGGAACGGGGAAGAGCATAATGGCAACACAGTTCCTATACAACGGGGCTGTCGAACACGGCGAGGCCGGTGTTCTGGTCAGCTTCGAGCAGAACCCCAAGATACTAAAGGAGGACATGATGCACATGGGATTCGACCTCCAGAAGCTGGAGGACGAGAAGAAGCTGATAATAGTGGATGCGAGCCTGTCCGGGATAGCCTTCCCCGAGAGGGCGGGGGAGTACACGCTTTCGACGCAGAGCAGCTTCACCCTGGACTCCGTGCTGGGGATAATATCGAAGGCTGTGCAGACGGTAGGCGCGAAGAGAGCCATCGTGGACAGCTTCAGCGCTTTGGACAGCCTCATCGAGACGGTGAAGACCTACGGCAGCAGCAACACGGAGAACGTGCGCAGGACCATGCTGGGGATAAACTACAGGCTCCAGAGCATGGGACTCACGTCGGTCCTGATATCCGATGTTTTGGACGACGGCAAGATCAGCAAGTACGGAATCGAAGAGTTCATGGTCGACGGAGTCATCACGATGCACTACAACGTCGAAGGACCCGACGCGGGCCGGCACCTCATAGTGAGGAAGATGAGGAACACAAAGCACAGCGAGAACATAAACACCATAGAGTTCGAGAGAGGGGAGGGAGTCAGGGTACACAGCCTTTAACCTAGCCTTATCCCTTCACCTTCTTCTTCCGGCTGGTCGAAACGAGCATGTTCCAGGCGAAGCCGATGCGCTCGAGGTAGTTGGAGAACGTCAGCGACTCGCTCAGTATCAAAGCCCTGCCCTTCCCCAGCCCCGAAGTTATCTCGCGCTCCCTCTTCAGCAGGCCGAACCGGACCAGCTTGGGTATTATCTTGTTCTCCAGCGTGCTCTTGCTGTAGTTTTTCGCCTTGAGGAAGTCCTTGATGTCCTTCTTCATCACATAGTCGCGTTCCAACACCAACGCCAGGAAGTCGCAGGCAACGGCGTGGTAGGTGGGCTGGTACCTGCGGGGGAATATGAAGTCAACCACCTCCTCCACATCCCAGTAGACCGTCTTGTCCAACCCCCCCTTCTTCCTCAGCTCACCACCGTAGTGGGGTGGGAGCCACAGGCTCTCAGAGGCGGGTAATCCGCCGCTAGCAGGGGGTTTAGGCTTAGGGTTTCCCATGTTAAAAGGATGGGAGGCATTGGTTAAGAAAAGGTTACCATTGCATTTATTACCTGTGACATGCAGAAGATAAAGAGTAGCACACTAAACAGGAGGTGGGAGACATGTTCGGGCCAGGATGCGGACCAGGATGCCATTAAAGGCGGAGAACGGCTAACATGAAGGTTAGCGGGAAACTAATCCTAGATTTTTTTTATTTTTTTCTGGGCTGATGCGATAGCGGCCTGCCATACTTGACCATCTCCAATATCATCGCCCTGCCGAACCCCTGCCTCTCGTCCAAGTCCCTGAGAGGGTATTTCGGAGAGGACAGGAGGCCCTCGTCGTCTAGGTGCTCCGGTTCCGGCATCGTGCTTATCAGCGGGTCGTTGGGGTCGAAGCGTATCCTAACTGGCATCTCATCAGGGAAGCCGTTGGCCCTCAACGCCCTGACAGCGCCCCGGCAGGCTTCAACGGCGTTGCACCACCAGAGGTCCTTCCCGTAGATGGATATGTGACCTTTGTCGCTGTGGCCCCTCAGCCGGGCCGTGATGTACTCGCTCCAGTCTCCGGGCATGGGTCCCTCCCCGGGTATGACGTCCACGACACGCGTGGCCTGATGCACCCTCATCCTCACAACACAATCGGGGTCGTCCTTCCGGAGATTCAGCACATGGTTCCACGCGTCCAGTTCACCGTGTTCAGACATCTTCTCAGCCCATTTGTGAAACCATGAGGACCCTGGCATCGACAAGCCGATCCTCCTTAAGGCCCTTTGGAGGGGTGTTAGACACTCTCCGGGCGCTATTGAGTCTGCGAACTCTTGCATCCTGTCCGGCTTACGCAGGCAGGACGCAATGGCCAACCCCCGAGCGGTCAGATAGGTTTCACCATCCATTAGATCGCCTTCCCCAGAGTAGGCGTTCCTCACGGACGGGCGGTTGACCAGCAGGTCCAACGCCTTAGCCGCGTTATCGACGGGGATCTCAACGCCGCTGATGTAGGCGCGCTCCAGTGTGGTGAGCATCACACGGCACATGTCATTGGACTCGGGTATTTTGGCGAAGCTCCGGAGGAAGCGGTCGGGGCGGGGCTGGTCCGTGAAGCCCCTGGTCAGCGTGTAGAAGGCGAGCTCCTCCTGGGCCGGGGTCAGGGTAGGCCTTTTCCCATCCGACAGGGGAACCGCGTAGACGCCCTTGCCCGTGCCGAATTCGACGTTGTAGCTGTATAGTCCCAGCAGTGTTTTCATCGCCTTGGAGGGCCGCCAGTAGCTCCTTTTCTCGTCAAACGCCCTGCAAACACCATAAATCCTGTCAACACGCCGTAATGTAGACCCGGGTGCGATGGTCCCTCCCATTCGCCTGTCCAAGTATCCTTCTAGTTCAGAGTGGTTTCGACCTGCCAGGTCCCGGACTATCCTGTAGATCTCGGAGCGTTTTTCCTCGGTTCCAAGGCTAGACGCGGCGGGCGAGGGAAGTCCCTCGTGCTGCAGGCTGACCGGGCGGGCTTCGACGTTAGCCTGACCTTCGGGTGAAGCGTGCCTATGCTTCATATTCGGTTAAAACCAGGGAAGCAGAGCAATAAAAGGCCCCTACCAGGGGAGAGAGGACCCGCCGGTGGGAGGGTTCTTGGCAGCCTTCTTCCGCGCGATCCTGAACTTTCGGCTGCATTCCTTGCTGCAGAAATAGTGGGTTTCCCCGTTGAACTTCTTGGAAAACGGCATATCCTCCCCTTCAGCCCTGCACTGGGCGCACCTGCCGCTCCGGTCCTTGGGAGGCCCCTTGAAAAGGTCGAATAAACCCATACCCAACCCATTAGGAACCAGAGACTATAAAGACGACAGTGGATTCGCCCATGCAATAAAAAATAGAATATTCTATTTAGAATAAAAACCACCGACAAGTATTTAAAACATGATTAACGATTGTTAAGAAGTTGGTGTTAAGATGAAGTCAGAAGGAGAAAGACTGGAGACAAAAGCGCTCCACGCAGGGCAGGAGCCTGACCCGACGACACTGTCAAGGGCGGTTCCATTGTACAGGACAAGCAGTTACATCTTCAAAGACACTGAACACGCCGCGAACCTGTTCGGGTTGAAGGAACTGGGAAACATATACACGAGGCTGATGAACCCCACAACGGACGTGCTCGAGAAGAGGCTGGCCTCCCTTGAAGGAGGAGTCGGAGGACTCGCCCTGTCATCAGGCACCACCGCCATATTCTACAGCATAATAAACCTTGCGAGAGTCGGGGACGAGATCGTGTCCGCGAACGACCTGTACGGGGGAACCTACACCCAGTTCAACAACATACTGCCAGACCTCGGCATCAAAGTCAACTTCGCAGACCCCACAGACCCAGACAACTACAGTAAGGCAATAACAGAAAACACGAAAGCACTATACTCCGAGACCATCGGGAACCCCGTATTGAACGTGCCCGACTTCAAGGCAATATCCGAGATCGCCCACGACAACGGCATACCCTACATAGTCGACAGCACGTTCACGACACCCTACCTGCTAAGGCCCATCGAACACGGAGCCGAGATAGTAGCACACTCGCTGACAAAGTGGATAGGCGGACACGGCACAGGCATAGGAGGGGCAGTTGTCGACTCGGGAAACTTCGACTGGAGCAAATCGGACAAGCACCCGCTGCTAACGGAACCAGACGAAAGCTACCATAGGATAAGATACGCCCACGACCTGGGCGAACTGACACCACTGGCCTACATACTGAGGATGAGGCTCGTGCCATTGAGGAACCTGGGAGGGTGCATATCCCCGGACAACTCATGGATCTTCCTCCAGGGGCTTGAGACCCTCCCCGTTAGGATGGAAAGGCACTGTAGGAACGCTCAAGCGGTCGCGGAACACCTTGAAGCGCATGAAAACGTCGAGTGGGTCAGGTACCCCGGATTGGACACGCACCCAACCCACGACAACGCGAAAAAGTACCTGAAGAACGGATACGGGGCGATGGCCATATTCGAGGTCAAAGGCGGAGCCAAATCAGGCAGGAAGTTCATAGAATCACTGGAACTTTTCTCCCACCTCGCTAACGTGGGGGACGCGAAGAGCCTGGCGATACACCCTGCCAGCACCACACACAGCCAGCTGACAGAGAAACAGCAGTTGAGCGGGGGGATAACACCAGGGCTGGTAAGGCTTTCCACAGGGTTGGAGAACATCGACGACATCATAGAAGACATCAACCAAGCGTTGAAGGGAGTGTGAGGTAATTGGCGAAGAAAGATGGTTCAATGGGGGTCGTGAAGGCCAGACACTACGACTTGGGCGTATTAGAGTTGGAAAGCGGCGAAAAACTGGAGGACGTCCGCATAGCCTATGAAACATACGGCGGTCTCAACAAAGAAGGCACGAACGCGATACTCATATGTCACTCGCTGAGCGGCGACGCCCACGCAGCGGGAAAGCACAGGCGTAACAGCAGGAAGCACGGGTGGTATGACGTGGCAGTGGGGCCGGGCAAGACCTTCGACACGCGCAAGTACTTCATAGTCTGCTCCAACGTGGTCGGAGGCTGCAAGGGCTCCACAGGACCCTCCTCGACAAACCCGGAGACCGGAAGACCATACGGCCTGGACTTCCCAATTGTGACGGTGAGGGACATGGTGAGAGCCCAGAGGAAGCTGCTCGACCACCTGGGAGTTAAGAAGCTGTTCGCGGTGGCGGGGGGTAGCCTAGGAGGCATGCAGGCGCTACAGTGGAGTCTGGAATACCCCGGATACGTGCATTCGGTGATCGCGATAGCCACGGCAGCCAAACAGTACCCCATGGGCATAGCATTCCATGAGATCGGAAGGCAGGCCATACAAAAGGACCCCCGGTGGAAGGGAGGCGACTACTATGGTTCATCCAGGCCGGCGGACGGGCTGGCATTGGCAAGGCAGGTGGGGCACATAACATACCTGAGCCAGGACACGCTGGAGAGGAAGTTCAACAGGAACCGGAAGAACGAGAAGCCGAGGAAGAAGTTCGGCGTTGAGTTCGAGATACAAAGCTACCTGCAGTACAAGGGCAACAGCTTCGTAAGGCGGTTCGACGCCAACAGCTACCTGTACATAACCCACGCCATCGACCAGTTCGACCTCACAGAAGGAGGGGCAAAGAGTTTGAGAGACGCGTTCAAAGACGTTAAGTCCAGGTTCCTGCTCGTATCATTCACCTCGGACTGGCTGTATCCTCCAGAGCAGGTCGAGGAGATATACGAGGGCCTGGCGGAGGCGGGGGCGCCCACCACATACAGGAAGCTGGACCTGCCCTACGGCCACGACGCCTTCCTAGTATACAACAACACGTTGGGGAACGTGCTGGTTGGCTTCATAGAACGCGAAGAAAGGGAGTACGGCAGTTAAGGTTCAGTCCATTGACTTCTGGCCGACGGCGCAGCACCTGCAGATTATCCCCCTCACCGCAACATCGTCCTTTGACTTGAGTATCTTCTTGGCCGAATCCCTGACCAGATCATTGTACTCCTTGGTCCTCTTGATCTTGCCCCCGCGCTTCTTATGGATGTACTGTGATACTGCGGCGGGGGTTATGCCCAGCACGTCCGCGACTTCCTTCTGGCTCATGCCCTCCTTGACGAGGGCGCGGCTCAGGTCGGCCCGTATCTGGGGGAGCACATACCACAATGCAGTCTCGCACGGCAGCTTCATAGTAGAGATTAACGCCGTTAAGTATAAAAGCAGCAAAGGCAGAACAGAGAGGACAGTAGCATTTTTTTTAAATAATTTAAGAAAAATTTTATATATTATATATTATTTTTGTTTTATTGGGACCTGTCGGGAACTGCCATGTTTTTATATGAGCCACGCCTTATACTTAACAATTGTTAAAAATGAATGGTTTTCATCCTAGGTCCGGCGACTGTCGCTGTTGCTGCTGTAGGGGTTAGTCCCTACTTTCCACTTATCCTATCCCTAAAAACCAAAAAAAAAAGATATGAGGTGATATTCATGATATACGACAACATAACACAAACCATCGGAAAAACGCCGCACGTGCGTTTGAACAATATGACAGGACCGGAAGACGCGGAAGTCATAGCCAAGATAGAATACTTCAACCCCGGCTCCTCTGTCAAGGACAGGATAGCACTTTACATGATAGAAGAGGCCGAGAGAGAGGGAGTGCTGAAAGAGGACAGCATCATCGTGGAACCCACATCCGGCAACACCGGGATCGGGCTGGCAATGGTCTCGGCTGTGAAAGGCTACAGTCTTAAGCTAACCATGCCAGACACGATGAGCATGGAACGGAGGAAGATACTGAAAGCCTACGGCGCGGAGCTCGTGCTAACCGAAGGCGCGAAGGGCATGAAGGGCGCGGTCGATAAGGCGGAGGAACTCGGCGGGGAAGACCCCCACGTGTTCATACCCCAGCAGTTCAAGAACAACGCCAACGTGAAAGCCCACAGGGAAACCACCGCCAGGGAACTGGAAGATGAAATCGGGGAATTCGACGCGTTCATCGCGGGGGTCGGCACAGGCGGAACCATAACCGGAGTCGCCCAGGCGCTGAAGGAGAAGCACCCAACGGCCAGGTTCATCGCAGTAGAGCCGGAGGATTCGCCCGTGCTCTCAGGCGGAAAACCAGGAGCCCATAAGATACAGGGCATAGGAGCAGGGTTCAAGCCGGACATACTCGACGTTGGCCTGATAGACGAGATCATCAAGGTGAAGAACGAAGACGCCTTCAACACAAGCGAAAGACTGGCATCGGAGGAGGGGCTGCTCGTGGGCATATCATCCGGGGCCAACACCTGGGCCGCACTGCAAGTGGCTGGGAAACTCGGCAGGGGCAAGAGGGTGGTGGTGATACTCCCGGACACCGGGGAAAGATACCTGTCTACACCATTGTATGAGAGGAGGGAACATGCTTGACACGGTCAAAGCCGCATATGAGAAGGACCCGGCATTGAAGGGCGGGCTAGGCTACGTTGAAGTCTTGCTTTACCCAGGGGTCCAGGCCATCCTACTATACAGGATAGCCCACGGCCTCCACAGCATGGGTGTGCCGGTGGTACCCAGGGCGATATCATACTTCGGCCGGTTCCTCACGGGGGCGGAAATCCACCCGGCCGCCAGGATAGGCAAGGGATTCTTCATAGACCACGCCACCGGGGTGGTGATAGGGGAGACTGCCGAGATAGGCGACAACGTGATGCTATACCATGGGGTGACACTGGGAGGTCATGGGTGGTGGAGGGACAGGAAAGGGGAGAAAAGACACCCGACATTAGAGGACAACGTCACAGTGGGTGTGGGAGCTACCATACTCGGTCCTGTGACGGTGAAGAAGAACTCCAAAGTTGGGGCGCTGGCGGTCATAGTCGACGACATACCAGAGGACTCGACTGTAGTGTGCCCCAAGGGACGGTTGAGGATAATGGAGGGATGCTACCAGCGGCTCAAAGACCCCTGTGAAGCATGCAGCAAGGAGCCGGAGTGGATGATATGAAAGATTATGCGAGGGTGCCAGAGCGGTTTAATGGGGCGGCCTGCAAAGCTGTTATTCGAGGGTTCGAATCCCTCCCCTCGCTAAAGATAACATGGCCTTGAAGGTTTACAACACGTTGACCCGGGAGTTGGAGGCGTTCACGCCGTTAGAGGAGGGTAGGGTTAGGGCGTACGTGTGCGGGCTGACCGTCTACGACGACATGCACATAGGGCATGCGAGAACCTACCTCGCCTTCGACGTCATATTCAGGTACCTCAAGTACAGGGGGTATGAGTTGTCCCATGTGCAGAACATAACGGACGTGGATGACAAGATAATCCGGAGGGCAGGCGAGAGAGGGGTTGACCCGCTGGAGCTGGCGAGCATGTACGCGGACAGGGCAGCCGAGGACCGGCGTGAGCTGGGGCTATTGGAGGCGGACGACTACCCCAGGGTATCGGAGAACATCGAGGAGATCATTGGGGCGGTGGAGACATTGGTGGGGAAGGGCTGCGCCTATGAGGTTGGGGGAGACGTCTACTTCAGCGTGGAATCGCATCCAGAGTATGGGAGGCTGTCCAACCAGGATGTAGAGCAGCTGGTGGAGCATAGGATAGAACACGACCCGGGTAAGAGGTCGCCGGTGGACTTCGCACTGTGGAAGAGCGTGGGAGAGGATGAACCCGGTTTTGAAAGTCCCTGGGGGCGGGGTCGTCCGGGTTGGCACATCGAATGCTCGGCCATGTCTAGGAAGTGCCTGGGTGACAGGATAGACATCCACGGCGGGGCGTTGGACCTCATATTCCCACACCACGAGAACGAGATAGCCCAGAGCGAGTCGTTGACGGGTGGAAAACCCTTTGTCAGGTACTGGCTGCACACCGGGTTCCTCCAGTCCTCCGGGGAGAAGATGAGCAAGAGCCTCGGCAACATACTCCCAGTCAGGGAATTCCTCAAGTTCCACAGCAGGGACGCGCTCAGGCTGTTCATATTGCAGACGCACTACCGTAGCCCCGTCGACTACAGCGAAGACAACATTGCGAGCGCGGAGCAGGCAGTGGCGAGGCTCAGGAACTACAGGAAAAAATTGGGGGAGAATCTGGATGACGCCGGCGAGGACGGAGGCAACAGCGCGGGAAAGATGTCGGAGGAGCTGAGAGAGAATTTCATCAGCCACATGGACAATGATTTCAACACGCCACAGGCGATGGCAGCGGTGTTCGAAACCTTGCGGGACATAAACACGCTCTTGGAAGGTGGAGGCCAGTCCAGGAAGTCCATCGAAAATTCCATCCGCATATTCGACGAGCTGATGTCTGTTACAGGGTTGGACGTGGAATACGACACAGTCACACTAAAAGATGATGAGAGATATCTAATGGAGGAGAGGAACAGGCATCGAAGGGAGAAGAACTATGTTGAAGCTGACAGGATAAGGGACCTGCTGCTGGAGAGGGGCATACGGGTTGTTGACAGGAAGGACGGGACGACAGTGGCTGAAAGGACATGAGGTTCAGGGGATTATTTTACTCCTTAAACGAATACATATGACGTGGAAAAGAAGCTTAGGGTGAGGATCCTGCTGGCATGTGGGCTTGCAGTCTTACTTGCGGTTTTTTTGAAGCTCAACTGGGGTGAGATCGGGTACTTGATGGGGTACGCAGACTACTCCTGCCAGGACTGCAATGTCATACTCATATCAGTGGATGCTCTGCGGGCGGATCACATGGGCATGTATGGTTATGGGAGGGATACCACCCCCTACCTGGACGGTTTCAGCGAGAAGGCCGTCCTGTTCGAGAACGCATACACTCCCTGGCCGAAGACCACGCCCAGCTTCGCATCCTTCTTCACGGGATTGCACCCTTATAAGACGGGTATAGAGCGCATAACACTGTATCAGTGGCTTGACGAGGACCTGGTGCTGCTGCCGGAGATACTGAAGGCACAGGGCTACAGTACTGGGGGGCTGGTGACGAATCCCAGCGCAGGGAACATGAGCAACCTGGACCAGGGATTCGACTTCCTTCTCACCAGGGGCTATAACGCCAGGGGAGCCACAAAATACGCCGTGAAGGACCTCAAAAGACTCGATGGCGGGAGGTTCCTCTACTGGGTCCACTACATAGACCCGCACACGCCCTACAGCCCGGGCGGAGAATACCAGACGATGTACATGAACGACAGGCACTATAACGGCAGCATAGAGGTCAAGATCTGCCCCAAGGACAAGAGGTTCAGCCTCCAACTGGTAAGCGGCGGTTGGCCGAACGATTATGAGAAGCAGAGGAAGGGTTCCATAAACAGCCCGGACGTCACATGCACCGTCGTGTCAGGGAAGACAAAGGTCTTGGGCGATTACATCGCACGATACGACGGGGAAGTCAGGAAGACCGACGACCAGATCGGGGTGCTATTGGATGAGATAGGGGAGATGGGCCTGATGGAGAACTCGATCATCGTTATCTGGGCGGACCACGGGGAGGACCTGGGCGAACACAGCTCATACTTCCAACATGGGAGGCTGGCCTACAACCCATCATTGAAGGTTCCGCTGATGATATACCACCCCCGCCTCAAGGGCAGGCGTGTGAAATCCGCCGTCAACCTGATAGACGTGTTTCCCACGCTCTTGGATATGTTGGGTTTGGAATACCCCAGCGACGGAGAAAGCCTGAAGCCCCTGATGCTGGGGAAGGAGGAGGACCGGGTGGTATTCTCGAGCGCAGGCTACGCGATAGACTACCAGAAGATACTCACCGACGGCCGGTGGAAGCTAATAAAAGTCCCGGATGAGATAGACCGGCAGATCATGACCGGCGGCGAATACGAATTATACGACCTCAAGAACGACCCTGGGGAGGCGAGGAACATATACGGGATGCCAACGGAGGGCATGTACCTCAAGCCCCTTATGGACAGGTTCCTGGAAGAAGAGTACAGGCCGTACGACCGAGATCGGAAGGTCGTACAATACGGCGCTGAGACCGCTGAAGATCTGAAATCGCTCGGATACATCAACTGAAGAGTTGCAGGGGAGCCGTATATCGATTATCGAACCGGGAGGAGGCATCTGCAGTTAATTAACGTACAGGGATAATAGGTTAAACTGTATGATCGGGAGGGATAGCAGCATATCGGAGGTTTTCTTTGAAAGAAGTAGGGCCTCATACAGGAAAATCATCATGATGTCAGTGTTTGTCGGCACATTAGCCCTAAACATATATTTCCTCGCCACCGGCCCGTCATGGCTTAAGGAGATTGACTACATCGAGATCATGCTCTTCGGCTTTCTGATTTTCATGGGGTTAGCAACGTATGCGTCGGTCAGGAGCAAGGGAAAGCAGGACAACAGTCTGTGGATGCTGGGCTTCGAGAGGGGAGAACATTTTAGCTATACGCTGAATGGCGAGCGCATAAACTTGGAAAAAAGTGGAGATACCCTGGTGGAAATAGCTTTGGGCTTGAATACTATCCTTCCGGGACCATAAGGGTCGTATACGACCTCGAAGTCGATGAGGAGCAAGCGGAGAGGCTTAAATCCGTGTCTGGAAGCGTTAAGATAATACGGGACTCTGACAAGCTGGTGTTCGAGATACCGGGTATCATAAAAGTGGACGATTTCATAGAGACCATGGAGATGCTTAAGGAGATAAACAAAGGCTGACTTTTTCAGGGGTATAGCGGTCTTCAGACCATAACATTTTTGTTCTAGAAAGATGAATACTTATGAGAGATGATGCAGGACGTTGACTTTTTGGGTTTCGTAGTGATACCGGGTTTGATATTCCTGGCGAGGATAGTGGATGTGTCCATAGGCACTGTGAAGCTGATACTCATATCAAGGGGTATGAAGATTGTCTCGGCTGTTCTCAGCTTCTTCGAGGTGATGATCTGGCTGATGGTGATAACCCACATAATGCAGAACCTCGACAACCCGTTGAACTACCTAGCCTATGCGGCGGGCTTCGCGACCGGCACCTACGTGGGCATGATACTAGAGGGTAAGATAGCTTTGGGCAGGGTCGTGCTGCAGATAATAACCCAGAGGGATTCCGAAGACCTCAGATCCGCCCTTAAAGAGGCTGGGTTCCCCTATACTCAGGTGAACGCCGACGGCAACGAGGGACCAGCTACCTTCACCTTCACCGTTATAAGGCGGAAGAGGCTTCCCGAGGCGCTTGAGATCATAAACAATTTCAACCCGAAAGCCTTCTACAGCATAGAGGATGTCAAGCACGTTAGGGAAGAGATGATAAAGGACCGGAGGAGAAGAAGCATACTCGCCACCCTCAGAAAAGGCAAGTGAAACATTGGCTTAAAATGGTTTAATGGCCTGGAATCCCCTATTATCTTTATGTCCCATGGTAAGGGCGAGAGGGGAGGGTCGCAAAGGCATGTTGAAAGGCCTGCGGCAGACTTGGACTGTCTGTTGGATGCTCTGATCAGGAAACGTGTGGACAGGAACCTGGAGACCGTAACAGGGCCTGCAAGGGAAGGTGATGTTGGCAGGATAATGGAGTTGGCTGCGGCTGTGGGGCCGGCCACGGGAGACCTCAGAGGGATCATATCCTCCCTGGCGGTTGGTGTGGACCCAGGCCGTGCCGGGTACTCGTACAGGCTAACGGTGATGAAGCCCGGAGAGGAATCTCCGGTGGAAGGGTACAACCTGACCAGGGTAAGGGCTGGAGCATACCCGATGGAACAGCAGCTTGGCCTTGGTTATAAATCCGCGGGAAGCCTTTCAACGTCGTTCGGAGGGCCCGCCCACGGGGGAGGGACGATACTGGCTGGGCGTGTGATGAGCGAGCTGGAGGGAGAGGGGATTCACATGTTCTGGTCCCGGGCGAACGCGGAGATGCGCCCCGCCCTGGAACACCTGGGATTCGAGGAAGCCAGCCTACCCTCGTCTTTCGTGGACGCTGAACGGGAAGCGGGTCTGACTATATACTCGAGGAACATGGACCCGATGGAAGTTGCCTACGAGTACTTCAGAGGCCAAGTGACCGGGTCGATTGGATACACCCTAAATCCCGACATGCAAGTAGGATACGAGGGTCTCACGAACACGTTGGACGACTGGATAGGCTTGAGGGGGTTGAGGGTGTCACAGGGTGATGCGAGAAGGTGGCTTGGAAACGCGGCGGAAAAGGTCAGCGGACGCAGACCGCGAAAGATCAACGCAACACCAGATATCTGCAGTGCAGTGTCCACTGCAGTTTACGCGGACGCCGTTAACGCGGGAAGGGAGAGGTATGTCAGATGGGACGCCGGCGGGGGAGAACCCATGGAATACCATCCACTCGCTGACATGTCCTATTTTTCCGCCTACTACCTTGCAAGAGGAGACAGGCTTAGAGACCAGGTCATCCAGGCAGGAGCAAGAGGCCAGCCACTGCAGACCTACGATTTTGTGAGGGATAAGTTCTTCAACGGCAACGAATTCGGAACAGCGGAAAGCATTGAGCGACTGGAAAACGCAAGGAAATGAACCTACTTCCTCGTCTGGGGGAATAGGAGGTCTATGAACTTCTCCGCTGTCGGCTGGGGCTCGTGGTTCGCCAAACCCACGCGCTCGTTAGCTTCTATGATGGCGTATCTGCTGCTCGTCACCTTCGGCACGATGAAGTCCAAGCCGACGACTGGTATGTTCAGGGTTTTCGCTGCTTTGACCGCGGCCTCCCTGACCTCCGGGCTGACCTTGTCGGTGACGTCCTTTATGGTGCCGCCTGTGTGGAGGTTGGCGGTCTTCCGGAGCACTATCGAAACGCCGGACTTAGGTATGTCCTTCAGGCTGTAACCCTGTTCTTTGAGGCATCTTCTGGTCTCGCCGTCAACGGGTATGCTGCTCTCGCCTGAGGTGGCGGACATCCTCCTCCTGCTCAGATTGTCTATCAGCTCCCTTACAGTGTGCTTTCCGTCGGCGCGGATCTTAGGCGGAACCCTGGTGGCCGCGGCAACCACTTTGAAGTCGATGACGACGATCCGGAGGTCGGTTCCTGATATGAACTCCTCGACCATCACCTCGCCGGGATTGTCCGAAACCTGCTCTATCTTCTTCCGTACCTGCCTCCGCGGGACGTCGACCATAACCTTATGGCCCTGCTCCCCCCTCCTGGGCTTTACGACGAACCGGGCATGTGACCTCAGGAAATCCTCCAGTTCCGGGCTGTCTCCCAGGACATGTGCGGGGACGTCAACGCCGTTCTTCCCCAGGAGCTTGCTCGTCACGTGCTTGTCGTCGCAGCGGCTCATGGCTACCGCGTCGGTCAGCTGGGAGAGGGACTCACGGCAGACTATGGCCTTCCCGCCGAACACCATCTCGAAATATCCGTTCTTGGCGTCCAGGACGTTAACGTCGATGCCGCGTTTCCTGGCTTCGTCGACTATTATCTTCGCGTAGATGTTCAAGTCCGCCTCCAACTCGGGGGATATGAACAATGGCTCGTTTATGGGGTTCTTGTTCTTAACACAATACACTGGCACCCTGTAGAAGGCCAGCTTCTCGTAGAGTGATATGGCAGGGGCGTTATCGTGCATCACAGACACATCCATGAAGCTGCGACCCATACGTGAGAAATGGTTTATAAGGTATTTCACCAGGCATTCCCCCACCTTGGGTATGTTCACCTGGGGGCTGACAGCGAGGCTCCAAAGGCTGGAACCGTTCTCCGGGTCGTTGAAGCACATGACATGGTCGACTCCGAGAGCCACGCCAAGTACCTCCTTGGTGCTGGCGTATTCGGCGATGAAATACGATAGTTTATCAGATTCGGAATTTTCTTTGATGAATCCCGGGTCAACCTTGACCATATGGCGCTCGGAGTAGATCCTGTTTATCTCGCCCTCATCGGATGGCCTAGCCTTCCTGACCGTTATATCGCCCATGTCGAGATTCTCCGGTTCCCTGTCTTCAAGCCATATCCTGTAGGTGTGGGATGGATCGAGGAATATCCTGTTGGGCCTGAGGGACACGAGCACGTGGGGGTTGGGTATGTAGAAGGCTATGTCCCTCTTGTCATCTGCCTCCTCTGAAAGCAGTTTCGTGAGGCGTTTATTGCTCTTGAACGTGTGGCCGAATATGAGCCTCCCCCAACCGCAGTCAACGAAGCTGTTTGGCCTTAACTTCTTGGCTATCTTGCCCGTGGGATTCTCCCAGCTCCTCAACGTCTCCGGGACTATGCGCTCTATCTTTTTCATTTGCTCAACCCATCAATGTGCGCTTGCATCCAAAGCTCCAAGACAGCCATCTGCCAGAGTTTAGAACCCCTCAAGGGTGTTATGTGCTTGTCAGGGTCTTTCAGGATGTTCTTCAAGTACGCTGGCTGGTATATGCCCCTATCCCTCACGTTAGAGTCCGAGAGTACTTCCAGGATGTAGTCCAGGTATTCTCCACGGACATACTTCAAACCAGGCACTGGAAAGTAGCCTTTCGGGCGGTCGATAACCTCGGAGGGTATTACGTCCCTCGCGAGAGCCTTCAAGATGCCCTTCCCCCCGTCCATCAGCTTCAACTGGGGTGGAAGGCGGGCTGAGAACTCGACAACCTCGTGGTCGAGGAATGGAACCCTCGCCTCAAGCCCCCATGCCATTGTCATGTTGTCAACCCTCTTCACAGGGTCTTCCACTAGCATGACCTCGGTGTCCAACCTGAAGACCTTGTCGATGTTCCTATCAGCGCCTTTCTTTGAGAAATGTGATTCCAAGAACTGGGTTGCGTAGTCCGCCTCGACCATCGACTCATCGACTGTCTGTTTGTACTCGGTGAAGTCGCGGTCAAAGAACAGTCGTCCATAGTCTTGGACGGGGTTGATGGTCTCTGCGAGGGGTGGGTACCAGTGGTAGCCTGCGAATATCTCGTCCGCGCCCTGGCCGCTCTGCACCACCTTAACATGCTTTGAGACCTCCTCTGAAAGCAGGTAGAAGCCTATCACATCATGGCTTACCATCGGCTCGCTCATGGCCTTCACGCACGGGCGCATATGGGACAGGGCCTTATCCGACTTGACCTGTATCTTCGTGTGGTCGGTGCCGAACTCTTCCGCGATGATGTCCGAGTACATGAACTCGTTGCCCTTCTCCCCCTCAACATCCTCGAATCCGATGGAGAACGTCTTCAAGCCCTTCTGCCCCTTTTTCGAGAGCATGCCTGTTATCAGGCTCGAATCAAGGCCCCCGGACAATAGGACCCCCACGGGTACGTCGGATACCATGCGCCTCTTAACCGATTTCGCGAGCAGCTTATGGAGCGCTTTCTTGCAGGCTTCGACATCTGAGGGTTCGTATTTCTTCCGGTTATATTCGAGGCTCCAATACCTTTTTACCTCGTGGCTGCCGTCCTTGCACACCAACATGTGGGATGCGTTGGGCAGCTTCCTTATGCCTTCTATTATCGTGTGGGGGGCTGGAACTACGGAGTGGAATGTGAGATAGTAGTTCAGGGCCTCACGGTTCACCTCGGGTTTGATGTCGTCGTATTCGAGGAGAGCGGGTAGGGTGGAGGCGAACCTCAATCTATCGCCGTTGATGTGGTAGTAGAGCGGTTTTATTCCGAGCCGGTCCCTGGCCATGAAAAGCCTCTTCTTCCGGAAGTCGTAGATGGCGAAGGCGAACATCCCGTTCAGGTTGGATAGTACCCTGGGACCCCATTGGGCATAGCCTTTGAGGACCACCTCCGCGTCTCCGTCGGATTTGAAGGTGTGACCGTTCTTAGCCAGCTTCTTCCTAACTTCCCGGTAATTGTAGACTTCCCCGTTGTATGTTATCGCAAGCCCGTTGTCGGAGTCGGTCATTGGCTGGCTCGACCTCTTGCTGAGGTCGATTATGGACAGTCGGGTGTGGGCGAACGCGAATTCCCCGTCGTTTACGATGCCTTCGTCGTCGGGGCCCCTGCACTTCTGCATATCATTTATGGACTGAAGTGTCTCAAGTGTGGGCCTTTCACCGTCGAACCTGAACTCGCCAGCTATCCCGCACATTTTACCGCATAGTCGAATATCTCTTCAATAACCGGACTATGCTCTCGGTGACGTCCTCGGGGAGGTTATTGTCATCCACGTCACGGACGTACTCTATGGCATCGTCTATGCCGTCACGTGTGGCCTTGTTCAACGTGTTAGCCAAGAAAACGCCCGGATCCTCTATGCCGTTCTCATGGAATATCTCCTTCAGGTCGAAGAGGAACTCCTTCTCCCGGCTCAGGTTCAACTTCTTCTTCTTCACCTTGCGGTTTGTCTTGTTGTTCCGATTGTGGCCGGGTCCTCTGCGCCTGGATTTCCCGATCCAACGGGGTTTTCTCGGTCCTCTAGCCAAAGAGCATCAGCTCCATGCTGCCTAACCCAACGGTCGTGTTTGCTTCGTCCATTTCCAAAAGTTATCCAAGGGACTCCACCAACCAAAGCAGCCAAAAACTCAAGGTTTTTGAAATAGGACAAACCACTCCAATCAGCAGAGAAAAAATCTCTTGCAGAAACAATCAGTGATTCAAGATATAAAAGTAAAAACCCAGGGGGAATGGTTTACAACAGGCCTTTAATTGGGTTTTCCAGGCTTGAACCAACGGCCTTTTATTTCTGTTCGAGTCGTGAACCCAAAAACTGTTTTAGATGACCTTCAGAGTATATGATGGGAGGCCGGCACCACCCACATACAATTGGCTATGGGAGGTGATCTATATGCATGGAAGACACTCTTCAGAAAGGGAGGAGATCAGGGAGTTGATGAGGGAGATAGACTTTGAAGTTAGAAAGCCCAATAAGGACTACAGGAGGATAAAGAACCTATGGTGGAGGATATATAACCTCCAACAGTGGGACCGCCCTTTCCGCATTTGAACCAGCAGCCGTATATACCAATTCGGGGATTGAACCAAAAGCGACTTTTCACATGTGTGAGAATATTGTTGTCAAATGGGATTATGGGATTTCATCACGGGAAAAGACGGTGTGGTCGGGAAATGCGCGTACTGCAGCCTGGAATCCGAGGAACTGCCGTATAAGAAGAGGATCAAAGACCAGCTTTATGCGTTCTGCAGCAGGGAATGCAGCCACGAATACCGGCTAATGCGAAGAAGACAGGAGAGGAACCCCATCTGAAAAGGAAAAAGATTAGAGAATCCTCCTTTTTTTCAAGCTGGTTTCTCGCCTGTTATCAGGACTAGCTTGCCGCCGGAGTCCTTCATGGCCCTCATCCACGCAGTCTCCAACTCCAGCAAATCGAATCCATCAGACGGATTAGCCTGTCTTCCCACGGTGACCGAGAACCCTGATTTGGACAGGCATCCGCTGATAGGGTCCTTGAGGCCTGCCCCAGCTATGATGTGGAATCTTTTGCCTGGCTTTAGACGTGAGAACGCGAGGTCTGACACCTCCTGGGAATACCTGAAAGTCACCTCCCGGCCATAGTCCGTGTAGTATCCGAAGGCCAGTTTTGAGCTTATCATGTCCAGGCTGCCAGGGTCTTCAGCCTCGAGCTGGGATTTCATGTCCCCCCGGACGAGCTCCAGATTCTCCGGCAGATCCTGGCGGGTGACGCCCTCACCCTCCGAGTCCACGCCAACGAACCTGAGGTCTGTGAACCTATGCGCCAAACCGATTATCTCATCGTCGGGGTTTCCATATCCCAACATTAGAACACGGTTTCTTACGCCCGCCTTCGAGGATGCGACACCAGCCACAGCGCGTTCAGCCATGGTAATAATCGGGAACTCTTAGAATAATACTGTTAGGGGTATTTATTCCTGTTCTGCAATTTTTATTCTATCGGGAGGTTGATAGTTTGATCATACACCTGACGCACGCCGGACAGGCCATTACATTGATCTCATTCGCCATTGCCAGCCTGCGGACCCTCGTGAGGTTCAAGTTCACCGACATCCCCAAGCTCACGGAGAATAAGGAAAAGATAAAGGCGCACCAGGAGAGGATGAAGGACGCCCAGAAGAAAAAGGACTACGAGGCCGTCCAGAGGCACCAGAGGGAGATGATGTCCGCGTCAATGGAGCAGATGAAGCACTCCATGAAGCCGATGATATACAGCATGCTACCCTACCTGGTAATCTTCGGATGGCTGAAAACCCACTTCGCCCAAACTGGGATAGTGGCAACAATATTCGGATTCAGCCTAGGATGGCTAGGATGGTACATCCTCTGCAGCATGATCACCAGCATGGCAGTACAAAGGGTCATACACACAGCAAGAACAAACAAGACCTAGCTTTCTCCTATAGTATTATTATACACCCTGTAGTAAACAGCCTTGGAATCACCCGCCTAATTCCATGGTGTCCGTCCATGTTTTTTGCACTTAACACTTTCGACCTAGTGGGCATTTATATATCCTTGTTTCCATTCTATTTTTGCCCTAATGGGCATTAGTCTGTGAGATGGAGTCTAAGAACAGAATGGGAAGACCTAAGTGCCTGCGTAAGGTGAGTGAGGTGCCTGGCATTAACTATTTCAAGCCACGTGGCATCCCCTTGACCGAGCTGGAGGGTGTAGAATTGAAGGTTGAGGAATTGGAGGCCATGAAACTAGTTTACTATGACAGGGAAAAACGTGAGCAAGCAGCAAAGCGCATGGGCGTTTCAAGAAGGACCATGGAACGTGAACTTAAGTCAGGACTTAGTAAGGTCATTGAGGCGCTGCTCTATGGTAAAGCCATTGAAATCCGGGGAGGATACTATGTCTCAGATGATGAGATGGTCTTTAGATGTCTCAACGACAAGCATGAGTGGAAGGCTGAAAAGTCAATGAGAAAACCAAGGGAGTGCCCCGAATGCAGCAGCAAAAAAATCAAGGTGCGTGAAGAATAGGATGGAAAACCAGGAATACGAAGAAATGGTTGCAAATGTTTCCGAAGCCATGGGCAAGATTAAAAATAAGATCGCAGTCATCTCAGGAAAGGGAGGCGTGGGGAAGACTACCGTGTCAGTCAACCTAGCATGCTCCCTGGCCAAAAAATTCAAAGTCGGCCTACTTGACACAGACATCACAGGACCTAACGTGCCCAAGATGATGGGCTTGGACAAAAGGAAGCTCATATCAAACGGCGATGGCATCATACCAGCAGAAAATCAGGGAGTAAAAGTGATGTCAATGGCATTCCTATTGGAAGACAAGGATACACCAGTGGTATGGCGCGGCCCGCTTAGAGGCAACCTCATCCTACAGTTCCTCTCCGACGTACAATGGGGTGATTTGGATTACCTGATCATTGACCTGCCCCCCGGCACCGGAGACGAGGCACTGACGGTAGCGCAGATGCTGCCTGGGATAACCGGGGCAGTCATAGTCACGACACCACAGGATGTGGCCCTAATGGACTCGCGGAAGGCAGTCAACTTCAGCAAGAAGGTTGGTATGCCAGTTTTGGGTATAATAGAGAACATGTCAGGCCTTGACTGCCCCCACTGCGGAAATAACATAAACCTGTTCGGATCCGGAGGCGGTGAAAGAGCAGCCAAGGAAGTTGACGTTCCATTCATCGGAAGACTACCGTTAGACCCTGAAGTTGTTTCCTCCGGGGACAGCGGAAAATCATTCATGATTGAAAACCCGAAAACCGATTTAGGAACATCATTTCAGCAGATTGTCGAAAAAATAATAGGAGGTGAATAAAAAAAAAATGAAAGTACTAAACCTATGTGACGGGCCGGGACCTAACCCCAACTGCCCGCAGTTGATTGTGAACGACAACGGTAGCGCCATAATCGGCGAAGACAGGGAAGGCATTGGATTATGCCACTTGAACAAAGACCAGTTTGAGAAACTGAAAGAAGCCATAAAATCTTTGTAATAAAGAAAGGAGGTAATCTAAGATGCCAGGAGGGGATGGCAGGGGCCCGAGAGTAGGCTCGGGCAAAGGAGGAGGCCGGAGGGCAGGGAGAGGCCAGGGAGGGCCATCCTACTGCCGATGCCAGAGATGTGGTTACAGAACCCAGCATGCCCGTGGTAGACCGTGCAACCGGCAGACATGCCCCAGATGCGGCACACGGCTTACTAGAGGATGAACGCCGAGGAGATAGACAAAGCCAGGAGACTGCTAGGATTGGGTGTGGACGCCAGAGAATCCGAGATTAAAGAAGCCCACAGGAATTTAGCGAAAAAACACCACCCCGACGGAAACGGTAAAGGCGAAAACTTCACGAGTATACAGGAGGCGTATGACCTCCTCATGGAGTACATAGAAGAATACCGTTACTCCTTCAGCGCCGACGAAGTTAGGAAACAACACCCTGAAGAGATGTGGAGGGAAAGATATCAGAACGACCCCATATGGGGTAGGGGAAATAAAAAAAAGAATAGTAAAAGAAGTAGTTACAGTAGCTACTAGCATCATGATACCCAAATGATAAAAAAGATGGAACAGATGAATGATGTGCTGGGGGAAGTGAACGGGTCTTTGAAGCTTTTGAACGAAAGGTATCCGGAGCAGATGAAAGCATTCGGAAGCTTCATGCGGTCAGCCGAGAAAGAAGGTACTCTATCCCATAAGAGCAAGGAGTTGATAAGCATAGCGCTGTCGGTAGCCAAACACTGCAGGTGGTGCATCGCATTCCACGTGAAAAACGCATTGGATGCGGGCGCCACAGAGGAGGAGATAATGGAAACCTGCTTTGTGGCGGCGCTGATGGGCGGCGGACCCTCACTAATGTACACTCAACTCGTAGTCAAAGCACTAGATGATTTCAAAGGTAGCGGATGATGCGGACCCTATGTTTTGCTGTGTCATATGGGAAGAGACCATCAAAGAGGTGAACAGGTGAAGGTTAATCTTGACTGCATACCCTGCTTCATGCGTCAGGCTCTTGAGGCGGCCAGAAAGGCCACGGACGATGAGAAACTTCAGACAGAGGTGCTGCGGGAGGTTTCAACCCTCATGATCGGTTTATCCTACAGCCATACCCCCCCGGAGATTGCCCACAAAGTTCATGCGATAGTAAGGGATGTGACAGACAACCCGGATCCCTACAGGCAAGTCAAGGACGCGGATAACAGACTGGCGTTGGGAATGTGCCCCTGGCTGAAGGAACTTGTGGAAAAATCAGACGACAGACTGCATACGGCCGTGAAACTGGCGGCCGTGGGAAACATCATAGACTATGGAGTAATTCATGAATTCGACGTAAAAGAAACCATAAATAAGGTATTGGATAAAGAATTCGCAGTGGACAGATACGCTGAATTCAGAGAAGAGCTCAGTGACGCTGGGAACATAATGTATCTAGCAGACAATGCAGGGGAACTAGTCTTCGACAAAGTTCTGATAGAAGAACTTGGAGACAAGGATATAACATTGGTCGTTAAGGGAGCCCCGATAATCAATGACGCCACATTAGAGGACGTGAAATCCTGCGGCCTAGAAGATATTGTTAATGTGGAATTAATGGGAAACGGGACTCCGGGAACCGGCTATGAGAGGACAGACCCGGAGTTTATCTCGAAACTGAAGGATGCGGACATTGTGCTGAGCAAGGGTCAGGGCAACTATGAAGGCTTGAACAGCGAAAATCACATCTACTTTTTGCTCATGGCCAAATGCGAGTTGATAGCGAGAAACCTCGGAGTTGAACGGGGGAGTATCGTGTTCTGCGGCGGTGAGGGAAGGTGAAGCACATATATGGTCCGGTTCCTTCGAGGAGGCTTGGTTTCTCGCTTGGCGTGGACTTGACCCCACGTAAGATATGCTCCTTCGACTGCATCTACTGTCAACTAGGGGAAACAACAAAGAAGACCCTAGAAAGACATGAGTACATGCCCGTGAAGGACGTGATCGCGGAAGTGAAGGATTTCATAGACTCCGGCCAGAGGTGTGATTACATAACCATGTCCGGCTCAGGCGAACCCACCCTCAACTCTGGGATAGGCGAGGTCATAGATGCTGTCAAATCAATGTCAGACATTCCAGTAGCAGTGTTAACAAACTCTTCCCTACTCTCCGACTACCGTGTCAGGGAGGATATCTCATCAGCAGACGTTATACTGCCGTCGCTTGACGCAGTAACCCAGAAGAATTTCGAGAAAGTCAACAGACCCTGCCATGAAATGAAGATCTCAGACATCATGGAAGGCCTGATAAAATTGAAGAGAGAGTTTGAGGGTTCGGTCTGGTTGGAGGTGATGGTGGTAGAAGGCTTGAACACGGACGACAGCGAGATTGAGTCCCTGAAGAAGGTCATTGACATGATCAACCCGGACAAAGTTCACCTGAACACTGTTGTAAGACCCCCAGCTGAAGAACACGCGAAACCCGTTAACTGGGAAAAGTTAAAGGAGATCGGCAAATTCTTGGATGCAGAGGTGATAGCTGATTTCAAGAGAGGTGCCGCCGATGATCGTAAAGGCGAGAAAGAGGATTTGATGCTTGACTTGCTGCGGAGGAGGCCTTGCACGCTAAAGGATATATCCTCTGCACTGGGCCTGCACGAAAACGAGGCGGTGAAAATCTTGGACCAGCTTTCAATAGACGGGGTCGTCGGCAAGGAGAGAACTTGCAAGGGAGTATATTACTTTGAGAGGGTAAAGTGATTGCCTCATGTGCAAGAGTAAAAGGAGGGAGGTCAAATGAGAGAAGTCAAGCTTAAGCCCATTGGCGTAATCCACACCCCATACAAGAATAAAGAGGGCATACCCATACAGGGAGGCCTGCACGAGGATTCAAAAGGGACAGTCGAGGTGTTCAAGGAATACTCGGAAGGACTCCTGAGCTTGGAGGGGTTCAGCCACATAATGACACTCTACGTGTTCCACAAGTCCAGCGGCTACAACCTAAAACAGAAACCATTCCTAGACGACATGGAACACGGAGTGTTCTCCATACGGTCTCCCAGAAGACCCAACCCCATCGGAGTTACCATAGTAAGACTAGACCGTGTGGAGGATAACATCCTCCACGTGTCTGGCGTCGACATGGTGGACGAAACACCATTATTAGACATAAAACCCCACGTCCCAGAATTCGACACCCCTGAGAGAGCACGCATCGGATGGTTACAGGGAAAAATAAAAGGCAAACACCTATCCGACAGTAGATTCAGCAGATGAACATATAACAGATATGATAATTCCATTTTTTATTTTAACACTGTTGAGATCATCCCTTTAGATAAATATTATCTCCTCCCCTCAAAGTATACAAGACCAAGATCCAGTTTTCTCGTATCAAAGAATCAAGCACCGTGTTTTAATCCATCTGATTTCAGGGGAGAATCAACTGATGTGCTTGAAACTCTTTTTGATTTCTCTTTTTAGCTAGTGGTTGTTTGTTAACAACCATTTGTGTAGGGGTATGTATTCTATATCTGCTTTTATGCCGTACCATTCGGCCTCTTCTTTCGCCTCGTAGTCTCCTGTTATCACCAGGAGGTTTTTGCATTTGAGTTCTTTACCGGCTTTTAAGAGGCTTCTTTCCTCTCGTTTTCTGGTTTCAGGGTTGCTTATGTCTTGGCACACTTGTATTAGCTGTGTTATTTTCTGTCCTTTCTTTGTCAGGAAGTCTACTTCTTCTTGTTGTTGGTTTTTCCAGAAGTATGTTTCAGTTTTTTCCTGGAGTTCTGTTTTCTTTAGTTTGACTGCGACTGCATTCTCGTAGAG
>WJMO01000012.1 GCA_014727915.1 Candidatus Altarchaeales archaeon | reverse complement strand
GGTGAATATTATGCCATCCCCAAGCCCACAGCCGTCGGCATATGACAACAAATCCTGCTTCATCTCACCATCGCCAACAACTATGAACCGGACATCATTCCTCCTGCCAAGAACCAGTGCTGCCGCTTCGACAAACGTCATCGGGTCCTTGAACTCATTCAGCCTTCCCACAAAGACCACAACCTTCTCATCGCCGAGGCCGAACTCCTCCGCTATGCCCCGACTATCGACATCAGGATTGAACTCGTCCTCGTCAACGGGAGTGCGAACAGTCTCATAGTCTTGAAAGCCCAGCTTGCCCAGATACTTTTCAGTCTCAGTGGCGGTGCTGATCACCATGTCAGAGTTTTCAAGCACGAACTTGCAGAAGAAAGCGGGGAGGTCACGGTAATCCGAACCCCATGGCGTGAGAACTACATGCCTACCATGCAAAGGCCTTGTGACTACGCCAATGAACCCCAGAGGTATCCAGTGGCAGTGTATTATGTCCGCCTTTCTGCCGTAACGGACCATGTTAAACGCAAAGGACATGAGAAGCAGGGGTATCTGGAGGAAAGTCCAGGGTTTTTTCCCCAGGTTGTTCGGGATGCCTCCGCCGTAAGCCAGCTGCTGCAGCCTTTTAGGGAAGAAATACGGGAATCGCCTTATTTCAACACCATCGAGCACCTCATGCTCGGGGCTGCCCATAGTGCCCGGAGCCAGAACAAGAACTTCATTCCCACGCCTCACTAGCTCCCTGTCCAACCTGAATATGAAAACTCCAGGCCAGTCACCCTTGAAACGTGGATATGACGTCGTGACCTCCAAAACCCTAATGGCACTCACCTCCGAATTAGACAATTTATTATTCGAGTAGGGAGTAATATAATCAGAGATGCGCAGACATGCAAGGCAGGACAATATGGAACAGGCAGAAACAGTAAAACGAAAAGAAAGCAGGTCACATGGAGACGGGAGTTTTAGCTTGGAGGATTTTAGCAGTATTGGCAAGAACGTTGTCATCGAATGCGGAGTCTTGGCTTTCCACCCCGAGAACATAGACCTGGGGGAAAACGTCTACATAGGCCACAATACGATCCTCAAGGGATACCACAATAACCGGATGATAATAGGGGACAGCACATGGATCGGACAATGTTGTTTCCTGCATAGCGGAGGCGGATTGACCATCGGGGAAGAGGTCGGGATTGCGCCCAGAGTGAACATCCTCACAGCCCAACACCGCGAAGGCGAAAGGTCAGCGCCGATCAGATTCTGCGATCTGGAATACGAACCAGTTAAGATAGAGCGTGGGTGCGACATAGGCATCGGAGCCATCATATTGCCTGGAGTGACAGTAGGTGAAGGGTCGATAGTGGGCGCAGGATCCGTAGTCACGAAGGACGTCCCACCATACACCGTATTTGCGGGAAACCCTGCTAAGAAATTGAGGGACAGGAATTGAAGAGAAGGGTATTAAGCCCCGCCCATAAGCCAGGAAGCGCGGGCCATAAAGCCCCAAGAAGTACAAGACACGCCAAAAAACGTTTAAATAGGCGTATAAGTTAATAAGAGAGGGTTATGGAAGTCAAGTTCACGAAGATGCAAGGCACCGGAAACGACTTCGTAGTCGTGGACGAGTGGAACGGAGAAGTAGTCCCTACAGGTGAAAAGGAGGGTTTCGTGAGGCGAGTCTGCGCCCGACATTTTGGGGTTGGAGCCGACGGCCTCATATTCGTGCAGAAGTCAAAGACTGCGGACGTGAACTTCGTGTTCTACAACCCCGACGGCAGCAGGGCGGAGATGTGCGGGAACGGGATACGCTGCCTCGCGAAATACGTTTACGAGCACAAGCTCATAGGAGAACGGCACATAGAAGCCGAAACACTCGCAGGGACTAAAACATTGGATCTGGAGGTCCTGGAGGACGTCGTGGTCGAAGTCAGGGTAAACATGGGCGCACCACAGGTGAAGAGGGGCGAGGCACAGGTGGCGGGAGACCCCAAAGGCACCCTGATAGACGAGAAGATCATGATACACGGGTTCGAGTACAACATAACATCTGTGGGGATGGGCAACCCCCACGCCATCATATTCTACGGAGACCTGGAAGAAGTCGACCTGAAGACCATAGGACCGAGGATAAGGCACTACGGAAACCTTTTCCCTAACGGCGTGAACGTCCACTTCGTGGAAGAGCAGGGCGAAAACGAGTTCAGGATAAGGACCTATGAACGGGGAGTCGAGGACGAGACCCTGGGATGCGGCACGGGAATATGCGCCAGCGCGGTCGCGGCGGTGCTGAACAAGAAGGCAGACCCAGACAAGCCCATACGCTTTCACGCCCGCGGTGGAGACGTGAAAGTAGAGCTGGAAACCAACGGCAGGGACATCAAGGAAGTCTACCTAATCGGCCCGGCCGAAGAGGTATACACGGGAAAAATCAGAGCATAGGAGCCAGGCTATTTTTTCGCTCTCTGAACGTACCAATCCACAGTTCTCCGTAGACCTTCCTCAAAGCTCACCGAAGGTTTGAAGCCTATCAGGTCCTTAGCAAGGAATATGTTTGCAATATGTCGTCTCACATCCCCCGGCCTCTCAGGTTCCCGCACGATTGGCTTCTCACATCCCATATACTCACTGATCAAACCGATAACACTCGCAATCGATATCTCCTTCCCGCTTGCTATGTTCAACGCCTTGCCCCGTGTCTTCCTAGAGTTGTATATGTCGACCGCTGAGTCCGCAGTATCAGTGACATAGAGGTAGTCCCTGGTCTGCATCCCACTACCATATATAACCGGGGGCTCATTGTTCAATATCCTCTTGATCGTCAGGGGTATGACACCAGCATAGCTACCATCGTTCTGCCTCGGCCCGAAGTTGTTGAAAGGGCGGACTATGGAAGCATCCAAACCGAATGTCCTATCATATGAGAATACAAGCTGGTCGGACGCTATCTTGCTCGCAGCGTAAGGAGTCATCCCCTTCAGAGGGTGCTCCTCGTCCATGGGCTCATACTCGCAGGTCCCGTAAACCTCAGAAGACGAGAAGTGTATCAGAGTATCATATGCGCCCCCGACCGCTAGTTCGCACAGAGTGAGCGTGACGCCTACGTTTTGCTCGAACACCCATCTGGGCCTAGTATGGGATGCTGGCAAAGGAATGACCGCAAGGTCGAAAACCACATCAACACCATGTCTTTCCATTATGTCACGCATGGTACCGGGGTCGGACGCGTCCTCTTCGTAGAAAACCAGTTCCGGAAACTGGCTTCTAGCCTCCATGAGGTTATCAACGCTTCCTAAAAAGAGATTATCCACCACAACCAAGGATTCAAGACCTTCTACCGCGAGCCTGTCCACAATATGGCTGCCGATGAAACCCGCCCCGCCAGCCACAAGGACCGACTTATTACCCAAACCCATCTTTAAACGGATATGAGTTAATAAAAGCTGATTCCACCAATAAAAGGCGTCACATGTGGTAGGCGGGCACGGCCTCCACGTCAAAGAAGCGTTCTATGTATTTTTCAGGTTGTTCGGTTGGTATGAACTCGAAGTCTGATGGGAAGCACTTGCGGTAGTTCGCCCACTTGAACCTCTCATCCAATAGGATTATCACACCCCGATCGGTCTCGCTGCGGATGCACCTGCCCGCCGCCTGCAAGGCGCGGTTCATGGCAGGGTAGATGTAACCGTAGTCCCACCCCCGCTCGAAACGGAAGTCATAGTAGTCGATGAGGGCCTGGGTCTCCAGGTTAGGCCGCTCCAAAGGCAGACCCACGATGACCACCGCATCCAAGAGGTTGCCCGCGAAGTCCAAGCCCTCGCTGAAGCTTCCGGCCTGAACGCCCATCAGCACGCCGCCACCGTCATCCCTAAGCCGGACAAGACGCTCGAATATCCCCCTCCTGTCCTCTTTTTTCATCTCCTGCCGCTCGGCCACCACCTGCTTGGCGGTTCGAACCCTGGCGCCTATGGCTGCGAGCAGCTGGTAGCTGGGGTAGAAGACCGCGACGTTCCCGGGTATCAAGGCGAGCATCCGGGATATGGTGGCGGCGTATTTGCCGTACATGAAGTCGTTACGGTGGGCGAACTTGGTCGTCAGCCCGGGAACGCAGAGAGTTAGCTTGTTGTCCCTGGGGAACGGCGACGTATACGCCCGCTCGACAACGCGGGCCTCTGGTATTCCGAGGGTGTCACTGTACATGCTCAGCGGCGTCAGGGTTCCGCTCATCAGAACCGCAGAATAGGACAGGTCGAAGACTTCCGTGCATGAGACGCCCGGGTCAAGGCACTTATACGATAGCGAAACGTCTTTCTTGTCCTTCCGGAGTATCCGGGCGTAGCCCAGGTCCGGGCCCGTCCACTTCTCCAGGAAACGCGCGACATTCGCAGAGTAGGACCTGTACCTTCCGGGAATCTTCAAAACCTCCAACCCCAGGGACTCCATATCCGCCTGGAAGTCGGCGTAGGGCATGTTCAACTGTTTCTCTGTCTCGTCGGTCAGCTCCTTCCGGTCCACGTACCGTTCTTCGAAGGGCTTTATCCTGCGCGCAAGCTTCTTCAGAATCTTCTTCAAATCTGTGAGGTCTTCGCCGAGCTGCTTGAAGTTCAATGCCCTGGCCTCCTTCACGGCCCTGTCCAAGGCGAACGCGGTCAGTCTGTTGGACATGATGCTCCGCACCCTGTCAGGGAGGTTGTGGGCCTCGTCCACGATGAGAATCGAATCGCCCAAGTCGATGTCGAGCTTGCGCAAGAAAGCCCTCCTCACCGACGGGCTGAAGATGTGGAAATAGTCGCAGACTATCACTTCCGCCTTCCGGCCGGCTTCCAATAGAACCTCATAGGGGCAGAGGTCGTGTTTCCCGCATATCTCAAGCGCCTCCTCGTTATGCAATGGGCCGGCAATTATCTCCCTCACCGCCTCCCGCGCCGCCTTGGTGGTCTTCGCTTTTCGAGTGTTGTTATAGTAGTGGCAGAGCTCGTCCTTCTTCTGCGCCCGGCAGAACTCGTTGAACTCGCGGCTCTTCAGGTCCTTCACCCTGTGGGGGCACATCCACTGCTTGCCGATGAAGTCCACCAGCGACACCTTCAGGTCATGGCGTTCACGTATCTTCTTCAACGTGTCCACGACTATCGTATGCTGGGTGTGCTTGGGCGTGAGGAAAAAAATTGTCTTGTTCTTCTTCAAAGCATGCTCCAAAGACGCTGAGAGCACTGCGGCGGTCTTACCGATGCCCGTTGGCGCATGGACCACGAGTATGCCCCCCTTTTTCACCGTCTTCTCGCAGTCGCCGATGAAATCCGACTGGCCGTCGCGGACCGTCGGATAGGGAAAAACAACCATCCCTAGAGTAATGGAAAACAAAAACAATAAAACACCAGAGAGAGCAGGGGAAAAGTTTATTCTATCCCGACTACTCCGCCTGAGTTGAAGAGGGCGTTCAACGCGGCGTCGCGTACTGCGTTTATGTAGTCTTCACGGCCGACATCCTTCTCGATCTGGACCGCGTAGAGGACCTCGGACACACCAGCATCCAACAATACCGCTTCGAGGTTGGCCAGCATCTCTATGTACAGCTTCCGGTCCAATGGAAGCCGCTGTGTGACGCTCAGCGGCCTGAGCCCGTCGCCCAACGCGGAGGGTATCAGTGAGATGTTGAGTATGCCGTCTTCGTCGATGCTGGAACCCGAGCCCGCGACGGTGGTGCCGTACTTCCTCCATTCGAGGATGCTCAGGTTGCTAACGCCCAGCTTGTTCAATGACTTGATCACGTCATCGAGCTTCTCGCTCTTCACCTGCAACTGCACCTCCCGTCCGCAGAGCGAGAACTGGAGTATGTCATCCTGTGGGAGGTTCTTGAACAAGTCACTGGTGTTCCCAGAGAAAGAACCACCCAACGCGACCTTATGCCCTTTCATCTCAAATTATTACTACGAAAGCAGAGTATTAAACCATGGCAGTATATTATGGGGAACTGGAGCTGGACGCCCACGAGAACGTTTACGCGCCGGCAGAGGACTCCTTCCTGCTCGCCGACAACCTCGGGGAATTCAAGGGATGTGTGCTGGACATGGGCACCGGCACCGGCATACAGGCCCTCACAGCAGCAAAAAGGGCAGAGCATGTGGTGGGGGTGGATGTGAACCCTGAGGCGGTCGAACTAGCGAGGAGGAACGCGGAATCCAACGACATAGACAACGCTGATTTCATGGTCAGCAATCTGTTCAGCAATGTAGAAGGAAGGTTCGACCTCATAATATTCAACCCACCATACCTGGCAGCCGAAGACGCTGGAGAACTTGGGAAAGCCTGGAGCGGGGGAACAACGGGCGTCGAGGTGATAAACAGGTTCATAGAAGAGGCAGGCGAATACCTGACCCCCGAGGGCAGGATAATGCTGCTAGTATCGTCCATCAACCGGCTAGGTAAGGTCAAGGAAAAACTCGCGGACTGTGGCTACGATGTCGAAATAACAGCGAAAGAGAAGATATTCTTCGAAGAGCTCTACGTGCTATCAGCTTTTAAGAGATGAAAGTTATGCTTTTACCATGAAATCTCCGTTTGTCGTTTTGGGCTTGTTGTTAGTCTTGGCCGGTTCGGCCTTTGGTGAAGAGTACCTTGAGAGCGCATGTCAGTCTAACCTGCAGAACGACCTTGCCAACATCATAGAGGTCGACGACGTGGACGGGGATGGAGTCCCCAACATACTGGTGGGCACCTCCATAAACGGGGTTCTGTACAATTACATCTACAAGGGTGCGAACTGCCGTGTTGAATGGAGCGCATTGGACAGCAACGGGTGGTCGTTCAACACAAGGGGAGACGTTAAGAGCGTTTACTCAGGGGACATAGACCTGGATGATAGGGGTGAGGTGGCGGTAAACTCTGTGAAGTCGACGCACCCGAAGTCCCAGCAGCCGAGCGAATACGTCTGGGTCATCTCAGGAGATAACGCGTTGGTGGACTGGAACTTCGACAAGGAATGCGGGCTAACCCACAGCATATACGCGGCCGACATAGACGGGACCGGGGTTTTGAATGTCATCATGGGCGCTCATAGCGGGAAGATATGCGCTCTGAAAGACGACACCAAGCAGAAGACGCCGGTGCTGTGGAGTTATGACACGAAAAGGCACCCCATATACTTCGTCAAGACCGGGGATCTGAACGGGGACGGGAATCTGGAGACCGTGGCATTGTCGAGCAAGTACGGGGAAGCCTATGTGATAGCGGTTTCCAGCACCGGCACACTCCTTTGGGAGCAGAAGATCGACGGGGGAGTCTACACGCCGGCCATCGCAGGCAACATAATGGACGTCACAGACCTGGAAGGCGACGGGAAAGCAGAGATAATCGTGGGCACCTTCGAAAACGGAGCGATCGTCTATAACGGGGACGGGAGCATAAGATGGTCCTCTGAAAAGGGCAAACTGGTGTCCAGCATACTCGCAACAGACCTGGACGGCGGTACAGATGAGGTGCTGGTAGGTTCATCGCCTACTGTCACAGCCTTGGACTCCAACGGCAACGTCAAATGGCGATGGACCGCCCCACTGGACAACACCATAAACAGCATGTCAGCCTATGACATAGACGGGGACGGGAAGAAGGAGGTTGCAGTCGGCAAGACCCGCTACATAAGGGTGCTAGACGACAACGGCATGCTGAAGGGCGGTTGGCAGTACCTGGTTGAGATACAGGGCAGCGACAAGAAATACGAGGAGCGGGATGCGAGCGCGGTGGCGGTGTACATGGGAGACCTCGACAGCGACGGTGACGCGGAGGTCGCAGCCGCCTGGAACTGGGAGGAAGACACCATAGTGGGGAACAAGTACAGCGCTGACATACGCGTCTACGAGATAAACAAGGACTACGCGCCAACGACCTCGACAGTCTACACTCCGCCTTCGACGGCCACACAGCACACGACGGTGACAACACACCCGCCGACCACATTATACCAGCCGCCAACCACCACATTATACGAAGAAGACGACGATGCAGGCGGGGGCATATGCTGCATTCCAATGCTCCCAGCAATACTGGCAATCGCAGTCGCAATAGCTGCGAGGCTGCCATTGGCTTGTGGAAAATATTAACCCACGTTTCCCAATTTTATCCTATGGTAGAAAGTCTCAAGTCGGGTCAGGGAGGCCGGGAGAGGGAGCTAACCCAGTGGATACTAGGAGAGACCAGCGAACAGGAGAAGGTTTTGTTGGTCTGCAATCCCAATGCCAAGGCCTCTTTGGCTGGTTGTCTCATGGCTGCGGGAGTGCCGGCTGAGCGGTTGATCGCCGTTGAGAACCCGGAAACCTTCGATCCTAGGGACAGCAGCCTGATGGTAGTCGCAGACCTCCAGAACAGGTCAGCTTTGCATAGAACCAGAAACGAGAGGGGAGGCCAGATCTCCTGCCTATTGGCTGTGCCACCAGAAGACTACAAAAGGATCACACACGGCAGCAGGGGAGACGATGAGTTTCCAGTTATCCACGATCAGATGAAACCGGACAAACTTGAAGGCATACTCCTCGAGGAGGTGATGACCGTGTTGGAGGGCAGGCTGCCCGAGACCACACGCGCAGGCACCGGACAGGAAGGAGGACCAGTGGATGATAGGGCACAACAAATCGCCCGTGCCAGAGAGCTAATCGGGGAAAAGAAGATAATGGTTAGCAGCAGATTATTCTCGAATCCACTTGATGCGGAAAGAGTTTTCAGGCCGTTATCGCAACCAGGGCAGGTTGAGGTTGTTCACTCAGATGATGACGCATATGGCAGAGTTTCTTCCAATCCAAACGACTATGCGGTGGTTCTTTCAAGCAGCCCAGAACTGTTGAACAGGTTGAAAGCAAACCCAGGATGCGCTGGCGTGTGCAGGTTGAAACACTCGTATAGGCGATACCACGAAGGAATATGGGTTGCTGAGGCTAAGGGAGCCGGAGCCCACGGCCTCGTGACCGCCCATGAGATGCCGGACGCCTACTTCGCCCGGTTGGTCGCCGACTCCTGCGCTCTCAGAGACCAGGGTAAGGATCTGACATCGCCAGGAGCTGAAAAGACCTTCGACTGGACCTTCGGACATAAATAGAAGGCGATTTATATCCGGGGATTCCCAATTGTTTGAGATGTCCAAACGCGGATTGATCGAAGCTGCATTGTTCGTTAGCGGAAGTAATTTGAGCGCTGAGAAGCTGGCGAAGGTCATAGGCAGCCTGGATGTGAAAGCAGTTAAGGAGGAGGCGGACCGGCTGGTCGAAGAATACAAGAGCCGGGACGGCGGGGTTGAAGTGTTCAAAACCGGGAAATCCTATGGTATGAGGGTGAAGCCGGAGTATGAGGACTCGGTCACGATGCTCATACCAGAGACTGACATGCCCAAGGCCATGCTGAAGACGCTGGCGATGATAGCCTACGAGCAGCCAATAAAGCAGTCCTATCTGGTGAAGCTCCGGGGCAACCGGGTCTACGAGTACATGAAACGGTTGGAGGCGCTTGAGTTCATAGACCGGAAGCCGGAGGGCCACACGAAGATGATCACCACCACAGCCAAGTTCAACAAGTACTTCCGGATAAACGACGCCAAAGAGCTTGTCAAGAGGGAGGTCGGCGCGGAAGAAGACGCGGATAGCGAGAATATCGTGTCAGAGGATGGACCGAGCGAGTAAAGCACTGGTAATACTCACTAAAGCACTGGTAATACTCACTTTACTACTTCTACTGTCACTCACAGCCTCCGCGAAATCCTACACCCTACCCAAGGCATTCATATCCATGAATGTGAACCCTGACGGCAGCGTAGACGTGAGTGAAGACGTGACCTTCTCGTTCACCGGCTCCTTCACCTATGCCTACCGGGACATACCCGATGGAAAGTGGGGGGTAAGCGGCGTGGAAGTGTGGTCTGACGGGCGGAAGCTCAGGCATGAACTATCCCAGAGCGGCGGCGAAACGCGCATCAAATGGCATTACAGCGCATCCAACGAGCAGAAGACGTTCAGCATAAGATACAAGCTCGCCGGTGCAATCCACTGCTACAGTGACGTATGCGACCTCAACTGGAAGGTGTGGGGCAGCGGTTGGGAGAAGGGAGTAGCCGACCTCGAGGGAGAGGTCATACTGCCGTCGGAAGTCAAACACGCGAAAGAAGTCTACGCCTGGGGCCACCCGGACATGAAGAAGGGGAAGATCGCCATGTCAGACAATCGGAAGGTCATCTTCCAGACGTTCAACGTGCCGGCAGGCCAGTGGATCGAAGTGCGTACCGTGTTCCCCAGATACGTGTTGGAAGAGCCCGAGTTCGTGACCCTAGGAGAGGGAGAGATGCTCCAGAGCATAATAGAGGAGGAATCAAACTACAAGCCGCCGATGAGCGAGGAGGAGTTCATGTGGCTGTTCATACCCCTCTTCATGGTCACATGGTGCGCGGGCTTCTTCGGGGGCATATCCTCTGCGGTGCTCCACAGGTTCAACCCCCGGATTGGTAAGCTGGCGGGTAAGCTGACGGCCACTGTCTTCGTGGCTGGGTTCATCACCATGTTCCTGGTCTTCTTCATGGGACAGGACATGATACCCTGGACCGCCCTCATGATCACGCCAGCATTCCTGGCGGTGGAAGCCATCGCATTCTTCACCATATGGCACCTCTACGGTAGGGAACCGGACGTCCACACGCAGGGCATATACGAGCGTGAGGTGCCCTACGACTACAGCCCGTCGGTGGTGGACGCCCTGCTCCACCAGAACAGGCAGAAACCGGGTTTGAACTCCATAACCGCCGAGCTCCTGGACCTGTGCCTGAAGGACCGGCTGAAGCTGAAGAGGATAGAGGGCGATAAGCTGTTCGGCATATTCGGCAGCGACGAATACGAGATACGCATACTCGACAGAAAAAAGTCGGACCTGCCAGATAGCGAAAGATACCTGCTATCAATGATAGAGTCTACCGCACGATACAGGCATGAAGGATTGATATTCAAGAAGAAGGCAGAGGATGGCACGCCGGACCTTGTGACCCTGACCGAGCTTAAAGAATATCTGAAAGCCCAACCACATACGACAAGGCAATGGCTCCAAGGCTGGGAGAAAATGGCAGCCGAACAAGCCAAGTCGATGGGATTCTTCTCGAAGAAAACCGGCTACATGCCGTTGGTGATGGTCTCCCTAGTGGTGGCCCTGTTGGCGGCGGCGTTCTCGCCGTTCATATCAGTCGTGGTGGTGATTGAGCTGGTGCTGCTCGTCGCGGTGTTCCCTGACGCCATGCCCAACCGAACCCGAAAGGGGGCGGAACACTATGAGCGGTGGATGCGATTGAAGAAGTTCCTTGAAGACTTCAGCAGCCTCAAAGACGTGCCCCCGGACGCGATAGTGCTCTGGGAGAAGTACCTCGTGTACTCGATACCATTGGGTGTCGCGGACAAGGTCCAGGAAGCCATGGACAAGGTGTTCAAGGACTACACGGGCGAGGTCGAATCCCACATCATGGCCGGCGGCCTGCACGGGTTCTCCGCCAGCTCCCTCGGCTCCGCAGTGGGCGGTTTCAGCAGCGCCTTCGCAACCGCAACCTCGACCTCCGGCTCTGGCGGCTTCAGCGGCGGCGGAGGCGGAGGCGGAGGCGGGGGAGGCGGAGGAGCAGGATGACAAAACAGAAGGAAACGCGTGAAGTAAGGAAGCCTGAACAAATCCCGGATGAACTGATACCCAGGAGGATGGGCAGGAGGAGGGCGCTTCAAAAAGTCGCCAAGGCCGCAGTGTTCGCAGGTGGGATCGCAGGCACCGTGGCTCTCTGGCCGAGGGGAGAAAAACAGGAACCAGTCCACCCCCTCATGGAAGGGACCCTCTTGGATGCTGATATCAGAGAAGATAACGATAGCATTGGTCTAACGTTGAAGCTCAAAGCCGGTGGAAGGGAGAGGACCGTGGTGGTGGAGCCGGTTGACAAGTCCGACATGCAGGGGCCCATGGAGTTGAAAAGGCTCTCCAAGGCGGAGAAGGACTCCAATGTCTCCATATACCCGCCAGACCCGGACAGGCAGGACCTGCTGTTCAAACCTGAAAGTAGGATAGTCAGGGCGGAGCACTGGCAGATAAGCATAACCCCGACCGAGCCGTGAGAAGACTTAAAAAGGGGGAAGTAGTATATGTGAACAGGTGATAGTAATGCTTGGAGGTTTAGTGGTTTTGGGTTTGCTGGTTTTGGGAGGATTAGGATTCATAGTATTGGCTGTTGTCATAATGACATACAACAGCCTCGTAACGCTGAGGAACAGATGCGAGAACGCGTGGAGCCAGATAGACGTGCAGTTGAAGAGGAGGAACGACCTCATACCCAATCTAGTGGAGACCGTGAAGGGCTATGCCGCCCATGAGCAGGAGACTTTCACGAGGATAACCGAGGCGAGGGCTGCCATGGCCAACGCCCAGACAGTCAAAGAGAAGGCTTCAGCCAATAACATGCTCACCGGGGCTTTGAAGAGCCTGTTCGCGGTGGTCGAGAACTACCCTGACCTGAAGGCCAACCAGAACTTCATGCAACTGCAGGAGGAGCTTACGACGACCGAGAACAAGATCTCCTATGCGAGGCAGTTCTACAACGACAGCGTCATGAAATACGACACGTCAAGGCAGACGTTCCCCAACAACATAATAGCGGGGATGTTCCACTTCGTCGACCGGGACTACTTCGAGGTCGAGGAGGCAGCCCGTGAAGTGCCCAATGTGGACTTCAAAAAGTAGTGTGTAAGATGGCGGACCGGAAGAGCTTCTACGACCAGATAGACAGCAACAAGAGGAACAGCTGGATACTCGTGTTCGTGGTAATGGTGACACTGGGTTTCCTGACGTTGGCTATAGGGGGGATCATAGCCTACAACTGGAACGTGGGAGTCATGTTCATCTTCCTCATGTTCGCGTCCGTTTTCAACATAGCCTACATACTCTACACATACTACAACAGCGACAAGGTCGCGTTGAAGAGCGTGAACGCATATGAGGCGGACCCCAACCACCCCAACTTCTCCCAACTACACCATATCATAGAGGAGATGGCCATAGCCGGGGGCATGCCCAAGCCAAGGGTGTATGTGATGCCCACCCAGGACATCAACGCCTTCGCCACAGGCCGCGACCCAGAGCACAGCGTGGTCTGCGTCACCGAAGGCTGCCTGATGAAACTGAACCGGCAGGAACTGCAGAGCGTCATAGCCCACGAGATGACCCACATCCGCAACTACGACATAAGGTTCGTCACATTGGTTGCTGTGATGGTCGGGCTCGTGTCCATCATAAGCCAGATGTTCCTGAGGAGCCTCTGGTATGGGAGCATGTTCGGCGGAGGCCGGCGCCGCGGAGGCGGAGGAGGTAACGTAGTGTTCCTGCTCTTGGGGATCGTGTTGGCAATCGTAGCACCGCTGATAGTCAAGCTGGTGCAGCTGGCCATATCACGGAAGCGGGAGTACATGGCCGACGGCGGAGCAGTGGAGCTCACACGCTACCCTGAGGGCATGATATCCGCGCTGAAGAAGATCGAGGCAGACTATGCGCAGCCCAGGAAGCACAGCGAGGTCAGCGCTGCGGTCGCGCCCATGTTCCTCGCGGACCCGACCAAACACAGAATCACAAGCCTCTTCCAGACTCACCCGCCAATCGCAGACAGGATAAAGGCCTTGCAGGCCATGTGAGCGGGTTATTAGATGTTTCTTCCCCAGTATTTACCATGAAGGTCACGAGACGCCAGTTCCTGGAGTCGGTCGCAGCTGCCAGCGCCGGGTTGGCTGGTGTTGAAGCGCTCGCAGAGAAGCCCCCGGACGGCTCCAGGACCCCCGAACCCAAAGAGGCAGGCAGGGAAGCTGATGTCACGGGGAAGGTTTTGGCCGAATTCCTCGACCCAGATCACATGGCGAGTGTAAGCAGGGATGACGCACTCAAGTCCGTGTTCGAGATAACGGGAACCGCGAACATAGCCGGGCGGGATACCAGGGTGTCGGCTGGCAAGGCAGTTAACGTCGGAGGGGGCCTGTTCCTCACTGCGGCGCATGTGCTGGAGGGCAGGGGTTTGAATTCGGTCCAGATAGCCCCCAGGGAGGAGACCCTGAAGCATCAGCTGGGGTCCAGCAGCATCGAAGTCATCGCCTCAAACCCGAAGACCGGAGTGGCGTTGGCCAGGGCGGCAGACAGTAAGTGGAGTCGTGCCTTGAGGGATTCGGCAGCGTTTAGCCTGGCAGCCAAGCCATTGGAGAGCGGCACTCCCGTGTCCAGGTTCGAGATATCCACGGGGATGAGGCTCGTTTGCAGGGGCGGCAAGTGCAGGCTCATGCCAGCAGAAGGTGTGGGAGCATTGGGTGGGAACTCCGCATTGCCTGCTGGTAAGGGCTCCGTTGAAGAGCAGGGAACCACCATTGAATACAATGTAGAGCGGGTTGACAGCATCTCCCCCGAGGGAACGCCCGTACATTACAGGCCTGAGGCCCATGGCATGTCGACGTTAGTCGCGGCTGTCGAAGGCCAGAACGGGAACCCCATATTCAAGAGGAACAAGGACGGAAGCTACTCGTTTGCGGGGGTGCAGGTCCTGTCCCACCGGCCTTTCAAGACGCCCTTGGACGTGGAAGATGAGAAACTGCGGCTTACAACCGTGTTGTACGCCAACAGCAGCGCTGTCAGGGAACTGGTTGAAGGGGTGAGGGCAAGATAAAAAGGACTATCGCCAATCTATTCATATGAGGATCGGGCTTGCCACCTACGCATACTCTGACCTGGACGTCGTGGACGCTGTGAGGATGTGCCTCCGCTACAGCGACCATGTCCACATCTCCCCCATATACCCTGAGGTGACAAATGAGGATCTGAGGGAGTTGGTGGAGCTTCAGAGCTATTTCGGAGCGGACTTCAGCGTACACGCCCCGTTCCCCACCAGGGGTGAGATGGCGGACCTGGGAACGAAGAGGGGTCATGAGCTGTTCAGGAAGAGCATCGAATACGCTGCGGAGTTGAACAGCGACAGGATAGTCTTCCACTCCAGCACCCGGGACAAGAAGGATATGATGATAAAGCATAGCAGGGAGCTGGTTGACATGACCGCCGACTACGGGATGCTGGCCTGTTTCGAGAACATAACCGAACCTGAGGCGCATCTGAGGGACAAGCATGACATCCTGGAGTTCGTGGAGGAAGTCGACGGCGCGAAGCTCTGCTTTGACACCAGCCACTATTACATGTGGAGCAAGGACGTCAGGGCGCTCGCGGACACAATCGAATCCATTTCCGAGCACATCGGCGTGGTCCACATGGTGGATACGTTCCAGGACCAGGACGCCCACATGCTCCCCGGTTTCGGGGAGATCAGCATAAGGACTTTGACGCCTGCTTTCATGAGCATCCCCGAACTGCAGGACACGCCCTTCATATTCGAGGACCAGGAGCCCTACGAGTACGAGAAGGGCATACTCAACCTGAGGCACGCGTTCGTATCCAAGAAGGGGATGATAGACCGGAACAGGGACGCAAGCGATGAGGTCTTCAAAGGAGAGGGAAAACCGGGATGAAAGGAATGCTTAGCTATCCTTAGAAAAGCTGTTGAGACACAAAGGAACACGTGGATGCTTTTGGTTAGGGTTGTGAGGGGCGGGTTCATGCGTTTTACATCACACGTCTGTCCCGCCGTATCCCCGTACCTCGTGTCGGGGGCGGTCACAGACAAAGTTAATTATTGTTGACGGCCGAACCGAAGCCCCTCAGTTAATGTATGCCGGTCCATCTATTTAAGTTGAGCCGTTTCAGGAAGGTATTTAAGGGTCTAGGACCTAATAATGGTTGACACTAGCTGCAGGCATTGGTTTCTTTTAGGTAATCACAAGGGTTTAATTGGATGGGCTCCTTTAATATGTGCCATGATCGAAGTCCAGGAGGAGCCATACCGGAAGGAGGAGATACTCAGGGAACTGCACCCGCTGGTCCGGGAGTGGTTCAACGGCAAATACGGTGACTTCGCCCCTCCACAATTGTATGCGATCCCCAACATAATGCACGGGAAGAACACGCTGGTTTCCGCGCCCACAGGCAGCGGGAAGACGCTGACGGCGTTCATGAGCGTGCTGAACAAGCTGATCGAAAAGTCGCTGATCGGGGACCTGGAGGAGAAGGTCTACTGCCTGTATGTGTCGCCGTTGAAGGCTTTGAACAACGACATACACCGGAACCTCGAGGAGCCGCTCGCCGAGTTGGAGGAGCTGCACGGCAAGGAGCTCGGGATACGCGCCATGGTGAGGACAGGTGACACTCCGACTAGCAAGCGGGCTGCCATGCTGAGGAAGCCGCCGCACATCCTCATCACCACTCCGGAGAGCCTGGCGCTCATGCTGACCTCGCCAAAGTTCAGCCTGAAGCTGAAGGACGTGAAATGGATGATACTGGACGAGGTGCACGCGCTTGCCGAGAACAAGCGTGGCGTCGACCTTAGTTTGAGCATCGAACGCCTTCAGAACCACGCGGGCAGGTTCACCAGGATCGGGCTGTCCGCCACCATACACCCACTGGAGAAGGTGGCCGAGTACGTGGTCGGCTACGAAGGGGGCAAGCCCAGGGACTGCAGGGTCGTTGACGTCCGATACATCAAAGAGTTGGACATAAAGGTGTTGAGCCCCGTTAAGAACATCATCGCAGCCAGCCAGGACGAGATGAGCAACTCACTCTACAAGCTGCTGGATGATCTTATACAAGAGCATAAGACGACGTTGGTTTTCACCAACACCCGCAGCGGCACCGAGAGGGTGGTGAGCCACCTGAAGACCAGGTACCCGGGCAGGTACATGGAGAACATCGGCGCGCACCATAGCAGCCTCTCCGCCGAGCACCGGCTGGACATAGAGGAACGCCTTAAGAAGGGCGAGTTGAAGGTTGTAGTATCATCGACCAGCCTGGAGCTGGGCATCGACATCGGATACATAGACCTGGTGGTGCTGTTGGGCTCGCCGAAGAGCGTCGCCCGCGCCCTGCAGAGGATCGGGCGGTCGGGACACCAGCTGCACGAGAAGGCGAAGGGCCGGATCATCGTGTTGGACCGGGACGACCTCGTGGAGTGCAGCGTATTGCTGAAGAACGCAGTGGAGGGCAGGATCGACGATATCCACATCCCGGAGAACTGCCTGGACGTGCTCTCACAGCAGATATACGGCATCGCCATCGCGAACAGGGAGCACGTTGACAACGTCTACGAGATGGTGCGGCGCAGCTACTGCTACCGGAACCTCAGAAGGGAGGATTTCGACTCGGTAATGCAGTACCTACGGGGGGATTATGTGGAGTTGGAGCAGCGGAGCGTATACGCCAAGATCTGGGTGGATGATGAGACCAGGATAATGGGTAAGAGGGGTAAGCTGGCGCGGGTCATCTACAGCACCAACCTTGGAACCATCCCTGAGGAGTCTTTCGTGACCGTGAAGGTGGGCGAGCATAAGGTGGGCAAGTTGGACGAGCCGTTCCTGGAGCGGCTGAGCAAGGGCGACATATTCGTCTTGGGGGGTAAGATCTACAAGTTCAGGTACTGCAGGGGGATGACCTGCCAGGTGACGCCGGACGCGGGTCCGCCGACAGTGCCCTCATGGGTGAGCGAGAGCCTTCCCCTCAGCTACGGGCTGTCCCTGGAGATACAGCGCTTCAGGCGGCTTATGGAGGAGCGGATGGACAAGCCCAAGGAGGATGTGAAGGAGTGGCTTCGGAGCTACCTGTACGCGGACGAGAACGCGGTGGAGAGCATATACCAGTACTTCTGGGAGCAGCACAGGTATGCGATGATACCACACGACGGCAGGATAGTCATAGAGTACAATCAGGCGTTCAAGAAGAGGTATATCGTGTTCCACAGCCTCTTCGGGCGGCGGGTGAACGACGCCCTGTCACGGGCTGTGGCTTACGCCATCGCCAGGAAGGAGCGGAAGAACGTGGCCATAAGCCTGTCGGACAACGGCTTCTACCTCACGGTCAAGGGGAAGGTCCAGGCCGCTAACGCGTTCAAAACATTGACCCCCGCGGGGTTGAGGAGCGTGCTGGTTGAAGCAATAGACAAGACCGAGGTGCTGCTGCGGAGGTTCCGCCACTGCGCCACGAGGTCTCTGATGATGCTGCGCAACTACAAGGGAAGGAGCAAGTCCGTGGGACGGCAGCAGCTGGGGAGCAAGATACTCCTTAACTTCGTGAGAAAGCTGGACCCCCACTTCCCCATCCTCGAGGAGGCCCGCCGTGAGGTTTTGGAGGACTTGATGGATGTGGAGAACGCGACGGAAGTATTGTCAAAGATTGCCGGGGGAGAGATCGAGGTCAGGGAGATCAGCACAGACATACCGACCCCCTTCGCCCTTAACCTCATCGGCAGGGGGTACATGGACGTGATGCGAACCGAGGACCGGCTGGAGTTCATACGCAGGATGCACGAGGCCCTGCTGGAGAGGATCAGATAGTTGCATCCAGGACGCTTGCGTTTTACTATATTTCGTCTCTGAATAGGCGGGAACGGGGTTTTTTCGAGGCGTTGATGCTGCTCTGCTTCGGCCCTGGCATGTTATAACTGGGGGTGTTTTAGTTATATCCTGACATGGACTGCCTAGAGCTGTTGCCGGGTTTCAACGCCGTCGGCTTGTGCCTTCACATGCCGGGTGAGGGGTTGCTGGCGTTCGGCGACACCCACCTCGGCTATGAGGAGGAGCTGAACAAGAAGGGGGTGATGATACCCCACTTCCAATACCAGGACGTGGTCAGGCACCTCGGTGAGGTGTTGGATTCGACAAGACCGGAGACAGTGGTGGTCAACGGGGATTTGAAGCACGAGTTCGGGAGGATCAGCAGCCAGGAGTGGCGTGAGGTGTTGAGGTTCCTGGACTTCCTCGGCGACTATGAGGTGAAGCTGGTGAAAGGAAACCATGACACCATACTCGGGCCGATCGCGGAGAAGAAGAACGTGGAAGTCGTGGAAGAGCTGAGAGCTGGCAATACATTATTCATTCACGGCCACGCCATACCAGAGGACATCGAAGGCATCCAGGCCATTGTGATGGGCCACGAGCACCCCTGCATCGGATTGCGTGAGGACGAGCGCGTCGAGAAGGTGAAATGCTTCCTCACAGGCAAGTGGGAAGGCAGAAGCCTGATCGTCCTGCCGTCGCTGAATTATGTCACAGAAGGCGTGGACATCCTCCAGGAAAGCCTCCTAAGCCCCCTACTACAAGGGGATATCGGCGACTTCAGAGCCTACGGCGCGGAAAACGGGGAGATTCTGGAATTCGGAGAGCTTCGGTTTTTATTGTAGTCTGCGCATATCATTGAAGGCTATGAACAGGATTTACATTATTGACGTAACTAACCGTGATGGGGTGCAGACGTCCAGGATAGGATTGGCGAAGCTTGAGAAGACGATGATAAACCGTTACCTGGACAAGATGGGGGTCTGGCAGAGCGAGTTCGGGTTCCCTGCGACACGCCACGAGACCAACTACTTGAACGCCAACCTGGAGCTCAGGAGGATGGGGGCTTTCAAGAGGATAAGGCTGAGCGGGTGGGCGCGTGCCATAACCTCGGACGTGGAGAAGGCCTTCAACTACGTGCCTAAGACCAGGTTCCTCAACCTGAGCATCAGCACCTCCCGTCAGATGATACAGGGGAAGTTCAGGGGCAAGATTAAGTGGCGGGACATACTGGACAGCGTCGGAAAATCCCTGGACAGGGCATATGAGCTGGGAGCCAAGGACGTCGGGGTCAACGCGGAGGACGCTTCAAGGACCAAGATGCAGAGCCTCATCAGGTTCGCCGAGAACGCAAAGGAGCATGGGGCGACGAGGATACGGTACTGTGACACGCTGGGCTACGACGACCCGTTCACCATATACGACAGGATAAGCGAGCTCGCGCTTTCGACGGGGATGGACGTTGAGGTGCACTGCCACAACGACCTGGGCATGGCGAACGCATGCTCCATCGCAGGAGCCAAGGCGGCGGTGGACTCTGGAGTGAACGCCTACATAAACACCACCGTCAACGGCATAGGCGAGCGAGCGGGTAACGCGGACCTGGTGTCGATACTGTTGGCTGTGGAGAAGAGCTCCGGCTTCGCAGGCAAGTACAGGCTCGCGGGCAGGATAGACCTGAAGAAGTCATGGAAGATCTCGAACTATGCCGCCCGGGGGTTCGGAATACCGCTGCAGTTCAACCAGGTCGCTGTGGGAAACAACGCCTTCGCCCACGAGTCGGGCATACACGTGGACGGCGCGTTGAAGGACCACAGGAACTACGAGCTATACCACCACGAGGAGGTCGGCCGGGGTCACATCGAGGAGATCGACACCGGCAGGCAGATAACCACGGGCGAGTACTCGGGCATCAAGGGATTCAAGTCGATGGCGGGCAACTACAAGATAAAGTTCGAGAACGACGAAGAAGCCCGAACCCTTCTGGAGCTGATAAGGTACGCTAACGTCCACACTCAGAAGCCGGTGACGGAGGACGAGGTCAAGTTCATCGCCAAATACCCGGATCAGGCCCGTAAGATAATGACGGTATCGCCTTAGCAGGCTATGACATCATCAGAACAAGGTCATATGCGGGGGTCCAGTCCCTTCTCCTTCAGCACCCTCTCCCGGACTATCTTCTCGTCTTCGCTTATGCTCTTGCCGCCCACGCAGTACTTGCATACGCCGCCGACGGTAACGCACAGCTGGCAGACGCGCTTGCCGCATAGGCTGCACGTGTACATGGCTCCCGCTTTGCCGCATATGTCGCATAAACCAGTGGACTCCATTTTGATGCCGGGTTTAGCTGGCTTTTGAGAACTTCATCTTCTCGGGCTTCACAGTCACTGTGGGGAGCTGCAAGGGCGGGGGGAGCTGCAGCTTCCTCGACATGTCCAACGCCTCGACTATGCTCTCCTGTATGACGGAGTTCGAAATCTCCTTGATGGCCTCGTTCTTCAGCTCCACCTTGTCCTTTACCTCGGACATTACGCTGTCGAGCTTAGGGTGCTGGTACCATAGGCTGCCCTCCAAGTGTATGGAACCCATTCCGGGAGTGTATTCTACGTCGTATCTGAAGTTAACGTGCAGGTACTCGCCGATCCTCTTGTCCTTTCCCTTCTTAACGGATAGGATCGTGGAGTTGGCCTTAACCTCAAGGCTCTTGGCGTTCTTCTCCTTCCTCTCCCCGGACAACTTGTTGATTTTAAAGTTCAAAACCGTCATCGTAGAACCTAATATGGAGGATTCATTTAAATACCCTTAGGCGGGCTTTATGTATATCTCGCCGAACAGCTGCTCCTGGGATAACACCAGTCTCTCGCTGTTTGAGAGGTGTAGGAGCGACAGGAACAGGTGGAGCATCTCGTCCCGTGTCTTCGCCATCTCGCTGAAGACCGCCACCTCCTTGTTGGATAGTATGTCCATCACCTTCCGGTAGGTGTCCTCGATTATGTCCAGGATGTTGATCTGAGGCTCTAAGACCAGCTCGGTAGGTCCTTCAGCCTCTTCGAGCTTCCTCGCGGCCTTCAAGGCGGCGCGCTCAGCCTTCCGGGACTTGTCCCTCAGCACGTCCTGTATGGCGTCTATGAGCTCGTCGGCTGTGACCCTCCGCGTCAATACCCTGGCGGGCTTTATGGTGATTGGATAGGGTTCGGCCTCCCCGCCCAACAGCGCGGATACCGGGTAGTCTGATTCGAATATGAAGTTCAGCGACGCGGAGAGGTCGGGGTATTCCTCCTGCCTTGGCGTTATGATGTCCGCCTTCATCCTCAGCAGCACGGAGCATACGAGTACCACGTTCGCGGGTATGCGGAAGTTCATCTCCCGCATCTCATCAACCTTTTTAGAGTACCTTGTGGCCAGCTCTATGACGTCTATGTCCCAGGGGTCCATTCCCTTGAGGACGCTGTAGAGTATGTCCCTCCAGGTAACGTCCTCCGATCCCATCAGCTCGTCCAACTCTTCCATGGCAAAAACCACATTATTGCCAACCACACCCCTTGGAATATGTTATACGAGTGAAAGCATAAAAAACCATCTGCTAAGCGCCTAGTCCGCAGGTTTTACAAGCAGCCATATGTAGCCTGGGAAGAGCCAGTAGGCGATTTTCAAGCAGGCCAGGGCAGCCTTCTGCTTCGCCGTGCCTGGTCTTATCATGTCCGTCAGCCCGAAACTGACGGGGTCCTCAACCGCCTTTCCAGTGTAGTCCAAAACCTTGAAATCCGAGACCAGCTTCTGGAGGCCCCATAGTGTCAGGTGCTTCTCATAGTATCGGCCGCCTCTGCCGGTTAGCCTGAGGTAGACGTGGGCCAGCGACTTGGGCATCAGGGACAGGAGGGGGAGCCGGTAGTGCTGCTCCATGAGCCTCAGCCTGTTGGTTGCTGCGAAATAGCAAACTCCGCCAGGCCTAAGCACCCGGTGTATCTCGGACATTAGAGCATCCGCTGAGGGTGTGTGCTCGTAGACCTGGGAGCATATGACAGCATCGAATGACGAGTCTTTGAAGCCCAGGCAGGTGCCGTCCTGTACCATGAAGGACAGGTTTTCCGCCGGGTATTTCACCGAGGCTGATTTCACCGCATCCGAGTCTATGTCAACGCCGACAAGACCCTGCATATTTCCCGCGAGCGCTTCGTCCATGACGCCGGTGGAGCATCCCACATCCAAGACAAACAGATTGCTCAGGCCTCCACCGTAGTGGTCTTCCAACACTGACATTATCTTCCCGGCCTTCCGCCGTCTGCCCGGCTCATGGTATATGTCGCCCTCGTGCCTCTTCGAGTACCCGCGCTGATATTCTGGCCCTGTCATACTTTACAGTTTATGGTCTGAACGCCTTTTTAATAGCGTATAGATAATACATAAATCCGTTTTTTGAGGTGAAAGGAATGGTTAAGGTTGCGATTAATGGATTTGGACGGATTGGAAGGCTCGTTCTGAAGGCCGGCATAGACGACAAGGACATCGAATGGGTGGCCGTGAACGACCTCACCGACCCTAAGACCCTCGCCCACCTCCTCAAGTACGACAGCGTGCACGGGAGGTTCGACGGCGAGGTGAAGGCTGGAGACGACAGCATAACCGTGAAGGGGAAGAAGATAAGGATAATATCCGAGAAGGACCCGAGCAAACTCCCCTGGAAGGAATTGGGAGTGGAAATCGTAGTGGAGTCCACGGGCCGCTTCCGGAAGAAGGAGGACGCTGAACTGCACATACAAGGGGGGGCGAAGAAGGTCATAATCTCCGCGCCAGGGAAGGGGGACATGCCATCTGTTGTGATGGGCGTGAACCCTGACAAGGCGGCGGACGTGACTGTATTGGACAACGCATCCTGCACAACAAACTGCCTGGTGCCCGTGGTGCATGTGCTGGAACAGGAGTTCGGCATCGAGAAGGGTCTTATGACCACGGTACACGGTTACACGGGAGACCAGAGGATACTGGACTTCCCACACAGCGACCTGAGGAGGGCGAGGGCAGCAGCGATCAACATCATACCCACGTCGACCGGCGCTGCGAAGGCGACGGGGAAGGTGATACCGGAGATGCAGGGGAAGCTAGATGGCATGGCAATCAGGGTTCCGGTGCCGGACGGAAGCCTCGTGGACCTGGTGGCAGTGCTTAAGAAGGACGTCACAGTCGAAGAGGTGAACGCGGCGATGAAGAAGCACGCGGAAGGCGACCTGAAGGGAGTCCTAGAGTACACGGAAGACCCCATAGTATCCACGGACGTCATCGGAAACCCCCACAGCAGCATATTCGACGCGGGAGCGACCATGGTCACCGGCGGGAACCTGGTGAAAGTCCTCTCATGGTACGACAACGAATGGGGCTACAGCAACCGAGTCGTAGACCTCATAAAAGAGATGGCTTAAAAAGCCATCTCAAAAATTTCTATTTTTTTAGTGTATTAAACGGTTTTTTTCTAATGTATATCCATGTCCACTGGGCTCGTCTACCATAAGGATTTTGTGAAGCACTGCCCATACCCGGGTAACCCGGAGGTTCCGGAGCGTGTGACCGCGACATACGATCACTTCAGGGAGGCTGGACTCTTGGACAAGCTCGCGCTGCTCACTCCCGAACCTTGCAGCCCGGATGACATAACCATGGTTCACAGCAGGGAGCACTACGATTATGTGGAGTATACGAGCGAGACCGGGTACCCCGATGATGCGGTGTTGAACACGGACGTGTACGTCTGCGGGGACACATGCTACGCCGCCCTATTGGCTGCGGGGGGTGTGATGTTAGGCGGGGAGAGCGTATGGAAGGGCGAGGTCGACAACTGCTTCGGTTTGGTCAGGCCGCCGGGACACCACGCCGGCTTGTACAGGCCTGCCGGCTTCTGCTACTTCAACAACACCGCCATCACGATAAAGCACCTCCAGCAGGCCCATGGGTTGGGGAGGGTTGCCGTGTTCGACTGGGACGCCCACTGCGGGAACGGCACCATGGAAGTCTTCTACGATGACCCTAGTGTGTTGACAATATCAGCCCACCAGGACCCGCGGAGCTTCTACCCCGGCACAGGATTCGTAGAGCAGAGGGGGGAGGGAGAGGGGGAAGGCTACTGCCTGAACATACCCTTGCAGGCTGGTGCGGGGGACGCTGATTTCATGCGCGTAATAGAAGAGCTTGTAGTGCCTAAAGTGCGTGAGTTCGGTCCTGACATGCTGTTCGTGGGCGCCGGCCAGGACAGCCACCGAGACGACATTATATCAGGCCTGCAAGTGACGGATGAGGGCTACTCCGCGATGACCGCGGGGATGATGGAGTTGGCTGGTGAAGTATGCAATGGCAGGCTGTTTCTAGTGTTGGAGGGCGGATACAACCTTGAAAAGCTGCCAAAGACGCATGAGACCATAGTCAAAACCCTGATGGGGGAGGCTGACGCTCCGGAAATGAGTGGAACCCCGTTGGATTCGACCGTTGAGGTCATTGACAGGGTCAAGCATTTGCCGGGAACAGAAGAATCCGATTTGGGTTGAGGATTCCCTTGAAATTTAAATGGGTGAATCCTAGATAGTAATGATGGCCACTGCAGAGGTGAAGGATAAGAGGGCCAGAGCAGGGGACTTGGACGTCAGGAGTCCTGAGACTGTTTTAGACCCGGCCAGACAGCCTGATATTCTTCAGCCGGGGGACAAGAGGGTGGGCCCTCGAATGCTAGATTCGACCGTTGAGGCAGTCAAGGGCAGTGGCTCCACACAGATCGTCCATAGCGAGGACCGCATGTTCTCGGAGGGCAGGCTGTTCTCCGCCTCCGCCGTGGGAGAACCGCAGGTCATATCGAACAGCATGTACCGGGTTGACGGGGGAAACGGGGAGATGGGAACTCTGGTGGACAGTGGAGGGGGTAAGGTGCAGTTCTACGGCACCCTCGGCGGTGAAGGCAACATAACCGCCTTCCAGATAAGGGACGGCAGGGTTTCGAGGGTCGAGAACGCGGGATCCGTGAACGTCCGGGACCCGCTGTTCCAGGGTTTGGTGGTCGCCACCGCAGGTGACGCCATCAGGGTCGTCGGCGACTACGTGGACCAGAGAATGCCAGTTGACGGTCTGGCAGGGCAGATCGTAAGGCACCATGGAGGATCAGCAGCAGTTTATGTCCCGGAAGGCGATAGAAAGCAGGGTAAAACCCCGGTGAACGAGGTGAAGCCCGATAAACCGGAGCTTGAGCGTATGAGAGTCCCGGAGCCCCCGCCGATAGAGAGAAGATTATGAACAGTTGATAAAAAAGTTTAAATTATTTAAGTTTTTTTAGGTCTTCTAGTATTTGTGAGTGGTCGAATGCCAGTTCTGGCAGGTCGTCTAGGCTGAACCACCTGGCTTCTTGTGCGTCGTCGGCTGCCTCTAGCTCGCCCCCGATGACTTTGCAGAGGAATACCACGCCCACAGTATGCCCACGTGGGTCCCTTTCCGGGTCGCTGTAGACGCCTACCAGCTTCGAGATTTCAACGTCGAGGGACGTTTCCTCTCTGGCTTCCCTGACGGTCGCGTACTCGACCTTCTCCCCGTAGTCTACGAAACCGCCGGGCAGCGCCCACATGCCCTGGAAGGGTTCGTTGGCCCGCCGTATAAGTACTATCCGGTTGTCCTCTACTATTGCTGCGTCGACTGTCAGCTTGGGGTTCTCGCAGGCCATTGCAATGTATTTAATACGTTTTCTATGTATTTTACTATGCGTTTGGTGGTTGTGGTTCCCGCATACGATGAGGAGGGCACTGTCGGCGAGGTCGTGAGTTCTATACCCCGGGATGCCTGCGATGACGTGATCGTGGTTGTGGTCGACGACGGCAGCAGCGACAGGACGTTCGAGGAGGCTGAGAAGGCGGGCGCTGACCGGATAGTCCGGTTCAAGAGGAACCGGGGATTGGCGAAGGTTTTCAAGGAGGGTTTGGACACCGCGTTGGAGATGGGGGCGGATATCGTTTTGAACATCGACGCGGACGGCCAGTACGACAGCGGCGAGATACCTAAGCTGATAAAGCCCATATTGGACGGGAGAGCCGACATAGTCTTGGGTTCCAGGTTCAAGGGAACCATAGAGTACATGCCCCTGCAGAAGAGGTTGGGCAACAGGATAGCCACGTGGGCGACCAACATCGCGAGCGGTTATCCGGTGAGCGACGCGCAGACCGGTTTCAGGGCTTTGACGAGGGATGCGGTGCAACGGATCAACATAGGATCTGACTACACGTATGTGCAGGAGACTATCATCCAAGCGGTCTACAAGGACCTGGCGATCGTCGAGGTGCCTGTGACGTTCCGGAAAAGAGGGGATGACTCGCGTCTTATCCCTAACATCTACGTGTACGCGAAGAAGGCGGGCTCTACCATAATCCGCACTTACCTACAGTACCACCCCCTAAAGGCCATGCTATCCATCGGCGGCTTCCTCATGTTCCTGGGCGTTTTAGCCGGTTTGCGGGTGCTGGCACACTATCTTTCCTACGGCTACGTGGGTTACATCCCCACCGCCCTCCTTTCAACGTTCATGCTACTGCTGGGTTTCCAGGTTGTGATACTCGGGATACTGGCCGACTTGATCGACAACAACCGGAGGCTCCACGAGGAGCTGCTCTACAGGGCTAAGAAGAGGGGTTAAAATCAGGGTTTTGATGGTTGCTACCACCTTTCCTAGGTGGGCGGGTGACGCGCGGCCGAGGTTCGTCTACGACCTCGCAAGATACCTTGTTAGGGCGGGAGTCGAAGTCGTTGTGCTGGCCCCGCACCATGAGGGTGCAAAATTCAGCGAGGAGATGGACGGTGTGAAGGTGGTTCGGCACCCGTATTTCTTCCCTTTCAAGTATCAGGACCTGTGCTGGGGCGGCGGCATAAGGGAGAGATTGCGTCACAGCCTGCTGGCTAGGATACAGTTGCCCCTGCTGGCGGGCAGCCAGCGGCTTTTCATGTTCTGGCTGATGCTCAGGGAGAAGCCGGATCTCATCCACGCCCACTGGATACTCCCGCAGGGGTTGAACGCTTGGGTTGTTGGTCTGCTCTTCGGAAAGAGGTATGTCGTCTCGGTTCACGCGGGTGACGTGTTCCCGTTGAAGTCGAGGGTGTTGAAGCGGGTTTCAAGTTTTGTCCTGTCACATGCCGCAAGCGTTACTGTCAATAGCAGGGCGACGGATGACGAGGTTAGGGTATTGTGTGGGCATGTCGGCAGCGAGTTGATTCCCATGGGCGTGGACGTTGAAAAATTCAAACCCGGCAGCGGTAGAAGGGATAAGACGGTCCTCTATGTTGGCAGGTTGGCTGAGAAGAAGGGAGTGGAATACCTCGTGAAGGCGTTCCCTGCCGTGAAAGAAGCCCATCCTGACGCGAAACTCGTCATTGTCGGTGAAGGTGACGAGCTTGAAAACCTTAAGAATTTAGCTGAGAGTATAGGTTTCAAGAAAAGCATGTCCTTCGAGGGTTCAGTGAACCACGACCGGCTCCGCGACTACTATCAGAGAGGGTCAGTCCTTGTTCTACCAGCTGTATATGATTCCGAGGGCGACACCGAGGGTTTGGGTGTCGTGTTGTTGGAGGCGTTGGCGTCGGCTATGCCGGTCGTCGCTTCAAATATTGGGGGGATAACCGATATCGTGGAACATGAGGTGAATGGTTTGTTGGTCGAGCCTGGCGATGTGAAAGGACTGGGTGAGGCGGTGAACCGGCTGTTGGATGATGAAGGCCTGCGTGAAAGGCTCGCATCCCGTGGGCGTGAGATGGTTGTTGAAAGATTTGGGTGGGAGAATATCGCGAAAGAGTTCAAACGAGCCTATGGGGAGGTGCTGGGGTGAAGGCCTGCTTCAAGCAGATACGGACCGGCAGCGGACCGGACATATGGACGGAGACATTCCACACCCATCTCAAAGAGAGAGGAGTGGAATCTTCAGTCCAGTTCTTTCCGAAATACTATGAGATGACCCCGCAGCTGCTGAAGATAATCGATAAACATGTTGACTGTGATGTAATTCAATCCAATACGAGAGATGGTTTCGTCTTCAAACAGGAGCGCACTCCGTTGGTCGTGAGGGCGACGTTGAACGTCCACGAACATGGATTCGCAGAATTCAAGACGCCCTTGCAGAGGCTGGTCCACCCACTCTGGAAGATCTATGAAGGGAAGAGCATCGAGGCTGCTGATGAGGTCGTGTATGTCAGCAAGTACAAAATGAACAGCTATCAAAGGACATACGGGACGGATAAGGGCAGGATCATCTACAACGGCGTGGACACCAGCTTTTTCCAGCCAATGGATGTTGAAAAGGGGGAATACGAGGGGAAGACCGTGCTGCTGTTCTCTGGGAACTTCACCAAACGGAAGGGATCCGACATACTGTTGGAGGTCATGAGAGAGTTAGGGGATGATTATGTGCTGTTGTGCGCTGGGTTGAGGGAGCACATCAGAAGGCCAGAACGCAACATCATCTCCTTGGGACGGGTTGGCAGGGAGCATATCCGCCATTACTATAACCTTGCGGACATCTTCTTCTTCCCCTCCAGGTTGGAGGGCCTGAGCCTGTCCACACTGGAGGCGATGGCCTGCGGCCTGCCGGTTGTAACTTCGAATGCCACTTCATTCCCAGAGTTGATTGATGACGGGCGGGGAGGATACCTCTGCAATCCAGATAACATCGGAGAATTCAAGGAGAGGATAGTATCACTCGCAGAGGATGAATCAGTCAGAGAGAGGATGGGAGACCATAACAGGGCGAGGGCAGTGAAGGAATTCAACATGGATAATATGGTTGGGGAATACATTGAATTATACAAAAAGCTAATATAGAAACGGGTAAGATGAGAAGGAAGTCAGTTATGGTCATTATTCTATTGTTTATGGCAGTAGCTACAGTGTTCCTTCTTAGATCACCAGCATATGAAGAGCAGATTAACCCGGAAAGCTATCGTTGCAGCGACTGCAACGTTGTCATCATAACCGTTGACGCCTTGAGGGCCGACCACCTGGGCTGCTACGGTTATGTGAGGAACACTTCCCCTAACATTGATAAACTCGCTGAGAACAGCGTTTTATTCGAGCAGGCTGCCGTCCAATGGCCTAAGACCAGCCCCAGCATGGCGTCTATGCACACGGGCACCTACGGGCACACCAACGGGGTTATGAGGGGATGTAAGATGAGATTGCACCAGGATAATACTATTCTGGCCGAAGCCCTTAAAGGGGAAGGATATGCGACTGGTGGTTTCGTCGCCAACTCTAACCTCGCTTCATTCTACAACTTCGACCAGGGGATGGACGTGCACGTGTTCCCGGATGAGTCATGCCAGTGGGGTGTGAACTGCTCCGTCCCCGCCGAGCTTCTTTATTCCCACATATCCAGGTTCCTGGATGGCGTTGGAGAGGGCAAGTTCTACCTGTGGGCGCACTTCATCGACCCCCACGCACCGTACACACCCCCACAACCCTACAATGACCTGTTCATAGACGACGAATACTATGGGTATGAGGAGCTTGAATTCGACTACAGCGAGGAATGTGAAGATAACTTCATGCACAGGCCGTGCGTGCGCGTCAAAGAGGGAAACCACACCAACCACCACCACTATGTCGCCCAGTACGATGGGGAGATCGCATATGCGGACCATTACATCGGCCTGCTGATGGATAAGCTTGAGGCAGATGGAATGTTGGATGACACGCTTGTCATCTTAACCGCGGACCATGGGGAGAGCCTGGGAGACCATGACTTCTACTACGAACATGGGCTGCTACCATATGATGCCTGCAGCAGGGTTCCGCTGATGATTTCACACCCCAACCTGCCGAAGGGCAGGAGTATGGGGGAGGTGGTGGGTTTGATCGATGTAATGCCAACGACACTTGACTTCATTGGTGCTAAAATCCCAGAGATTGTGGAGGGGGAAAGCCTGTTCCCGCTTATCTTCACCGGGGAAGGACATGACAGATACGTTTACTCGGAGGCCGGTTACCAGGAGAATTATATGAGGTCGGTTAGGGACAGCCGTTGGAAGCTCATATACGTGCCATCAAACTGGGACAGGGGACACACGCAAGGTTCCATTTTCGAATTGTATGACGTCATCGAAGACCCGAGTGAAACAGAGAACCTGTTCTACAGTAGACCATTGGTTTCCGCGAGGCTCCTGCCACGTCTAGGGTGGTTCATGATGACGGAAAAACACCATATGCCGGAAGCGGAACAGATAACACCAGACAACGACGCAATGATAGAGAACCTGAAAGCACTGGGGTACATGACATAGGATAATTTCTATTATTGTTTTCCACATGATGCTGATATCAGGTATGTCCCGCAGACGGTGTTAAAAACTATGTCCCGCATCAATGGGAGTTTGGATAATCTGTTCTTTGACAGGGGGTATACGGTGCGCATATCTGAAAAACCCTGTTTTTCCATTCTTCCAACGACTTCAGATGGGGTGAAGTATCGCTCCACATAATATCCGGTAAGCGGGTTACGATACCTGAATCTTTTGGGCAGACCCTGCAGGACGGCTTTCATGCTAGCATCACCGTCCTTTATGCTTCCGAGTACTTCTATTATTTCGTCTTTCAGATAACCCGCAGTCCGGTCTGAGATCAGGCTTATGTCCTCGTCTGACAGCCGCATCTGATGTTCAAGTGCATATTCTTTGATTATCCCCTCCCTCAGGGAGTTGAAGGTATTGTCTTGTTTTCTCATTATCTCCTGGAAGGGCGCGTACCTCCAGAGGTAGAGGAGGTTGTGCTTGTTATTGTCCAGGACTATCAGCTGTCCGTTGTCGTTCAGGACCCTCTTAGCCTCCTCAAAGGATCTGGTGAGGTCTGATACGTGTGATATGAACTGGTTGCAGAGGACAACGTCAAAGCTGCTGTCTTCAAAGGGCAGGTCAAGGGCGTCACCAACGACCGGTTCCATTCTAATGGCGTTTTCCGCCAGCAGGTCTGCGTGGATTTTCTTTATTTTTTCGAGAAAACGGGCTTCAAAGCCGGTTATGGTGATTCCAGTGACTTCGTTGCCATAGTTGGACAGCATCAGACCCCACTCCCCGAATCCGCAGCCCATATCGAGGATCTTCTTGTCTTTCAATCCTGTATGGTTTACGATTGAATCTAGCCAGTTAGGTATGTTCGTGTACTTTGAAGGATCATGCTTATTCGCCAGATATCCTATGTGGGAGAGGAGGTATTCAGAGCGCTCCTCAGGGACCAACTCATGCTCTATGATCGTTTCATCCGTCATATCGGAGAAGATAGTATGCAACAATTTTGAGTTGGCTTCAACCGTTTTATTTTGCATCTTAGCTTCGCTCATCTTCGACCAGCCCAGTGTATAGCCTGTCATGTTCCGCTGCAGTGTCTTTTATGTCGTGGTTTTTGACCGCGTATTCGCGGCATCTCCTCCCGGTCTTCCTCCGTAGTGCGGTGTTCTCCATCAGTTCTCTGACGTCCTCGACCATCTGGTCGACCGTCTTGGAATGGTATCCCAGCCTGTTGTCGCATATCACGCAGTCGGGGTCCACGTCCAATGAGACTGTCGGTACCCCGTGCATCCATGATTGTATGAATGTGTTCGGGAAGCCTGCTGAGTCGGATGTGTCGACGAAGACCGCCGCCTCGCGGAAGAACGTGTTCACCTCTTTGAACGGGACGAAGTCGATGAAGCGCAGGTTCCCTATGCTCTTCATATCCTGATGTCCGTTGAATTTCTCCGTTTTTCTGAAATCCCTGCCCCCGCCCAACATGACGAACTCGTACTCTGGCAGGGCTTTGGCTACTTCGAAGTATATTTCGGGGTGCTTCCAGTCCACCATCCTCGCAGCCCACAGCACATGCCCTCCATCAGGCTTGCCGGATATTTCAGGTATCGGATATCCTGACCGTATGAGTCTGACGTCCCCCCTGTAGTTCTCCTCCAGGGGCTCTCTAAGATACTCCGATGTGATGATTACAGAGTCGGCGCTCTTCAAGCCTTTGAGGTACATCCTACGGTCCAGCCACCATCTCCCCCTCCATGTCCGCCCTGACACTGTGCAGTCGTCTATGTGAGCGACTGTGAAGACGAAGGGTTTTCTCCTTCTTTTGGCGTGCATGCCCACATATCCAACATGCTTTCCGGCGCAACGTGTGTGGTATATGTCGGCGTCGGCATGTTCCAAGGCTTCGAAGTTCAGGGTGCGCGCGGCATTCGCCATGATGGATGTTGTTATGTTCCTGAGACGGGTTAGGGGGTTGTTTTCATGGGAGGTGCCAGCCATTATCTCCCGGACGTTAAGCCTTCGGACCTTGTGGAAGACCATGCCTTCGATGGTTTCGGTGTTCTTCTGACCGCAGTTGTTGATGGCATAATGGCATTCCCACCCTTTTCCCAGGAGTTGCTGGCCTATGAGGTATAGCTGGGCTTCCGCTCCCCCGACCTCCTTTGAGAATACTGGGGAATGTGATGTCAGGTAGCACACCCTTTTCCTTGTTTCCATTGGATAACGACCCTATTGATGGTTATTTGATTTTGGTTATATAGATGTTTTGAGCTTTCCGAGTATTTTTTGTATGTCCCATTTATCGCTATTTGCCGTTGCTTTCTCGAAGGATTTTAGGTATTCTCTCTGTATTCCCGCGAGTTCCTCCTTCACATCCTCCCTTTCGCCTGTTATGTTTTCCGTCTCGCCCGGGTCTTTCTTCAGGTCGTAAAGTTCCTCGGTTTCAGAATGTTCAACTTCACAGTACCTGCACCGGTTCCCCTTTGGGGATAGGGCGCGTATGTACTTGAAGTCTTTGGTCCTTACCGCCACCTTATGTTGGGTTTGATGCTCCTCCGCGTGAACAGCCGAATGCAATGGGTCGAGATCGTTTATGAGCGGTAGCATGGTCTTGCCGTTGAAATCCAGCATGCCGTTTTGTGGGCGTTCCAGCAGATCGAGTATCGTGGGCATTAGGTCGAAGTGCTGGACAAAACCGGGCACTTCCCTGCCTTTCGGGGATCCCGGGTATTTCAAGATTAGGGGCACGTGTATGCTGACATCGTATAGGCCATGGTGGTCGAAGAATATTCCGTGCTCGGTCAGACTCTCCCCGTGGTCGGATGTGAAGACAATGATCGAATCGTCGTATAGTCCAATGTCTTTCATGCGTTCGATCAGCCTTCCCATCTCCTGGTCCACGAAGTTTATCGTGCCATAGTATCTTGAGACCATATTCTTGAATCCGCCGGCATCTGAAACAATCCTCTTCATCTTCTCCCGGTAATGTTTGGATCTTATCGAGTCCAGGGCTTCGATGGCCAGTTCTTCTGAGGGAATCTCGGGGATGTTCTCCCGTGGCGGGTCATATGGCATGTGCGTGTCCCAGTAGTGGAGGAAGAGGAAAAAGGGATGTTTCTTGTTTTCTTCCATTAGGTGTATCGCCCTGTCACTGACGGTGTCCGCCCGTTCTATCACGTCCATGCCCTCGGAGGACATCTCCCTTATGCCCTCGTAGTGGTCGTAGCCCCGCCGGTGCCATCTTCCCAGCCAGTCGACTGCGAGGGTCCGGTAGCCCATGCCCTTCAGGAGCTCGGGCAGGAGGGCTGTGCCGCTTTCAGCAAGCCTTTGGAGTGATTTTTCTGTCACAAGGATGCCATGGTCCAGCATCCCATGGCCCCGCGGGTATTTACCTGAGAAGATGGTGGTCAGGGACGGGTCGGTGGCGTTTATGCACGAGTATGCGTCCTCGAACATCACCCCCTCTCCCGCCAGGGAGTCTATGTTCGGGGTTATGTCGTCGAATCCGTAGCAGCCGATGTTCCGGGCTCTGACAGCGTCAGCTAATATGAAGACTATGTTGGGTTTCATTATCCTGTATCTGGGTGATTTCTCATTTGCGCATGGACTTCGCCTTCTTGAGGATGGCCTCCAGTTCCGCGGGTGTTAGGGAGTCTATGTCAAAGATAACCCGCTCTCCTATCTTCAGACCCAACGGGTACTCTGCTCTGATGGCAGCCCATTCCTGGAGGTACTTCTCCCTCTCACCCTCGGGTAAAGCCTGTGCTATGCCCTCTGACAGCTTATCGAACTGCTTGTACATGCGAGCCAGATGTGTCATTGAAAGCCTGTTGTTTGGGTGTTGTATGTCGCGCCAGAACAGCTCCTGTTGGGTGAAGTCCCTTGCGTAGCTCACCCATCCGATGAGTAGTATGATTATGTTGACCGCGACGACTATTACGGTTATCAATATAAGCGAGAGGTAGGTCTCCGATATTTGTATGCCCATCTTGACCGCTAATTTGTAGAGTTGAGGCATGTATACGCCTATCAGAGTCGACACGGTTATCAAACCGAAGAGTAGCATGTAGTATTCTCTGCCTTTGTCGTAGAAGACCTTCAAGCGCATGATGTAGTTCTTTATGAACTGGCCGACTGTGGAGAGGATGTTCATTTTATATTGGCTGTACTCTAGTTGTATACATTAGCGTGGTTTATATAAAATGTGCGGGATAGCGGGCTTGTGCGGGTTTGGAGGGGGTGTCGATTCCCAGGCTGTGAGGGGGATGACAGGTTTGATCCGTCACCGGGGGCCTGACGACAGCGGATTCTACGACGACGAGCACGTTGCCCTGGGCCATAGGCGTCTTTCGATCGTGGACTTGGAGTCGGGCCGGCAGCCGATTCACAACGAGGACGAGTCGGTGTGGATAGTCTATAATGGGGAGACCTACAACCACGCCACTCTCAGGGGGGAGTTGGAGTCCAGAGGACACCGGTACTACACTGACTCGGACACTGAGACCCTGGTGCACGCCTATGAGGAGTGGGGTATTGGGTTCATAAACAGGTTGGATGGGATGTTCGGCTTCGCATTGTGGGACAGCAACAAGAAAGAGCTTTACCTTGCCAGGGACGGGGTTGGGATCAAGCCGCTCTATTATGCGGAGGTGGGGGATGCGCTGGTTTTCGCAAGTGAGATCAAGTCCATACTCCTCTATCCGGGCTTCAGGAGGGAAGTTGATGGCTCAGCGCTGATTGATTATCTTGTCTACAGGTATGTGCCGGCGCCCAAGACCATATACGAGGGTGTTATGAAGCTACTGCCCGGCCACTACATGAAAGTCTGCCCAGGGGGTGTTGAGGTGTCCAGGTACTGGGATGTGGACCTTTCTTCCAAGGATGCTTCAGGCGACATTACCGGCGAGATCATCAAAAGGTTGAGGGACTCCGTTGAAAATAGACTCATGAGTGACGTTCCATTGGGGGCGTTCCTCTCAGGTGGGGTGGACTCTTCAGCCATTGTAGGGTTGATGTCGCAGTTGATGGGGGAACCAGTGAAAACGTTCTCTGTTGGATTCGGAGTTGGTGGGGGAGTGGATGAAGTCACATATGCGAAAATTGTTGCTGAAGCTTTTGGCACTGAACATCATGAGCTCATTGTGGAATCGAACTCCCTGGACCTGCTGCCAGAAATCGTCTGGCACTTCGACGAGCCACTGGGTGACTCTGCAGCGGTGCCGACACACATACTGTCAGAGTTCGCAAGGAAGAGGGTGAAGGTCGTTTTGACAGGAGAGGGCGCTGACGAATTGTTCGCAGGCTATGGCAGGTACAAGGCAGTGATGATTAACAGGAGATTCAGCAGAGTATATGATCTGCTGCCTGGAATGTTCAAGGATAATATCATGCCAGGCGTGGTTGGTTTCATGCCGAGGAGCAAGGCCAGGAGGTTCTTCGAGCGCAGTCTGGAGAACATGGAAGACAGGTATGTGGACTGGATATCAGTTTTCAACCGGGAGGAGATGGGAGAGCTCACCGGCCGCGAGTTAGATGAGGGAGCATACAGTTCGAGCGTCTACTCCCAGCACTTCAGAAATGCAGGGGACTCTGATCTGCTGAAGCAGATGCTCTACGCTGACTCTAAAGTATGGCTCCCAGACGACCTGCTGATGAAGGTGGATAAGATGACCATGGCTAACTCATTGGAGGCGCGCGTTCCCTTCTTGGATCATGAGCTCCTGGATTACGCGTTCAGCGTGCCCAGTCGAATGAAGCTTAAGGGCATGGTTGAAAAGCATGTTTTCAAAGAGGCTGCCAGAGACATTGTTCCCAGCCGGATATGCGAAAGGAAGAAGCACGGTTTTGACGTGCCATTGGACAACTGGTTCGACGAGGAATTTAGCAGGGTCTCAGACTATCTCCTAACCGAAGAGAGGGGTTGGATGAAAATTGATTATGTGAAGCACATACTTGAACATAGGAGAGAACGGAACTACCGGGATCAAATATGGAGCCTCCTATCCCTTGAGCTTTGGGCGCGGACGTTTTTGGACCGGGAGAACATATCAAAGCCGTTGAAAAGGTTTTAATGATTGAAAGACAGTTTGTATAAGTTCGGTGATGCATCCATGGAAGGGGAGGAGAAGGCGCTGTTGCTGTTCATATTCGGATTGGGCATTCTGTTAGCCCTTAATTTCGAGACTGCTCTGACTGCCAGCGATGAAGTGACGTATATGCTGATGGCTAAGAACTTCGCCGAGGGCAACGGCTTCGAGATAAAGAACGGCATGGGCGACGTCATGTCAGTGGAGTATATGGTCGGCACTTCCAACATATTCGGCGAAGGGGATGATGCGAAGATAGTGGGTTTATATCCTCAGCTGTACACGATACTCTCATACCCGTTCTACATTGTATTGTCAGTGGAGGGTCTTGTGTTGATGAACATCCTGGCCTTCCTCGGGACCGTATATCTGGTTTTCATCATAGGCAGGGACGCGTTCGACGGACGGGTCGGTTTTCTGGGGGTTGCTATCTTCACGTTCTGCACCTATGCTTCCTCCTATGCGGTTGCCGTGTGGCCCCACAGCCTGTCCATGTTCCTGGTAGCCGTTTCAGCGTATTTTGGTCTGTCGGTTGGCAGGTTTCAGGGGGCTTCGTTCGCCTGCGGGATAATAGCTGGTGTGGCGGTTGGGGTCAGGTACCAGAACCTCATATACGCTTTCATACTTTTCGCGTGGATGCTCCTGGAGCACAGGGGTAAGGTAGGTCGTTTCATCGTGGGCATGTCGTTGCCCGTGGCAGGTCTTGCAGGCATAAACAACCTCATGTTCGGCGACGTTCTGATGACCGGATACGGTAACCGGGACATGTTCGGGCTGCTGAAGCCTGTAGTTCTGGTTCCTGGAGTTGCCGCAGCCGTCTTAGCATATCTGATCCTGAGAACCGGGGCTCACCGTAGGATAGTCAGAGATCGAAGAATGCTCACGGGAGCCGCTTTGACGCTTTTGGTGGTGGGTTTGTTCTTCGATTTTTCCAGGGTTGCGTTGTTGACGTTCTGCGCGGACGTATTTGACCTTACCATGTTCCCAGGGAACCAGGAGGTGGGGTTGAAGAAGGCCCTACTACAGTCCACGCCTGTTTTCGTGCTTGCGCTCATGTCTCCCCTTTTGAAAGTTGGGAAATACAGGGAGAAGGTATTGTTCTTGTTCGGGTTGGCTGCTGTCGCGCCCGTTTTTTTCGCGTTCATGCCCAACCACGGCGGGGAAGGCGACGCCCTCAACATGAGATACTTCATAGAATCCCTTCCGTTTCTTTCGGTTCTGACAGCTTATTCCATTATAGAGTTGGCAGCCGAGCATATCAGAGCGAATCGAAAGAACATCACTGTCGCGGTTCTGGTGTTGGCAGCTGTGCTGTGGCCTTTTGTCTCGAACAACGGATACTACATGAGCGACTGGTTCTACCGTCCCGTGCCGGTGATCACGAGCGTGGTCTTGGCGGCCGCTGCGATTGCGCGCTCACATAGGGTGTGGGGTGCGGAGGCGTTCACGTGGGTGTTGGTGTTCGCGCTCTCCTATTCGGTGGTGACGTCTTCGGCGGACTTCATCGTTAAGAAGAACACCCAGGACCTCCTGGAGGGTGTGGCTGAAAACGTGGGGGCGGGGGTAGGGAACTATTCGGTCGTCATCTACTACCACCGGCGAAACTCGAACGTGCTAGCGCCATTGAAGCTGGGGAAGGATGTGGTGCTTTTGGACTGCGAACGGGACGACTGTAAGTCGGCGGAGTACTTGGCCGGACAGCATATCAAGGAGGGGAGGAGTGTCTACGTGTTCTCATACCGGCATGAGACCATTCCCGAACTGGACGCGACCGCAAACCGGCTGACAATGGAACACGGAATGGGGAAAGTCATCACCATAAAGGCTGCGATAACATAGCTAGGAAGAACTGTTAGATGGGGGTTATTTCTAATAGCATTCGCAGCATCCATCTGCCGGATCTCCCGGATTGCATAAAATAGACTGATGGAAGGTCCAATCAAAATAATTTAGGAGCCTGCAGTAGGTCTCGCACTCGTCAATACCGGAAGAACAAACCGAACTCGACCCGTAATAATCGCTACAAACCACCGCACCAGGCAAGGTGGTAGTGGTGACGGCGCCACCCGCGCATTCGCAGCATCCCTTGCTCGGATTTCCTGGGTTGCACAAGGCAGACCCATGGAAGGTCCAATCATGATAATTGATAAGCCTGCAGTAGGTCTCGCACTCGTCAATACCGGAAGAACAAACCGAACTCGACCCGTAATAATCGCTACAAACCACCGCACCAGGCAAGGTGGTAGTGGTAGGTATGGATAAAGTCGTGGAAGGACCGGACAAGGTAGTGGTCGGAGCGCTACCCCCACACAAACAACAATAATCAACCACCGCGGTGTTAGGGTCACAGTCCACGAAAAGCCCGCCATCCACAATACCGCCACACAACGCTAGGCATTCGACCGAAGTACCGCCGCTTATGCAAAAAGCATCCGGCCACAAGCTAGTCTCGCACAAATCATTACCCACACCACCAGGCAAGGTGGTAGTGGTAGGTATGGATAAAGTCGTGGAAGGACCGGACAAGGTAGTGGTCGGAGCGCTACCCCCACACAAACAACAATAATCAACCACACCCGTACCAGAATCACAATCCAAAAAAGCCCCACCAACCACATCACCACCACAAGAAGACGAACAAACACCCGCACTACCACCACTCAAACAAAAAGCACCCTCACCCAACG
>WJMO01000011.1 GCA_014727915.1 Candidatus Altarchaeales archaeon | reverse complement strand
GGGAAGGAGAAGGAACTCAACGACAAGGCAGCCCAGCTGGAGAACATGAAGAAGACCCTCGTAGAAAGGGAGAAAGAGCTCGGCACCAGGGAGATGGACATCACCGGAACCCAAAAAACCCTGGAAATGAAAGAAAAAGAGCTTCAGTCCAGGGAGTCCAAGATACAGGAGATCGACCAGAGGGAGGCTGAGATTTCGGACCGGGAGAAGGAGCTCGAGAAAACTATCAAGCAGAGGGAGCAGCAGCTGGCCGACAAGGAGAAGGAGCTAAACGACATCACCCAGAAGATATTCGGCAAGGAGAAGATACTCAAGGACCGGGAGGCCGAGCTGAGCAGGCGCCAGGAGAACATCAACAAGCAGCAGAAGGAACTTGACGACCGGGAGGCGAAGCTCAAGGCATTGGACGAGAGGGAATCCCAGGTCCAGGGGCGGGAGAAGGAGCTCGACCAGAAGAGGCGGGCCATAGAGCAGAAGGAGCGGGAGGTCATGGAGCGCGAGAAGAGGATCGAATTGAAGGTCCAGTCGGCCAACCGCGACCTGACAGGCAAGGAGACCGAGATAGACAACAGGATCAAGGAATTGGATAAGCGAGAGCTGCAGGTGCAGGCCAGCATCGACGACCGCGAGCGGCAGCTGAAGATAAAGGAGGAGAAGCTGGGATCGATGGAGAAGGACCTCCAGGAGAAACAGCGGCAGCTCGAAGCCAAGGAGAAGGCGCTATCCGACACTGAGATAAAGGAGAGAGAGCTCACCTCAAAGGAGAAGAACCTCATGCTCGCCCTGAGGGAGAAGGAAGCCCAGTTGAACGAGAGGTCCAAGAGGATGGACGGTGAAGAGGCGGGTTTGAAGAACAGGGAGAAGGAGTTGGAGAAGCGCGAGTCTGACCTGGGAAGCAGGGAAGCCAAGGTAGAGATGTTCCGTGTGGCTGTGGAAGAGAAGGAGCGTCAAGTCAGGGAGAAGGAGCAGAAGATAAACAACAGGGAGAATGGGCTTGAACAGAAGAACAAGACCCTCTTGGAAAAGGAGAAGGAGCTTCAGAGGCAGGAGTCCAAGCTGGAGAACACAAAGAAGACCATCGAAACCGACGAAGACCAGCTGAGGGAGAAGGAAGTCAGGATAAAAGACGTCCTCAAAAAGGAGAAGGAGCTCGAGAAGCGGGAGAAGGAGCTCGAAGCCGAGCTGGGCAAGCGGGAGAAGGAGCTCGAAGACAAGGAGATAAAGCTGGAAGAGCTCAGGGAGCACGTGGAAGGCCGGGAGGAGACGCTCCAGAAGAAGGAAGACCAGATAAGATCGGACGAGGAACGCATAAAGTCATTGAAGGACAAGGAAGCTGCTTTGGAGGACAGGATAAAGGCCGTTGACTCCCGGGAAGAAGACCTCAAGAAGACCGAGAAGGAGGTGCGGGGCAAGGTAGGCGGCGGGGAAACCGTGAGCAAATGGCCTCTAGGACTGTCATTCCTCATACTATTGATCACTATAATACTCATCGGATACATCGGGTTCACCATGAACCAGCGGATGACCGACGAGTCCCTAATGGAGCAGGCGATCGAGCAGGGCGACATACAGATGTGCGGGACGATAAACGACCCTGTGCTTCAGAGCGCCTGCGAAGCTGAGATCCAGAACAAGAAGCTCGCCGAGAACCTGGACGTGGTGAGGAAGAAGTTCGACGAGCTAAAGAACACCGTCAAATGACGTGGAGGCCCCCCGCATCTCAGGCCTCCACCAACTCGTACTCTGACGCGCCCAGGCCGAATTCCTTTCCGGCACGCAACTGCTCCCGAGGGTCCGACTTGTACACAGACCTGAAGTAATCCATTCCAACATGCCTGTCAATCAGGTCCAGGGTGCAAGCATCCACTGCGAGAACGCCCCCGCCAACCAATAAGCCGATGTCAGGGTATGGTTCGGGGCCGAAGTCGCTGTTGTCGGATGCCATGCAGTCACAGTGTTTGGACGCGTCCATCAACAGGTTAACGTACAGGAGCTTCTCGGGTTTGAAAGTCGAGAGCACAGCAGCCGTTGCCTCGGCCAGGAAGGCCCGTACACTGGCCTTCCGGGGCCTGATCTGCTTCTGCGGGCACAGGTCCACGCAGCGGTTGCACCCGTAGCATATGTCATAGTCGAACACGGGTTTGCCCTCAACTTTGATGGCTCCGTACGGGCATTCGGCCTCGCAGGTCCTGCATTCGCTGCATGACCCCATGAAGACCGGCCTGGATTCCGTGTGAGCGACCTTCTTGGCCTCGACATCAACAGCGCCCATGCCCAGGTTCTTGATCGCACCTCCGAAGGTGGCGTCCTCGTGGCCCTTAACATGGGAGACTACCACCATCCCGTCCGCCTCATGAAGGTGCCTCGCCACTCCAATCTTATCATAGTGTTTCAGACCCTCCAAGTCCACGGACTCGTCGCTGAAGATTATGGGACAGCCCATGGTCTCCTCAGTGAACCCGTTCTTCCGTGCGGTATCAGCATAGTCTTCAGGCGTATGCCGCGAGCCCCTGTACCAGGTCGTCGTGTCGAATATGAACGGCTCAGCACCCAAGCTCTTGAGCCAGTCCACGACGACCCATACGAGGGGAGGGCGCACATAGTTCAGGTTACCCCACTCGCCCAGGTGCGCCTTGACAGCCACCATCTCACCCTCGGAGAACATACCACCATATTCCCTGTCCAGGACCTGCCTTAGGTCAGATACCACCTTTTTGTTTATGAGCCACACCTTCAAAGCAGGCATAGTCTCTTATTAATATTTACATATAATAATTCGCAGGTGGGTGGTAAATTTGAGGAGGATAACAGTTCTAGCGCTGCTGCTGATCATCGTTTCCACCGCCGCTCAGACGCAATACACCTGCCAGACCTCGAACCCGCCCTCATGCTCTGGAACATGCCCGAAGGGACAGGCCTGCACGTACAAGTTCACCATCAGCCACCCCGGGGGATACTGCACCTGCGCGGACGCCACGACAACCACGACCACAGTTAGGCCCTGCACGCTCAACCAAAAGTCGAACACCTGCGAAGGCTACTGCCCCAATAACCTCCAGTGCACGAGCTACTATGGGAAATGCACCTGCATAGCGCCCACCACGACAGTCAAGGCGACGACCACCACGTTGAAGCCGTCAGTGACCACAACCTTGAAGCCGGCACAGACCACCACAACATTGAAATATGCCCAGACCACAACCACACAGATGCCAACGGTCACGATACCACCTGCCATAGACATCATAACCACCTACCCAACCACAACCCAGCCCCAAAACCCGACTACCATCCACTACACCAAAACGCCCGCGATACCCTTGAAGGGCGTTGAAACGGTCGCGTACAGCATGCAGGTGGGGGACTTGGACGGGATAAGGATGGTCAAGCTCATAGTCAACAGGAAGACCGTGGAGACCTGCTACCCGAGGGGCGCGGCAGTGGCATCATGTGTCGGGAACGACGGACCCTACGGTTCAAAGGCCATGCTCCAGATACAGGTCACAGACGACTTCGGCAACGTTGAGACCATCGACGGCAGCGTGGACGTGCAGGACGGGGGAGGGCCCTCCGGCGGCTGTCCTGCAGGGTGTGCGTGCATGACCGCGGCCTCGGCAAACCTCGTCTTTGCAGGCAACTTCGAGCAGTGCAGCAGCACACCATGCGGGTCGGTGCCTGGCAGCGGAGGAGACCCTGGCACGGTGGTGGACGGAGGCCCTGGGAGCGGAGGCACACCAGACACGCCGATGTACTGCTATAGGCCGGGGCCCACATGCCCATCCGGTTGCGAATGCCTCACTGCAGTGGAGGCCGCAGCCGGCGGGATTGGCGGGCTCAGCTACAGGCCCTGCCAGTGCGCGGTACAATCCTGCGGGACCGGGAGGATGTGCTATGAGCTCGGGTGCAGGCCCATAAAAGGCGACCTGACACCTTTCAGGGAGGAGCACGCGACACACGTTCTCGTGAGGGCGGAGCACCAGACCTCGGGGGCGGAGAGGATAATGCCCGCAGCCTGGCCCCTCAACGGCAGCACAGAAAACCCCAAGCTGGTATACAGCGGATGCCTCTCAGAGGGGCTATGGGAGGTTACACCCATCTATAACGAGGTCCGGCTCTGCGAGAACTGCCTGCTGTCAGGGTCCTGGATACCTCCTGCAACTACCGTTGACGCGACCGACCTCTGCGGGCCGCAGATAGAGCGGAACTTCCACTACGACCTATTGGACCCTAATCCGCCGTTGATATCGTTGTCTGGTCAACCCCAGACATTCTACTACTCCAGTAAGCCCAACATAACAGCCGAGGCATCCGATGACACCGGCATACACAGGATACGGCTGTACGAGTCCGGGATAGACACTGAGTGCAACGAGGTCGAGGAGAGGTACATCGGAAACTGCTGCTTTACAGGAGAGTCAAACGTAGCCTGCAGCCGTGCGAACCGGTCCCTCATGAACTACAGCACCGTCATGTACCGGGCTGTCGCATGCGACATGGCAGGCAACACCAACGAGACCACGTTCACCAAGAAGGTCGCTGTCAACGAGACCAATCTGAAGATAGGGACACTCTGCAGCTGCAGGGAGGGCATAAGGATATCTCTCCCGTTCGAACGCTTCGACGACCTTGCGGTGGGAGACCTTCTCCCCGGCGCCAGGGACGAGCTGGCCTACGCGTCAGTGGAGGAAGGCAGAGTATATGTCATACTGGTGAACGGGTCGAGAGCCGCGAACTTAACATCGGTCTACAGCCAATACGACCGTCTGGCGGTGTCGGACGTGGTGGGAGACGAGAGGGCAGAGATCCTGATAGCGAACAGCGAGGACGGGAACGTTTATGTCTACGATGCAGCAGGCACGATGCTCTCCTCCTTCAACGCGGACTTCGAACAGGACGACGGGTTCATCGCGGGCGATTTGGTCGGGGACGGCAAATCCGAGATGGTGGTGGTGAAGAAAGGAGACGACACAGCATACCTGTATGACAGCGGCGGATTCTACCTCACCTCCCGTGGGCTGGGCAAGGACTTCAAGGGGGTCAGATACCACGGGGACGCTGGAGGCGACGACGGGGCAGCCCTGGCAGACCTATTCGGCGACGGCAAGAAAGAGCTGGCGATAGCCTATAACTCGGACGACACGGTCTCGGTATTTTCCGATGACACCCTGACAGAGAGGATATCATTCCGACTGGAGCGTTTCACACCCCATGACAGGCTCACAGCCGGGAACATGGTCGGGGATGGGAAGGACGAGCTCGTAGTCGGCGTCGACGACGACGGCGCAGTCTACGTATACGACATGACCGGGCCGTTGAAGGTCAACTACTTCCCCTGGACGAAATACGACTCCCTGGCATGCGGAGAGCTGCTGGAAGGAGGCAACGACGAGTACGTGGTGGCGATAGACGAGGACGGGATAGCATACGTCGAGTACGGGGAGGACGCGCCCGTGGGGGTGGGAGTGTGAAAAAAGCCATGGCCGTGATGATAATGGCATGCTTGGCATCTCTGGCCTCAGCCGTCAGCCTCGACCATACCATTGCACCTTATTCTATGGCGGACAACCTCATCTCCGAAAGCGCCATATACAAACCGGACATCTACGCGAGGTACATAAGGGACATGCGGTTTGTCACATGCCTCTCATGCACCGGAACGCCACAGTCCGGCTTGGACCTTTTCATACGGGGTTCCGCATCCTGCATAACAGCCAGGGAGGACGAGTGCGTCAACACAACCCATGTGAGAGAATACCACTGTAACGGAACAAGGGTGTCCGAGCTCGTATCACAGTGCCCTGGAGACTATGCCTGCGACGAGGGCGTCTGCGCCCTCCTACCGGACCTCACGATAACCCACGTCGAGTACATGCCCTCGAGGCTGCGTATGATGAGATATGCCTCGATAGCCGTGGAAGTGGAGAACAGGGGCTTCCGCGACTCTCCAGAAGCGAATCTCACTCTGTACTGGATGTGCGAGCCTGTAACGAAGACCGTGCCCCAGTTGGATGCAGGCAACAGGACGGTGATAGAGTTCCCCAACGCGCTCATATTCAAGGACGCCGGAGACTGGAACGTCACAGCCTACGTGGACTCCGCATTCGAAGTGGCAGAGTACAGGGAGGACAACAACGGATGGGTCAAGACCGTGAAGGTTGAGCTGCCAGGCCGCATGAGCACCTCGTCTGGAGCGTCCTACCTCGGAGACGAGGAGGAGATGGACCTCAGCTGCCCTGAGACGCCGATGATGGCCATAGGCAGGGCAAAAGACACTCTAGGAAACTACTACCGGGACAGCGGATCAGAGCTGTTGAGGGGCATGAAGATGGGACCATGGGATGCGACGCCTGCGATGAACAGCATACCCTACGCGGACTTCTACTTTGACCTCGATCCAAGCATCGCCGAGGCGACATTCACGGACAACTCATCCGACAGGGACGGGACCATCACCGCATGGTACTGGGACTTCGGAGACGGAGTGACATACACCACCCAGAATATCACCTACATGTTCCCATCACATGGCCAGTTCATGGTCTCGCTCACGGTAACCGACGACAGCGGAGACAACGCTACAGTCACCCGCAGCATACTCGTAGACCCGGCCAGGCCCAACATGCCGCGGGCGGAGTTCACATTCGGCTACGACCGCGGGCTGAACGTCTGGCATTCCACGGCCGCCTCGCAGGGAGACCATGACCTGTCAGAGCACATGTGGAGCAGTGGCTCAACCCCGCTCGCAACAGGAGAAGACTACTACAGACAATATGGATCCCCAATGACCTACGAACTCACCCACACAGTAGTGGACATGGGCGGTAGGAACTCCTCCGTCACACGGACGGTGCAGGTGGACAGCATCTGGCTGCCTGGCCAGGGCAGCACCAACTCCTGCGGGACCACCAGCCTCGCCTACACGCTCAGGTTCCTCACAGGCGACGACTCATACACCCACCAGCTGGTCGACGACGAGATTCGCGCGGACGACAGCAGCGAGTCATTCGGCGCCGAGGGAGGGATGTTCAGCGACCCCGTCGGGCTTGTGGACTACACCCGCAGCCAGGGTGTGAACGCTGAGATATACCAGAACGGCGACTTCAACGACATTAAGAGGTTCATAGACGACGGCGTGCCCGTAATCGTGGGTTTGACAACCGACGGCGGCGGGAACGTGGAATCATCCCATTGGGTGGTGATAGTCAGCTACTGCCAGAGGGAGAACCCCCACATACCCGGGGTCTGGGAGACGGTATACGGCATCTACAACCCCTGGGGTTACCAGTACGAGCTGGAGGAATCACGGCTAGCACGCTACTGGGGTGAGATGAACCTCTGGGACAGCATACCCATGTGGAACAGGATATACCTTGGAGTCAGCAACGGCCCCCTGCCACCCGGGAACCTGGACCAGATAAGGACCGAACTGGCTGCAGCCCAGTCTCTGGCGATGATGAGCAACGGCGCTGACGACTTCGCCGACGGCGAGGTGCTCGAGGGGCTGACGGAGATGGTGGGGGGGACAGCCACACTTGTTGTCGGGTTCATTTCAGAGTTCATATTCGGTTGGGGGGGATACACCGATGAAGTGCCCCTCATCGGGGGAGTATTCGGCGCAGTTGACGAGCTCATAGGCGGCGTGCTCCTAGGCGCCAACGAGTTCATAAACACACTTGGCGAGAGCCTCCAAGCCCTGGCTGAAGGCTGGTACAACCCCGCTGTCCTGTTCGCCGAGCTTGGTCGCATGCTGGTGGCGACCCTCGAGCTGCTCTGGGACTGCATCGTCGCAGCGTTCGAGTTCATAGTGGACATCTTCATCGCCATAGGCGAGTTCTTCGCAGACCTTTTCAGCGCCATAGGGGAGTTCTTCTGCTGGCTGTTCAGGATGGACTGCCACCCCACCGTCTGCGTGGTTGAGAACATGGTCAGCATAGACGCCTGCGGGGAGACCAACAAGTTCCTGAACAACCTGGCCAGGAGCTCTCCGATCGGCTACATAAGCGCCATACCCGCCGCGGATACGACTCCGATCTACCTATACCTGAAGAATGACGCTGAAACGGGGGATATGGACGTGAAGGTCAGCCCGGATGCGGCGGCGGACATAACCCACACGGAGTATGTGCGGTTGAAGCTCCTGGGCTACTCGTATAACAGCTGCCACGGTGACTGCTATGACCTGACCGGGCATTTCATAGACGGCAACGTCAGCTGGGGCGAGGGCCTCGGCTACGCATATTACAAAAGCCCGCCTAATTCGACGCTCTTATGGCTTTTCAAGGAGGGCGATACTGAAGAGAACTATGTGGACACGGAAGCTTGCGCGGGAACCCGGACCTTCATATCCCCGACTATGGACAAGTACACACGGGGCAAGGTCGTGGGCTACATCAGGTTGCAGCCCCACCCCGATGCTGTGCCCATATACCGGCACTTCAACGATGACAGCAACGACTTCTTCCTTAGCAGCAACAGGAACGAGTCAGAGCGCGGGTACGTGAACACAGGGTTCCTCGGTTACGCCTACACCGAGAACCTGCCGGGTACAATCCCCCTGTTCAGCTACAGCACCCGCACCTATGAGAAGGAGAACATCACCATAATGTGCGAGACAGAGGAGAGAACATACGACACGCCCATAGGCTACATACACGCTGAAGAGCTTCCGTGCACGACACCAGCGTACAAATACTGCAAGAGATACGTAAAGAGGCTGTAGGGATGGGGATAAAGGTTTCTGACGTGATGACCAGGAGGATAATATTCGGTTCCGCTGAGTCTACGGCCCAGCAGCTGGCCACACAGATGCGGGAGAACTTCATCTCCTCCGTGGTGATACTAGATGAGGGGAGGATCTTGGGCATCGTCACACAACACGACCTTGTGGAGAAGGTCGTGTCCGCCTCCCTGGACCCGAAGAAGGTGCGGGCGCCGGAGTTGATGTCGGCGCCAGTCCATACGATACACGCCGAGTCCGAGATAGAGGCTGCTGCCAGGCTCATGCGCGACAAGCGCATAAAGAAGCTTGTGGCCGTGGACAAGGGCAAGACCGTGGGGATAGTCACATCATATGACCTGCTGGTTGCGGAGCCTGTGATTAGGCTCCTGGCCGAGAAGATGCCATGAGCTCTTCTGCTGTTCTCATTCGGGCAGCTGGAAGAGCGATCTCATGTGCTCTTTGACCTTTTCAGCGTCTTCGGCGAGCATGAACTGCTTAAGGTAGTTCTTCACGTACAGTACCAGGAACTTCGAGAGCATCCTCTCGTCTTTCGTCTCCAGCCTTGAGAGCACGTATTTGGTCATGTTCCCGAACATCATGACCATCACCGCAGCGAGTATCCTGACCCTAACGTTCAAAGGCACATTTTTAACATCGAGTATGCCGTTCCTGCTGAACTCCCGTTTGGCCAGGAAGACGAGGAGGTCCACGACCTCGTTCCTCTTGGCGTTGGACCTGCGAATCGTCAGGTTCTCCCTTGCCGTCTGGACCTGCCTCTGCGCCCTTTCCTGTTCAGGGACTGGCCCTTGGGCTAGCTCCAGGTCGACGCCGATCAGTGACACCAGCTCGGACCTGAGCAGCTTGCCCTTCAGGGGCTTTATGTAGAATAGGAGCATGTCCTGGAGTATGAACTCCATCAGCATTAACTTGTTGTACTGCGGCGCGTTCTCTATGTCCTTAAGCCTCAGTTCCTCTATCCTCCGGTCTATTATGGCCTTTCCAGTGGGGCCGAAATGGTAGTCGACGAAGGCTTCTATGAGCCTTATCCTTGTCGGCGAGTCGGTTTCCATCAGGTCTGGGATGTTGTACCTGTTCATCTCCTGCTTTAGGACGAATTCGGTGGCGCTGTTGTAGTGGTCTTCGGTCATCTCCAGTATCTTCTCGGGCAGGACTCTCACACCATCTATCTCCTGGGGTATCCCCGCATATGCTGGCTTAAGTCCCAGTACTCCCATGAGCTCGGACCTGGCGAGACGCAGCCTCCCCCTGCTGAGGATGGGGCGTAGGATATCCCTCACGATGGACTCTGTGAGGTTCATCAGCTCGATGTCGGAGGCGTCGTTGACGTCTTGGATGGCCGCCTTCTGGAGCTGGTTCTTCAACAGCAGATGAGCTGACGTGCCCGCGTACCTCTGCAGGAACTCGAGCAATCGTGCTGACCTCCCGTCCATCAATGACTATTAGCTATTAAAGCCTAAATTTAACCATGGTCAGCACCACGTGGAAGGGCAAGCCAGGGCCGGGGAGTGTGGAGGAGTATAGGGAGCTCTCAGGTCTTGAGCCTTCTGACGTGAACAGAGCGCTCGGCAGAGCCGATGCAGATCTTGTGGAGGCCTTGAGGAGGATTGACGAGAACTGGCTCAAAGGGGGAGATGGGAGTAACATGCATTTCATATTCCCATTGGAGGGCATGGGCAATATCGGGCTTTTCATGAGGGGTGCGTTGAGCATTATCGCTCCGAACGCTAGAACCACGATGTTGGCCACCCCATTTGCCTCTGACTCGATGGAGGCTGTGAAGATGGATAGTCTTAGGTCACAGATCAATTCAAGGGTTAGACCGGGGGAGGAGGTCTACATAGTCGACAATGTGTTCAAGGGTCGGACTATAGGCCGTATCGAGTCCATCCTCGGCAGGAAAGCCCATGTAGCCTCCGTTAGGAGCCGTACTGAGGTGGTGCCGGACCCGCTTGGGCTGTATGACCTGGGATTGGTAGAGGCGGGGATACGTGACACACATGAGAGCTCCTATGTCAAGAGTTCTCGGGGAGGGGAAAAGCTCACATATGGGAAGCTTTTGAGGAGGGTATTGGATTCCGAGCATGAATTCGAGTATGATGAGTACTCCCATGGAGTTGAGAAGCTGTGCATCGCCTTCCGGCATCTTGCACCAGTTTATTTCACGCCTGAGGAGAGGCGTGATCCGGTTTTTAACATGGATGTATCCGGGGATTATCAGATTGTGAAGCCCATGGTGGAGTTCCTCAGCGAGAGGCTTCCAGGGCATAGGCAGGATGAGCTTGTAAGGCGGCTCCATGAGGAGACTGCCCAGAAGAACATGGACCTGTATTTCTATGGTCAGGCGGTCGCAGGGGAATATCTCGCCTCCCGCCCCCGACCCACAGGCCAGAAATAACTCTCACATTTTTTTGTGTGAGATATTTCACCGAAAAAAATTTTTACCAAAAAAAATATAAATTTAATATATATATTTTGATAGATATATTATTTTTTCATAATTTAATTATATAAATTTTATACAATATATTTTACACAATATATTTCATTCTGAAAAAAATTATTTCGCAAAAGTTCTTCGAATTTTGTAAAATTTTTTTTCGTTAAAGTAACCCAGCTCTGGTCCCTGAAAGCTTAAAATCTCGATGATATAAATTATTTGAATGATTTTCATAATTATTTTAATTATTTTCAAGATATTTTATACTTTTCTAGAATCAAAACCAGATTTTATTTTCATTTGCATTTTCTAAAAAACATATATGCATATTTAAATATTTTTACCTGTGAAATATGCACGAATTAAAAGCCTAGAACCGATTATTGGAGGAGCATAACATATTTAATATAATAATAGGAATATTATTATAATATCTAAATATTTATTATATTATTAAAAATCAGCCATATCAGATAAAATGCACTCCCAGGACTACCCCAAAAGACCAGAATATACCGATTTGATAGGTCAAAGTATATGGTCGAGTTAACATATTGAGAGTATATGGGGGTGGACGTTTTCAATATATGCCAAATCTGCAAAAATATGTACATATAGACCGAATATATCCAAAATACTGCGTTTCAAGTGGTTCGAAATTGCCCTATCTATGTCATTTACCCATGCCCCCACCATCAACATAGATTACTCCACACCATATTGATATACAATAGGAGGGTCTGAAGCGTGGAAGCAGGACAAAAGCCACAGACTCAAAGCATACACTCTAGTGGATATATCCCAGGACACAAATTTAAGCCAGAATTACCATAGAATACCATGGAACTAACGGAAAAGGACATAGAAAGGCTTAAAAAGGTCCTTGAGGCCATCCAGAAGGGTACTGCGACAACATACGATAAGCCAACCTGCATTGAGGCTTTAAATGCCGTTTTAGATCCCAAATGTGCCGTCTGCAGAGGCCCTATCGATGACGATCTCGTCGTTGTGAACGAACGGAAGATGCACCAGAAATGCCGTTCAAGATACAAGGGATAAAAAAATTCGTTATTTGTTCCGGCTTCATGTAAATTTTTTTTTCGCCATAATTAGATAATAAAATATAACTATTTTAATAGTTATTTTTTAATTATTAAAATATAAAATAATTATTAAAAAATATCTATTTTTATATACTAATTGTGTGGGGAAAAAATCCTCACAAAAAAATGTGAGGAAAGACAGGGGGATGATTGGGGAGAGTGAGATGGAAAAAACGAAAATGAGGCTTTTAAGGGAGAATAAGGAGGAATGAACTGGTTTTCAAATCTCCAGGATCTCGTCGAAAGCCTTTGAGACCAAGCCCTGGAAGACCTCATCACCCTTCCGTGTCAATGCCACGACCTTCAGATCATGAGTATTCGTGAGTTCAAGCAGGTTATGGAGGAAAGAGGACGCTATGTCGGGTGTGTTATAGATGAACAGCGTGCGCATCGTGTCTACTATTATGAACTTTTCATGAGGTATCGAGTTGACGAACCTGTTAACAGCTGCTGGCACAGTCCCTTCATCTGAGAGGTCATAAGGTCCGGACGCATATATGACCCTATCCAGAGTGGTGGTGGGTGCTGCCGGTGCTGCAGCAGCCAGGCCCTGCTCCATTGGCCCAATGCCTGCAGGCGAATATGCCTCCCTGGCGAGAGCAGTGACACAGTCTATGAAGTACATCCTCTCCACATCCAGGCCCCTATCCTCCAAGAGAGCCTGTATGGTCCGGTGAGGACGGTTCAGGCTCAAGTATATGCCATACCATCCCTTTGACAGGAGATTCTGTGAGACCTGGACTATGCTGTCATGTATACGCCCTATGTCAGAGGTTATGAGCAGGCTGTCCAGTGAATCAAGCCTCCCGCAAGCCTCTGTGATACTGTCTGATCCCATCTTTCAACCCTTCCTGATATTCCACCTCTCTAAGTCTATCACCTTGTCAGCGAACATGTTGATGTCCTTCACCAGTATTGAGCTGGCATCCTGCTTCAGGCAGGTGAACACTGCGCTGCATTCAGCGACCCGGACCTTCGCCATCAGGAAATGCACGAACTTGGCTATCGTAGTGTCTGACTCGTACACCAGGAGCGTTGACAGCGAATCGAACACTATGAACTTGAAGTCCCTGTGCTCCATAGAGTTGGAGATGGCAACGCTCAATTCGGTCAGCGCCCCGGGAGAGGATATGTACTCGCAGTTATCGCTCTTGTCAGGTATCTTAGCGGTCTTTGTTATCGCATCTATGAAGAAGAAGTTGCTAGAGTCGATGCCGACCCTGTCGAGTATCCTCTTCAAAGACTCATATGGCCTGTTTAGTGAGACATAGCATATCTTACCATGGTCTAGGGTTGACAGGTCACTGACAACGGTCATAAGGCGCTCGATGTATTCTTCCTCCGGCATCACCAGGACTATGATCTGACTCTCGCTCTTGAGGGCAATGTCTGCGGTCGGTATAAGGTCTATATCCGATTTTTCTTCGGTATCGGGCATTACAATGATAATATGTATCCTCGATTAAAAGATGAAATAAGTAGAAAAAGTGGTGAGAAGCAGGATTTTACTTCTCAGCCAGGGACAACGGCACCTGGGTCGGGTAGACCATTATGCCCTTTTCGGTTATCTCCATGGGCCTGATGTCAGGGTTTATCTTCTGGCCTCTGAGCTTGACGACCCTGAAGCAACGCTCGTTCTTCTCCTTGTGCCTGCTCCAGAAGAGCAGTATGAGGCCGTCTGCGAGGAAGTGCTCGTCCAGGTAGGTGATGTCCCCGGTGCTCTCGTGCTGCTCGGCAACCATCATGGTGGTGCAGCCGGAGTCCTTCACCTGCTTTATGAAGTTCAGCAGGTTAACCCTCCGGGACATGTCATCCTTGAACAGGTACTTGAACAGGGTAACGGAGTCCAACACTATCCTCTTGGCGCCGATACGCTCTATCGCCTCTCCAAGGGTCTCTCCCGCGTCTTCCTTCTTCTTGCCTTTCTTTTCCTCTTCCTCTCCGAATATGGGTTGAGCCACTATCGCAAGCTTGTTCTCCTTCTCGTATTTCTCCAGGTCCCAGCCGAACGCTGCGGCATAGGCCCTGACCTTCTCTGGCACGTCCTCAACCGTGAGGTATATGCCCGGCTCGTTGTATTTCTCAACCCCGTTGTAGAGGTATTGCATTGCAAAGTTGCTCTTACCAATCCCGGGGGAGCCCGACACGATCACGACCGCAGACTCGGGGATTCCCCCTCCGCACATCTCGTCCACGCCAGGTATCCCGGTATTTATCAATTCTGCCATTTTTCTCAACCCCCTATTTAATCTGCAGGTAGTCGCCCCAGATCCTCTTGAACCTGCGTGTCCTACCGTCTTCACCGCGCCTAGTCAGCCAGAACAGCGCCACAAGCACGACGACCACAGCACCCACTATGTAGAGTGTGTAGTCCTTCGGCGCCTGCAGGACGTTCAATATGGTCGACTTGGGCTTGGTCTTCTTGTCCTCGTATGAGACAGCCCCGTATATCTTGTACCTACCGGCCTTCGGAGGCGTGAAGTACGCCACCAATTCGACCGTCTGCCCCACTGGGACGTCCAATGTCTCAGCGCCCTCAACGGGCTTCACGAGGTTCTCCGTCTCGTATCTATCGTCTATCATGTAAACTTCAGCTGTCAACTTGGCATTCTCTATCAGTACCTTGCCGGTGTTCTCCACTTCAGCGGCTATCTTCACCGACTCCCCGGCCTCTACCCACATCTTGTTCACTGAGAGGGACTTGAGCACTCCCTTCACCGCGAGGGTGCCCGGCTGTAGTATGTTGAACTTCACCTCCTGCTCTTCATCGCCTACCATGACCTTGGCCCGGTAGAAGCCTTCCTGTAGGTCGTCCGACGGGACTTCAACGACTACGTCCTCGGTTACCGTGGGGAGTATATCCGACCCGGCCTGGGTGTGTGTCTTCACCTCAGCGCCTGCCTGGTCCATTATCCTTATGTCTATCTGGGGTTTGGCCTCCACGTTACCGTTGTTCATGACGTTAGCCGTGAACTTTATCGGGTATCCGATCTCGGTGTCCGACACGGACGCGCCCGACAGCTTGTAGGAGACGGTCTCCTCGTCCGTTATCTCAAGGCCCACCTTTATCTTGACCCCGGCTCCGACTATTAGGCCCGTCCCACCCGACAGTTCGCTGGTTGGCGCGGCCTTTATGTATATGGCTCCGCTGTATCTGCCGTTCTCGGAGTCTTCAGGCGGCTCCACCATGGCCAGCACCTTCTGCCTGCTGTCTGCGGGAAGCTCGAAAACGTCCCCCTGGTCTGTGCTCATCCAGTCTGCGATGTCTCCCGTGAGCTCGATGGTGCAGGTGAGGTCTTCGTCGCCGCTGGTGCTCACGGTTATGACCCTCTCTGCGTAGCCCCCCTTCACCATCTTCCCGAAGTCTATGGTAGATGGTCCTGCGCCTATGGTCACCGCTGATGCTGTCCCTGCCAATACCATGAATACAGCCGCCACCAAGACCGTTAGTGTTATCTTCTCTTTCATTTTATCCTCCTATTTAGGGTGTTGCTTGCGTCCCCGTAAACGTCACCGAGAGCGTGCACGAGCCACCTACACCCGAGGGTATCCTTATCCCCCAGTAGGTGTAGTCCAATGCCGTTGCGCCCGCGCATCCGTCCTCGCAGTCGTTTAGGTTGATTGCGGCACAGTCCCAGTCTGCAGCCTCCTCCAGTGTCCCGCAGGCGCTTCCGATTGCCGTGTCGTCCGTCTCGTCATAGGATATGTTCCGCACTCCTATGCTGTTGATGGTGCAGTCCATCGTCGCCGCACCGGCGTTCACCTCCAGGTCTATGACCGTGTTGCCCGTGTTGTTGGTCTTCGCATCCACGTCAGCGTTCCCGGTGTTCCCCGCGGAACCGGTCTCTCCGACCGCCATGGACCCGAAGTCGATGGTGGCCGTCTGCCATATGGAGGTCGAGTTGGTTACGGTGAAGCTCGTCGACGAGGGCGTTCCCAGGTCTGACCCGTCCGATGAGTTGACCAGCAGCTTCCATCCTCCGCCGTTGGCCCAGTACCGGATGTTCTGGAACTGGCATTCGAAGACTATGTCCTCGCCGCCCTTAAGGTCTGTGACGTTCTTGCATGACCCATTGCCGTATGATGTGTCGAAGTCCCAGTCAGTGTCCCAGTTGACATTCGTGTGGTGCCAGGTTGCGTTGACCCATCCGTCTGTCATGTCCTGCCAGCCGTTGCTGTCAGAAACCGTGAAATTGCACATCACATCATAGTATTCGGCAGAGGGGGGCGTATATGATTCCCCGGTTGTGTGGCAGTCGCCGTCAGCCCATGCGCCTACGTCAGACTCCTTGAAGCAGCACCTGACAGCGCTTATGCTGGGCCGGGCCCCTGACACTGAAACCTGGTATGTGACTGACACGGCATCCACTTCCTTCACTTCAGAGCCGATCAGGATAGCAACAGCACATAATCCAACAACAAACGCCAAAACCACAACCTTAGATCTTCCGTCTTTCGCCATATCTAACACCATTTAGATTTATCCAACTCACCACATCGAACCAAAAACATGATAATTCAGGCCATTGATGATATTGTTTAACTATTGGTTTGTCCAGTATAAAAATGGCAGGTAGGATACTATTAAGGATAAGCCTGCACTGCCGAGAATATTATAGTCCTTGAGCATACGCCCCCTATCCCGCTGCCGGGTATTGTGATACCCCAGTAAGTATATGTTATCTTCTCCGTGTTCGGGCAGGTCCCTGAGCAGTCCTCCAGAGCAACGTTATCGCAGTCCACATCCCATTCCCCGGAGGACGTAAGCTGACCGCATGCCAGATCCATGGATCTGCCCTTTAATACGTCATATTCGACATTTCCGATGGGTATTGACCCTATGGTGCAGTCTACCGTCGATGCGACCCCGTCCACCTGAAGGTCTAGGGCTGTGTTGCCCGTGTTGTTGGTGGTGGCGTTCACGTTGACGGTGCCTGACTGGTACTGGGAGCCTGTCGCCCCCGGCTGCATGGCCCCGAAGTTTATGGCTGAAGACTGCCATATGGAGGTAACATTCTCCAATGTGACCGTTCCCAGGCCCGGGTTCCCTATGTTCTCCCCGTCCGAGAGGTTGACGACAAGATTCCACTCTCCCGCGTCAGCCCAATACCGTATCCGCTGGATCTGGCACTCCCAAACCACGTCAGTGCCGCCCTCAGAGCCTGTGACGTTCCTGCAGGACTGGTTGACGTAGGATGTGTCGAGCGTTGGGGGGGAATCCCAGCCCACCGAGGAGTGGTGCCAGGTGACGTTCACCCACCCGTCTATCATGTCCTGCCAGCCATTACCGTCGAATACCGTGAAGTTGCACATCAGGTCATAGGACTCGCCGCCGGTCATGGAATACTCATGGTTTATCCCGCAGTCGCCCCATGTGCTGGAGTCGGAGTCCTTGAAACAGCATTGGATGTCTGTGACGTTAGGCCTGGTATCCAGGATGCCCACTGTAAGCACTACAGAAGACCCTGCTGCCTCGACGGGAGTCGATATGGATGCGTATGCCAGCAGAAAACCGAGCACGGCCACCGCAACCGCATACCGTACATCCAAGCATCCTGGGGGCTTCGAGTCCATAGCATTATATCCTTGGCCGAGCCTACTGTCGGCCTTCAGGGTAGCCGGATCCATCATTCGGGTATTGGTAGCCTCCGTCATAGTAGCCGCCACCATATTCGTCGTCTCCTCCTTTGACAAACTTGTAGACTCCAACTACAACCAACAATAGAACCGCTGCGACAACGTATATGAGGTAGTTCTGGGCTGAACCTCCTCCTTCAACGACCAAAACCACGCCTTTTGTCTCTGTCTTCTCGCCCTCATATAGGACGTATCCGCGTATCACGTAGTTGCCCGGGTTTTGGGCCGTATAATATGATTCCAACTGTACGGACTTGCCTGGCGCCACGGTCAGCTCATCGCTCTCCAGGGAGCCTGCGATCTTGTTGTCTAGCATGGCCTCGCCCTTGAATTTCGCGGCGACCTTGGTTTCGCCGCTGTTCTTGAATTCGGAGACTACTTTCACCAGCTCCCCGGGCTTTGAGGACTCGGGCAACAGCGTTATCTCTCCTAGCTCTCCGCTTATGCTCCATGATCCCTCAGGGAGCATGTTGAACGCCACGACCTGGTTGTGCATTAGCTTGTCCCGGGCGTATATGCTGACTTCGGCGTTGTACTTTCCTGCGTCAAAGTCCTCCGAGGATAGTGTGAATTCTATGTTCTCCCTTCTGGTGGGCAGGATCTCGGACCGGTCGTATTCTCCAGAGACCAGCACCTTGGCTGCCTGGTCCTTTATGTCGACTTTGAACTTCGGCTTGAGCTGGACGTTGCCAGAGTTCCTGATGTCGACGAGGACCTTTATCGGGTACTCCACTTCCGTGTCTTCCACGCGGACGGACTCAACAATCAACCCTATGTCCTCCTTTCCGGTTATCTCGACGCCCACCTGTATCTTCACGCCTGCCCCTACGACAAGTCCTGTTCCGTCCTGCATGGAGCTTGTGGGAGCGGCCTTGATGTATATGGCACCCCCGTACCTTCCGTTGGGGACGTTCGGTGGGGGTCGCACTATCGCGTTCAGCTTGTACCTGCTGTCCGATGGGAGGTCGAATTTCATGTCGTCCTCGCCTTCGATGCTCATCCACTCCGCCATGTCGCCCGTGAATTCGATGGTGCAGGTGAGGTCCTCCTCGCCGCTCGTGCTCACGGTTATCTCCTTCTCAGCGTACCCGCCCTTCACCATCTTCCCGAAGTCTATCGTGGATGGTCCCGCGCCTATGGCGACCGCAGAAGCTGTGCTGGAGAACATGAACAGAGCCACCACCAGGGTTAGGAGCCTTGATCTCATCGTGTTAAGTCTTGGTCTTTATAGTTAATATCGTTTTATTCATCTCGCACATTGTACTTCCTATAGTATAGTATTATCCATAGTACTATTATGGCGACTACGGGTAGCGCTATCAGGTAGAAGTTTAGGTCGAGCCTGAACAGCAGGGGCACGTAGTGCCAGACTTTCACCTTGGCCTCCCTTACTGCGGTTCTCATGCCCGCGTACTCCACCCATATCCTCGCAGTGTAGTCTCCCGGTTCTGGCGGCTGGTATTCTACGGCGAAATCCCCTGAGCCGCCGACCTCATAGTATTCGTTCGGGGTCTCCAGGGACTTCACCAGCTTCCCGTCTTTCATGAAGTCGACATGCATCTTGGCTGCCAGGGGGACTTCGCCCTTGTTGCTGAATGTCGTTCGGACTATGAGCTGCTCGCCGACTGTGAGGTTGGCGTTCTCTATCCTCGCCGAGTCCAGGGAGCCAACGACCTTCACCGTCTCGAACTCGGACCTGTTCTCGGGCAGCACATAGAATGCTTCGTTGCTGTCCCATATGCTCTCCCCGTCCACTTCGACTTTGAGGCTCATCCAGTAAAGGTCGGGCGGCATCGAGCCGGATGGGAGGGTCAGGTCGATGGTCTTCCTTGAGAGTCCCTCGACCCTGCGGTCAGAGAATGTGGAGGCTGTGAAGACGTTCTTCCTGTCGTGGTCCAGGGATTTGAGCACTATCTTGGGCGTTATCGTCTGGGCTGCACTGTTCTTCAATGTCAGCCGGACCTTTATGGGCTGTCCTTCGTTGGTGTTGTGGACGTTCACCCGCATGACCCTATACCATAGGCTCTCCGAACCCCCTACCGCAACGGTGACCTTCACGGATACACCGGCTCCGACCACCGCGCCGGTGCCTTTCACTCCGGCTTTTTTGGGAGAGGCTGTGATGAGTATCCTGCCCGTGTATATGCCGTTGGGGGTTGCCTCAGGTATGTTGAACCTCACGGGGACGGTCCGCTGGCCCCGGTCCATGGTGAACGACGGCTCGCCCAGGTATGTCCATTCTTTGACCTGGCCGGTGGCTTCCATGCTGCAGTCGAGGTCGTTGTCCAACGTGCTGAGTGTGAGGTATGTGGATAGCCTGCTACCCCTGGTCGCGTTCATGAAGGATATTTCGGCGGGGCTGGCTCCGAGGGTGACTGCGCTGGCAGTGCATGCCATAGCAGCCAACACCACCAGCACGGTCATTACTCTCTTCATCATGATTTCTCACCTGTTATGGTCACCGTGCCCGAGCAGGAGCCGCCGACACCGGAGGCGGGTATCTGTATCTTCCAGTATATGAGGTCCTCCTGGGGCGTGTCGGATATGGTCTTGGCCAGGTCGTAGCTGGCCTCCAACGCGGGGCATGTGTCTGCTGTGTCGTCTGTGAGCTGGCACATGCTGCCTATGGCCTGGCCGGACTGTGAGTCATACTTTACGTTGTTGACTCCTATGCTGCCGACGCCGCATGCTAGGTCCGAGCCAGAAGCTAGCATGTCCAGTATGACGTTGCCGTAGTTCTGCACCGTCAGCACGGTGTCGTCCGAGCTGGATTGGCCCAGGTCTATGCTGCCGCCTTCGGTGGCGCTGAAGTCTATGGAGCCTTCTACGGCGTTGACGCCCACCAGGTCCTGGACTTCCACGTCTGTGGTGGTGTTGTGGGCCCACTTGTTGTCGTCGTCGCGGACGGATATGTTGATCGCCCAGACGGCCGACGGCTGCGCGTAGTATTTCAGGTTGAACCCGCACTTGACTATGCCGTCGTCGCCTGTGCATGAGATGTCGCAGCTGGTGTTCTTGTATAGTTCGTTGTCGTCGGCAGTGTCTGAGTGGACTGCTGTGGTAGTGTCCCAGAATATGCCCTGTGCGGCCTCTATCTCGGCGCATCCGTCCTCGTCGAATATTGAGGCGTTGTAGGAGACGTTCTTGACTGTGCCCACAAACAACGCGACCGGGTCGGGGCCCTTCACCTCGAACACGATGGGATCGTAGTTTGCCAGAGTGGTCGTGGTGGTCGTTATCCCGTTCAATACCGTGAGTGTGACGTTGTTGCTTGTGGCCACTCCTGAAAGCCCGTCGTCGGCTGTGAACACCACATACTGGGTTCCTGCGAAGTTGTCTATCGCCTGTATGTCAACGGTGTTGTCGCCGCCGATGGTCACCTGTATGTTGGGGTGGTCGCTTGACTGCGTATAGGAGAGGGTCATGCCCTCTGGGTCGTGGAAGTAGTTGTCCAGGTCCCAGACGTCGGTGAGGGTCTCGTTGTTGTAGAAGGTCTGGTCGCGGAGGGTGTAGTTGACCTCCAATTTCGGGTAGTACCCGTATGTGGTGTCGTTGGAGCTGTAGTACTGCCTTAGGGTGCCGTCCTCTCCTTCTTCGCCGACCAGTATGACGCCCAGGTTGTTGTCTGTGCTGCCTATCCACGCGCTCGTTAGGTCTATGAGGTCCCAGTTTATCCATCCTGCGAGCTCCACCGCCCGGTAGTTGAGGAGCGTGGGCACGACCTTGAACACCGCCCTGCCCCCTTGGTAGCTGAGTACGGTGCAGTCTGTGCAGTGGGCGTAGTTCTTCTCTATCTTCACGGCGTTGAATGTGAGGTTGGAGAGTATTATCTTCGCGTGCCTGTTGAGCGGCTTCAGCGTGGCCGTGTCTATCTCCACCCAGTTGTAGCTGAGGTTAACGTCCCGTGTGATGTTGAACACCGAGGTGTTGGTGAAGTCGAGTGTTCTTTCGAAGATTATGGTGGCGTTGTTGTAGCTGAGGTTCAACGTCAACGCAGCCCACGCGACCTCGGCGCTGGGCTCGGACAGGTTGAACCAGCCCTTCTCATCATCCACAAAGGGTGGCTTGTTAACGATCATCAAGTCCACCCGATGCCCGCCCTCATTCACAACCAACGGCTTCATCAACGGCCGCGCATTATATGTGAGGGAATATCCAGTGTCTTCAACCAATGTGTTCCTGCGGACTCCCGGCCCTAGCCGGTACTTCAACCACACATGATTCAAGCCATCCTCCTCCCGGAGGCCTGGCGTGTCCTGCTGTGAGATGACGGGAGCCAATAGAAAAACACCGAGGATGGAAACCAGTAATACCTGTTTCAAGGTTATTTTAAGTGTTATCCCCTCATCCATGGCCTACAACCTAGTAGTAGAATATATATTATAGGTTATTTGGCTTTCCAGGAATAAAAGAGGTTGGCTTTCAGGGTGCTGGGAGTATGTGGGAGGCGTTCCTTACCAGGGATTCCTGGAGGCAGAGGAACTCTGCGCACTCCTGGATGGCGGAGACGTTCAGCTGGTTCAAGGGCACAACGTAGTTGTTGCCTGCCTGGTCCCGGATGCCGCATACGGTATCCTGTTCCTGCACGAAACAGTACCTGTTAATCCACTCGGCGGGTGTCATCAGCCGGTTGCAAACCCAGGTGCTGCACGCCCAGTAAGTCCCGTCCAACTGCGAGACTCTAGGCTGGTCGTATTGTACCTTCAGGTTGCTGGGTACCGTGCACTGGACATTCTGCCGGTTCCAGGACACCATAAGTAGAGCGGATAGTATTATCACCGCAAGGGTCAATATCAGGATTATGGGTATCCTCATCTGCCTATGAGGGTGATGGTCTGTCATGTTCTACTATATACATAAACAGTATAAAAGCAGGTTATCAGACGTAGTCTCCGCCTGCGCTACCCCATGCCGTGCCCGTCTGCCGGTTGTTCCAGGTTACCTGGGACTCCAGCCATGAGCCTGTGAGGTTGTAGGGGCGGTCGTCTATGCTGTACGTGGCGTTGTACAGGTATAGGCTGAGTATCGAACGTGTGACGTTGGCCTCGGGGGGTATCAGGGATATGTCGAAGCGGAGCAGGCTCCGGTAGATGTTGCTCGAATCATATCTTCCGACCTTCAGTTCCTCCTTGTTCCCGTAGTTGGTGTCCGCGCCGGTGGGTGAGCTTATGTAGGTGTCGTTGGAGAACGTCTCATTAGGCTGGTACATGTAGTAGCCGAATACGGGATTAGTATTCTCCAAACCGTAGAACACCCGTATCTCGTCATTTACGTCCTCCGCGTATACTCCCGCCACGGTTATGTTGGTCATGTTCGCGACCTGGACCTTCCGGAACCGCTGTATGCTGGCTCCCTTGCGGACGCTGAAGACCCCGTGGTATTCGTTGGTGTCCAATCCGGTCTCCACGCACATGAGCTTGATGGGCTTAGACGCGGAGCTGCTGTTAACCCACACCCGCACCACATCCCGGAAGTTCGCGTTGCCGCCGGTCGCGGTCACGTTCACGTATAATCTGCTGTCATATCCTGGGACGATGACATAGTTCCCCGCCGGCCTGTAATCGCTCTCATTCCCCAACAACACGGAGGTTATGGTCATCGGCACGTAGCTGCTGTTGTCCCCGTAGAAAAGGTAAGTCTGGCCGGATAGGGGCTCGTGCTCGCTCTCCCTGTAGGCTCCGATGGAGAAGTCGAAGAACCCGTCCGCGTTCATGTCCCCCACGCCCGTGAGCGCGTAACCGGAGTAGGAGCCGCCATGTGGGCTTGTTTCTGTCCCGTAGAAGCTGGCGTTGGAATCGCCGAGGCCTGTGTCCATATTCCAATCCCGGCTCTTGCCGAAGAGCATATACGATTGGCCGGAGTCAGATCCGTGTTCGAGGTCCAGGTACGCTCCGACCATGAAGTCGTCGAAGCCATCGCCGTTCACGTCGTCGACGGCCGAGAGATGCCAGCCAGAATAGCTCTGCTGCCGCTCCCCCCTGAAGCTGGCATTGGACTTGCTCAGATTGTTGTCCAGGGTCCAGGCTCCGCTGTCTCCGAACAGCGCATAAGACTGGCCGGAATACTCTCCGTTTTCGTTGTTATAGTATGCGCCCACCAGGAAGTCCAATGTGCCGTCGGCGTTCAGGTCTCCCGCACCGGAAGCTGTGACACAGGAGTAGTCTTCTGTCGCTTCGCCGTAATAGCTGGCGTTGGACATGCTCAGGTTCGTGTCCATAGCCCACCCGAACTGCCTCCCAAGGATGAGGTACGACTGTCCTGTGTTAGGCCCGAATTCGTCGTTGTATACTGATCCTATGAGGAAGTCGTCGAAGCCATCAGAGTTCACGTCACCAACTCCCGCCAATGAAAGATGATGTCCCGCATAGTCGGAGTTAGCTTCGCCAAAGAAGCTCGCATTCGATTCGCTCAGGTTAGTGTCCATGCTCCAACCCTCGGGTCTGCCCATTATAAGGTACACCTGTCCTATGTTGGTCCCGTGTTCGCTGTCGTATGACGCCGACACTATGAAGTCGTCGAAGCCGTCGCCGTTCACATCCCCGACCCCTGCCACTCCATGGCCTGAGCGTTGGTATGACCGCTCCCCGAAGAAGCTCGCATTGGCGGACGTCAGAACAGAGTCCATGCTCCAACCCTCAGCACGGCCCAGTATAAGGTAGCTCTGACCGCCGGTATCCTCAGGATCGTCGTTTCCATAGGCGCCTATCAGGAAGTCCGCGAATCCGTCTGCGTTCACGTCCCCCGCAAAGGAGAGAGCAAACCCCGCATAATCATCGTCGGCCTCCCCGACATAGCTGGCGTTGACGTCGCTGAGGTTCGTGTCCATCTGCCACTCCCAGCTGCCCAGGACAAGATAGACCTCGCCCCTCTTAGAACCGACGGGGTCGCCGTAGGCGTTGTAGGCGCCGATTATCATGTCGTCATAGCCGTCGCGGTTGACGTCGTCGACGAACGATATCCTATGGCCCGAATTGACGGTAAGCCGCTCCCCGAAGAAGCTCGCGTTCGACTGGGTTATCGAAGTGTCCATGCTCCAACCCCCGCCGAACCCGGAGCCAGGAGGCAGGGGACCGCCACCCTGGGAGCTTGCTTCAGGAGTGAAGTAGACTGACGCAACCAATACCAGGAACATCAGCGTGTAGGCTGAACCTCTCAACGCCAGCCTGCCCTTCCTCCCGTGCAATAACTTCGCCATTGAACTCATGTTAATCCGCTTATCCTGTAATCGCCCTTGTGAACGTCGCATGTCAGGCCCTGCTTGGCAGACCCCTGAATGCACTCGATGTGGTAGAAGACCACCATGCCCGGACAGCCATAGTAGACCTCGTTAATCCTCTCCGCGTTCGGGCAGATATACGCCCCCCGCTTGCCGCTCGCGTCTATGAAGATGGAATGCTCCAATTCCACGCCCGTTGACCTCTCGAAGTCCACAAAGACCCGGTCGTCCAAGGTGGTCGCCACCAAGGATGTGAGGTTGAACTCGCCCGTCACTGTGAACTCCATTATCCTCTTACCGGCGTTATCCCTGATCTGGACCTTCCTGTCCCCTGGCAAGCCCGCCAGCTCATTGCCATCCCGGTCAGTGAACTTCAAGCCCATCTCAGCCATCCTACCCCGGTCCCTCAACGAAACCGTGATGGGCTCCGGCAACGTCGTAGTCGTGGTGGTGATGGACGCGACCGTGCACCAGCTGGGCTGAGACACCAAAGTCACGGAACCGTTAACACCATCATACAACGGCCCCGGACCCCCTCTGACATCCTCGTAGGATGCGCTCCTATGATCCCAGCAGTACTCGACCCTCGCCCTTCCGCCGTCGCCGCCGGTCCCCCCCGCCGAAGAACCACCAGAGAGGTTGAGACCATAGCCCAAAAGCGCATCGGCAGCGTAGAGTGTGAGAGATCCACCGTCACCGCCTTCGCCCTCGCCGACGTCAGACCCGCCGTAGAGGTAGAACGTTATGTTGTCCAAGTCCACGTCACCTCCGAGCGCCATGAAAGTGAGATTCGCGGCGCGGCCGGTGAAGCCGGTGTTAGACCCGCCTGAAACACCATGGAAGTCGCAGGTCAGCCTTATGTCCCCGAAGTCAGACTCCAAGGACACGAGCCCCCCCGCTCCTCCGCCTCCGAGCCCGCCAAAACCGCCCGACACGTTCACACAACCGACTTCTATGTCATTGACAGACCTCACAGATAGGCTGCCAGCATCGCCGCCGCTGTCATACTGGGAGAGGCTGCCAGCCGCCGAGAACCTTGAGATGATGACGCTGCCAGAGGCCTCCACCCCGAGGGAGCCCCCATCAAGGCCGGGCTGGTTGTTGGAGACGCCAGCATCCAACCTCACATCACCCAAGTAAACGTTTGAATTCCCTGACATGACCTCCACAGTACCGCCCCTCCCCCCGAAGTCGCCCTCGAAGTTCTCAACGTCCACGTCACCTCCGACGCCTACGATAGAGCCAAGGACCGTCACATGCCCGGAAGCCCTCAAGGTTATGGAACCTGAGTCGCCTGCATTCATGCTGTAAGTCTTCGAAGAGTATGAGCCGCCGCTCACGTCCAACAGCCCATCTACTGTTATCTCCCCCGCCTCGACTGTGAGGTCTCCGCCGTCCGGCTGCCCTATCCCGTGGCTGCCAGCCCATGATAGGTTCCTGCCAGCCAACCGCAATGCTCCGCCCTCGACTATTGTGAAATTACCGTCCGCTTTGAAGTCAGCGTTCCGGCTGCTGTTCTCCCCAACCGCCAGTAGATCGACCGTCCCGTTCACGATGATATCCCTCGAAGTACAGTGGTACCTTCTGCCACCCTCATCGTAGGCGCACCGCCTGCTGGACTGCATATCTGAGATGTCATCCAGGTACAGGTAAGGGAGGGTGGTCGTGGTGCCCCTCGTCCACTGGACTGAAAGCCTCAGCCCTTCGCCCCTTGACCCGTCCGTTGAGGTGAGGACTCCGCCCCCGCCTTCAACATATTCTGCGGATGACACGATGCCAACGGTGAACAATCCCGAACCCATGCTCTCAGACAGCGCGCGCTCGCCTCTGAAGCCGAGGTCGACCTCCTTCGCGCCAGCCACGTCGCATGTGGGTTCGCTGCCGTATGATGTTCCGTTGCCTATGTCCCAGTGTATGTCCCCCCCGCCCGTGGACAGGTAACCAGCCGCCGAACCACCCATGTGATTGACGACGCAAGAGCAGTTATCACAACCTGACAGCGGACTCTCAACGTTGAATGACAGCTTCAAACCGGTCAATGTCATCCAATCCTCCAACGCTCCGACGTTGAAGTCGGCGTAGCCGCGGAAGACGTCATCGCCGACTGATCCGAGTATGATTGACGAGGTGTTAGAGTGCATCCCGTCCTCGGTCGCGTCACCCACGAGCGAAGGCACCGCAACCCCGACATCCCAGGCCTGAACAACAGAGACGGGATACACCACATCTTCCAAGTAGTCCTCGTCCAATACTAGCGTGTGTACGTAGTCCCGGCCTTTGACTGTAAGTCCGCCCTGGACCTCCGCCCGACGTCCCACAGAGTCAACCGCATAGGCCTGCACCGCGCCGAAAAGGCGGTTGCCCTCCCCGTCATAGACTCCTAATCCGCCCCTGCCGTCTTCCCTGAGCTCCCTTGTTCGGGGTACATCCAACTGGTAGGGGAGCCTGGGCTGGCTGGACCCGTTCAATAGCACAGCTTCCATGACAAGCCTGCCGGGAGTCACAGTGTAATAGAGGTCCACACCAGCCCATATGCCATAGTATGCGATGGTGTCCCCGCTCACCAGGGCGGAAACACCGTTAGCGTCCGCTGGCGTGGAGTCAACGTATTCGCCGTCGTATTCTACCCTGACCGGCTTATATGATGACCTGCTGAAGTACGCGGTGTATTCGGCGCCGGAGGATCTGAGGTCGTAGCCTGACCTGCCGCTGTCCACCAGCAGAGTATCATATTCCACCCAACCGCTTTCACCCTCGTATTGGACGGGAACCACTGACACCTCAGAAAGGTAATCATCGTCGGATAACCGGTAGGTCCTCACATACTCGCTGGTCCAGTTCATGATCTTCTCCCTGTTGTCGATGACGAGGTCGAAGGTCCGGTTGCCGCCTTCTGCGAGCAGCCAATACACCCAGTCCACGCCACCGTCGCCGTCGACGTCCTCGAGGGAGACGTTGAATCGGGGTTCGTCGGTTATGTCCACGCTGCGGCCGTCCAAAACCTCCAAAAGCCGTATCCTCGATGCTTTGGCATTCTCGGCCTGAGAGTATATGATGAAATCCTCGTAGGGGGTTATGCTGGTGATATCGACCCTCTTGGTCAGCAGCCCGCCTTCCTCCACGGGAGCGTGCTCTGCCTTCAAAGGCCCTGATGTTATGTAGTAGATGGTGTATTCTCCGCTGCCCCGGAACATCACCTCCAATGTCTTGACACCCGACCCCTCCGTTGAAACATCCTCGAAGTCAAGGTCCAACCCTGTCTTGTCGTCGACGATGGATATGTTCTCGGCATAGTCGGGGACTTCCAACAGTGCGGTGAACTCGAGAGACTCGCTGTATTGAGTGCCTATACTAGTGGACCACGTCACGACGTCGCCTTCGGTCCTAGCGCCCACGACCGTCGTGTTTCCATATTCTACTATGTAGTCGACGACGCTGACATTCACTCCAGCGTATACTCCGCTGTGGTCAGAGGTGAAGGACACGTTCCAATCTGTCGATGTGAAGTTGAAGGTGTAGGGCTCCCACAGAAGGCATCTGAACTCTTCCCTGTTGAAGTCCACGCACTCTGATACGACAGTCACCCCACCGTACCTGGGCAGGGTGACGGTCATGCTATCGAACTCCAAACCCTCGGTCAAGGCGGCAACGCCCGTGCGCACGCTGGCGTCGGAGACGTCGTCGAACACCGCCTCAACGGCGCCGGGGGCGTTCCTCAACCCGTATATGACAACCTCGGATGCGACGGTCGTCGACGCAGGCTCTTCCTTGTAGTAGGTCTTACGAATGGGGTCCTCAGGCAACTCTACCGGCGAGGTTATGACCATCACGGAGGACTGCAGGTCCGCTGCCATGTGCTCAGAGCTCAGCTTCAAGTCCACCGTCTCCCCGTCTGATGTGAAGAGGTAATGGCCGACGGGATCCCCCTCCTTGTTCGACACCGACACATTGAGGTTCCTTATGCCCGCGAAGGAGTAGTTAACACCCCCCAAACCCTCCCCAACGTATTCTACGGAGTCGAGGTATAGCTTTATGTGCTCGCCGACGACAGCCATTATGGAAGCATCCCTTGAACCGTTCTTGAGGGAGCATGTTTCCAGGCATTCGCTGGTGAACCTGAACTTTGGAACGTAGAACATGGCTTTCTTGAAGTCCCACCCGCCCCGGTAGATGGTGTAGGCCTGGCTTTCAAGGGAGAGGTCGACGTCGGCGTAGACGACCTTCGCACCCACCACGTTCTTCTCCAGCGCACTGTACCTGCCGTAGGGCAGGTAGAACTTGTCGTCCCAACTGCTCTCCGGAGCGGCTGAAAGCCCGTATATGAGGCAGCAGTCCTCGTTTCCATAGCACATCTCGGTCAGGTTCCCGGAGTACACTGAGTAGACCTCCCATACAGTGCAGAGCTTATCCTCATCGAAGTCGCCTGTGAAGACCGTGTTCTCGACGGTGAAGTCTATCGCGGACTGCATGGTCTCCCGGCCGTCGTTGTCCGCGTCCCATGAGCTGTTGCCGGCGTAGTCCAGGCGGGTCCGGATCTCCTCGGAAACTCCTGCGGTGGAGTTGATCAGCGAAACCACCTCCGATATGTCCTCGTCCAGGTCAGGTTCCACCTCCTCCATCGAGGAGGCGTTCGCTATCAGCAGCCAGTCATCGCCGGATTTCAGGAAGATGTCCACCGCATCCCCGCCCAGCGCATAACCCGACACCCGCAGGGACAGGGGCTTCGACTTGAGCGTGACGTCAGCTATGCTTCTCCCCGTCAAGGCGATATCGACGCTGTCGCTGTGGTAGATGTTGGAGGCGACCGAATAACCCGTTATCCCGGAGCCCATGAAGTAGAGGGAGAGCATTGAAAGGACGAGGAGAACGGCGGCTACCTCCGGTATCTTGCTCTTTCTGTCAGGCCGAACTATCGGATTCATGTTAAACCCACAACCTCTCCAATACCCCGTTCAAACACCGAAACATGGAGACCGCAGTTTATTTAATATTATATTTATTTTTCTATAAATAACGGGTTTTTCACTCGGGCCTGTTCGTCCTCCTAGTGGACTTCAGAACCGCCCCGCCGAGTATGGAATCCCTCTTGCTGAGGTAGTTGACTATCTGCCGTACGGTCCAGTCCATCTGGGCGCTTGCGATGTGAGCGTCCAAGTGGGCGAGGTACAATGGCAGGGGGTATCCGAAATGGCGTGAACCCCTGCTCAGAGAAGCTATCACAGACAGCACTTCAGACAGGTCTTTCTCCCAGTCCGGGACGTCAACGCGGAGCGGATTGGAGAGTTTGGTGGGCTGTATGTAGGCGGTGGGGAACCCTGCGACTAGGGAGTCCTCTATCCTGTCGTCGGCTTCGAACTTGCTCTGGGGTATGAACTCCCTGGTACGGTATACTGTGTCGCCGGCGAGCACCCTTAATATGGAGGAGTCGGTCATGAACTTGGGGAACCTGACCTGGTACTCGGCGGACAGGTGCTTGCTGAGCATCCTGCTCTTGCTGTCCTCGGAGACCCCCACAAGCCTCACGCCCTCCCTGCGGGCCAGCTTCAGGAGACGAACTATCTTCTTCCTGTAAAGCTCGTATTCCGGGGTTTTTATGGGTTTACGCCGTGCTTTGACGTAGAGGGAGCCGTCGAGGAACATCATCTGGGGGTGGTGGTCTTCGATGCACTTTATGGCGACGTCGAATTCCATCCCCTCCCTGAGCAGCTCGACCCTCTCCTTCACGTGGTCGTCGTAGTCTATGACGTTCATGTCCAGGTCGCGGACGAACAGCTCCCCCTCCTCCCGGTCGGACAATACCAGCCCGGAGGCGCGGATGAAGTACACTCCCAGCCCGATGAGCTCCCTTATGCCCTCGCCGCCGTCGACGAAGGCCGTTCGCATGGTCACGTCCCCAGCGTCCACGACCTCCTGGAACAGGTCATCAGCGGGTATCCTGGCCTTGAACTCCGCTATGTTGGTTGACAGGCCCGCCCAGGTGTTGAGTATCTGCGCCCGCCGCCTGCTGTACTTGTCCAGCCACAAACCATAATGCCGCATCCTATCTTCTTTAATCTATTATCAAATTGATGTCAAGCTTTTTAATGAGTTTGTCGAATACTATGTTCCGGTGGTTGGCATTGGATTGCAAGCTTTTAATCTGCGAGCTGATGAGCGAGCTCAAGACTGCTAAGGTCAGGTTCCTCGAGGAGCAGCTCATGTGGCACGGCATCGAAAAGGACGAGATCAGCAAGGCCATAAAGGTGCTGCAGGAGCGGGGAGTCATATACCGGAAGAACCCGACCACCGTTGAGCTGACAGACCCGCTGAACACGTGAACGCTTTAATTCGCGCGTTTCCTGATTTGTTAATGCGATGAAAGTTGTTTCCGGCCGGCCGGTTGAGAGCGCTTTGCCGGATCTTCGGGAGAACCAGACCAAACAGGGCCTACTGTCGGGCATCACCGACCTTATAGGGGATTACAGCCGTGAAGGGATCGAGAGGGGCAGAGGAGATGCCGTTGATGTCGAGCTGCCTGATAGAACAGTGTTGAGGACTCTCCCGGATAGGAGCTTCAGGAACGAAAGATGGTACCAGGAACTCTCGCCCCGGGAGCAGATGGAAGCCGAGGTTGAGATCGCATGCCACATCCACCGGGAGGTCAGGAGCGGATACCCCCGGGTTGTCTCACGCTTCAACATCAGACATTGCGGGGAGGGGAGGGTTGAGAAGGCGCGCGAGTTCAAGAACGCATTCGGCCATCTCCCGGGCAACCCGAAAGTCGACGCCGTTGACTGCATCCACCACAGCCAGATCTTCACCAAGATCGCGTCCACTGTGGGCTTTGAAGCCGGAGTGATGGATATCCCAGCCCATATGGTCGCAGTCGTCAAGGCAGGGAACAGCTTCCTCGTCTCCGACGCCCTATATGGTTCGCTGTTGTCCGTTGACAGATGGGTTAGGGCGGTTGATGCTGAGAGTGGTTTGATAACACGGCATCTGGCGTATAAGCTGCGTGAAGGCGGGTCGATAGCCGAGCTTATGCAGGCCGACCCTGTGCGGATGAGCGCTGACGCCGCGGATGCGAGGGCTCATGAAAGCCTGGGACTCCTCCTAAGCCAGTTCAACCAGGCAGCAGAGGCTAAGAGAGAGTATGAGAGGGCTTTGGAGTTGGACCCGAAATCCTACCTAACCCATGAGAACTTCGCTAATCTGCTGTTTAACTGCGGCGAATCCGATAAGGCCGAGGAGCATGTCAGAAGGGCGCTGGAACTGAATCCCAAGTCTGCTGACGCGCACATAATATACGGCAATATATTGACTGAGAGGGAGACCCATGAGGGCCTGGAGATGGCTGGACGACATTATCGGCGGGCTGTGGAGCTGAACCCCCGAAACCCATACGCGCAGTTCAACTACGGTTCTTTCCTGGGGAACATCGACGACTTTGATGGCGCGAGAAAGCACTTCAGCGAAGCTCTGAAGCTGGACCCGTCCAATTCACTTGCCCGCGAGTATCTGAGAAGGATCGACGACATGGAGCGGGGATAGCATCATCTCGTTTTCTTCTTTTTCCCGGGGCAGGCCTGGTTGACGCAGAAGCTCCATTTGCGTTTGCCCTTGGGCATGACTATCATCATCGCATACCCGCAGTGCTTGCACTCGCCGATCTTCTTAACGGGGTCTTTGGGCAGGGGCCAGGTGTGGGTGCACTTGGGGTATCCCGTGCATCCTATGAAATGCCCCCCGTACCGTGATTTCCGGACTACCAGGTCGTTCTTGCAGACTGGGCAGGGTCCGAGGCTGCTCGCCCGCCTCTTCGCCTCGAGTATGCTGTCGGCGAGTGCGGTGCCGATCTTCAGCTCGTTCTCCTTGAACTCGGCGAGTATATTCTCCAACGTCCTGCGCCCATCGTCTATGACTTCCTCGGATGTGAGCTTGCCCTCCTGTATCTGCTCCATGTCCTCCTCGAACTTCCGGGTGAGCTTGTCGCTCAGCACCTCCGGGCAGTACTTGTTAAGGGCGTCCACCACTGACAAGCCGAGCTTGGTTACTTCTATCGTCTTCCCGTGGAGGTATCCGCGGCGGAATAGTATGTCCACGATCTGCGACCTCGTCGCCTTGGTTCCGATGTTCCGCTTCTCCATCTCCTTTATGATCGACGCGGGGGTGAACCTCTTCGGGGGTTTGGTCTCCTTCTCATGGACTAGCACGTCCCTGACGTCGACGTCGTCGCCTTTCTCAAGAACCGGGAGGAGGTTCTCCTCGAACTTGGCGTAGGGGCCGTAGTATGTGTGCCAGCCCTTCTCGACGGTGGTGTTGCCCTTGGCGATGAATGTTTCTCCGTTGTTGTCCAGTTTCACGGATACGCTCTGCCTTACCGCGTGCTCGCCGAATGATGCGAGGAACCTCCTTGTTACGAGGTCGTATACTCTCTTGTGTTGTGCGTCCAGCCTGGCGGGCATCTCGCCCGTCGGATGTATTGCGGGGTGGGCTGGGTCCTTCTTCTTCCCGTTGGTGGGCTTCAATTTCTTCTTCTCCAGCAGCTTCTCGCATAATACTCCGTAGTCGCCCTGCCTCTTCAAGTCGGTTATTATCTTCCGGCAGTCTATGTCCTCCGGTATCTGCTGGCTGCTGGTCCTCGGGTAGCTGATGTACGCGTTGGTGTACAGGCTCTGGGCTATCTCCAACGTCCGCCTGGGGTCGATGTTGAGGTGCTTGTAGGCTTCCGTCTGCAATGTGGTGAGGTCGAAGGGGTAGGGGGGTGTCTGCTTGTACTTCCTGCTCTGCACGTCCGAGACCCTGGCCTTGTCGCCGCATTTCTCCTTGACCGCGTCGGCCTTCTCCTGTTCGCTGAACTTGTCGGCTTCGTGCATGCTGGTGAAGTCAGTCTCCTTGCGGCATTGCATCTCCACCTGCCAGTATGTCTCCGGCTTGAAGGCTTGTATGCTCCGCTCCCTCTTCGCCAGCACCTTCAACGTGGGCCCCTGCACGCGGCCGATGCTCAATGTGGCGTATCGTTTGGCGCTGCGGGCCGCGTTGCTCAGCGCCCGTGAGAGGTTGATACCCCAGTACCAGTCGAGGCTGTGCCTCGCCAGGCCTGCGTCGGCGAGCCCCTTGTCGATGGGCCCGATCTTCTCGAAGGCCTTGAGTATCGAGTCCTTTGTGAGGGTCGAGTACTTCACCCTCCGGACCTTCTCGGACAGGGGATCAGCCCCGCATGCGTGTTTGATCACGTTGTATCCTATGACCTCTCCTTCGACGTCGTAGTCGCAGGCGTTGATGAACCTCTGGCAGTCTTTGCTCAGGTGCTTGATGTTGTTCAGGTACTTCTTGGTGAATGCGCTGCTCTTGTTGATGGAGTAGGAGGGCGCCCATTCTATGTCGAAGACCGGATACACCCAGCCTTTGCTTTTCCTCTCCCTGAGCCCGTATATGTGGCCGACTGCGGGGGCGACGACGGTGTCGCCGACCTCGTAGTATGCGACTCCCCCGTGTGTTTTCCTCGTTGCCTTGCCGAGGCTGTTGGCTATCCTCTCCGCGACGTTGGGCTTCTCCGTAACCACTAAAGTGCGCATCGTGGGTTCTTTTTAGGGTAGACGGGATAATAAATATCCAGGGGTTAGAATGCGGGTTGACGTGAGTCTTGGTCTCAGGGACGTTCCTGGGATGCTGGTGAGGGCGTTGGAGCCCATCTCCGCGAACGGGGGTAACATAGTCAGCGTGCTCCATTCCCGGGGAAGCAAGGGCCTTGTGGGAGTGGATGTTGTGTTCAAGGTCCGGGACCAGGAGTCGCTGTCGAGGATCCTCGGCGCGTTGAAGAAGGAGAAGGTGAGGGTCAGGGACGTTCGCGTCGAGGGTCACAGGTACTATAAGAAGAGGAGCCTGTCGTTCATCTTCGTGGGTCACGTGATCGACAACGACATCCAGGACACCATCGACCGGATCAACGAGTTGGGGCTGGTCCGTGACGTGGACGTTCGGATGACAGACCCAGAGGCGGAGTCCGCTGTGCTGATGGAGGTGGACGTGGACGACAACAAGCATGGTAAGCTGATGGACGTGATCCAGACCATCTGCCGGGAGAAGAGGTTCCTGTTCATAAACGAGGTGGCGGCATGAAAGTGTTGCGCCTGGTAATCGTGGGCTACGGGAACATCGGCAGGGGATTGGTGGAGACCTTGGCTGAGAAGAGAAGCTCTTTGAAGAAGGGGGGTTTGGACGTGAAGGTCGTGGCCGTCTGCGAGTACAGCGGCTGCATCGTGGATGAAAGTGGCGTTGACTTGAAGAGGCTGCTGAAGGAGAAGCCCCGGTGGGGCAAGCGGAAGACATTGGATGTGATTAATGAAGTTGACGCTGACATCGTTGTGGAATTGACGCCCGGCGACATCAAATCTGGGGAGCCGGGTTTGAAGCATATCCGGGCTGCGTTGGAGTCGGGGAAGCACGTTGTCACATCCAATAAGAGTCCGTTGGTGGTGGCCTACGGTGAGCTGGTGAAATTGGCCGAGGATAATGGTGTGATGTTGAAGTTCGAGGCTACCGTTGGGGGTGCGATCCCTGTTCTTAACACGTTGGACCGGGAGTTGAAGAGTAACAAGGCGAGGAACGTCTATGGCATCTTGAATGGGACGACCAACTTCATACTTACGAAGATGCTGGAGGAGGGCGTTGATTTCAAGGCTGCGCTGTTGGAGGCTCAGACGTTGGGTTTGGCGGAGACGGACCCGACCTATGACATCGAGGGCATCGATTCCGCCGCCAAGGTCGTTATCTTGGCTAACTCGCTGGGGATGGATGTGAAGTTCAAGGATTTGAAGGTGGTTGGGATAACCGGCGTGACACCTGAGGCGGTGGACTTGGCGAAGGAACACGGGTACACCATCAAACTCGTGGGGGATATTGCCGCGAAGGAGGTGAGCCCCCGGCTGGTGCCACTGGACCACCCACTGAACGTGGGCGGCAGCCTGAACGCAGTATTAGTCGACACAGACGTCGCCGGAGAGATAACCCTGATCGGAGCAGGAGCCGGACCCCGAGAAACCAGCAGCGCAATCATGAGCGACATAAACGCCATCGCAGAAAAAACATAAACTATTCAAAGAAAAGTTAAAATAGTTTATAAAATTCTAATAATTATTTTGAATATCTTAAAATCTCTCTGAAAACTACTGTCACTAACAACAGCCGTTGAGCCTAGGTGGTTGGGGGGGTGGTAGTATATTTCACCGCTGCCGCCCTGGGGGCTTGGAGTGTGTTTTTATTTTTTGAGTTTTATGAATTTTCTTTCGAATTCTTGGTAGCCTTTATCTCTGTCGAATACACCTAGGATGAGTATATGGTTTGTTTTGGGCATGTGGAGTGCGTAGAGTAGCCGTTGGTATTTTCCTTCAAGGGATAACTTCAGTTTCCGGACTCTCGTGTATCCTTTGAGGGTGTCGTATCGGAGGGGGTTCTGTTTGATGAGCTTTAACCTGTCTTTGATTATCGATCTGGTTTTTTCGTCGAAGCCGAGCCACTGCGTTTCAAAGAATCGGGAGTAACATAGTTCAAACTTTGAGACCATGTTTTGCCATATCCTTTTCAGACAGTATATTGCCCGCGGCTTTCTCATGCCTTACCCATTCAAGCAATTCCAGGTCTTTCTCTGTCAACTCACCCAGCCCAATCTTGTAGTTAATTATCTCCCGTCTAAGGCTCTCCCGGACAATCTCGCTGAAATTACTGAAATAACCCTTCTCCACAAGACTTTTAGACTCCCTCAAAAGCTTCTCCGGAAGCAACACATTAACCCTAACACTCTCCATCACAAAACACCCAAAAATGATGATATGTATAATATACATACAACATATGTATAAAAATGAAAAGCTATCACAAAAAAACCCCCAAAAAGGCAGGTATTATATCCTCTCATGCAAATTACCATCACTGTCAGAAACCACTACTGTGCTTCCTAAGTGATCAGGGTGATAATAATATACCTCAAAAATGATAGGACATATATCAGACCGGGAGGGACAAAACGAATCTCTCTCATGTAATTGGGCGATAATTAGAATAATTCATAATATTTATATTTGAAAAATGGGATTAGAAAAAAGCATAACAAACAGATAATTAACATGGATAGAAAAGACAATCTAATTTTATTTTTCATATTTAACGTATATTCGTCGTCGTTTGGATCATTTCGCAATAACCAGGGGTATATCCAATAAGGTGCTAGTTTTTCTGATAAAAAATTTAATTTATTCTTCTTTTTATAAGAATAGAATATCACTTGCAGTATTAGATAATGAGAATAGAAGAAAAGGATAAAACCACATAATATTAATACATAAAAAAATGCATCAAAAATCATATATAAATAGTTCATGGCAATCACATATCATATTCATTTAATATCATATTAACTAATTTCTTTTTATCCAGCACCACCACCTCCCCCCTCTTGTTTAAAAGCTGGACCAGGATCATGAATTTGGGTTGTGGGATTATCAAGTGAAGGATCTTCAATAACCACTGTATAGGTTTCATATGTCCCTACTGACACTGGCAGGAATGTATTAGTATCAACGGCAAGTGTAAGGAAATGATCATTATTGCTATTTTTATCATAAGAAGGAATAGTATTATCAACACAAAACAATCCATCAGCTTCTCCTTGACTTTCCCAACTCTGACCATATCCACCAGTTATTGGAACAGGACCTATAGTAAAGGGATTAGCATCAGCTAAAGCCTCATTTGAGTATCCAGCCTTGTCTGATACATCTTGCATATTTGGATGAAAAGTCACTCTTATACCTACTGCCCCCGTTGGCGAAGAGTCACCCCCACTGAAGGACATGGTCTTTCCTGATGATGGTTCTCCAGAATCAGATATAGCATATACATTTCCAACCGAAAATGAAAACCCTTTTACTAATCCAACATTGATATAAACATCAGTAGAAATCCCAATCTCGCCTGTTGGATCAACATATAGTAGTGGATTATTTACCACATAGGAATACCGGTTTAGGCTTTGTGGGTTGTAGTAGTCTGGTATTATGTTGTCGGGTTGCATGAACCTCCTAAGGGTTGGGTTGTATTGTCTTGCTCCATAATCATAGAAGCCTAAATCAGATTGCCACTCCTGACTGGTGAACTGATACAATTCTTCGCTATCTTGACGGGGTAACCCATAAGGCTGATATGAAATTCTCTCTTCTAAATTACCGTCACTGTCACTAACCACAACAGTTGAACCAAGATGGTCAGGGTGATAATAGTATATTTCTCCGCTGCCGCCTTGGGGTGATGTGGAACGAAATCATATAAACCCAGCATATAATAGGTAGAGAATAGAACAAAATAGAAGGATTATTCCAATCCATGAAAAGATAATTATTCTTTTGTATTTAAGGCATGTTTTGTCATCTTGTGGGTGTTTCGAAAAGATATATTTTATAAATGAGATCCAACCGATCTTATCACTCTCAAGAATATAAGGAAAAGATTGATCTGAAGGTAAAGATTTATAGATATCTAATTTATTGTTTTTCAGATATTTCGCGAGTTTTTCTTTATAAAACATAGGAGCATAAACCAAAATTAGAGCACCTATTGAGATTAATATGTAAAATATTTTTTCGATTATTTGTTCCATATCCCCACCTTAGTTAATTAATTATCCGGTTTTTGTTTTTATTAGTCCAGATTCGGTATGTGTCTCAGAATCTGTTCCTGAATTTCCCTTATTGTCTGTTCGATGAACATCTATTAAGGATTCTGAATCATCTGGCATTACCTCGATTGAAGTAGTATCTACATGCATATAATCTCCAGATGCGCGAAATGGAGCCTTACCAATACTAAGTGTATAACGGTCGCCGATTTTATCATTAATATTTGTTTCTTGCCCTTCCCGAGAGTAAATATCCTGCTTGCCAACACTCAATAAACTCGAGATGCCAAATATTTGTACTTCACCTCCAGTTTCAGATGTCTCTCCAGAAAAATCACCCATCTCCTGATAATTTGGGAAAACCGAAATACTAAAGGTTACTGAGACTGAGAGAGTAGTATCACCAGTTGAAATAGCCAAATTGACACCTTGATCAGTATCCCCTGTCGAGAAATCAATAGTATGACCAATACCATGACTAATTGAAATACTTGGTATTGGAATTGGGAAAGTACCAATTGAAGAGCTACTACTATACTCTACACCCAAATGTCCATCTGGATCGATATATTTCAACGGATTATTCAGTGTGTACGAGTACCGGTTCAACGATTGCGGATTATAATAATCCGGGATAATACTGTCCGGTTGCATGAATCTTCGTAGTGTGGGGTTGTATTGTCTTGCACCATAATCGTAGAAGCCTAAATCACCCCAACTCCGGTGAAATAAACTGACACAATTGATAAGAGTTATGCCATACTATGTATTCTTAAAGAGGAAATAGGCAAAGTAGTAGAGGGGAGTGTATAGGAAATATGCAGTAAATATTAATGAATATAACATTAGCCCAAAAAGGGGGATTGTTATTAATATACAAATATTTTTTCTAAATAGTGAAAAAATCAAATCTTTAAATGATCTGAATAATGGCGGAATAACAAGTAGGAAGGAAATAGCAAAAATTAAAGGTAGAGAAATAAAAAATTGAATTAATTTTTTGTATAGTTCTTCAGGTATTAAAAAAGGGTGTGTATTATGTGTGAAGTTGAGTGAATTAATTTCCTTTTGGAATGGTTTATGAAATTTTAACATATAAGCAAAGACTAACCAGATGAATGAACTGATAAATATAGCCATGATTATTAGATTGTAATCAATAAGCAGTATAAGAAATGGAATTTGGCAGATTAAGTATAATTTTGATAATTTAGGTAATCGGAATATTTTAAGTAGGTCATGATTATATTTTCTATTTTGTTTTAAGTAATTGAAAATAAGTAGTTCTAAAAAAATAAGAACAGCAAATAACACCATAAATATAGTCTTATCATAAAATCTATGTAAAAGACCAACTAGGGAATATATCATACCATTTATCCAGGTTAATGCAAATGGAAACCACCTATTATTGTGTTTATTTTCCATTGTCTTCTTGTTATTCTCCCGTGATTTTTTGTATTATAGTATTGGCAGTTTCTGTTAAACGTTCAAGTGTCCCAGCAACATCTGCTTCACTTAAATAATCATTTGCGACCTCCGAATATATATTATTATAAGCTTGGGTATCACCATGTGTTATATCTCCATTATTTGTATGTTCAGTAACTATTGTTTCAGAATTAACAACCCCCGCTGAAGCTCCAAATATCCCTGCAGGAGCATTAATGTCTAATGAAACTGTCATGCCAGTTCCAGAACATTCACCATCTTCATTGGTAACACCAATTAATCCAACACTGGTTCCAGGCATTAAACTCGTATCACCCATAACATCTGTTGAGGAACCAGAGAATCCACTAACATGTTCTACACCATCTGATCGTAATAATAATAAACCTGCAGATCCAGTAGGAGTAATATCCCCCACACCAGCACTTTTAACAGAACCCCAACTTATTTTAAGATCAGAAGATATAGCAACTGCAAAACCTTGTGTTTCTGTAATACTATCACCTACTCCAACAGGATATGTACCTGACTGACCCGTTAAACCAACTATAAAGCCTACATGACCAGTAGGATCAATATATATGAGTGGATTATTCAGTACATACGAGTATCTGTTCATGTTTTGCGGATTATAAGGATTTGGTATTATACTATCAGCTTGCATGAACCTCCTAAGGGTCGGATTATACTGACGAGCTCCGTAGTCATAGAATCCAAGGTCTCCCTCCCACTCCTGACTAGTGAACTGGTACAATTCTTCACTGGATTGACGGGGTAGGCCAAACGGCTGATATGAAATTCTCTCTTCTAAATTACCGTCACTGTCACTAACCACAACAGTTGAACCAAGATGGTCAGGGTGATAATAGTATATTTCTCCGCTGCCGCCCAGGGGTGGGCTTGGAGTGTAGGTTTCTTCGGTGTGGAATCCATTAAAGGTTGGTGTAGGGTTGGCGTATTTCCTCACGGTTATGTTGTCGAAGGAGGAGGAAGTCCCATAATGGTTTTGGAGCGAAATCTCCCCCGTGTTGGAGTAGGAGGAATCCGTTGATTCGACCGATTGACCGCAACCCTCAACCTTAAGAGAACTACCATCCACAGTGATCTTAAAATGGTTTACCCCCAGAGAACACGCCGTCCCTGACAGCCCCACTACTATTTCACCTGAAATTCAAAAATCCAGAGACCTAAGCTTTGTTTTGTGGTATTGTGATGAGTGCGTTTTTGATTATGATTATTTTGGCTTGGGGGCCTTTTTCTTTGAGTGCGGTGTCGACTGCTTCCTGAGCGGTGCTGAAGGGTTTCATGAAGACGCGCTCTAGGACATGGTCTTCCAGGTCGGTTACCGCGTACATGTCCGCCCAGGTGGCGATTTCCAACAGGCGGGCGGCTTTGTGGTAGCCGAGCTTGTACTTCTGCTGTATGCTCATCAATATCTCATGAGGGTTCGTGGACGAGCTCATCAGCGCATAGTAGTTTTCAGGGCCCACGCCCCCGTCACACTGAGAGACGAAGATGAGAACACCCCCCTCCTTCAACGCGAGCTTCGAGGGCTCGATGACCTTCTGAGTCTGGTAGAGGTCCCTGCTCATCGGCCGCTCCACAAAAGCCAGCACAACATCCGCCTTCTCCTCCAACGAGAACGTGTATTTTGTGAGGGTGAACTCGCAGGCCGCCCGGAAAGACTCCCTCAACCCGCCAGCGAAAACGCCGGCCACGTCGTTGTCCGCGTCCAACACCAGGTTGAAGCTGAAGATCGGCTTGGGGACCAATGCGGCGGCCTCCTCCATGTCCTCGTTAACGGGGTTCCCCTCCAGGTTGCACAGCTGGCTCCCCTCCTCCAAAGCGAACGAATGGTTCTTGGTGATCGTCTTATAACTGGACACACCCGGTAGAAAACTCTTCCGGCCGCCGGTGAAACCCGCGAAATAATGGGGCTCCACGCTGTTGATGTTTATTACCCCGTCCACGAGCCATAGCATCTTGTTCAAGTAGATGCTGTTACCCCGCGAGGTCTCCCCCGCATACCTTAGGAACACGTCGTCCTTGGCCTCGTGGCTGTAAACCTCCTTCTTATGAGCCTCGTAGACGCCTTCGCCGAGTATGGTCTTCAACCCCGGCTTACCCGGCGGCTTATGAGAGCCGGTGGCGATGATGAACTTCAACTCCCTGTCACCCAACAAGGGCAGGAGAACCTCCAACACCTTCGCAGTGGGTGTGGGGCGGGTCAGGTCGTTCACAACCAACAGTATGGACTTCTTGCCCTTTAGGAATTCCTCAAGGCTCAGGGCGTATGAGTCCTCCAAAGACTCCCGTAAAAGATCCTTCAAGTCCCGCTTGTCGAAGTGGGCCGGCTCGATGTAAGCCTGCACCCGGTCATCGTCAACCTCAATCTCCGTTGTCGAATCACCGTATGGCAGCGTTAACTTCATGTTAGCCTCCCTTCTCCCTTCAGTATCTTGAGCATCTCAACCACCGAGAACGCGGCCCTGGTAACGCCCATGCTGCGGATGTCCGTGTCCGTCCCCACCAGGTAGAGCCCATCCAAGGGGGCCTTCTGCCCAGGGAACCTGGAGCCCACGGTAATCGCCGCCTTCTCAGGTATGGTGACCTGCGCGTGCCTGAACTCCACGTGATCCTCGGCGGACGGGACGGCAGTGTAGATTGACTCGATCAGCGCCTTCTCCTCAGATTCCCGGCCGCCCTCTATGATCGCGGTGAAACCCACAAGCTGCTTGCCCTCCGGAGCGAATGACTGGTTGTATCTGCTGGTGGACATGCCCCAGTAGGACTTGCCCTCCTCGAACCAGACCTCCGCACCCATGTAATCGAACTCTGGCAGAACCTCATCCAACCCCAGCCACACTGTGATGGACGTGCTCTGCTCCAACGAGCCTACTGATTCCCTGAAGTCTTCGTCGAATTCCCCGGAAAGCCCGGGAAGGTCCCTCATGTAACCAGAGTATACAGTCAAATCCGAGGCGTAACTGTCGTTATCCGTTTCGACGCCAACCACCTTCCCATCCCTGCAATCCAACGCCTTCACCTCCTCAGAGGTCTTCACAGTCACCTTGCCCTTGGGGAAAGACCTGACGATACAGTCAGTCACCGCCCCAGCTCCCAGCTTCGGGTAGGCCTGGTGGTAGCTGCCGTCATAGGCGAGCAGTTTGGCCACATTGGCGATTCCGCCGACAACCTTGTCGCCGATGAACTCGCTCTCGTTCTCCTGGATGTAACGGGCCCCCTTCATCAGCCTCCACACGGGGGTCTTGCGCATGTTCTTCCCGCTCATGAAATAGCTGAAGGTGTCGATGAACCGCCAAGTCTTGTCGCTGAACCGGTTGTTCTTCAGGAAGTCGTAGACGCTCTGGTTCTTGTCCACCGAGCCGAAGATGCTGGATGCGACGGAGGCGCCGAGTATGCTCATAAGCTGGAACCTGTCATTCTGCGGCAGGACGTCAAAGTTCACCCAAGCCTGCATCGTCCAAGGGAAAACCACAAGCTTCTCCCGGGTGCGGATGTGGTAGTTGCCGTAGGGGAGGAACCTCGGTATAACGTCGAAGTAGTCGTCCATCAGCTTCGTCAACGGGCCGTCGTCCACGTGCGTGATCGCGTGAAGGCCCGTGTCAACCCACCAGCCGTCAACCTCGTAGGTGCGGAGGTTACCGCCCACCTCACCATCCCGTTCGAGCACGAGCACGTTCTTCCCCTCCTTGGACAGAGCCAACGCTGACAGAAGACCGCTCACACCAGCCCCCACTACTATAGCTTCATAATCCACTTTACCAGGGTTTAGGCTTCAACTTCAACAACCACGCCACTATATTGCTTATGTAGTGGATGGGTAAAGTTATTAAACAAGCTAAAAAAAGAGGGGGAAAATCCAGGGGAACAACTAATGAGGCCGCCAGGAAGGCGCCGAAAACATAGTCGAGCTGGTCCAGGAGGAACACGGGATGCCCCCTGCCCAAGCCGGTCCTCCGCTTTATGAAAGAAGCCGCCGCATCACCCCCTAAAGCCCCGAAACCCAGCAGGAACCCGAGTAAAGGCGTCATCTGAACGAACCCGTCCGCCTGATAGGACTGCTGGAGGTAACCAGTCAGGACAGCGGCCAGCACCCCTGATATGAACCCCCTCCAGGTCTTCCCATCCCCGAGAATCCGCTTGCCGCCCACTGACCTCCCGAAGTCCATTGGCGTATCGTATTTTTTGAGGAACGGGACGCCGGACACGTCTATGGCGATGGAGTTCGCCACATAAGCCGGCAGAATGAACCACACGACCCTTATAATGTCGGAGAACATGGTACATAATATTATCAGAAAATAATATAAGAGCAGACAATGTCCAAATACGGTTTTGCCGCGGTTATGATAGGCTTTGCGTCCATGGTCGCCCAGCTCACATTCCTCAGGGAGTTCCTCAACATCTTCTACGGGAACGAGCTCGTCTTCGGCCTCGCCCTCGGAGCATGGATGGCACTGGTCGGGCTCGGCAGCCACACCGCAGCCAAGGTGAAAGTAAAGGACTCCAGGACCGCGTTCGCATTTACTCTGGCATTCGGCGCCCTCCTGATCCCGGCTTCAGTCTACGTCTCCAACACCGTTGACTCCGTCCTCACCGTCAGGGGTGAGATGGCAGGCCTGGCCCATATCCTGGGTTCGCTTGCTCTGACACTCGGCCCCTACTGCATGCTCTACGGCGTCCAGATCACGCTGGTATGCGCGATAATCGCGGAAGACCGGAAGGCCGAGGGAATAGGATGGGGCTACATCCTCGACTCCGCCGGTGACATACTCGGAGGGCTCGCGTTCACCTTCCTCCTGGTGAACCTGCTGGACTCCTTCCAGACAGCCTATGTGGCAGGGCTCGCGTCAGCGGCGGGACTTTACTCTATCGGGGGACGGTGGAGGATAGGGTCTGCAATTATCTGCCTTATGATAGTGTCATTCGCGTTCGCGGTCGACCTCCAGGACGTGACGGACAGCATCAGGTTCCAGGGCGAGCATGTTCTGGAGCAGGTGAACACACGCTATGGGAACCTCGTCGTTTCCGAATCGTCAGGGCAGGTGAACTTCTACGAGAACAACCTGCCATTGTTCAGCACCGGCGACGTGGTATCAGCCGAGGAGACTGTCCACTACCCAATGTCCCAGCGGGACAAGGCAGACAACGTGCTCCTGATCTCCGGAGGGGTCTCGGGCACGTTGAAGGAGATACTGAAGTATGACGTCAGCCAGGTCGACTACGTCGAACTAGACCCGGAGATAATAAGATTAGCGAGGGAGTACCTTGGAGAAACCGGGGTTGAAGACCCGCGGGTGAACGTGCACAACATGGACGGGAGGATCTACGTCAAAACCTCACCCATCATGTACGATGTAGTCATCGTGGACCTGCCAGACCCCACCACAGCCCAGTTGAACAGGTTCTACACCCTCGAGTTCTACAGTGAAGTGAAGAGGATATTGAGCCCTGGAGGCGTGTTCTCAACGGGAGTTAGCGGGTCGGAGAACTACATGAACGAGGAGGTGAGGATGTTGAACGCGGGCGTATACGCGACGCTAACTGAGGCATTCGCCGAAGTCCTCGCACTACCAGGAGGGAGGAACATATACCTCGCGTCGGATTCGGGTTTGGAGACGGGCATAGGGCGTTTGGTAGGGGATTCAGGGGTTGAAACACACTATGTGAACGAGAACTACCTGGTTGGAACGCTCAACGACGAGAGGATCAGCTACCTGGAGGAGAACATCGCCTCAGGCGGAGAATTAAACCGGGACCTTAAGCCTACGGCATACTACCACCACCTCAGGTATTGGATGACCTACTTCAACATGAGAGGATACCTGCCCCACTTTGCCGTCGCTTTCGGGTTGGCAGCCGCCATATTGTACTTCAGGCTGGAGCCGTTGAAAGCTAACATAATGGGTGTCGGGTTCACAGGCACCGCCTTGGAGGTTGTGCTGCTAATCTCATTCCAGGCACTTTACGGGTTCGTATACCACCAGGTGGGTTTGATAGTGACGTCTTTCATGGTAGGGCTGGCGTGGGGAGCCCATAGGGCCAACAGGAAACTGGGAGGGGAAAGAAGACGCCTGACGCGGATGATAGCAGCCGCCACAGCCTATCCGCTGGTCCTGGCAGCCGTCATCATGTCGTTGAACACCGTGAAGGCCGCGCCGATGGCACAGTTCTCCGCACAGGTAATCTTCCCCTTGATTACAGCCGCGTTGGGGTCGATAGTGGGGTCGGTTTTCCCCCTGGCGGCGAGGGCGAATAAAGGGCAGCAAACGCCAGGGGAGACCGCGGGAACACTCTACAGCCTCGACTTCCTCGGCGCATTCATAGGGTGCATGCTGGTCAGCGTCTTTTTAATACCCGCAGTGGGAATATTAACCGTCTGCGCGCTTGTCTGCGCAGTGAACGTTTTAGGGTATCTGAGGCTAACAAGTGGCAAGTAGGGATGATAGGAGCGAGGGCATAAGCAGGAGGGAATTCCTCAAGAAGGCGGCCGTCGGAGCCGTGGGATTGGGTGCTGGAGGATACATCGTCAACGAGCTGTCGAAGGGGAAGCCGGAAAGCAGACCCAACGGCGGTTCGGAGGTGACCGCCGCCCCCTCTGAGCTGTGGAAGTGGAGCAGGGAAGCATACGATTACCGGGACCTGGGTGGGACGGTGCGGTGCGGCCTATGCCCCAACACCTGCAGCCTACAGCCTGGCCAGAGGGGCATATGCAGGGTTAGGGTGAACCACGGCGGCAGACTCTATTCTCTCGTCTACGGGAACCCCTGCTCGGTCCACGTGGACCCCATAGAGAAGAAGCCCCTATTCCATTTCCTGCCGGCGTCCAAGGCCTTCAGCATAGCGACGGCAGGGTGCAACCTCAGGTGTTTGAACTGCCAGAACTGGGAGATAAGCCAGTATCCCCCGGAGGAGACCGAAAACGGGGAGCTCTTCCCCGATGCCGTCGTCGCAGGAGCCTTGCAGCAGGGGTGCAAGTCGATAGCATACACCTACAACGAGCCCACCATATTCTACGAGTACATGTACGACACGAGCGTGATAGCGAGGGAGGAGGGAGTGAGGAACCTGTGGATAACCAACGGACACATGAACGAGGAGCCGCTTGAGAGGTTCTGCACGGTCTTGGACGCTGCGAACGTCGACTTGAAAGGGTTCAGAGACAACATTTACCTGGAGTTGAACGGCGGCAGCCTACAGCCGGTATTGAAAACCCTGAAGACCCTGCACGAGAACAGGATATGGTTCGAGATCACCAACCTCATCGTGCCAACCTGGACCGACGACCTAGACGTCATAGGGGAGATGAGCAGATGGATCGTCAAGAACATCGGAGGCGACTACCCCCTCCATTTCAGCAGGTTCCACCCCCAGTACAAGCTGACAAAGCTACCGCCAACACCCCTTGAAGTCCTCACCAACGCAAGGGACATCGCATCTGACGCGGGATTGAACTACGTTTTCGTCGGCAACGCACCCCAACTACAACTGGAAGACACCATCTGCCCCCGATGCGGTAGGACCGTCATAGGCAGGGCAGGATACAGGATAACGGAGAACAACCTCCAAGATGGGAATTGCAGGTTCTGCGGGGAAGCGATCGCGGGAGTTTGGATGTGAAACCCGTCAGTATGCGAGTATCAGCCACAGGACCAACGCCACTAACATGAGCCAGAATATCCTGCCGCGGCCCATGCCATCATCCAATCGGCTGTGGTCCGCTGCGATCGGCGCCCTGGAAGGCACTAAAACGCTCGGTTGGTCGGGGATCTTCCCCGCCTCTTCCAACGGCAGCTCGGGGAAGAGAGGGCTTTGGAACCCGCATGACTTGCAGATGAAGTTGGGAGACAGCGCACGCCGGGATATCATGCCCCTGCTCGTGACCTCCTTGCTCCCGCACATGGGGCAGACCTTCACCCAAACCTCCTTTTCCCCGTCCTCGGGGGAGAACAGCCAGTCAAACCATCCCATAACAGTAAAATATTCATTTTCCGGCCTATTTAACCTGGGGTTCACATCTTTCCCCATATGAAAGCGACTGAAAAGGTCATGTACAACGGAGAGCTGGCAGCGTGGGAGGAAGCTAAAGTCCACGTCCTAGCCCATGCACTCCACTATGGGACGGGAGTCTTCGAGAGCTGCAGGTGCTATGACACATGCGAGGGCCCGGCGGTGTTCAGGCTGAAGGACCACATGAGAAGGCTTGTGAAGAGCGGCGCAGCCTACAACATGGAACTCCCATACACGGTTGATGAACTATGCGCCCAGGTCATTGAGACCATAAGAGCAAACAACCTGAGGGAATGCTATGTCAGGACCATAGCGTTCTTCGGCTACAGGGAATTGGGAGTCTGCCCCCTGGGCAACCCGGTTGACGTCAGCCACGCGGTCTGGGAGTGGGGGGCATACCTTGGCGAGGACGGGATGGAGAAGGGCGTTAAAGCCACCATCTCGACGTGGAGGAGGATAGACCCGTCGACGATGCCGCCCACAGCCAAGGCAACCGCCAACTATGCGAACGCGTCGCTGGCAAAGGTCGAAGCCGTCAGGAGAGGATTTGACGAGGCCATCATGCTCAACACCAAAGGCAGTGTAGCCGAGGGTTCGGGTGAGAACTTGTTCACTGTCAAAGACGAGGTCTTGAAGACGACATCAGAGGATTCGGGTGCTCTGCCGGGCATAACACAGGATACTGTCAGGAAGATCGCGTCAGACATCGGATACGAGGTCAAAGAGGGAGAGATAACGGTCGAGGAGCTAAAGGACGCGGATGAGGCCTTCTTCACAGGCACCGCCGCCGAAGTAACCCCGATACGCCAGATAGACGACAGGGAATACGGCGGCAGAGGCCAGGTAACCGAGAGGATACAGTCCAAGTACCTGAGCATAGTCAGGGGAGAAGAAAGAGGCTACGATGACTGGCTCACCCCTGCGCGACCAGCATGAAGACTATCAGCAAGGCCACCGCGGCGAACACCGCCGACGCACCACCTGAAACCATGCGGTCGTCCAGGTGATTGGGCGTCGACGCAGCCAGGAACCTGGCCAGCAACAGCATCGGAACAGCCAATATCAGATATGCCAGCACGCTGAAGCCCAGCAGGCCCAGGACGATGAACAACGCCACCTGGAAAACGCTCTTGAAGAAGAACAGCGAAGCGAGCGATTCCTCCGTCAATGGCTTCTCAAGCGGCCTCTTGGACAGCCAGCTCAGAACGACCGGACGGCCGGTGTTGTAGACGCCGAACAACAAACCCCCGATGAGAGGATAGAAACCCACGTCCACAAGCCCATAGCCGGGCAGCTTGAAACCGGAGCCAAAATACAACTTGACTGCGAATGCCAGCAGGAACAATGCAAAGAAGAACCGGAGGACGTTCTCTGGAGCGAACCTCAACAGCAGACATCCGATAACGGTGCCGACAAATACCATGCTGAAGGTGGCCTTGTAATCCGAGAACTTAGCCCTGGCCGCGGAGCCCCTGTAGTTGAGATACCCGTTCAACAATTCGATGGCCGCGAACAACGGGACTACGAACCGGAGGTCCGAGAACAACAGGACCAGGAAGGGCATGGCGATGAGAGCGCTCCCAAACCCTGTCAACGTCCTGAGGAAGTATGACAACAGGACTATCAAGCCAACGCCCATCACTACGACCACATCCACCATGTTATTCACTTAAAAATACCGGTAAAAAAGCGATGCAAGGCCGGGGTATTATACTTTAGAAAACCATTTAATCTAACGGAATGGAACATCCCATCCCGGGGATCGGCAAAGGCGGCTGGAAGAAATTGAGCGTCCTATTCTTCGCCCTCCTGCTCCTACTGGGCCTGACCACCTACACGGACTACGGCACCCACTGGGATCAGAGGAACAACCGCCGATTCGGAACTGCAGTGTACAACCTAATCATGGAGGGAGAATATGACCCCTTCCTCGACCAAAGCCACTGCATGATACACGGCCCCCTTTTCGAGCTGACGCTGGCAGCCGCCGAGAAATCGGCAGGGGTCGAAGACACCAGGGATGTGACGTACCTCAGGCACCTCCTGACCTTCATGTCATATTGGACAGGGATTCTGTTCTTCTACATCCTATGCAACTACCACTTCAAAAGCCCTAAGATCGCCCTGGCAGGTTCGTTGTTCATCGTGTTGACGCCCAGGATATTCGCCCACGGATTCTACAACTCCGTTGACATACCCACGATGACCATGTTCACGGCATGCGCATACACCATGCTAAGGTTCCTGGACGAGAGGGACATCAAATGGGCGCTGACCCACTCAGTGTCCTCTGCGGTGTTGATAGGCATCCGCAACTTCGGAGCCGCCATACCCGTCCTGACACTTGCATTGACCCTAGCATACGGGAAGAGCGGGCGGAAGGCAGGAGTAGCATATGCTGTTATGACGCTACTGCTCGCGTACATGTTCTGGCCGATGATCTGGGACGATCCCGTCGGAGGGTTCGTTTCCAGCTTCGCCTCCGCCAAAGACCTGTTCTACCCTTTCACATACCTCTACTTCGGAGAGACTATAAGGGACGCGATGCCCCCATGGCATTACACGCCGGCATGGATGCTAATCACCACACCACCACTGTACATCATCCTCTTCACAGCGGGTTTGGGAGCGGCAGCCCGCCATCTGACTGAGAGGGGATGGAGCAGGGAGAAGCGGAACACCCTTGTTTTCCTGCTATGGCTCATCATACCCCTGGCCTCCACGATGATATTCAAGGTCACATTATACAACGGCTGGCGCCACCATTATCTCGTCTACCCCGCGTTCATGATGATATCCATGGAAGGGTTGAGGCAGGTGAAAGTGTGGGCGGATGGCCGGCGCGGAAGATCGGCAGCAGTGGCTCTGCTCATAACCGCAAGCTCGCTCTGCACCGCCTATACCATGGCCGCGAACCACCCGTATGAGATGGCCTACTTCAACTTCGCCGCGGGCCTCTTCGGAGAAACACAGGACAGTTTCCCCCTCGACTACTGGGGACTGTCATACCGGGAATCCTATGAGAGGATCCTCGAACTGGACGGCCGGGACAGGATAAGGGTTCGCACTTTCAGGTGGGTCGGCGAGTATGGAGTAGACTCCCTGCCCCCCGAAGACAGGAAGAGGATAGATACCACCACCACAGAAGAAGGAGACTACTACGCCTTCAACGACATCAGAGGATACGATGGTGGAGAGCTGGTATGCTCTGTGGACACGTGGTGGGGTACGATGGGGTATGTCCACCGGAAAGAGGCTGCTGGCGCACACCCCGAATGAGAACCTACCCGCTCCTCGGCCTCCTCAGCATCAACACGATGACCGCCGCAACTATGCACGCCGCGCTGGCTATCATGAACGGGTTCGTCCACGCTGTGACGTCGCCCTGTGCCGTGTCCTTGAAGTAGCCCGCTATCTGAGGCCCGGCAATGCCTGCGAAACCGTAGGCGAGGAAAACCCAGCCATAGTTGGAGCCCACGTTCTTGTTGCCGAAGAAGTCGGCCGTCGCAGCCGGGAACAACGCGAAGTTCCCTCCGAAGTTGAAGCCGATTATGCTCGCGCCAGCGATAAGGCCGAGTTCAGACGAGCCCATACGGTAGAAGAAGAACATTATAACGCCCTGTAGTAGGCACATGAGGAACAGCGCGTTCTTCCTCCCTATTCTGTCGGACACAGTTCCCCAGACTATCCTTCCCAACCCGTTGAGTATCGCGTATATTGCCATGGCAGTGCCCGCTATCGCTCCGGCTTTTGCCACGTCAGGGGCTGCCCCGCTTGCCGTCAACGCGTCTATCCCGAACAGTTTGATGCAGGAGATGACCATCAACCCGGCCAACGCGGAGCCTAGGAACGCGAGGAACAGCATGAAGAACTGGGGTGTCCGTAGCATCTCGCCGCTTGTGAACTCGACAGATCCGGTCGCAGCCTCTGTTGCCTTGGGAGGCTCCCAACCCGCAGGCCTATACCCCTCTGGGGGGTTAACCATCACAACACTAGCCAAAACCACCAAAACCAGGAATATAACACCGTATATGATGAAGACGCTCTGAACTCCGGGCAGTCCGAAGAGGCTGACGTTAGCCAGCAGCCCGCCCCATTCGCCTGCGAGCTTCACCCATAGGGTCGCTCCAAATCCGAATCCAGAAACTGCAAGTCCAGTTATCATTCCCTTCTTGTCAGGGAACCACTTCACACCAACTGCGATGGGGACCACATACGCTAGCCCTATGCCCGCGCCGCCGACCACTCCGATGAACAGGAGCTGGTTGATGAACGAGCTGCCGAAGAGTCCGCCGAGGATGTAGCCCGCGCCCAACACGACACCGCCTGCCATTGCGATGGGCTTGGGCCCGATCTTGGCCTGCATGCGACCAGCCAACACCATCACCACCGCGAAGGTGGCCAGGCCCGCCGAGAATATCCACGCAGCCTGGGAGGCGGAGAACCCATACACGCCACCCTCCGCCAAGGGGGTGGTGAGGTCTTTGGTGAAGACGCTCCAACTGTAGATGGCTCCAAGACACAACTGTATTATCAAAGCTCCTATAACAACCAACCAACGATTCTTCATGTTGAACACTCTCTAATTTGAAATCGAAAAGTAGAAAAGACAGTGAATGACAACTTAAAAAACAAAAGAACGTTGAAAGATGAAATCACACGCTTTTCCGGTGTAGTCTTCCGAGCTCTGCGGCTATAAGGCTAAAGTGGCAGTTCTCGGCGGCCGCAAGAACTTCACAGACCTTCTTGGCCTCGGGATCGTCCAATTCAAGCGATAGCCGCCTGTACTTTTCCTCGGCCTTCCGCTCCTTGTCCATCGCGAACTCGAGAACCCGGGCGGCTGACTTGCGGATTTCATACGTGTTGGATCCAAACTCGCCTACGAGGTCTATGAAGTCTATACCACAAGTCCTCACGCCGATGTTCCCAACGTCCAACCGGTCGATCATCTCCTTGTGCTTAAGCTCCTCGCCCGCCAGGCCCAGGAGAAGCCCCTTCAAGGACTGGTTCCCAACCTCCTCAGACGCGCGCATGTAGAATTCATATGCCTTCACCTCCCACATGACAGCATTCTTCAGGACCTCACCGGCGGAAGGCATATAATACAAATACAATATAGGCTATAAAAAGCCCGATATTAATATCTGTTTGAATAATGGGTTCACATATGAGCAGGAAGAAGAAGAAGAAGGACAAGGGGAAGAAGACAGAAGCCAAGGAGAGGCAGGTTAAGAAAAAGAAGGGCAAAGAGGGTGACCGGGTCATGGACGCCATACTGGTTGGCGGCATCATCATCGTGACCGCGGTGATGGCATATGTGATATTCAACCAGGCAGGGTCCGCGGACATCTCCGGGGAGAGGGGCAACATAACCGGCACCTCCACGACGTTGACCCCCACATACCGAAGGCCGGCGGTCGCGGGGGCTTTCTATGCGAGCGAACCCCACAAGCTTTCAGATGACATAGACCGCTACCTCGGAGACGCCGAGGACTATCCCGGAGTATATGGCATACGGGGTCTGATCTCACCCCACGCGGGTTACAGGTTCTCAGGGCAGGTTGCCGCCTACGGGTACCGGCAGCTGATGAACAGCAGGTACGAGACCGTGATAGTGATGGGCCCAAGCCACAGGCACTACCTAAAGGGCGCCTCCATAGCGGACGCGGACTTCTACAAGACGCCCTTAGGCGACGTCCCAGTATCGCCGAAGGTAAAGGAGATGCTAGAGGAGGACGTGTTCACCTACGAGCCCGAAGCCCATGAAAGAGAGCACAGCGTCGAAGTCCAGGTACCCTTCCTCCAGAAGGTTCTACCCCCGTTCAAGCTCATACCAGTAGTGGTCGGTGACGTCGACCCCAAAGTTCTAGCGGCAGCCTTGGAAAAGTACGTGGACGAAGACACGCTGGTAATAGCGTCAACGGACCTCAGCCACTACCACGAATACGACGAGGCAGTGGGCCTGGACGAGAAAACCATAGAAGCGATAGTCGGCTTGGACTATGTGAAGATGGCACGGGAGGGTGACTGCTGCGGGAAGATACCCACCATGGCATTGATGCTGATGGCATATGAGAGGGGATGGAGGACTATGAAGTTCGACTACCGGAACTCCGGGGACACGTCAGGCGACGCGAGCAACGGCGTGGTAGGTTATGCGTCCATAGGATTCTACGACGGGCTGAATGCTGAAGAGCAGGAATTGCTGTTGGACCTGGCGCAAAAGGCATTGGAGAGCCACTACAGCGGAGTAGAGATGAAGTACGACTACAGCAGCCTTCCCCCGAAGCTGCGTGAGGTCAAAGGCTGCTTCGTCACATTGAACAAGGACGGCGAGCTGAGGGGGTGCATCGGACACCTGGCGCCGATGAGGAAGCTGCACGAGTGCGTGATGGAGAACACCTTGAATGCGGCATTGCATGACAGCAGGTTCAAGCCGGTGCGAGAGGACGAGCTGGAAGACGTGCGGATCGAGATATCCGTGCTCTCGGAGCCGAAGGAGCTGCACTACGACAGCCCGGAGGACCTGCTGGCCAAGCTGATACCCGGAGTAGACGGCGTCATATTGAAGAACGGGATGAGACAATCCACGTACCTGCCAGTAGTATGGGAGCAGCTGCCGGACAAGGAGGAGTTCCTAAGCCACCTCTGCCTCAAGCAGGGAAGCCCTGCGAACTGCTGGAGGACAAGCGAGGTGCTCACATACCAGGCCCAGGAATTCCACCAGGAAGGCTTCAAATAATATGTAAAAAAACGGTTTTTTCTCAAACTATTTTGAATTCTCCAGTGTACTTTATTTTCATCTCCTCGCAGGGCATCTCGTCGTCCGGACAACCATAGTATACTGGGACTGCAACCCTGTAGGTTCCCTCCCCCATGTCGCCAACCTTCACCAGCGTCTGAGCCAGCCCCCTGCTGTCGCCGGGTTCGATGCAGTCAGAGATGAAGTTTGCAATGCACGTTACCATGTAGTCGTCCCATGCGGCGCCGATCTTTCTCTGATAGTAGATGGTATTGCACGAGCCCAGGCATACCTTCTCAGGCTCCAAGTTGAGCACGGTAACCGTCAATTCATCGCCGAAACGGTACTCTGACCCGTCGGCGTATGCGGTAACAACTTCAAGGTCGTATGTCACATCCACAGGATCGCATTCTTCGTCCAGAAGTATGAGGTTCTCGGCCTCGCCTGATTGGTATAAACTGCATGTGCTCCCGTCACCTACCGCGCACGCCCAATCCCGTTGTGTGAAGTTGTTGTATCTCACGCCGTCCATGATGCATGCAGGGCTTGAGAGGCCCTCGCCCGCAGACGACCTTGACTCGCACTCTTTCATGCACGCGTAAACGTTCATCGAGCACGCCGGCATCCTGGTGAAACCCCTCTCGAACCAGTCGTTGTCGTATGACCTGCACGCCCTGTCAGGAAGGTGATATTCAGAGTCCATTATGTCGCTTGTGACACAGCCCGACAGCAGGACAGCAGCCAATAAAACGCTAGCCCTTGAGTTCCTTCCCATAAAACGCCTCCCTAAGCTCTCTCACAGCATTCCCAGCCTCGCGTGCCATCTCAGGCAGACGCTCAGGGCCGAAGAGCACCAACAAGATTATGAAAGCCACAATTAGCTCAAGCGTGCTGATCATCCATTACCACCTGCGAGTTTAGACGTAAAAATGCCGACCTCATACAGTATTATCATCGGCACGGCAAGGAGGAGCTGGGTCACGACGCTCGGGTCGGTGACCATCGCAGACACCAGCAGTATCACTACGATAGAATGCCTCCTGTACCTGGACAGGGCACGGGAATCGAGGAGGCCGAGCCTGGCTAGGGCGGCTGTTACCAGGGGAAGCTGGAATATGACACCCAAAGCCAACAGTATCGACACGATGAATGTGAAGGTGTGATCCAATGACAGCATGGGGGTTGCCAGGGGCTGCGCGGAGGCTATCAGGAACTTCAACGCCACCGGGAGTAGGGCATAGTATCCGAAGAGCAGCCCGGACGCGAAGAGTAAGGCGGAAGGCAGCACAAGGTATGCGATGAACTCCTTCTCCTTCTTTAGGAGGCCTGGTGATATGAACGCCCATACATGATAGGTGAGCACGGGCATGGTGAAGGCGAAACCCAGCAGCACCGAAACCTTCACGTATATCATAAGCGCCTCCTGAGGCCCCAAAACAACCAGGTCTAAGTCGCCGAGTAGGTCGGCTTTCGCCCTTGACAGCAGTGAAGGGGAGATCGGATAGGATAGGATGGCCGCGATTGCGAACACGGACAAAACAGATATCAGCCTGCGTCTCAGCTCTTTAAGATGCTCTGTCAGGGATGCTTTCACTTTTCCGCAGTATTCTCCTTGGGCTTTTCCTGGGTCTTCTTGAATTCGTTCATGGAAAGGCCCAGGGAACGAGCCAGTTCCGGGAGCTTCCTGCCCCCAAAGAGCAGCAGGATTATCAAAAGGACTATCAGGAGCTCATTGGTGCTGAAGGCCATATGAGAGAATATAAAACATCCCGGTTTAAAAGCATTCAGACCGTCAATTCAACGCCTGAGAAGAGCGCCAGGACCTCCACCGCTTCGGCGCTGTCGTCTGCGGTGTTGGTCCACACGACACCCGCCGCAGAGGATATGTTCGAGTTCAGCTCCTCCAAGGCGGGCTGTATGCCCTCAACAGACTTGGAATGGGATGTGAAGTTCAGCAGGACCCCAGAGGCAGTTGATATGTCCGCGCCTATCAGCGGAGAGTCCAACGCAGCCCTCAACGCCTTCCGGGGGTTGGAGCCGACGCCATGACCTAATGTCGCATACCCCCTGAGCATGGGCATTATGTTCTCCAATCCCGAATCCTCTATCAACACCACCATGCCAGTCACCGCCTCGAGTATTATCCGGTTGACGGTGGTGAAAGCGTCCCTTATGGAGAGGTCGTGGACCAGTTTGAGGAACCTGTCATTTTCCACCACGACTATCAGGTTGCAGAAGGGTCTTAGGCGGCTGATCCCATTATCCGCATTGGACCGGCATACCTTTCCCTCGGCTGTGAAGGGTATGTTAACGAACGCTATAACCGCGCTGCCATGTCCTTTGGCCTCTTCAGCGACTATCGGCGACGCCCCTGCGCCCGTTCCGCCGCCCAGGCCGGCTACGAGGAATACCACGTCACAGTCCCCTAGAACCTCGGATATCCTGTCCCTGTCTGAGAGGGCGGCTTCCTCGCCGAGAGATATGTTGTTGCCCGTGCTCCGTCCGCGGGTGACAGCCTTGCCTACGAGTATCTTATCGTGGACCTTGTACTTCAGGAGGCTCATGGCATCCGTGTGGACTGCTACTAGATGGCATCCGCTGCAGGCCTCCATCTTCTCGGCTGTCGCGCAACCGCTTCCGCCCACACCAACTACTTTTATCTTGGACATCTTCAAGCTGCCTGTCTGCCCCTCCCTTGCTCGTCTGTGAGCATCCCCTCTATCCACCTCATCAGGTTGGGATGGTCCCTCCGTATACCCTGGTTGGACAGGAACTCCTTAAGCACCTGGTCGGACTGCCAGCTGCGCTCCTCCTCACCGGACAGCACGGCCACGGTCTGGTCCAAGAGCTGTTTTCCATCCAAGAAGGTGCCTGTCGACCCCAGGAAGGCGGAGGTCTTGAAGGCTGCGATTCCAAGGTGTCGGAGTAGCCGCTCCTGGGCCACCTCATCTGTTACACCCTGCGTGGACAGCCTATCCGATATCAGCGCCCTCTGCTTCACCGCGGATTCCACGATATCATGTGCTTTTTCAAAGTCCGCTGCCAGGTCGTCCACGCTGCTTCCGTCGGTTGATTTCATCATGTCATTGGCAAGCTCGGACATCGCATCCCCAAGCTTGCGCCCGACCTCTGGCAGTTGACTTACCCTACCACGCGCGGAGACTATGACTTCCTCGGGTGTTGTTGAAACTCCGGTGTAAGCCACCCTCTCAGAGGCTGCTGGGGTTAGCCGGTCTGTCCCCCCCTCGGAGATGACCCCCGCCCTCACCGAACCCGCCGTGTCTGAGGCGGCCTTTACATCGGAGCCTGCCAGCAGGTCTGTTGTGCGCTCCGTGTCCAGGTGAGCGTGGACGCCCGGCTGATCCACATTGCCTGAGAGGAGGGATTCATGCCTTTGCGTAGGGCTGCCTGGCATGTCAACATTAGAGCCCATGTCAGATTCTACCCTGAGCTTCCCCTCTTTTAGGTGGTGTTCCCCCTCCACACCCGCGATTCGGGCGTTCAACCCTGTTTTGTCCGATGTGAGGGGGTTGAGCCCGGCAGATGATGCCCTCTTACGGTCTAGCCTGCCGACCTCTTCCAGCTGCTGTGTTGTAAGCTGGTCTGCCGTCACACGGTTCAATTCAATGTCATCTCCGACGAGCTTCAGCTCTCTTCTCACAACCGCAGCACCTGACTTTCCCATGTTAGAAGTACTGGATTTACCTGCTTAAATCTGGTTTAAATGCCTGTAATCACATTCTCTCCCATGGAGAACGAGTTGAGGAAAGACTACTTCCTCGACCGGAGAGTCATAATCGCAGTTGGGAGGGGTAAGAGGCCGAGCGACTTCAAGAGGGACCCCGCTCCGGAGGAAGATGGCAAGACGTGCTTTTTCTGCCCTGGGAACGAGGAGATGACACCCGCTGAGATAAGCAGGGTGGAGGAGGACGGTCACTGGGTCATCCGGGTGTTCCCCAACAAGTACCCTGCAGTGACGACCGAAGAGGAGGAGGGTTCGGACGAGCTCATGCCAGCCTACGGATACCATGAGATCGTGGTTGAGAACCCGGCCCACAGCAAGTCGGTCTCCGACCTTTCGATAGAGAGGATAAGCCATGTGCTATCAGTGTACAATGAGAGAGTGGAGCATATGCTATCGGACCCCAGGGTCAGATACGCTCTCGTTTTCAAGAACCACGGCAGAAAGGCCGGGGCTTCCCTCTCACACACCCACACCCAGATCATCTCGACCCCTGTGGTCCCCAGGCTTGTCAAGGAGGAGGCTGAGGCGGTTGAGAGGTATAAGACGTTGAACGGTTCCTGCCCCCTATGCGACGCCTGGAAGAAGGAGGTGGGAGGTCCGAGGAAGGTGTGGGAAGACTATCACATGGCAGTGTTCACACCCTACGCGTCGAGAAGCCCGATGGAGGCGTGGATAGTGCCTAAGAGGCATGTTCACGATCTGGGAGACCTTTCAGACGAGGAGCGCCATAGCATGGCCTCTGCGTTTAAGCTCCTGCTTGAGAAGCTGAGGGACGGACTTAACGACCCACCGTATAACCTTTACTTCCACGTCAACCCCAGAGGGGCGGACCTTCACCTGCATGTAGAATTGCTGCCCAGGCTGTCCAACTGGGCTGGCTTCGAACTGGGTTCGGAGATAATAATAAATACGATGGCTCCGGAGGACGCGGCAGAGTTCTACAGGCCCGAATAACGCTTATAATCGTGTGTTCTCAATTATCTAGGATGAGAGTAGCATGGGTTTTTCTCCTGGTTTTTTTGATTTCCATATCGGCGGCAGCCGAGGAGCCCACTGTTCTTTCCCCGCTATGGGAGGACTATCCTGTGACCGGATTGGATGAGCGGGTTTCTGTCGTCCTGAACTCCGTGGTGGACGTGGACGGCGACGGCTTCGAAGACGTGTGCGTCGTGACTTCTGGTAGCGCTGGAACGAGGAACATAAAGAACAAGAACCACGTCTCAGTTTACACGAAGAACGGGACGAAGATGTGGCATTACGGCGTGGATGACGTGATAAAGGATGCGATGGTATTCGACCTGGACCGGGACCAGAGATACGAGATCATACTGTCGAGCGGGCAGATACTCGGCACACCCCAGATCCACAGGGGAAGCATAAGGATACTCGACAGCAGAGGTAATCTGAAGCGGAAGTTCGATTCTACCGCGGTCTTGAACGACATCCACATAGACGATGTGGAGGGGGACAAGTACTATGAGGTTGTGGGGGGGTCTGACGGGCGAGTGTATCTCTTCAGGAGCTATGGTGAGCGAATATGGAACTACCCCGACAAGGGCGACGGTCTGTTGGACATCCCGGTCATGGCTGTGAACATGTATGACATGGACTCGAACGGTAGAAAAGACATTATCGCAGGCAGCGACCAGCTGTATTTCATAAACTATAACGGGCGGTTGATGACACAGGTTGACGTCGAACCAGACCTGCCCAAGCTGAAGAAGGGGATACGCCGGATACTCATCGGCAAGTTGACGGACACTGGATTCCCTGACATACTGGTTGTCACCGATTCGGAGAGGATTATCGCTGTGAAGACCACGGAAATCGTAGCCAGCACGAATGAAAACATCAAGATTAAAAGCTCGGTGCAATGGACCGCCGACCTCAAATGCACGGTTAATGACATTGTCATGGTGGACTTGGACACCGACGACTTAGATGAGATGCTGGTCGCCTGCTCAGACAACAAGCTATACGCGCTCGACCATAATGGAATGCCGATCTGGGATTACCCGTTGGACGGGGAGCCCAGCCAGCTGTTCATAAAGGACGTTGACAACGACCAGGTGGAGGACCTTCTGGTCTCGGTGTTGAGCGGTACTGTATACCTGCTGGACCTTTCTGGCAACTTCAAGTGGCGGCATAACACGGGAGTCCCGCTGATGAAGGTGGCGTCGGGCAACATATTCGGAGACCTCGTGGACGAGGTTGTGGTGGTCTCCAACGAGCCCAGGATCATGGCGTTCATGGTCAACGAGACGTATAACATCCGCAGGAGGGCGGATACTGCATACAACCTGGGGCAGGAGGCTTACATCACATCAGACTATGAGAGTGCACTGGAGTACTTCCGCGAAGCCAAGAACCTGTATATAGAGGTCGGGTATGAGAAGGGACAGGTCGATTCGGAGAGGCTGATAACGTTGATTGAGGGGCTGCTGCAGGAGGACAGCCTAGAAGCGGCCAACATAATGTACTCGAGGGCACAGGATGCGTTCTTCTCGGGCGATTACGCCTCTGCTAAGACATTGGCTGAGAAGGCGATGGACATCTACAAGTCGAACGGGGACCGTGAGGGGGAGGTCAAATGCGAGCTGCTGCTGCTGCAGGTGGAGAAGCAGCTGGAGTACCCGCAATATCTGAGCACGCTGCCCAAGAGCACATCATCCACGCTCCCAGAGCCTGAGAAGCCGAATAGGATGCTTTACATAGTGATAGGTGTGTTGGCTGTTATCGTGATACTTTTGCTCGTCAAGAGGAGGTCCGAGGGTGTGGAGACGATAGACGATTCTATGCAGCGTTCGGGAAGCTTCGAGGAGGATATGATGGGTATGGATGACCTGGACGATTTCGACGAGGTGAAGTAGCATGAGGGCGGAGGCTATCTTGGCGGTTTTGGTTGTTTTGTCGGGTCTTGCGGCTGCGGCGAGCAACATAGAGGCGGACAGCTTTTATAAGTCGGCCGAGATATACTACCAGTCAGGAGACTATAAGAACGCTTTGAACACGGTATACAGGGCGCGTGAGGTGTACGAGCAGGTGGATAACTCCTGGGGTGTCGAGAAATGCGACAGCATGATAAACAACATAGAATCCCTGCTGTCGGGTAACCAGCTGGCTTCGACTTATAAGAGCATAGCAAACGACTATTTCCTGCAGGGCGGGTATGATAACCTTCAGAAGTCTGTCGAGTTCGCCGAGAGGGCGAAGCTCATCTACCAGAACCTGGGGGACAACACGAACGTCTTGATAACTGAGGACCTGATCACCCGCGCAAGGGCGCAGATGAACAAGGAGATGGTTGAATGCATCAGGGTTGGTGATGAGTTCTACCAGCTGGCCCAGGACGCCTTCCTATCGGATTTCTACGTGTCAGCCAAGAACTATGCTCTGAATGCGAGTGAGAAATACCACAGCTGCCCCTATGAGGCGGGAGTGAGCAACTCAGCATCCCTGCTTACCAGCATAAACAACAAGATGAGCAGCATAAGGATGCAGGCCAAGGCAGCGTATGATGACGCCATCAAATTCCACGCCTCCGGGGATAACCAGCGGTGCGTTGAATACGCCGCAGACGCACAGAACCTCTATACGTCAATAGACGACAAGGAGGGGATGTCGACCGCGACGTTGCTGGCGTCAAGGTGCAGGGAGGTTATAGACGACACGAAGGAGCAGAGGATGAGGGAGGCGCAGAGCCTCTATGAGGAGGCTAAGAGATTCGCCATAATGGAGAATGAATGCCTGAATGCGACGGACCGGGCGAACAAGGCCAAGTCCATTTACATGGACTTCTACAATGAAGCATATAACATGGAGTGGAGGCTCCCGCCGGACAAGCAGATCAACATGAAGAGGTACTGGGCATATGTGAGCGAGGTCAACGCTCTGCTGTCCGACATACAGGACACCTGCGGTAGGGAGAGGATGCTGCAGATCGCTGAGGAATACTACAAGAACAGCCAGGAGATGTACTTGGAGAATCAGATGATAAACGCGAAAGCCTACGCCAACAAGGCCCGGGAGATATGCGACCAGCTTAAGAACTACGTATGCCTGTCCAAGGTCGACTCCTTCATCAATCAGATAAACCTGAGGACGAAACAGAGGGATGACGCCCACATGTACCTGCAGAATGCGATAGCCTACTATAATGTAGCGGACTTTGATTCTGCTATGATGGACGCTTCAAAGTCCAAGAAGATCTACATGGACATACGGGACGAGGAGAGCACAGCCAATGTGGAGGAGCTCATGGCTAAGATCACGGAAGGAGCTGAAAAGTTGGATGAAGCCAACGGCTACTACAGCAAGGCACAAGGATACTATGACACATCAGATTACCGGAACGCGCTTCCATGGGCGGAGAGCGCCAATAACATATACGTTGAGATCAATTACAGCTTGGGAATAACCCGCACTGACGGGATCATAAAGGAGTCAAGGGAGAAAGTCAGGCAGCAGGACATAGAGTTCAGGAACGCCGTCATAGTGGGTGCGGTCATACTTATCGTCACTGGAGTCCTTATATTCCAGATACTCAGCAGGAGGCGTGTGATGGAGACCGAATTCAGGAAGAAGAAGATGGAGGAGGCTGAGAGGGTCAGGAGGCGTGACGAGGAGTGGGCCATCAGAAGGGACTCTGAGACCAAGACCAAGGTCGAGGACGAGCTTAGGAAGCTCATAGAGGAAGAGAGGACAAGGGTAGATTAGTATGCAAGACAGGATAATGGACGTTTCGAAGAGGAGGGGGATAGCCTACCCGTCCTTTGAGATATACAGGGGAGTCAGCGGTTTCGTCGACTATGGTCCCATAGGCTCCAGGATAAAGCAGAATATCGAGGACCTGCTAAGGAGGCATTATGTCATAGGCGAGGGATGCTTCGAGGTCCAGTGCCCTACCCTGAGCCCTGAGGAGGTGTGGGTAGCATCCGGCCACGTGGACAGCTTCGCTGATCTGATGGTAGAATGCAACAGATGCCATGAGTGCTACAGGGCCGATAAGCTCCTGGAGGAGGTGGGTGTCGAAGCGGAGGGCAAGCCCGCTGAGGAGGTGGACGCCCTCCTGAAGGAACGTGGGATCACCTGCCCGGAGTGCAAGGGAGGTTTCGGCGAGCCCTACGAGTACAATCTTATGTTCCAGACCACCATTGGCACTGGGAAGGGCAAGAGGACAGGGTATCTCAGGCCTGAGACCGCCCAGTCCACCTACCTAGGTTTCCGGAGGCTCTGGGAGTACGCGAGGAGGAAACTGCCCTTCGGGGCAATACAGATAGGCCATTCGTTCAGGAATGAGATATCGCCCAGGCAGGGCATGATAAGGTTGAGGGAGTTCAACCAGGCGGAGATACAGTTCTTCATGGACCCCGATGACAAGTCCGCTCCCAGGTTCGGGGAGGTCGCTGATAGGAAGGTCAGGATAACGGACAAGGACGATAACGTCCTTGAGATGACGATAGGGGAGGCCTGCGAGAGGGGAGTGATAAGGATACCGTTCCTCGCCTACCAGTTGGGCAAGGCTTTGAGGGTGTTCGAGGACATGGGATTGGACCCTAAACGGCTTCAGCTGCGGCAGCACAGGGAGGACGAGCGCGCATTCTACAGCAGCGACACGTGGGATGTGGAGTTCGCGAGCGATTCATTCGGGAGGATAGAGCTGGTCGGGATAGCAGACAGGACAGACTACGACCTCGGCCAGCATATGAAGCACAGCGGGGAGGACATGAAAGTCAGCTTAGAGGGGAGGAAGTTCATACCTCATGTGATGGAGGTCGCCTACGGGATAGACCGGCCTTTCTACTGCGTCCTTGAGAGCTGCTTCAGGGAAGATGATGACAGGACATATTTCAGCTTTCCGAAGAAGATAGCACCATATACCGTGGGGGTATACTCGCTGGTGAAGAAGGACGGTGTGCCGGAGAAGACCGAAGAGGTTTTCGGAAAAGTCAGGGAAGCGGGTTTTTTCACTTTCATAGACCACAGCGGTAGCATCGGGAAGAGGTATGCGAGGGCCGACGAGATAGGAGTCCCCTACTGCATTACAGTGGACTATGAGACCCTGGAGGATGACTCGGTTACTGTTAGGGATCGTGACAGCAAGAAGCAGGATAGGGTGCTCATAGGAGAGCTCATAGAATATCTCAGATGACCTGTTTTATGCGTAGCCCCTGGGCCTTACCTCGTTAAGAAGCTGGTTGAGCCTCCTGGTTGTGGCTTCAATCATCATCTGACGTACGAGCATTCTGTCATCAACAGACACCTCCTGCTTTATGCCCTCGAAGTCCCGGGCCAGAATAGGGTCGCATAGTATGTCATCGAGCCATTGTTGGAAGTCGTTGACATCTGACCGGAGGTGATAATTCAAGGAGGACGCTTCGACCTCCTTCAGTATGTTGTTGAACTCCAGCAGGCTTCTGGCTCTCTGGCCGGTGTAGGAAACATGACTGCCCTCCTTCTTGTTGAAGTAGAACGCCTCCTCGGAGGTGACCTTCCTAAGCACCCATTCAGGGTCCTCATGCCTGGCGTTCACTGTTACGAAACGTTTTAGGGTGCCGTTGACAAGTGAGTGGCCGCTTATCTCCATGTTGGGCCAGAGTCGCGACCCAAAGACTATGGAAACGCCATCCTTCAGATAGCAGTTGCTGCCGATCAGAACGTCGGATTGTATCCTGCTGTCAACTCCAACCCTGCAGTTCTCGGCTACTATGCTGTTAGCCACCTCGTTAGATGAAGAGAGGGCGACGTTCTCGAACAATACTGCCCCGTTCAGTAGGCTGTATTCGCCGATCTCGGCTGCGTTACCGATGACCGTGTAGGGGCCGACAACGGTCTTCCGGTCCAGCATCGCATTGTCCCCCAACACGACGGGGCCGATGATGTGGGTGTGGGCCCCTACGTTAACCCCTTCCCCTATGACGACAGGGCCCTCCAGCTTTCCTTCTACGTTGGAGTCGGGCGATATGCTGGACTGCAAACGTGACATCATCCACTTCTTCGCGGCGTTGTATCCTCCAGGCCTGCCGACATCTATCCAGAAACCCTCTATCAGGGTTGCGAACAGGCTCTGTCTCTCCAAGAGTATTGGAAAAAGGTTCTTGGAGAAGTCGAAGAACGTGTTGGCGGGCACGTGTTCAAGAGCCTCCGGCTCCATCACATATACTCCGGTGTTCACGAGGTCGGTTGTGCACTCGTCTATGAGGGGCTTCTCGAAGAACTGCCTGACCCTGCCCATATCGTCCAAGTCCATGACACCATAGTTCCATGGGTCCTTAACCCGCACTGAACCTATGGTGCAGAGGCCGCTGTAGTAGTTGTGCTGCTTAACCAACGCGGAGAGGTCCATGTCCGTTATCGTGTCCCCCTGCATGACGATGAATGTGTCGTCAAAGTAGTCTTCTATGTTCTTCACGCAGCCTGCCGTGCCCATGGGCCAGTCCTCGGAGGGGTAGGTGAGCCGGATATTGCAGTATTCACGGCCGAAGTAGTCCATGATCTGCTGTCTGAGGTAGTTTGTGGTTATGGCGACCTCGTCCACCCCATGGGCTTTAAGGTGATCGAGTATATGGGCTAGTACGGGCCTGTTGAGCAGGGGTATAAGTGGTTTTGGCTTGGAGAATGTGAGGGGTCGGAGCCTCGTGCCGAATCCCCCGGCTAGTATCACAGCCTTCATTTTTTCAGCTGAATCCCCCCCTAACCAGTCCAGAAAACAGCAAACTCCCGGGTAAGGATTAAATATATGCCAGGATTAGAATATAAATACAGCGATGAAATGGGTTGTCGGGATAATATTCACGGTGTTGGCCTGCGGGTGCATGTCAACGGGGGGCAGCTCCGGCTCCACCACGACCCTAGCGGTCTACGAGCACCGGCCCACGACGACCACGGCAACGCCAGAGACCACTTCAACGACGGCCACAACGACCCTTCCAACGTCCACGACCGCCACGACAACGCTTAAGACGGTCACGACCGTCACCTCCACCACATTGGACCCCCAAACTGAAGCCTTCAACAGGCTCTTCAACAAGATCAGCGAGAAGCAAGCGAAGATCACATCCACCACCCTCTCAACGACCACCACAACGACCCCTCCGACCACGACCACCACCATATGGACCACTCCAGACTACCTGAACAACTACTGGATCCCCAACCCCGGGAAGGACTACCACGTCCAATATCCGCTTAACGTATCCCCCGATAATATGGTGGAGAACATAGAGGATTAGAGTAGCACCTGAACTTCTATCCACCCAGCTATGAATATCAATATCAAGGACATTGCGAACAACATCAGCCCGTCCTTCAACCAGATCCTTATGCTCCCCTCCTGGGAGCCCACCGTCGCCTTGGAGAGTATGCCCCCTGATATGGCTGCGAGTAAGTATGCGAATATCTCCAATGTCGTGTGGGGTAGGTAGAATATGAGGGACCCCCACCGGCTGTATAGCGGGTTCACACCCCAGACGAGTGTGCGGATTATTGTCCCATACATGACCCCGGCGATGGATGCGTTGTAGGTGAGTATGAATATGGCACCCGAACCGTACATGAGCGAGAGGAGGACGCATATGAGGGTTATCTTCAGGTTGTTCGAGACTATGGACGCGAGCATCTTCTGCCCGGTGAAGTGGCCGCCAGGGCCGGGTGTGATGACATCCAGCTGGTTCCTGAACGCTTCCTTCACGGACATGTCATCCAAGAGGCCGAATAACAGCATGAAAGCCAGCGTGCTCCCGAGGAAGAGGTAGACGTAGAATGCGATGGTCCTCATATGCCTGGTGAACACGTTGGTGGAGGTCATGTGCTTCACGTATTCCTCGTCGACTCCTGCAAGGTCGTAGAATAGGTCGTATGGCTTGTCTATGTTGTTCCGTATGAGGTTGTCTTTTATCTGCTGGGGGCTGTAGCCGTCCCTGAGGCATTTCTTGACCCATTCGCCCAGTTCCTCCTGGCTGGTGTCGTCTATGTCGACGTCCAACTCGTCGTATTCGAATATCTTCACCACGTATGGGAGCATGAGTAGGCTGCTGAAAGCCACCATGACCAGGCTGACCTGGCTGGAGAATATGAGCCTGGAGGACACGAACCCGAGTACCACGAACGCGAAACCAGTGGGTATCGCATATACCGGATGGGAGCGCAGCAGCTTGGGATTCAGCAGCTTGTCCAACACCATGTTAGAGAATGGTCGTGGACGTATAAGTATTTTACAGGTCCCTGGCTGTTATGCGCTTGTATGCTTCGACGTATTTGCGGCTGGTCTCGGCCACGACCTCCTCGGGGAGCTCGGGGCCGGGCGGTGTCTTGTCCCAGTCCAAGGTCTCAAGGTAGTCGCGCACGTATTGTTTGTCAAAGCTCTTCTGGGGCCTCCCGGGCTCGTAGCCGTCTTTAGGCCAGAACCGTGAGGAGTCAGGCGTTAATGCCTCGTCTATGAATATTATCTCCCCGTCCCTCAGGCCGAACTCGAATTTGGTGTCACATAGGATTATCCCCTTCTCTTCCATCTCCTCCGCGGCCTTCTTGTATATCCGGACTGTCAGGTCTCGGACCTTCTCTGCGACCTCCTCGCCGACTATCCCCGCGGCCTTCTCATAGCTTATGTTCATGTCATGGCCGGATTCCGCCTTCGTGGCTGGAGTGAATATGACCTCCGGGAGCTTGTCGGACTCTTTGAGGCCGTCGGGCAGTTCGATACCGCAGACTGTCTTGGACTCCTGGTATTCCTTCCACCCGGAGCCTGCGAGGTAGCCGCGGGCCACGCATTCGATAGGCAGGGGTTCGGTCTTCTCGACGAGCATGGTCCTGCCCTCGAGGACGTCACGGTGTTCCTGGAGCTCCGGTGGGAATTCGCCCACGTCCACGGATACCATGTGGTTCTCCACCAGATCTTCCATGCGGTCGAACCAGTAGGCTGAGAGCTTCGTCAGGACCTCGCCTTTCCGCGGTATTCCATTGGGCAGTACAACGTCGAACGCGCTTATCCTGTCTGATGCTATGATAAGCAGCCTGTCACCGAGGTCGTATATGTCACGGACTTTCCCCCTGTTGTGCAGCTTCAAAGGCAGGTCGGCCTCTAGGATGACAGCCATAGGATAAGATACAGAATAAGGGTTAATAAGCGTTGCGCGCATATCTTATGCGATGAACAGGTTTGCCCTAGCATCCGTGATTTTGCTTATCACACCGTTGGTTAACGCCCAACAATTGGAGAATGTGACCGTGGTCGTGGACTTCTACTACTCGAACACTTGCCCCCACTGCGCGGAGGAGAAACCGTTCCTTGAGGGGCTTATGTCGGAGTTTCCATGGCTCGAGGTCAGGCAATTCGAGGTGTCGGAGGACCGTGACAACGCGTTCCTGTTCGCTGAGAAGATCGAGGAATGCGGAGGGGGAGCCAGCAGCGTGCCCGGAACCCTGGTCTGCGACAGGCTCTACATAGGCTACATAGACGACAGCATATCGGGGAATATCATAAGGGACAGCATACTCGAGTGCCATGAGCGGCTGGAAAAAGGCGAGAACATCACAGGCTGCACCATCGCGGACGCCGGGAAGGTTAACGTGGAGATCCCCTTCATAGGGGAGGTAGAGGTGTCCCAGCTTTCCCTGCCCCTGTTCACGGTGGTCCTGGGAGGTTTGGACGGGTTCAACCCCTGCGCGTTCTTCGTCCTGTTCTTCCTGTTGAGCCTGCTCATACACGCTAAGAGCAGGAGGAGGATGCTCTTGATAGGATTGATATTCGTCTTCTTCTCGGGGCTCATATACTTCATCTTCATGTCCGCCTGGCTGAACTTCTTCCTGCTGATGAAGGAGATAAGGCTCATCACCACATTGGCGGGTGTTGTAGCCATCACCGTTGCAGTTTTCAACATAAAGGATGCGTTCTGGTTCAGGCAGGGGCCGTCGCTTTCCATCCCGGAGTCCGCGAAGCCGAAACTGTTCAAGAGGATGAGGGCGCTTGTCAAGGCAACCGAGCTCCAGTCGATGATATTGGGAACGATAGTCCTCGCCGTAGCGGCGAACACCTACGAGCTACTCTGCACCGCGGGCCTTCCCATGGTCTACACGAGAGTCCTGACGTTGAGCGGCCTGTCATCCCTTGAGAACTACATGTATCTCGCACTGTACAACCTCGTCTACGTGATGCCCCTCCTTACGATCGTCCTCGTGTTCACGTTGACGCTGGGCTCCCGGAAGCTCGGCGAGGGCGAGGGCAGGATGCTGAAGCTTATGTCCGGGTTCATGATGCTCGCATTGGGGTTGATACTCGCATTCATCCCCGAATTGCTCAACGACCTGGTTACGTCCGTGGGCATTGTGATAACCGCTGTGGGCGTGAGCGTGATACTCATGCCGTTCACGCGAGACAGGAGCTAATAATCTTTCAGCCTGCTCTTCCGAGCCCACCTTGGGCGGGGGTGGATTATCATGAAGAAAAAGTAGCCCATTATGGACATGAACAATGTGAGGGCGAGCAGGTCCACCTTGTTTGAGGGGAACCTGAAATCCTCATAGGGGGAATATGCCGCCACCGTCGTAGAAGTCATCTTGGGTTTGACTGTTGTGGAGGTAGTGACCTTGTCTTCGACTGTTGTCGTGGTGGTCTCAGCCGGCATTAGGGTGGTTGATGAGGCCTGTGCGAGGGTGGTTGTCGTAGGGTCCACGGATGCCACAGTGGTAGAGGTGGGCTTCTGCCCGGGAGCATCTTGTGATCCCAGCCCGAAAACGTAGGTTCTGCCGCTGTCGCATCCGACTATCACCTCCAAAACACCATCATTGTCTATGTCGGCGATGGCAGGAGAAGACCTGATGAAACTGTCCTGTTTGAAGGTCCAGAGCGCGACCCCGGACAGGTTCATCACGTATAGTTTGCCTTCGTCACCGCCCAGTATTATCTCCGGAAAGCCATCGTAGTCCAGGTCGGCGATGGCAGGAGAAGAGCGTATGGGACCGCCCGTCGTATACCTCATAAGCCGCTCTCCCGAGCTGTTTATCACGTATATGTTGTGGTCCGTGCTGCCGAATACTATTTCGGCCTTTCCGTCCCCGTCCAGGTCCTCCACCGCAGGAGAGGACTCTATCGCATCCTCTGTGGTGAAAACCCATCTGGGTTTCAACCTCGTCTTCGCGACTCCCACGCGCTCGCAACCGTCGGGACCGCAGACACGGGTCATGTCCTCCTGGCCCGCTGATGTCTTGTATAGGTCGTATAAGCTCCCGTCCGCGGAGGCGATGATTATGTCCGTCGACCTGGTCGAGTATGTGTGGGCGACCGTTGGAGCCCCTATCAGGTCCCCGTTGGTCTGGTACATCCACAGCTTATAGGGGGGCGTGTTCAGCGCGTATACCGTGTTCTCCCTCGTGCCGACGATTATCTCGACCGTGCCGTCGCCGTCAACATCCCCCAGGGCGGGGGTTGATATGACATCGTCGGTGGTGGGATAAGACCATACGAGCATGCCCATGTAGTCGATGGCGTAGATGTACTCGTCGCCGGAGCCGAACACCACCTCGAGCTCGGGTGTGCTGTCCACATCATGAGCCATTGGGGTTGAGGTGACGGGACCCCCGGTAGCGTATTCCCACCTGACATCCCCAGTGTGGTTGAGGCACAGTACCCTGCCGTCCAACAGCCCTGCTAGTATCTCGATGAGCCCGTCACCCTCCAGGTCATGGGCTGAGATGCCATGGACTTTGCCCTTCAAGTCCGTCGTCCATTTGACGGACCCCGATGAGCCGAGAACTGTGACATAGCCGTCGTAGGATGCGGTGAGGACCTCTAGCATCCCGTCCCCGCTGCCGTCCAAGTCGACTGCAAGGGGAGAAGCCGTTATCTTGCCCCCTGAAATGTGCTCCCATAGGAGGGTGAAATCCTTGAGTGTTATCTTCCTGCGCTTTTCCACGACCTTGTCAGCCAATCCGTAGCCCATCATCTCAGTTAGGTCCTGGAGGGAGTAGTTGCTGTAGTATGTTGTGCTGCACGTCCACCCCTCTGAGAGATTGTTGGGTGTGGGTTCGAAGCCTGTGCGTCCCCTGCACTTCCAACGCAGCATCTCCTCCGCCAGGGGTATCACGTCATTGCCTGTGGTCTTGCATTTGAAGTCGATCTCGAAGTCGGTTATGTTGAACCCATGGGTTGTCATGTGGTTCTTGAGGGTAGAGTTCGCCTGGGCTTTCGCATGTGCCATCAGATACTTCCGTATATCGTTGAAGTTGTCCTCCAATGTCAGGTTCACGTTGGTGGGCGTGCAGGACCAGTTGGAAAAAATCCGGGGTATTGGGTATCCCCTTGACTGGTAGGTGTAGCATGTGTGGTTCAGGACGAAATCCTCCAGGCTGAATCGGTCGGTGGTGTTGAGGTGCTCTAGTAGGTATGTGACGTCCCTGAGGGTGTGGTTGGTCGTGTTTAGCTTGCACGTCCACCTGAAGGTCATGTGCCTCCTATCGTAGTCGTCTTTGAGGTTGTAGCTGCCAGTGCGGTTCCGGTTCATCTGGAAGGTGGGCCAGTCCGAGGTGGCTGTGAAGACAACGCCAAGGCGGTTGTTTGACTTGTTAGATTCTATGACCTCTTCATCGGGGTCGAGTATGACCTCCAATAGGTGGCTTCCGTAGACTGCGCTGACCTTCACCGAGATCGTCCTCTCCTGCCCAGCCCTCAGGGTGATCTTCCGGTTGGATATGTTCTCCCTGTCCAGGTAAACGTCCACTATGAAGTCCGCGGCTATGGCATTCCCATAGTTCTTCAGGGTCACGTTGATATTGAAGGGCCTGCCGGCCACGGGTATCCGGGGACCCACTCTCACATCGGCTATCCCTATCTCGGGGGTTCCACCGTATGCCCTCAGATAGGAGCCAGAGGGGATATAGTAGATGCCGTCCGATACTGCCATCATCTGCCGTATCCTGCCTGACGCGTTTATGGCCATCAGCACCTCTCCGGTCTTCTCGTCCAATTCGTAGGCTATGTCTCCAGCTCCCACGTACACACGGCCATCCTGTACTAGGGGGGTGGCGTAGACGCTCTCGTTGAGTGAGGTCGCCCAGACTAGGTCGCCGAAGTAGGAGTTCAGACTGTATACGTTCGTGTCTCGGCTGGCGAATATGACGTTTTCCCCGGATACTATCGGGTCTCCCTGTAGGCTGCCGTTGGTGGTGAAATTCCACAGGTGGTCGCCGGTGTACTTGTCCAACGCGTATATTCGCTTGTCGGACGATGTGAAGTAGATTATGTCCTTGTACATCGCCGGGTCGGAGTTGAGCAGTCCGCGGGCGGATATGTTCCACAGCAGTCCCCCGGTTATCTTGCTTGCCGCGTAGGCTTTCCGGTCGGCGGCTCCGAAGTAGAACTTCCAGTCCTCGGTCAGCGGCCTGGACTGGATCCTGTAGCCTATGTATATGTTCCATAGGTGCTTACCGCTGGATTCTTTCAGGGCGTAGAGGTTCCCGTCGTCGCTGCCAACATAGACCACGCCATCTGAGACAGTGGGGGAGGAGCGTATCTTGTCCTCTGTGAGGAAGGTCCATATCCTGTGGCCGTTTGACTTGTTGACAGCGTAGACTATGTGGTTGTCGCATCCGAATATGAGCATATCATCAGTGATGGCTGGCGTGGAGTAGATGCCCGCCGTGGACGTGTAGTTCCATATCAGATGTCCCGTGGACTTGTTCAGAGCGTATAGTATGCCCCCCGACGACCCGAAGTAGACTATGCTGTCTTCCACGATTACGTCCGTGTATATCGAGCCTCGAGCCCTGAACTCCCACATCATGGGCGGCGATGCGGTCACACACCCAGTAAGGAGAAGCAGAGCTAGCGCATATGCCGGTTTTTTCATAGAATGCACTCTACCATAATTAAGGCGGCAGAAGATAAAAGAAAAGGGGGTAGTAAGCCCTGGGAGGCTTACTTTCCTTTCTTCTTGCCCTGAGACGCGGCGGCTGCGCGGTTTTTGAGCTGGGTGTCTCTGGCCCAGGTGCCATAGCCCGCTATCAGTATGAGCAGTACCATCAGGTTCCTGAATCCGCTGCTCTTGAATACCGCGTTGTAGTCTATTGGCGCTGCCGCGTAACCGATAACGCCCGGCTCCTCGCCTTCCACTTCAGACCCTGTCACAGTCGCTAACGTGCTGGGCGGAGCAGGCCTTGAGAGGGTCGTTGTAGGTGCTGGGAGCGTCGTCGGCGGAGACGGAACGGTCGTCGGCGGAGACGGCGGCTGCGTGGTCGGAGGTGAAGGCACGGTCGTCGGAGGCGCTAAAGTGGTCGTCGTGCGCTTCCGCTCCTTCATTATGAAGATGTCCACCGTATCGCTGTCGCTGGCTCCCGGGTTGACTGCAGTGTCGTTGTTCTCGGTGACGGTCAGTGTTATGGTGAACGTGCCCACTCCATCATAGGTACTGGGCTCCTCGGTCTCGTTGTCCCCTGGCATTCCCGACATTCCCGGTAAGCCTGCTGGGACTATGTCCGGCTCGCAGTTGTTCCCTTCCCATGTGTTGCCGTTGCCGAAGTCCCACACTATGTCGAGGCAGTCTTCCTCGTCGCCTATTCCGCCTAGGAAGTTGACGTCGACTGGCGCGCTCATGTGCACGTAGGTCGTGCCTGCAGTCGGGTCGTTGATCGCGCACACGGGCGGGTTGTTGACGCAGTTGCTGTCAATTCCGTCGTTCAGGGGGTCGTCGGCGCCGGGGTGTGTGCATATCGCGCATCCTGCGGTCTCCTCAGTGCATCCCTCGACGGAGTCGGGGCATCCTTCGTCGTCTATTGCCACGTCATCGCAGTCGCACGGCCCAGCTAGGGTCGTGGTGGTGCTGGCTTGGAATCCAGGAGCTGCATTTGGTTCCTGTTCCTTCCCGCATCCTGTGACTCCGTCGCCGTCGGCGTCCGGGTCGCAGACGTCGCCTATGCCATCCTGGTCAGAGTCCTCCTGGTTCATGCTGCACGTCCCGCTTCCACAATCTGACCGGACTGTGGTACCAGGCAATGCGGTGGGGTTTGTGTTACATAGTTCCCCGTCGTATTCACCGCCCTCGCAGGTACCGAGGTCAGGACCATTGGGTGTGTTCACGCAGTTATCATCCGGGTTTGCCACTCCGTCATCGTCTATGTCGCAGTCCGGGTCTGGGGTCTGCATGTCTATGCAGTACTGCTCTGCCGTGCATAGTTCGTCAGCACCACAGTCGCAGGCGTCTCCGATGCCGTCAAAGTCGGTGTCGGTTTGATTGTTGTCTAACCCCATGCAGTTGTCGCACAATACTACTTCAGGCTCGGCCGGCGGGGCGGCGTCTAGATCATAGTATTCTTCCGGGTTCACACAGCATCCGGGCTGGTCCTGGTCATAGTATTCGTCCATGTCATGGTCGTAGCAGCAAGCCCATACTTCGACGTTCAACGGTCCGATATTGTCCGCGTATTGGTTGTCGTATACGCTGAATTTGACGTTGTCGTCGGTTCCCGGCTGGAGGTCGTAGTATGTGTGGGCCGAGTTGAATCCGCCCCAGTTTATGTTGTTGTCGTTGACTTGCACGTCCAGTCCGACTACTGAGGGGAACACGTCCTCGCCTTTCCTCCATCCTGGCCCGTAGCTTGAAAGGGGCCTGTCGCTGCATTCGGCGTCGGCCATCTTGGGGCCGTAGTCGTAGGTTCCCATGGGCTTTAATATGTACCACATGCTCGGGCTCGTGTATGGACCGTAGGTGTCCGTGTATGACGGCCCTACGTTGACCGGAACCGTCGATATGAGCTCTAGGCTGACCAGTTCGGTATCGACTACCGGGCAGGAGGGCATCTGGCACATGAGCTTGTCGTTCTCGTCCATGGCGTTAATGCACGCTTCGGGCTCGTCGCAGTCTGCGTATCCGTTGCAGTCGTTGTCGAAGCAGTCATCGCATACTTCGGCCATCCCCGGATTGGCGTCTGGGTTGTTGTCGTTGCAGTCGCCGCAGTCGAGGAATGTGACCGGCTGGTCTAATACGACCCCTGGAGGCTGTGGTTCTTCTTCTGGATAGAGGTCGCAGCTGGCTGCGCAGTATCCGTCATTGTCGGCGTCGTTGCCTGCGTCATAGGGGCATGGGTCGCATGCGTCTCCGAGTCCGTCGCCGTCAGTGTCTATTCTGGCGTAGGTTATGACCAGCTTGTATAGTAGGCCTGCTGGGTTGCTTGTGTATGTGCTTCCTGGCACGGCCCAGTTCTTCACCTTGAAGGTTACTGTGTTTTCAGCGTCCAAGTCCATGTATGAGGTTAGGTCGCACTGGTCCTGGCCTGCTAGGTTGAAGTTCTTCTCGGTCTGGTCATCGCATGCTAGGTCGCCGTTTACGTAGACCTCGTATGAGTTGTCTGCTGCTATGTCGAGTATGGCGGAGTCCAGGTCGTTCATCACGTAGAATGTCCGGGTGAACTCTTCCTCGACTTCAACTGTCGTGTCGGATATGGGGTCTTCGCTCCACACCCAGGTTGCTCCGGGTATGTTGGCCGTCCACGCAGTGTGTATGAATGTTAGCGGGACTTCATCCGGGCCTTCACCGCTTAACAGTATCAGTGTGTCCCTGTGCTCGTCGCATAGGTCACATACGTCACCTAACCCGTCGCCGTCAGTGTCTACCTGGTCGTTGTTGGCCATGTCCGGGCAGTTGTCGCCGCATTCAGTGTCGATGTCGTCGCCGTCGGGGTTGTGGCCAATCGGCTCACATGCCTGAGTCGAAGGCAGCGGACACTGGTTGTCCTCGCACTCGCAGCCGGCATCACAGTCGTTTGTCAGGTCCGGGCAGAGTATGAGAGTCTTACCATCAAGGCAGCCGTCCCAGCATATCGTGTCATCACAGTCGCTGTCCTGGTCGCATTCGGCGCCGCATTTCTTTGTCTCACTGCCGAACATCGCAATACCATCAGTGTCGTCATCGTCTGCGCAGGTGTGCTCCCACGTGTTCGGGTTATAACCAGGGTCTGTGCACACGTTGTCCTCGCATACGAAGGGTTCCATCGGGTGGAAGTCCCAGGTGTTATCGTTGTCATCGGGATCGTAGTCACACTGGAATACCGCGGGCAATGAGCCGCTGCAGTCATTGTCATTGTCATCCTGACAGCACTGAACATCCCCAGGACCCATCTCTCCAGCGCAGCCCGGGTCCTCGCAGTCGATTAGGTTATCGCAGTCGTTGTCCAAACCGTCATCGCATGAGACCTCCTCTCCCGGCTCGTCCGCGCAGCAGTAAATGTCAACTGTCAGGGAGTCTGAGTTGTCGTCTATGCATGACTGGTCGTTGCATTTTGGCCATCCAGTTCCGAACCAGTCACTCACCAGGAAATTGACTGTTCCTGTCGTGCTTGGTGAGTACAGGTATTTGTATTCGTGGCTGTCTCTGTAGCATCCGAAATCGTAGTTGACTTCGTTCACGAGCAAATCGAGTATGGAGTCGTCAAGGTCCGTCCTTAAATTCAGCCATGAATCTATTGTCTGGTATTCTGCGTCAGCCTGCTTGTCGTTTTCTCCATCAGAGTATTTATATGTACTGCTTGCCACAAGCAAGTAGTCCATTCCCGAAATCAACGTCTTTGTCGAGTCTACTCCAGCAGCAAGTGAGCTGTCCACAGCTACAGTTTCTATTGGATCAACTGTCCGGGTCATCCCACTAGGACAAGATGGCTGCTCACACTCAGGCTCGCCAGCACAATCATCATCTGCACAATCTATGAGACCGTCACAGTCGTTGTCTACGCCGTCGCAACATATACCTTCACCTTCGCCTTGAAGGTCTGTGAGGCTGCCACCGTACCATTCCAAGCCGCTGTCTCCCACGTGGCAGACTGATGCATCCGTTCCGCAGGTTAGTTCTTCGCATTCGGCGTCCATGTCACAGGTTATTGTTTCTGAACATTCCGTCGTATCGTCGACGATACATGAGTCTTCACCATCGACTACTACTTCACACATGAAGTCTGCTCCCATACAGGTTGCCTCGTCCTCGAAGACCTGTATGTATAATTGCTCTGAGCAGTCTAGGCTGTTACAGTCTGTTGATCCTGAATAGGTGCAGTCGCATCCAGGCAGTCCATTACAGGTTCCGCCGGTCATCAAGAGTCCTGGAGTGCCTACTGCACACATGTCATAGCAGTCGTCGTCATCCTCGCACTCTGCTCCGCAACCATTAGTGTCTTTATCGCATGCGTGGGTTATCGTTTCATTACCAGTTGTACAGCTGAAACCATTATCAGAAGCCACATCTGAACATTCGCTTATGAACTCTTCACGGTAGTCCCAAGTGAAGTCCTTAGCATCATCGGGGTCATTGTAGCATGTTTCCACGCCAACTATGTCGTTGCCAGAGCAGTCGTTGTCCTGAGAGTCATCGAAGACACAGTCGCCAGCATCATCGCAGATAGCGCACACACCACAATCCTGGCTAGGATATAGAGTATTATCATTATCGTCACAGTCTAGTCCTGATAGACATTGCTCGCCTCTCGCAGAGCCACAACAGTTAGTGCCTTCATCGGCTGCGCTTGTGGAATAATAGTCTCCATCAACATCGGAACCGGAACATACAATATATTCTGTTGATTCCCAGTCAGTCCACCAACAACCAATAAAACATCTTTTCTTTCTCACAGATACAGTGTACGTTCCACTGTCGCCGGGTTGAACAGCATATGCATCATCATATGATCCCATTTCATCTTCTATGCAAAAGTCGCCACCAGAGTCAATATATTCGCCTGAAGCTACGAGACTGCTGTCTGAATTTTTGACTATTTTCCATTCAACAGGCCTTTCAAATACTGTGTTAGGTACTTCAGCGTTGATGTATACGGTGTCACCGGGGGAGAAATATGCGTCAACGTTGGAGTTACACCCGTCATTGTTAACCCAAACATCCGAGGTGGCGCTTACGCTATTGGAGAGTGAGGTTATTAGGAGTAGTGCGAGGCTTGTGAGCATGAGTTTGTGCCATATTCCATGGTTGCCCGTGTGGGTTTTCGTTTGTCTACAGCCGTCACAGTTGCTTCCTTTGTTTTTTTGTTTTTTCATTTGGTTTACCTCTTCTCCAATAGGTTTTTAGACTTAGTTTGTGTGCAGATAGCCGGGGCTGGTTTGGTTCCTAGAAGTCTAGCGTTCAGTTTCTCAACCCACTTAGCCAACCATTCATCCAACATGTTGCACAACCACCACACACGGTAAGTTACTTTTCGTTTTACCCCTTAAAAATTGTACAATAGCCTATTTTATTTTTATTTATTGAACAACACACCTTTAAAAATGTGTACAATGTTTATTTTTATGTGTTTTTGCATATTTTAACCCTTTAATATCCTTTTGAGAATAATAGTGGTTTATTAAAAATTAAGTGTTTGCTTGACTTTCACCAAAAAAATTGGCGAAAGCCAAGTAAACGCTTTACTTGTCTATTTTGCGTTTGGCTGCGTTCAACAGCATCTCCTGCTCGTAGGCCCGCTTCTTCAACTGGGTGTCCCTCGCCCACGTCGCATAACCTGCTATCAAAATCAACAGTATGAGCAGGTTACGGAACCCGCGGGTCCTGAACACGGACATGTAATCCAACGGGGCCACCGCATATCCGATTATCCCCGGCTCAACGGTCTCGCCTGAAACTCCCGTCTCTCCGCCGACCTCGCCTTCAGGCTCCGGGACGATACAGTAGGGTATCGTGGTCGTGGGCGCAGGCAACGTCGTAGTCGGCGCAGGCACTGTTGTCGTTGGCGCAGGCAACGTCGTAGTCGGCTCCACCGGTATGGTGGTGGTCGCAGACGACATGGTCGTCGTCGTAACGCTGTTACGCTGCTTCTTTATGTTGAAGCTCACGGTGTCAGAGGCGTTTCTCGGCCAACCAAGCCCGGGCTCGCCCGCGGTCGGGGGGTTGGGCCCAGCAAAGGCGTTGTCTTCGGTTACGGTCAGCGTAACGGTGAAGGTTCCGAGGCCGTCGTATAAGTTACCCTCCTTTGTGGTGCCGTTACCGGCAACCCCTGAACCACTGTCTGAGAGCACAAGAACCTCAACCTCGCCTGAGTCGCAGTTGTTACCCGTGGCATTGACGCCGTTCCCGAACTCCCACAATACATCCAGGCAGTCCTCCGGGTCCTGTACCGATCCTGTGAAGAACACGTTAACTGGAGCGCTCATGTGCACGTACTCCGAGTTGTCACCGGGGGAGTTGATGGTGCATGATGGCGGCTCATTATAGCAGTCCTGGTCTATGCCGTCGTTCATCCAGTCCACCGGAGCCTCCGGGTATATGCATATCGCACAGGCTGCCGTTGACTCGCTGCATCCCTCAACAGACTCCGGGCACTGGAGACCCACGGGGTCCTCAGCCGGGTCGTCCGTGCAGTCACAGTATGGGAGCTGCTCTTCCCCACTGTCTGAGGGTGCGCTACCGACTATTGGAGTGCAGCAGGTCGTCGGGTATCCGTCGCCGTCCAAGTCGACTGCCAGGCAGCCGCAGTCCGGGTCGGGCGTTTCCATACCCTCACAGTACTCCTGGGCGGTGCAGAAGTCGTCTTCGTCGCAGTCGCATGCGTCGCCCTTCCCGTCCTGGTCCGCATCGGACTGGGTTGGGTTGTAGACGTCAACGCAGTTGTCGCAGTCGTCGCCGAAGCCGTCGAAGTCAGCGTCAGCCTGACCGGGGTTGAATATTGCCGGGCAGGTGTCGCATAATCCGAATATCTCATGGTCGCCAGCCTCGGGCGTTATCAGAACCTGCGGGCCGCATTGTATGTCACAGTAGCCGTCGCCGGTCTCGTTCTCCACGTCACTGCACTGGTCGGATCCGAGACACTCGTAGACGTCCAATGCTACGGTGCCCACGTTGTCATCATAGTATGAGTCCAACACCTTGAAAGACGCGTTAGCATCCATTCCTGGGAGTATCAGATCGTAGGTGTGGGTGTCAGTGTTGCAGGTCAAACCCCAGCTGTGGTCGTATTCGTTTACCAGCACGTCCAGGTAGGTCTTCGAAGAGGCGTTGAACACGTCCTCGCCCTTCACCCATCCTGGCCCATAGTCTGACTCAGGGCGGTCGCTGCACTCCGCGTCAGCTTCCATGCTGCCCGATCCCATGTACACGTACGTGCCAGTGGGCCTCAACAGGTATTTCTTGCCATTTGCAAGCTCTACTGAATCAACTGATGAGCCGTCCGTTGGGACCTCCACCGTCGCCAGGTGGTATACCTGCTCGCATGTGCAGTCAGAGCCTGCCGCCGGGCAGGGGTCACAGTCGTCTGGGATCCCATCCTGGTCGTAGTCCATGTGGTCCGGGAAGCCCGGGCACTGGTCGACGTCACCGCACACTCCATCTCCGTCCTCGTCGTTCAAGGGGTCGTTGGGGCATGGGTCGCATGCGTCGCCCAACCCATCCTGGTCAGCGTCTTCCTGGCCTGGGTTTGCGATTGCAGGGCAGTTGTCTCCGCATTCGCTGTCTATGCCGTCCTGGTCCGCGTCCGTGCCGACCTGGGTGGACGTGCACTGGCCCATGTTATCGTTGCATACGCAGCTGTCGCATGTTGCGTTCACGGTGTCAATGTAATCCAATAGTTTGCCGTCGACACACCCGTCCGATGGGCAGGTTGTAACTGGACAGTCGCTGTCCTCGTCGCAGGTCGCCCCGCACTGGCCCACCACACACGTGTGTGAGATGTCATCTGGGAGGGTGCACCTGTAGCCCAGAGGCTCGAGAGCGTCCTCGACGCACTCGCTGGTGAACGCCGCCCTGTAATCCCATGTTGTGTCAATTGCGTCAGGGTCGTATGTGCAGGAGGCCACTTCACCCGCGTTGTTGGGTGAGCAGTCCACCGGCGAGTACACGCAACCTGTCAGGTCAACGCAGCTGTCGGTGGTGCAGGCGCTAGAGTCCACACACTCCGTGGATGACGTGTCACCATAGCATGTGTTCGTACCCACGTCACATGTTCCCTCTGTCCCGGTCCACGTGTTGCCTTCGCAGTGGTCTGACACGTCGAAGCTATCGCAGTCTTCGTTCTGCTGGCAGCACAAACCGCCTGCCGCATCGTTGAATCCGATGCAGTCGGGGTCTGCGCAGTCTATCAGCGTGTCGCCGTCGTTGTCGAGGCCGTCACTGCATGAGGGTATTTCGTCTTCGCTGTCACATGCGTCGCCGATGCCGTCACCGTCCGAGTCTTCCTGGCCCGGGTTAGCGTCGGTTGGGCAGTTGTCGCAGTCGGGCAGTAGCCCGTCACCGTCCAACGAGTCCGTGGTGTAGTCCACGGTTATCTTGTAGAGTAGACCGCCGGGGTTGAGTTCGCAGCAGTCCTGGCCTGGAGTGCAGGACCTGGGGTGGTTGCTTACCGTGAACTCTAGCGTGTTAACCCCACTGGTTAGATAGGGTGTGAGGTCGCATGTGTCCTGGCCTGCCAGCTCGAAGTTCCGGTCTGACGGGTCGCTGCAGGCTAATACGCTGTTCACGTGGACTTCGTAGCTGTTGTCTGCTGCGATGGTCATGGAAGCGCCGGTTATGGTCTTGCCTGTCAGGTCGTAGGTTTTGGTTAGCGTCTCCGTGTTACCTGCTGATGTGTCGAATACCGGGTCCACATTCCATATCCAGCTTGCCCCTGGTATGTCGGCCGTCCACGAGGGGTTCTTGCATCCGCCGTCACCGTAGTCTTTGACTTCAACCCATCCATCGCCTTCCTCGCTGTAGTAGGTTAGCGTGCCTGCTCCACCTGAGCCGCAGCATAGTGGCTGGCCCGGGTCAAAGAACGAGTCAGAGTCGCTGTCAGAGCAGCATATTCCACCCTCGTCGGTTGAGCCGTCGCAGTCGTTGTCAAGGCCATCGCATGAGACTTCAGGATCCTCTGTTGGGAAACCTGGAGTGCAACTGTCCTGTACTTGACCTGCAACGCATGATGTGGAACCAGTACTTGCACACACTCCAACCCCGCACGAAGTCGGAGAACTCAAGTAGTTCTCGTCGTTAGCACCGTTACAATTCTCATCCACCCCGTTGCAGTCATCGTCTGCTCCAGTCGGCTGACCAGGAGTGCAACTGTCCTCTATCTGACCAGCCACACACGTCTCGCTGCCAGTGGAAACGCACACACCTAAACCACAGGTGGTCGGACCACCAACAAAATTCTCATCATTAGAACCATCACAGTTCTCATCCACACCATTACAATTATCATCCGCTCCAGTCGGCTGACCAGGAGTGCAACTGTCCTCTATCTGACCGGCTATGCAAGCGGTTGAACCAGTGCTCGCGCAAACACCAACACCGCACGAAGTCGGAGAACCAACAAAGTTGTCATCGGCTATTCCGCTGCAGTCCTCATCGATGCCATTACAGTCATCGTCTGCTCCAGTCGGAGAACCTGGTACTGCGTTGCATTCGGTGCCCAGCATGTCCGCTGAACAGACTATTGTGCCCGTGTTCTCGCAGACTCCCAATCCGGCAGTGCATGACTGGCCCAAGCCGGGGAAGTCCTCGTCTGTCTGCGTGTCGCAGTCGTTATCCTTACCGTCACATAATTCAGGCGCGCCGGGGTAGACCGTGTCATCATCATCGTCACAGTCATCCCTGCTGCCCTCGCACGAGTCTGGTGTGGTGTGACCGTCCTGGTCCAGGTCAAAGGTCAAACCCTCATCGACCTGTCCGTCACAGTTGTCATCCACGCCGTTACATGCCTCTGATGCACCGGGGTAGACTGCGAGGTTGGTGTCGTCGCAGTCCGTTCCGCCGCAGGCCATGTTGTCGAATCCGTCACCATCCAGGTCAATGCATGGTTCGCAGGTGTATCCGCCAACTCCGTCCACGTCATAGCCATCACCGCCTGCTGGGAAGTCAAGTGGGTCTGTCTGGTCGACTAGCTTTATGAACTTGGCAGCGCCTATCGCCCCGTTGAGGTCGAATTCGCTGTCCAGGCATCCGGTGCCGACAAGCGCCCATGATAGCGGGTCACCTGTAATCGACGCCCATACCTGTACTTTCTCCGGGTATTCGGTGCAGGGCGGGCTGCCATAGGATGTTTCCACAACCCTGAAGTCCATGCCAGGCTGGTCCACTATCACCTCGTCAAATTCGAGTACCAGCTCTCCGCCAACTCCGAGGGTGACGAAGTTCTCGGTATCATCTTCTTCTGGAGCGCCCAACGCCTTGGAAGGATCGTCCCTGCCAGGCGCGATCGGCCCCACAGGATTATAAGCGGACACGGAGGTCGCGTAACATCCAGCGCAGGCCGAGCCCTCGTCTATTTGGCCGTCGCAGTTGTTGTCCACGCCGTCGCAGACCTCCTGCACGCCCGGGTTAACTCCTGCGTCACTGTCGTCGCAGTCGCCGGGTCCGTTGCTGCATTCTGGAGACCCTATCAGGTACTGCATTCCCGCGTCGCAGTAGTCGTCATCGTCGTCGTCGCATCCCTCATCGACCGTGCCGTCGAAGTCGTTGTCGAATCCGTCGCATATCTCATCCGATGGGTTAGCCAGTGACTCGTCATCCAATGTTGAGTCGTATGTGTTGGGGTCTGTGGGGTCGGTCCAGCAGCCCGGGTCCAATTCGTCGATTAGCTGGTCTCCGTCGTTGTCTATATCGTCGTCGCATTGCATGTCCCGCTCATACGGGTCAGATGGACCGTCGCATTCCGGGTCGTGGGCTATCTCGCTGTCGTCGTATTCTGAAGCGCAGCCCGTGTCCGCCGGATAGTCTGTGAACCCGTCGCCGTCGTTGTCCACGCCGTCACTGCACAGGGGCAGCCTGTTCACACACTCCAGAGAGGTGATCCACCTCTTCTCGTATTTCGGCAGTCCGTTCATCGAGGAGAACTGGGAGCCGTCCCAGTACCACAAGCAATCGTCGTGCGGGCCATAGTAGTTGCACCTTCCTCCGTCGGCTGGGTAGTAGCTGTCCCACAGGTAGGGGTCCTTGTAGCCCATAAGGTTGCAGATCTTCTCGACCGTAACGTGAAGTTCACTCGCTGGTATGTAGGAGCATGAACCCGTGCTCCAGGGAGCGTCGGGGCTCAGCAGCATCGCGTTACCGCCTCCACCCAGCTCACACGTGCCTATCAGATCCGGTGCTTTAAGAGCCACCTTATTGTAGATGCTGTCAATCGAATTCCCCACAACGTATGTTTCCCCGTTGTCGGGGTCGATCTCTATCAGCGCGTCGATCAGGCTGTCACCGTCATTGTCCACGCCGTCACTGCACTGCGGGTTGTCACCCGGGTCGCAGTCGTCGTCGTTGTAGTCTACGGCCGAGTCACAGTCGTTGTCCAAAGCGTCATTGCATGACAGTTCAACGCCAGGCTGGTAGTTAGGGACTGAAACATAGTCTTCAACCCAGCTGCCGCCCTCGCATGATTGTGTGCTGCCGGAGCAGACACCGTCCTGCAAGCCGTTAAAGGGTGCGGTCTCGCCGGAACCGTCCAATGTGTCAACGTTGCAGTCGTCATCGACTCCGTTGCAGATGTCAACGGCGCCCGGGTTGATGGATGCGTCGCTGTCGTCGCAGTCTGGAGGGTTTCCGTCGTCGCCGACCTCTCCGCTGTCGCAGGTGTCGTATCCGTCGCCGTCAGCGTCCTCGCATGCCGAGCAGTCCAGGTCCTGGCCGTCGGCTAGTCCGTCGCAGTCGTTGTCGCGGCCGTCATCGCATGAAGTCTCGACCTCCTCGTAGGGGCTGTCCTCCAGCGGGTCGTCGCCGCAGCAGTTCAGTTCCCCGCCGTTGCCGACCCATATGAAGTCTGGTTCG
>WJMO01000010.1 GCA_014727915.1 Candidatus Altarchaeales archaeon | reverse complement strand
TTCCTGACGGAGATGGATGGTTTCGAGCGGCGTGAAGGCGTTGTTGTGCTTGCTGCGACGAATGCTCCCTGGGACATCGACCCTGCTCTCAGGAGGGCGGGGCGGTTCAGCGACCAGGTGTTCGTACCCCCGCCAGACGAGGAGGGCAGGCGTCAGATATTTGGCATACACACAAGGAACCTTCCAGTCGGCTCCGACGTCGCCCTCGACGAACTGGCTAAGCTCACCGACGGCTTCAGCTCGGCCGACATAAAGCTCATCTGCGACGAGGCCGCGAAGATACCGTGGAAGGAGAGCATGCAGACCGGAGAGAAACGCGACATATCATTGGAGGACTTCAAGGAGGTCATAGCCGAGAGCAGGCCCTCCATCGACGCCTGGATCAAGCAGGCTGAGAAGCAGCTGGCAGGCAGCGACGAGCAGGAGATATATGATGGGCTGTGGAAGCTTGTCAGCCAGCGGAAAGAAGCCGCCGACCCGGAGAACGCCGAGATACGGAAACAGCTGGAATATGTGAAGAGGGAGATCGATGTTCTGACCCAGAAGAAAGCAACCGGAGAGATACCGGAGGAAGTCTACAATAGCCTCCTCGTGGAATACCAGAAGCAGATGATAAGCCTCGAGGCAAAGCTAAAAAAGTAAAATGTCAGAGATTGAACTCAAGGGATTGGACCGCATGTCGGCCAAGGCCATACTAAGGCTTTGGGAAGACCCCGACGACAGAAGGCAGATGATGGAAACAGGCATGACAGAAGAGCAGATGCAAGAGCTCAGAAAAAGATTCGACCTCTGATCAACACCCTTATTAGTCCCCCCTGCCTAATTCATTCCATGAGATGTCTTCCGGTGCTGTTCATGGTTTTCCTCTTCCTCTCAGCAAACGTCTCGGCCTTTTCGCTGTCTGGCCTCTTCGACTATCTGATGTCCTTTTTCGGCGGGTCCCGTGAGGAGTTCGTCTGCAGCAAACCCTACCTGCAGGTTGGCCTAGCATGTTGTCTGGACATCAACAACAACGGTATATGCGACAGCGACGAGGACATCGTAGTTGGCAATCCTCCTCCAAACCCCCCGGTAGAGTACTGCGGTGATGGTTCATGCCAGGATTATGAGTCGTGCAAAAGCTGCCAAAGCGACTGTGGGCCATGCGGAGAGGAGGAATACGAGTCATGCACGGCAGATGATGATTGCAGTAGCGGCTACTGCGTGCATAGCATCTGCAGGGATGGCGGCACATTCTGCGGTGACGGGGCATGCGACCGCGGGGAAACCCCGGCCTCTTGCCCCTCCGACTGTAAAAAAGTTGTGGGCGTGTCAGAGTCTGCCCTGGCGATGTGCGAGTCCAATGGAATATGGTATGTCCTCTCAAAGGACAAGATAACAAAATACGATCCCTCATCCGGCGGGCTCCTCTCCGAGCTCAGCGTGCGATTCCCCCACTCCAGCATTGTCTGCCTGGAAAACGGGAACATACTCGCAGGCTACTACGACGAAACCAAGCGTTATGGGATATTCGAGCTCGATGGAGAATGGAACATTGTTGATGAGATACTTGAATCCGACCTTGGTTGTGTCCCCCACCTTGGCCTATACTATGGCCGCAACTGGTTTGTCAAGTGCGTTGACGAAGACGCAGACAAGGTCATGCTTGTCGACAGAAAATCAAAAGAGGCGGTTACCGATGTCAGAGCCGGGGAGGTCCTTGACATATACTCAACGGGCGAGCAGATAGGATACCTCGGGTCAAAGAAGCTGTTTTACATGGATGAGAGGACAAACCACTTCAAGCCCTTGATAACATTCGACGAGGTTGAGGAATACGCGGGGAAGGTCCTGCCACTCTCCAATGGTGACATGCTGGTCTGGAGGAACCATAGACTGTCGGAGGTCAACCCCGAAACCGGCGAGACCCTCTGGTCTGATGATAACCTTGACTTGGCGGATTACACCGAGCTGGGCAATGGCGACCTGGTTTTCCTTGGCGGGGACTTCGGGGACAGGGCCGTTCAGACGAAACCAATAATTCTAGGATAACACTTTTCCACCGCTCTAGGGTAGCCTCTTTATTAGCAGGCTCGAATCCTTTAAGTGCTTAGTCACTTGGGCTTCTCCTGTGGGGCCGGCCAGTCTCAGCACCCCGACCCCCAGGAGTACATGCCCCTGATTTTTACCCGTAAAATCAATTCCTATCATGGCCTCAATCGACCTCATAAGGAACCGCAGGAGCGTTAGAGAATACAAGGACATACCCGTGTCCGAGGAAATAATAGAAGAGGTGCTAGAATGCGCGTCTCTCGCACCCACAGCTCGGAATGTCCAGCCATGGCTAATAGGGGCCGTCACGGACCGGGAACTTCTGTCGGAGCTGGGCGCGATCTCGGACCATGGCGGCTTCATAGCCGACTGTGCCGTCTGCTTCGCGGTCTTCTGCCTTGCAGACGAGAAATACCGCCTTGAGGACGGTTGCGCGGCAACGATGAACATCATATACGCCTGCGAGGCCCATAACATCGGCACATGTTGGGTGGCCGGCGACAAGAAAGCATATGCAGAAGACGTTCGCAGCCTCCTGCAGGTCCCGGGAGAATACACGCTAATATCCCTCGTACCAGCCGGCTATCCTGCCGGTAAAGTGGCGGCGAAAAAACCCAAAAGAACGTCTGAGATATCATTCAGGAACCTAAAAAAATAGCCCGTCACTACTCTATACCCCCTCCGCTAACGGGCATAAAACCAAGTTAGGCACTACACCCGTCCCCGATAAACCTGGAATTATTCGAAAAAATTCCAAAACTGTTTCAAAAATCTTAGGCACTACAAAACCTTATTAACTTCCGCGCATATACACTAACCTCATTTTATTACCTGAATCCTTTGGGGGACGGCGGGGTTCTCCCCCGTCGTCATTCCCTCCCCATCGTCTCAGGGATGGTATGGCAGTTCCGCTAGCCCCTCGTCTTCCTGGTATCCCATAACTAGGTTCATGTTCTGCACTGCCTGCCCCGCAGCCCCTTTTACGAGGTTGTCTATTGCGGAGATGAACAGCCCCCGGTCCTTCTCGTTGTCGTAGTGGACTGATATGTCGCAGTAGTTTGAGCAGAGTACGTTCTTGGTGGTTGCGGTCTCCACAATCCGTATGAACCTCTCCCCCTTGTAGAAATCCCCGAAGTGCTCTGCCAGGTCTACGACGTCGAAGTCGCAGAATACGTGGGTGTTGGAGAGTATGCCCCGCACAACGGGCATCAGCGTGGGCGTGAATGAAACGCTCAACCCGGGCATCATCCTCCTTAGTATGTGTTCCATCTCCGGCTGGTGCCGGTGTCCGGTAACCTTGTAGGGCTTCAGGTTACCTGCGACCTCGCAGTGATGGAGTGATTCGGTGGGTGTTGCCCCCGCCCCGGAGGTGCCGCTCTTGGAGTCCACTATGACCCGCAGGTCCATGCTGTCCTTGAACTTCTGCAATGGTGCGATTGAGAGTATGGCGGCTGTCGGATAGCAGCCGGGATTCGCCACCAGATCCGCCTTCCTTATGTCGTCCCGGAAAAGCTCTGGCAGGCCGTATACTGCCCTCTCCAACAGCTCGGGGCTCTTGTGTTTGACGTAGCTCTTCTCGAACAATTCAACATCGCCTATCCGGTAGTCAGCGCTCAAGTCCACCACCTTGACTCCCTTCTCGACTAGTCTGGGGGCGTGTTCCATGCTCTGTCCGTGGGGCAAAGCCAGGAAGACCACGTCAGCGTCCACCTTACCCTCCTTGTACTCCGAAAACTTCCCGTCATAGGCTCCCCTAAGGTTCTGGTGCACCTCCCACACATAACGTCCCGAATGCTTCCTGGAGGTCGCCCCCACCTCCGAGACCTTGGGGTGATTTAAAAGCAGCCTGAGGAGTTCCCCTCCAGTGTAACCCGAACCTCCAACAACCAACGCTTTCATCTAATACACCTTAACAGTATCTTCCTTGCTCTCATTCTTAATCTTTTTCACGCGTTTAAATAAATCCAAGCCCGGCTCTATCCTGTTCAGGAAGGTAAGCCCGTAGTACCTGAAGAACACCTTTATGGGCAGTGTTATGGCTATGACCATGAATGACACCACTATATTCGCTGCTATCAAACCGACCGTCACCGCCCCTATCAGTGCCAGGGCCGCTGGGGTGATGCTGGGTCCGGAGGCGAAGAGTATCGCCAGGTATATCATGAAGCTGGTGAGGAATATGCCGAGAAAGAACGGTATGCTCACCATGAAGACGACTATCCCCGCCACGATTCCCAATCCGAACTTCAGCGCAGTGTACAATACGAACTCCCAGACGTTGGCTTTGACAAGTTTTATGAACTCTCCCCCCGATGATATTATGCCCTTGCCCCTCGCGTACGTGATGGGCACCAGGAACTCGGTGAAAACCCATATGATAGTGGTTATGGCGAATACCATGGCTATCAAACCCATGATGGCCAATATGATCATGAACACGCTTAACACGCCAGGACCCGACCCCATCGTCGTCATAGCGAATAATATCGCCCCCACTATTATGGACACGAACATTGCAACGTATACTACTATCTCCAGTAGGAACAGCTGCAACCCCTCCCCCGAGTATGACTTGAAATCCGCTATCAACTCTATCTTCTTTTTTACGACAGCTTTCACGTAGACGAACTGGAAGACCGCGGACACGTACATGAGCACTAGGCCTATGAAGACCAGCACCGCGAACGCTATCGCCGCCACCGCCAAAACCCCGGGCTGGAATCCTCCGCTGTCCTCTGCGAAGTCGAACATGCTGTTCCCGCCGTTGCTGCTCAGGCCGGTGGCCAACGTCACAACCACAGCAAGCTTCAACCAGAATGTTAGGTCAAAGGGCTTCAGCAGCAGCTCCTTTGTCCTGTTAACGGACTCCTCCAATGCCTCTACAGCGTGCCATTCCCCCATTTTTCATATCCTCTTGTATCTTTCGACCGCCTGCTCCCAGCTGGGCAGGTTGGTCTGGCAGCCCCACCCCTCCACTATGAAGGAGGCTGCCGCGTTGCCCACTTTGACGCTCTCGTACAGGTCCAGCCCTCTCAGTTTACCTGTTATGAATCCTGCGTTAAATGCGTCTCCCGCTCCGCTGGCGTCCACCACATCGGTCTTATGCGCTTTTACGTCGACTTTCGTGTTCTTAACGTAGACGCTAGCCCCCTCCCTGCCACGTGTTACTATGAACACCTGCCGGGGCTTGAGCTTCATCTTGTAGCCTATCTTCCTTAGGTGGTTGAGCTCGTGGTGGTTTAGCACGACCACGTCGCTGGCGTTCATGACGGTCCGGAACGTCTTCGGTATCCTGTCGAACTTGAACGTCCCATAGCCGGGGTTGTAGACCTTTAAGCTGTCCTTGAACGTCTTCACCACATGCTTCTGCATGTTCAGGTATGTCCTCGCCATGTAGACAGCCTTCACATCCTTTGTGAGCCGCCGCCCGAACTCTTCATCAGGGTCGAGGTCGTCCAATTGCTCTGTCACGCCCTTGTAGAAGAAGCTTACCTGGTCGCCGTTGGTCTTGAAGAACATGCTCTTAGTGGTGTCCCCAAATATACCCTTGAGGTATAGTTTGATCCCCTGGCCTGTCATGTAGTTCCTGTAGTCGTCGGCGTCGGTTCCTATCACGCTCACCAGCCCGACCTTCAGCCCGAGGTTGTTGGCTACGACGGCTGTGTTGGCTCCCATTCCCCCGTAGTATCTCCTGCCTTTTATCACGTCCGCGGCTTCGTTCAACTCGGGAAGCCTGTCAACGACGTAGAAGTTGTCGATCGCCGTGTCTCCGAATACCAGAAGATCGAGTCCCATGCCAACCACGTTAATATTGGAGTATGCCGAATTAAATACGATGAAGATAGTCTTCTCCATAGGGGGGAGCATATTGGCTCCAGAAGGGGTTGACGGCGATTACGTCGGCAAGGTTTCATCGTTTCTCTCGGGGATATCCGAGGGTAACGAGGTTGCAGTGGTCGTTGGCGGCGGCCGCCCAGCCAGGGAGAAAATCTCGGTCGCGCGTGCGAAGGGCGCTTCATGGGCTGAGTGCGACCACGTGGGCATATTGGCCACACGGGAGAATGCGAGGGTTTTGGCTGATGCTCTCGGAGACCTTGCGGTGGAAGCCATCCCAGAGTCAATACACGAGGCAGCTTCTTTGTTCGGTGACCGGATACTCGTGATGGGCGGCACCGAACCCGGCCATTCTACGGATGCGGTGGCATGCCTGCTCGCGGACTGGGTGAAGGCGGACCTTTTCGTGAACGCATCCAACGTGGACGCCGTCTACGACAAGAACCCCTGGGAAAATGATGATGCCAAGCCGCTGGAGGAGATAAGCGTCGATGACCTCATAGTCCTCTTGGAAGGCGAGGGAATGAACGCGGGAGAATATCCGCTACTGGACCATGTGGCCTTGAAGGTGATCAAGCGTTCCAGCATAAGGACTCTGGTCCTGGATGGTAGGGACCTGGGGAACATGCGCTCAGCCATTGAGGGAAGGCCGTTCAAGGGGACCTCTGTGGTGTCCTAGGTGTATATGATGCGTTTCCTGCTTTTGTCTGTTATGCTGGTTCTCCTGTCCGGGTTTGCCTTCGGGCAGGCTGTGAACAGCCCCCGGTCTCTTGAGTCCGCTAAGATGTTCATGTTGAGAGGTGAGTGCGATAACGCTACCCGGGCGGCTTTGGATGCCAGGGAATATTACACTAGGCTGTATGAGGAGGAGATGAGAAAGTCCGACCAGCCCTGCGACAACAACGCGGAAGTCTACGCCGACATGATAGACGAGGTGAACGAGTTCATAGTGGAATTGGGAGACATATGCGATGCAGTTGCTCCCAACGCGACGGGAGACGAGTACTATGCCGCAGCACAGCAGAGCCTGGAAGCGAACGAGCTGGAGGCTGCTGTGATATACGCCAACAAGGCCATGCGATTGTACGTTGAGACACAGGACTATGAGGGTATACACCGTATAGAGGCGTTCCTCAACAAGATAAGGGACATACCCTCGCCTGTGAACCCCGAGGAGTACATGAGGGATGCTATTGCAAAATACAATACCGCGGATTTCGAGGCTGCGCTGAGCTTGGCTTCAAACGCCAAGTCGGTTTACAAGTTCAGGCAGGACGGATACGGGATAAGCCGGGCCGACTCTCTGCTGTCCAAGATAATGAAGGCCATAGAACGCTATGAGGAGGCCAACGACTACTATGGCCAGGCCCTCTACGCGTTTGAGGACGGTGATCACCTGGAGACCTACATGCGTGCCAAACGCGCCCATTCGATCTATCTGGAGTTGAATGACACGTATGGTGTGATGGAGAGCGAGAGGCTGATGGAGTCCAGCGGCCGGCACATCGAAGTGGGAGATTCTAACTCTAACCTCCAGCTTTTCTTCCTGTTGGCATTGTCCGCAGTGTCCCTCTATCTCGTGTTTCTTGTAGCAAATAGAAACATGAAATTCAAATAATTCGTACTTTTTTATAAATAATTTTGATTTAAGCGTGTTTTATTCCTTCAATTCAAATTGTTATCATGTTCCGTAAGAGGATATTGTTGTTTGTCGTGAGCATCCTACTACTGGGCGCTCTCTTCTTCTCGGTCGACTATAACGAGCTCTTCAGGATCACATCCAAGCTGAGCTATGAGTGGACTGCGGCGTTGATAGCCCTCCAGCTGTTCATCATGCTACTGATGTCCCTCAAATGGTATGTCATCATACGAAGATATGCGGTGTCATTCACTAACGTGCTTCATACGTCCATCATAGGCTTCATGGTGAACAGCCTCACTCCCGTCAGCCTGGCCGGGGGCGAGCCCGTCAGGGCCTATGTGATAAGCAAGATAGACAAGATAAAGATGGAGAAGTCCTTTGCCACGGTCCTGGTGGACCTCTACCTCCACATAATACCCGTCCTTTTCCTGAACCTCGTAGCGATATTCATCGTCTTCAAGTATTCGATGGACTTGAGGTTCGCCTGGCTTCTCGGCCTGCTGGCTGTGCTAGCGTCAACCCTTCTGGTAGGGTCCTTCAGCCTACTCACGAGCAGAGACCCGTCCCTCAGATTGTTCAATGCGATATTGGACGTCTTTGAACGCATAGTCTTCCTTAGAAAATACGTCAGGAGGGTTGAAGCCCACGTTGACGACCTTTTCTCCAGCTTCCACAGGAGCATCCGGACGACCATGACCGACGTTTGGACCTTGACCGTCGGATTGATAATCTCCATTGCCATATGGGCGCTGAGCGTTCTCAGAATATACCTGGTCTTCCTCGCGTTGGGAGTCCCAATAGAGTTGTGGAAGGTCATCGTGGTCTATGCGATACTCGTGACAGTCAGCGGTCTTCCCCTGCTGCCAGGCGCTCTTGGCATATGGGAGTGGGTGGGCACCGGGTTGTTCACCGTGTTGGGCCTGCCATTGGAGGTTTCAGCCGCTATCGTCTTAGTTGACCGTCTGCTGTTCTTCTGGCTGCCGATATTCACAGGTTTCCTTTCATCCCTGCACATAGGATTGAATGTCACCCGCCTGGTTGACCGCCAGGATTAGAGCGAACCGTATATTCCCTCCAGCCTGTCCACCACCCTGTCGACCGAGTGCCTTCCCGCCTCCTCCAGGCATCCCTTGACAAGGACCTTTCTGTTCTCATACGCCCTCTCGACCTTCTCCAGGAGGTCGTCTATGTCCCCGGCTTTGTAGTGGTATCCTGTCTTCCCGTCTTCTATGGTGGTCTTCAACGCCAGCACAGGCACCCCCACGACGGGTGTTCCGCATGCCATGGACTCCACGGCCACCAGCCCCTGGGTCTCCGCGAAGCTTGGGAACACGAACACGTCAAGTGCCGAATAGAACTCCTTAAGCGTATCCCTCCTGAGGAAACCCAGCATCTTAACGTTGTCCCTGCCCTCCGAGAGTTTCCGGTAGTGGTCTTCTGCAGGTCCTTTGCCTGCTATAAGCACTGTTCCGTCGAACCGGTCTGCTGCGCTTATAAGGTCCTCAACATGTTTTTCATATCCCAGCCTGCCGCAGAACCCTATCACCCTGCCGTCGGCTATGCCGTGTTTTTCCCTGAATCCCCTTGGGTCCACCCGGTGGAATAGGCTGAGGTCCAGTCCGTTGCTCAGCAGTTCTACGTTGCCTATCCTGTTATCCTCGAGCTTCTCCTTTATCACCGGAGATGCCGTTGTTATCCTTGTAAACTGGTTGAAGAAGAACCTGTCCCACCTGAGGCTTATGCTTGTGAGGAGTGGTTTGAGCACGGGGTTCTTGGTTATGTAGCTTATGTACTCGTCGCCTGGGGTGTGGAATGTGAACATCCTAGGCAGCTTATGTGCTCGTGCAGCCCTCAGACCTGCTATCCCCAGACCGAAGGGTGTGTGCGCGTGCACCAGGTCCAGGTGCCGCGTCTTATCGCATATCCTCACGGGGAAGGCGATCTTATAACCCGGGTAGCTCTTGAAGTCTATCGACCCGAACTCATGCTCTCTTTCGCCGGGGGTGTAATCTGCTTTTGGGTAGTAGATGTATACCATGTGGCCTCTCTTTTCCAGCTCTTTCCTCCAGGCGTCGACTGTGTATGTGACCCCGTTGACCTGGGGGAAATAGGAGTCTGTGAAGAATCCGATGTTCATATTATAGCAGCTTCTCGTACGCCTCCTTTAGTTGTTCTCCTATCCTCTCTAGCCTGTGCTCCTGCGCCATCTCATACGCCCTGTCCCCGAGTTTACACCTCAAATTCTCGCTTTCCAACAGGCGTTGGAGGTGTTCTGCGAAGTCCCGGGTGTCGTCCGCTTTCAGGCAGTTCACCCCGTCATCCAACCATCCATTGTATGTTGGCAGGTTCCTGACCACTATGGGCATCTTGCAAGCTGCCGCCTCGAGTATGGCTATGCCCTGGTTCTCGCACCAGCTCGGGAAGAGGAATATGTCCCCGCTGTTGAATGCAGCGTTAACGTCCCGCACATACCCTGTGAATGTTACGTTATCCGGGGCGTTCTTAACCGAGTCCTTGACGCCCTTGGATGTCAGGTCCTTGTATACCCTCCCATACCATATGAAGCTCTTGTCCGGGAACTCCCTCGCCAATTCCAGGAACTCCAGCACCCCCTTCCTCTTGAACACGTGCCCGACCGTGAACGGCACCACACCCTCCAAACCGTATTTGTTCCGGTATCTCCTCCTGCCCCTCTCGTTGAAGCTGAACTTTTCCATGTCGACTCCGTTGCTCACTGGCAGTATCTCCGGAGTTACCCCGTAGTCTTCCAGCACGTCCTTCGTGTACTTGGAAGGCGATATGAGCAGGTCCGCCTGGTTGTAGAAGTATCTCAGGTAGTGCCTCAGCTTGGGGGCCAGCTGGGTGGTGAACTTGAAGCTGTCCCTCAGGTCTTCGGCCGTGGTGTGGGTGTGCATAACCACTGGCTTGCCCTTCCACCGCATCTTATGGGCTACGTATGCTGACCTTGGTCCGATGGTGTTTATGTCTATGAGGTCGAACTTGTCCCTGTGGCTCCTCGTCACCTCAACGCCGTTCAACTCCAGAGCCTTCCTCTGGTGGTCTATGGCGCTTCCTATGCCGCTTCCCTTCAGTATCTTGGTTAATTCACCGTAGAGGCAGACCTTCATGTTATCAAATATAAGCTAGCCAGTGTCCGTACTCCTGGTCTTTGCCCTCGACTATCTCGAAGAACTTCTCCTGAATCTCCAAAGTGACCGGTCCAGGTTTTCCGATGGTGTGCCCGTCAACCTCCCTTATGGGTGTCACCTCCGCCGCGGTTCCTGTGAAGAAGGCCTCGTCGGCGGTGTAGAGCATTCCCCTGTCCATGTCCGTTTCCACCACCTCGTAGTTCATGTCCCTCGCTATCCTGACTATGCTGTCCCTTGTTATGCCCATGAGGAGGCTCGCATGCTCCGGCGGCGTGTATATGACCTTGTCCCTTACGATGAACAGGTTCTCGCCCGGGCCCTCGGATATCATGCCCCTGTTGTCCAGCATTATGGCCTCGTCATATCCTGACTTTAGCGACTGCAGCTTGGCGAGTATGCTGTTTATGTACTGGCCGGTTGCTTTGGCCCTTGTCGGCACTATGTTGCTGTTGAACCTCTCCACAGAGCTTATCATCACCTTTATGCCCTTCTTCAATCCTTCTTCCCCAAGGTATGTGCCCCAGGGCCAGACGGCGATGGCAGTGTCTACCGGAGCCTTCAGGGGGTTAAGTCCCATCTCCCCGTATCCCCTGTATATTATGGGCCTTATGTAGCAGGCGTCCAGTTTGTTGGCTTTTATCAGCCCTTTAACGGCTTCTTCTATCTCTCCCACATCGTAGGGCACTTCCATGAAGTATAGTTCCGCCGAAGTGAAGAGCCTTTCCACGTGCTCTCTGAGCCTGAAGACGGCGGGGCCCTTATTTGTCTTGTAGCACCTTATCCCCTCGAACACCCCTGACCCGTAGTGGAGTGCGTGGCTTAGTATGTGCGTCTGTGCCTTGTCCCAGTCCACGAGCTTACCGTTAAACCAGATTTTTTCCGTCTTGTTTATTGGCATTTTTGTCACCCCGTTTAACTAATAAATTGTCCTCTCGAGTTTTATTTCAACGCCTTTCCGTATCACAGTCACGTCATGGCCTTCCACCACCGTTCCAATGCGGGCGATTCCGTGTTTCTGCCCGTATTCCTCGACTATCCTGTCTGCTTCCCCGTCTGGGGCGATGGCGCAGAATCCTATTCCCATGTTGAACGTCCGGTACATCTCCTCGTCGGAGACCTTGCCCAGCTCCTGTATCTTCTTGAATATCATCTGCGGATCTGGCATATTGTCCAGGTGGAATCCGTGCTCTGTGATCCTGAGCAGGTTGAGGAATCCGCCGCCGGTTATGTTGACCAGACCGTGTACGTCGTATTTCCCCAGTATCTCCATCACTTCCTTCACGTATATCCTGGTTGGTGTGAGCAGGTTCATCCACATGTTCTTGGGAGTCACCTTCCTCGCCAGTGTCATGCCGTTGCTGTGTATCCCCGAGCTTTTGAACCCCAGCACCACATCCCCTACCATGATTTTTTCGCCGGTTATGACCTTGTCCTTGTTGACTATCCCTATCACTGCGGCTGCGAGGTCGAATCCCCGCCCGTCCACGCCTTTTATGATCTCCGGCAGCGAGGCGGTCTCCCCGCCGACGATCGATATCCCGGACTGCTTGGCCCCCTCGTAGAGGCCGGCTGAAATCTCCTTGGCGATCTCGTCGTCTGTCTCCTCCATGGCCAGGTAGTCAACCATTGACACGGGTTCGGCTCCGACGCATATGAGGTCGTTGACGTTCATGGCGATGCAGTCTATCCCGATGGTGTCGTATTTTTCCAGTTCCTGGGCTATGAGCACCTTGCTGCCCACCCCGTCCATGCAGAAGGCGAGGGCGAAGTCTCCGAAGTCCATCAGGTTAGCGAATGAGCCGATATCCTCCAGTACGGCGCCTTTTTTACCTTCTCGGAAGCTGAACGTCCTGGACACCCACTTCTTGATCCCTTTGATCGTGCGGTCCTCCTTCCTGATGTCCACACCAGCTTTAGCGTATGTGTCAGGCCTCTTTTCTCCTTTCTTCATAGGGCTTACCATATGGGAGTACCTATTATAAAATCAGGAAATAAACCGATTAAACACCCTTTTCAAGGCGTATCCTCCCATTTCATCAGGGGGTTTTTGTCTGGTGACGTCCTGCGTTATACCCGCATATCACCCGTCACCCTTTATGACTTCCATAAGTTCCACGGGGTCTTCCACCAGGTGATCCGGTTTTTCAGCCTCTAACCTGCTCTTGCTATGCAGTCCCCAGGTGACTGCTATGACTGGCATGTTGGCCTGCCGGCATGCTTGTATGTCCTCCACCATGTCACCCACGTATATGCAGTCCTCTGGTTTAACCCCCAGCCTCTTGGTTGCATACAGCAATGGGGTAGGCGACGGCTTTCGGTCCTCGAAGTCATCCCCTGAAACCACGACCTCCATGTGTTCGAGTATGTTGTTCCTGTCCAGCTCCCGCATCAGCGGTTTCCTGGGAGCGCTCGACACAACACCCAACGCGTGTTCCTTGGCGGTCTCTTCTATGAAGCCTTTGACCCAATCGTATGCCATGGGCCTGTCGTATCTGATCTTGTCCTCCCAGTAGTTCACCAGGTATTCCTCATGCTCTGCGAGTCCCATGTCATCGAGCATGTCCCGCCAGTCGTGCCTGAACTTCTCCCGGTATTCCTCCCGTGTCCACACCCTCAGCCCGAAGTGGTTGAACACGTGGGTGTAGGTCTCCAGCATGAACTCCAGCACATCCCATAATGTCCCGTCCCAGTCCAACAACACCGTCTTGGCCATCATAATACTATGCTGAAATACTCGAGCGCGTTCTCCGATGTCGCATCCTCGACTTCCTTCACCTTCACTCCCTTCAATTCCGCTATCTTCTCCGCCGCGTATTTCACGTTCGCAGGCTCGTTCCTGAAGCCCTTCACGGGGCTCAGGTATGGCGAGTCCGTCTCCAACACCAGCGATTCCAATGGCAGCGCTTCCACGAGCCTCTGCCTGCTCTTCACATATGCGACGTTCGCAGGCACCGAGATCAGGCACCCCATCTTAACCGCCTTCAAAGCCTCTTCAGGGGGTCCTGAGAAGCAGTGCATCATGGCTCTACTCTTACACCCTTCAAGAATATTAATGCAATCCCCTTCCGCGTCCCTGCTGTGCACGACCAGCGGCAGCTTCAGATCGCGGCTTAACTCGATGAACTCCCTGAAATGCCGCCTTTCAACCTCCCTCTCCTCCTCGTTTTTCACCCAGTAGTAGTCCAGGCCGACCTCGCCCAAACCGACGATCCTGTCCCTGTGCTCTCTCACCAGCCTCTTGGCCTCTTTGAACCTGTCTTCGTCCACGTCGCTTGCGGTCAAACCCAGCGTGCAGTGGATGTTGTCATACTCTTCAGAAAGCCGCAGCCCCTTCTCCACGGCGTCCGGCTGGACTATCGAGTTGACTACCAACATACCCTGGCATCTTCCCATGACCTCCTCGAGGTCGTTGTCGAACTCTCCGTAGTCCAGGTGGCAGTGGGTGTCAACCAGCATTCTCTATCCTTATCTCATCTCCCGACTTGGCGCCAAGGCGTTCGGCCGCGTTGCCCTGGTTGACGTCGACCTCCACCAGCCCGTGGCTCCCGTTCAAAACTATGAGCTCGCCAGGTTCCGCGTCGCTGAACTTTTCCACGCAGACAGCATCGTGCCTCTCACCCCCATGCAGTACCTTAACCTTCGAGCCTAATGGTATCTCCTTGGTTATGGTCGTTACTATGTCCCCGAACCCGTCTACGTATATCACCCTGTCCTCTTCCACTTCCAGCTTTTCGATGTCCTCCAACCTCATACCCAATGTGTCGACGTCCACGCCCTTGGTTATCAGCGCGGCTGCGGGGGCGAACACGTCACGTCCGTGGAACGTGGCCGACACACCATCCAAACCAGCCCGGGTTTTTATGACGTCCGAGTCCAAAGATATCGCCCTTATGGTCTGCTGGTCCTTCAGAGCCCACCTTAGCAGCCCGTTGTCGGGGCCTATGAACGTGCAGTATTCTGTCTCCACGGCCAATGCCTTACGCTCGGACCCCACCCTCGGGTCGACGACTCCCACGTGCACGGTGTTCCTAGGATAATGCCTCCATACCCTGGACAGTATGAACGCGCCCTCCACGATGTTGTACCTGCTTACGTTGTGGGCGACGTCGAACACTTCGGCCTTGTCGTTGACCCTCTTTATGACTCCCTTCATCTCCGCCACATAGTAGCCGGGTCCGAAGTCTGTGGTCAGCGTTATGAACTGGTTGTTCACGTACATCTTCAAATCAGCTATTCAAGAGTGACTTTGCCTTCATATAATGCCTTCCCGACGACCACACCCCATGCGCCCGCGTCACGGCAGAAGTCTATGTCCTCCCTGCTCGACACGCCACCGGAGAGTATGACCGGCTTGTCAGTGGCGTTGAGAACCTCCTTGAACCTCCCCTCGTCGACTCCCATCATCTTTCCCTCCGCATCGACGTCCGTGTAGAGGTAACCCCACACGTACTCTTCGCTCGCCTCTATCAGGTCCACCGCCTTCAAGCTGGTCTTCTCGGTCCATCCCTTTATTGTCACATGCCCCTCCTTGGTGTCCAATGCGACCATCACCCTCTTCTCTCCGAACTCATCGTTCACGGACTTCAGTATCTCGAAGTCGTTGGTGAAGTCCTTTAGAGCCAGCGTGCCTATTATGATCCTGTCGATGTCGAGCCTCAGCAGCTCCATCATCTTCTCTTCGGTCCGTATGCCCCCTCCGAACTCCAATGTCAGCCTGGTCTGCCGCTTCAGATCCGTCAGTATGTTGAGGTTGCTGCCCCTTTCGAGCGCAGCGTCCAGGTCGACTACGTGCAGTGTCCTGGCGCCCTTCTCCTTCCACCCTACGCCCCGCCCAACAGGGTCTCCATAGTCTTTCTTGGTGTTCGGGTCGCCTCCAACGAGCTGGACGCATCTACCATCCATGAGGTCGATGGCGGGTATTACCTCCATAATCTACTATTATAGTCCTGAATCAATATATTAGCCATGGCAAAGCGTTCAACAGCCGCTAAAGCCCGTTATTCGGAGAAAAAAGCGGTTTTAGAGTCTGAACTTGCCAGATACCAGCAGATGATCCGTGATCTTCGCTCTAGCGGTGAGAGCAGGCTACTCAGGACCAAGAAGCAGAAGATGTACCACAAGAAAATCCTCGATATAAAAAACCAGCTGGAGAGCCTTTCCTAGTCGCCGAACATGGCCGCGAAACCTCCGGTCGCATCCTCTTCGACGTCCATCTCCCCGTCCTCGAAGCCCTCCCTGTCTTCCAGGCTGCTGCGCTGCAGTATCTCGCTGCCGCCAACGCCCTCTAGGATGGCGAGTATGGTGTTCATCTTCTGGTCCAGCCTCTGGGTTGTCTTCTCTATCTCCTGCAGGTACTGTTGGATGTAGTCTATCCTCTCCGGTGCCCTGCCTGGGCTTACGCCTCTCATCCTTATCCTTCGCGGCTTCTTGGACGGGCGTATGGTGAGGTCCACTACCTCCACCTCGTCGGGCATGAACTCGGTCACGTCGGTGTACAGCCTCTTTATCCTGCTCTTGTCCCCTTCAACCACTACGACTATGTTGTTTTCGCTGGCCTTCAGCACGTTGCCTTCCAGTCCATGTGATATAATCTCCTCCTGCAGGCGTATCCGTATCCAGTCCCTGTCGTCTCCCTTCACATGGAATTTTCCAGACACCATCTTAAGCCCTTTTCCAAGTCCTCCATTGCCTCCCTGGCCTGCAGTGGCCGCTCCTCCCCCCTTATCCTCTCGTACGTATCCTCCGACAGCAGGTTCTTGATATCGTACCCGGTCTCCCTGCAAGCCCCCTCCAATGCCTTGTAAGATTCGCTGTCGTGCTTTAGGAAGCAGACGACCCTCTTATAGTATTTTCCATGTTCTGTTAAATAGTCCCGTATCCTCCCCCCAGTAACCTCTATGTATCTCCTCTTTATCTCCGGAGTCTCAAGCCGCTCGTCCCAGTCGTAGCTGTTGAATGGGTAGTGGTCTTCGAACTCCCTTGGTATCACTCCCGCGTTCGACAGCATCACCTCGTGGAAACTGTTCCGGCCTGCCTTCCTCAACGCCTCGATTATCCCCTGGTGTGTTCTGCTCTGCGAGTAAGGCTTCCTGTACGCGCAGGGTAGGAACACTAGTATTCTGCCTTCAGGTGGCCTGTACCATCTTATGAGGTAGTCCTGCCAGACTTCGAAGTGTGGGTGGGTGAGGTGCCATTCTCCAACACCCTTCAACTTCTCTCTCATCTCATCGGGGAAGTTGGGGGTGAACCTGTAGGTCTCCTCGTCCAATTCAACCCGATTATCATCACTCCACTCCGCTGTGGTCTCCCTGAACTCCTCCCTCGACAGGAAGTTCCATTCCCCGCTCGCATAATCCTTCATCAACGGAGAGTTCTTGTGGGGCAGCATGTTTATCAGCACGATGCTGTCGGAATGTTTGAGCGCGTAGTCCACGCTCTCCCCCAAACCCTCCTTTATGTCCTTTGCGAACGGGGGGTTGACGAGGAGGTATGTCCTCACCTCTCCCCCTGACCTGTGTATTATGTCGGATGCCTCCTCGTATTCTCTCCGCCCGTATCCCTTGTTCAGCTTCTCCAGCAGCCTTTCATCCGCGGTTTCCAAGCCCATGGCGACCGTCAGTTCCAGTCCTCTGAACTCCTCCAAAACTTCAGGGTTCACATACTCTGGCCTGGACTCTATTGTGACCCTCTTTACCCCATGCTCCCTGCACTTTCCTATGAAATACATCCTGGAATCGGCCGGTATCTGCTTCTCGTCCAGGAAGCTCCCGGAACCGAAGACCTTCACCTCATCATCTCCCAAATCTTTGAAGAACCTGTCCAGGCATTGGTTGACGTTCTCGACGGCCGGTTCGAAACCCCTTATCCTACCGTATCCGCAGAAGTAGCATCTGCCGTGGCTGCATCTTCCGGAGTTCACTATCAGGGTGGCCATCCTACTTGCCCCTTATTCTCTTCAACTCCTTCCTTATCTCGGCGGCCTCCAGCTCCCCCTTTATCTTCTCCTTGTCAACCCCTTCTATGAGCCTTATCTCTACTGATCCGAGCATGGACTTCTTGGCTTCCACGAGGTTGGCTTTGGCGAGTTCGTCCACCCACTTTTTCACAGCGCCTTCGTCCACCCCTAACATGGAGGCCGCGTCCTTTGCCTTTAGGCTCTCGGTCTGCAGCAGCACCTTCAAAAGGCTGTCCTTGTCCTTTTCGCCGTCTTCCCCTTCGGGGCCTGACTCTGCTTTTTTGGGTGTTGAGGCCTGAGATTCCGACCTGGCAGACCCGGCTCCAGGCGACATCCTGCCGAGTATCTTGGATTCCAGCTCTCCTCCCCCACCGGGCGTTCCTGGTTCGCTAATGGCCTCCCATGGAGTCCTCGGGCGTCCGACATCCTCTTCCGGCTGGGCGGGCTTGGCCTTCACATTCTCTTGCATGCTTTCACGGGATTCCGGAGTGGCTATTGGCTGTGGTGGAGCCACCTGCCTAGGCGGCTGTGGAGCGGTTGGTGATGTAGCGGCAGAAGACGCCATGCTACTCGCAGGAGCTTCCGGCAGCGGCTTTGCGCCTCCGCTGCCTGCTATTTTATCCTGGGTTGACGCCATGGGCTTGTCCTGGCCTGACGTCTGCCCTGCGGGCTTTGGTGTGGGAGCCGCCGGCGTTGGCGCCCTCTGCTCCCCCGTTGGAGAGTCTCCGCCAGGCCCGGCTCTACTAGCCTGTGGAGGTCTCTGCTGCTCTCCGGCAGCTTCTCTAATCCCCTTTTGTGCCGGTTTTGGCGCGGGTTCGTCTGCTTGGGGGTGAGGGGTCCCAACGGGTGTTGGAGTCTTCAGCGTCTTTTTTGTCGGGTCGGTTGCGGCCGTACTCCCGGCTTCTGCCGTCGTTCTGTGTGCCGGCTCCTCCCCCCTCTCGTCTTCCAGGTTTTTCTGAAGTTTGGCTGCCCGCTCCTTCAACGCCATGACCTCGGCTGTCAGCTCCTCCACCTCCCGGCTCTTCTTCTTGAGTATCTCCTCTACCTTGCTCCTCTCTATCTCCTCCCTCTGCAGGCGCTTCTCCAACTCGTTAATCCTCTGCTCGGACCTCTCATGCTCCTCCCGCTTCACACGTTCTATGTCCTCTTCAAGACGTGCTCTCGCCTTCTTCTCGGCCAGCAGCTCTTCCTTGAGGTCTTCTACTACTATGGGCTTGTCTTCGCTGTCCAACTCGGTCCTAAGATCCTCTTTGAAATCCCTCTCCCGGGCGCGGTCCTTGCTCTTAAGCCTCTCTAGCAGCTCTTTCGTGGGCCTTACCCTCGGGTTGGGCTGACGCCCGTCAACTTCGATTAGCCGCTTCTTCTTCAGGAGCCCTATCCACTCGTTTACTGTGGTGATCTTCACCCCCAGTATCTCGGACGCGTCTATCGCGTGCACGGTACCCGCGTGTATTATCAGCTTCAAAAGCCCCTTGGGGGATCTCTTGCTGCCTGCGAACTCGTTCATAAGCCTCTTGTAGAGTTCTATGTTCTGCTCCCTCCCCGGGCCTCCCAGTTTGTCTTCCACACCAGCTCCCTCCCGCTTAGTTGGTATTTTCGTCTAAAATCTCATCTGATGGTCTGGCACTCCCTCTCCAGCAGTGTCAGCTGCTTGCTGTCCAACGCCTTGGGGTTCAATGGTATCAGCATCTTGGACTCTGAGGTGCTGACTTTGTCCCTGATCTGCTGCACCAGCCTCAGGACTATCGGGAAGTCGTTGTTGCTCACCAGATACTCCAACCCATCCAATAATATCACGCTCCCTTCGTTCTCGTCTATGAAGTTACTCACGAGTATGCTAAGGTCCTGAAGACCCGACACCGATATGATGTCCCCGTCGGCCTGGACGTTGGTGAGCCAGCATATGGTAGTGTCTCCCAGGTCGTGTCTGTCCCTTACCTTCCGGGGGTTGGACCTTGTTATGTACATGCCCTTGGACCCGTCCTCCAAACCCTTCTGGAACAGTTTGACGCTCTTATCGGGGCGTTCCTCCAAAAGCAGGTATGTTGACCCGGAGTCCAGGAAAACCTCCCCCTCCTGGATGTCTGACATTATGTCGTCTGTCGTCTGGTCCAGAAAGTCCTCTTCGTCTGCCCTGAGCCTCTCGTCTGTTAGTATGAGCTTCTCCTCGAGCTGGGACCTCAGAAGCCGTTCGCGCTTCAACTCCGCCTCCAGGCCCTCCATCCTCTTTGCTCTATTGTCGAGTTCGGTCTCAAGGTCTGTCCTGACCTTCCGTTCCTTTATGAGCTCCTTGTTCTTGTCCTGGAACCTACGCACCTTCGATATGACTGCGTGGGTGGGTCTGATCGTGGGGTTTGGGTGCTTTCTGCTCTCGATCTCCACAAGGTTCTTCTTCTCGAGGGCCCTGACCCATAGGTCTATATTGGCTCTGCTGACGCCCAGCACCTCCGAAGCCTCTCCCGACCGTATTCCCCCGCTGTGTATGACCAGCTTAAGCAGGCTTTTCGGGGTCTTCTTGGCGCCGCTGGCCTCTTCTATGGCCTTTTTGAAGTGGGTTATGTTCTGTTTCCTTGCTTGCTCTCTCGTGTGTATGACATCCCACCGACGCCTCCGGTCCTCGGCTTCCTCGTCTGTCATGGTTTATTCTATTGTTTTACACCTATTTGTACTTGCTCTTGACAACCTTGCGTATGTCGCTTGCTTTTTTGGAGCCTATGCCCTCGGTTTCCATGAGTTTCTTCTCCTGGGCCGTTATCACTGCCTCTACCGACCCGAACCTTTCGAGCAGCCTGTCCGCGAGCACAGCCGACACGTTGGGCAGGGATTCCACGATATACCTCTGCCGTTCCTTGAGCAGTTCGGGCTTCCTCTCGCCCCTCAACGCGACGATCCTCCTGTTGTCCTCCTGCTCCCTCTTAGCCAGGGCTATGAGCATCTGCGCCGTGTCTTCCTCGTCCTCCGTGGGTATTATGGGCATGTCGAAGTCGACGGCGATGGAGGCCATCGCGCCCCTCACCGCGTTGGGGTGTATGTTCCTCTGCGCGTAGAGCTCGTCCACCCCCTCCAACATCAGTATGGGTATCTGGAAGTTCCTCCTCATCTCGCTCACCTGGGCCATCAGCCTCTTGTCCACCAGGCTCTGGAGGAAGTCGCCCATGGTCTTCCGCTCCACGCACACCCTGTCCGACAGCAGGAAGTCACCGACGGGCAGCTGCTTCAACTCCACATCGCACTTCTCCCGAAGGGCGGAGAGTATGGTGCTGTTACGCTCCCTCACGTCCACGTACACCTTCAACCTATCATCCTTTTCTTTTGTGAACGTTATGAGGCTCTGCTGTCCGACGCCAACCGCAGCTTCAACGTCCTCGCCGGTCTCATTGTCGTCCGCCAACTCACCCTCTTCAACTCCTCCTTCACCCTCATACTCTGTTATGCCCGCCTGCTCGTCCAGGCCCCTGCGCATGTCCCTGACGATGTCTCCCATCCTGCGTTCCTTGTGGGTTGACGCCCAGTAGTATCCCTCGTCCCGCGTTCCCTTGGCTATGAGCACGTACACTTCCCCGGTCGCGCTCCTGCCGGTCCTTCCCCTCCGCTGTATGGTCCTTATCTCCGAGGGCACGGGCTCGTAGAATACGACCGCGTCCACCTTGGGTATGTCAAGCCCCTCCTCCGCAACCGAAGTTGCCACCAACGCGGTGTAAGCCCCCTCGCGGAATCGTTCCAACACCTTCACCTGCTTGGACTGGCTCATCCCCTTCTTCACGCCCCTGGCCTGCTGTCCTATGAACTCGTGGGCGAGTATGTCCTCCTCGTTCAACCGGTATATGATGCTCTCAACCGAGTCCCTGTACTGTGTGAACACCAATACCTTCTTCCCCTTGTATTTCTTCACTATCCTAGCCATCTCGTCCAGCTTCGGGTGTTCGACCCCGTTCTTCCGCATCTCCTTGACCTTGACCATGGCCTTCATCATCTTGTAGTCTGCCATGAGCTTCTTCACGGCCTTGGACTTCTGGCTTCGCAGCCTCCTGAAGTACTCGTCCAACGCGCTTATCCCCTGGGTCTCCAACAGCTCTATCCCGTGGTTGACCTTTATGGCTGAGGCCACCGTTGATGCTGCGCTGTACGCGTCCCCCCCGGATGTTATCTCCCTCCGCACCTCATGCTGTATCCCCAGCAACACCCTCTTGTTCACCTTGGACATGTTGGCGCTCTCCAGGTAACCCAGGTCTTTCAACCGCTTTATCTCGTCCCTCAGCACGTCCTGCAACAGCTTCTGCAGTCCCTTGAAGTCCCCTGGCAGCTCAACACGCACCCACCGTACCTTCACGTCCTGTATGTAGGGTTTCACGTCCATGTCCCGGTCGGTCTTCGCCTCCACATACTTAACGTGGAGGTTCCGGCATATCTCCGCCACCTTCTCCCGTTGGCTGGAGGGGCTTGCGGTCAGCGCGAGGGTCAAGGGCATGCTGCTCTTCTCAATGTACTCTTTGGCGATGGCCACGTAGCTGTAGTCCCCCACCGCCCGGTGGGCCTCGTCGAATATTATCAGGGACACGTCGCTCAAATCCAAACCGCGTATGATGTCGTTCTCTATGGTCTGGGGCGTGGCGAATATGACCCTGTTCTCATCCCACATCTCCTCCCTCTTATTGACCGGGTCGTTGCCGGTCATCACGCACATCTCCTCCAATGTGAGGAAGTCCTCGAAGGTCTTCCTGTGCTGGACCACCAGCGGTTTCGTGGGCGCGAGGAACAACACCTTGCTCTGCGGGTATTTGTGCAATCTGTGGGCTGCGACCACGACGGCTACTATGGTCTTCCCCAACCCGGTGGGGAGCACCACCAGCGTGTTGTCCTCCACAGCCCGGGCTATCACCGTCTCCTGGTACCTGCGCAGCTCCAGCTTCCTCCTCCTTATCAGCGGGTGCTCGACCAGCATTTGGAATAGAATATTGGAACAACCTTTATATCCGCACACAACAGACCAGTGGAAAACAAAAAACCAGAATATTTTAAACTTTATTCAAAACTATCCCTATTTTTTTCAAAATAGTTTTTAATTTTGCCTCTCATAGGTTATGGTGGAATTCCGCGTTCACAATCTTCTGGTCCTGGGAGTTCTATCCCTCCTAATTGCATTGCACACGTCCTCGTCGCAGAGGGATGATATTCCGGGGTTCGCTGCCGTCCTTGACGCATCCCTCCGGGAGGGCAGGATAACCCCCCGGCTCAGGGAGAACCTATCCCTCCTCGGTTCGGGGGAAAGGGTTCACGTGATGGTCTACCTGAAGGAGGACCCGGGTCTGAAGCCGGCCATGGCGGATATCGCTTCCTCGCAGCTGTCGTTGGAGGAGCGTAGGATGGCGGAGCTAAGGAGCATAGAGCGCCACGCCGAACGGGCGAAGTCCAGGGTGCTGCCGAAGCTGCCGGATTCGGAGTTCATGGTGCGTCATAGGTTCACTCTTGTCAACGGGTTCTCAGGCTACGCTTCACGGGAAGGATTGGAGATGCTGCTCGCCGACGATAACGTCGAACGCGTGGATTATGTGGCGGCTGTTGAACCCCACCATTTCCAGAGCGTCCCCTTGATCAACGTCACCGACGATGGCATATATTCTATCGAGATAAGCGGCGTCACCATCACAGGCAACGATCAGACGGTGTGTGTCATCGACTCGGGTGTGAACTACACCCACCCCGACCTTGGGGGTTGCACTCCTGCCGAGTTCCTCGCCGGCTCATGCGACAAGGTTCCCTGGGGATATGACTTCGCCGACGGTGATGCGAACCCCATGGACACACTCCACCCCTTACTAAACGGCCATGGCACCCACGTTGCCGGCACCGTCGCAACGGACCACAACACCTACCCGGGAGTCGCGCCGGACGCGAGGATCGTGGCCATGAAGGTGTTCACGGACGCCGGCGGAGGCGGCGCATTGGATGATGTGGCCGCAGCCATCGAGGCGTGCACGCTGAACAGCAGCAAATACAACATCACGGTCATAACAATGAGCCTCGGCACCTCCTCTCCCACCTACCAGTTCTGCGACATCGCATCCTGTGACGGGCCGGGCTGGGATGGCGGTGCGAGCGCCGCGTTGGAGACGGCATACAACCAGGGCATCTTCATAGACGCATCATCCGGTAACGAGGCCAATACGGCAGGCATCGGCTTTCCCGCATGCAACGAGTATGTGGTGTCCGTGGGTGACGTCTACGACTACGACGGCAGTTCTACCATCTGCTGGGGCGGCGGCTCCTGCCCCGGCGGCAACACCTGCGACGACTCCGCAGCCAACGTTGACGTGGACAAGGTCGTATGCCATGCTAACAGGTGCAGCATATTGGATGTGTGGGCTCCCGGCTATAGCATCCGCTCATGTGACGCCGACGGCGAGGGCTTGGCGAGCAAGGGGGGCACTTCAATGGCCGCCCCGCACGTTGCCGGCGGCGCGGCGTTGATACAACAGTATTCCAGGCTCATGACCGGCTCCTACCAGTCCCCGGCAGCCTTGAAGACCGCGTTCATAGAGAACGGGAAGAATGTCACACGCGACGTGACCAAACCACGCATCGACGTCTACCGGGCTCTCATGTCCCTCGTCCTTTCATCTGAACCTCCCACCCTCTCCAACCCCTCGGTTTCTCCGCTCTCCGGCAGCACCTCCACACCCTACAACTATACTGTAACCTACGCGGACGCGGACGACAACGCGCCCTTCTTCGTGAAGGTGCGCATTGACAGCTCATACTATGACATGGCCTCCAACGGCTCCGCCGACTATGTAAATGGGGTCCTCTACCACTATACCACCTCCTATTTGAGCCAGGGCAATCACTCCTACTACTTCAACGCCTCCGACGGGGTCAGCTACAATTCGACCGATGTTGTCACTGACGCTCCGGTGGTTAACTACCTGCCTCAAATATACGATTCCATAGTCAACCCTGACTTCGGGAGCACAGCGGACATATTCAATTACACCCTCAACTACACCGACGGTGACAATGAGGCTCCGAAGTACATGCAGGTCGTCATAGACGGCTCACCCTATGACATGACGGCCATCGGCTCAGACTATGTTTCGGGCGTTGTCTACTTCTATAACACGACTCTTTTGGAGGGTGATCACACGTACAGGTTCAACGCCTCCGACGGCAACTACTCTCGAACCGTCATATCACGTTCCGACCCTTCAGTCTATTCTGCCAGTCCCACGTGCTCTGGCGCGTCAACCGACGAGCCGGCGTGGAATGTGAACGTTTACACTAACTGCAGCGGAACTTCGCTCCTGCCGACCCAGAACCGGAACGGCCCGTTGAACATCACCGGCGGCAACATACTGAACCTGTCTTCTTCGATCGTCTACCTGAACCACACGACCGCCATATTGGACGGTGTGCTATCACTTGCCAATTCGAAATTGTCCTTCATCAGATAGTCCTAGTAGCTTCCCAGGTACTTGTAGAAGTCAGTCCTCTCCTTCAGCTGGGCGCTGAGGTCTTTGCCCTGGTTCTCGTAGTCCACGTAGAAAAGGTACTCCCCCAGCTTCCTGCGGCTTGGCCTGCTCTCTATCTTGGTGAGGTTGATGCCTTCGTCCGCGAACACCTTCAGTATATTATATAGTGCGCCGGGCTCGTCCTTCAACGCGAATATGACCGAGGTCTTCTCCCCGCCCTTGTCCTCTTTTGCCAGTGCTATGAACCGGGTTTGGCTGTCCAAGTCCTGGATCCCATCCTCCAACACCTTCATCCCATAGTCTTCAGCAGCCTCCTTTGTGCCGACGGCGACCACGTCCTTCTTACCCTTGACTTCCCGTATGGCCGCGGCGGTGCTGCTCGTCGACTGGGTCTTCAGTCCCGCCAGTGCCTTCCTGCACTGGGCCAGCGCGTGGGGGTGGCTTCGAACGACCTTCACGTCCCCCCTATTGACTCCCTCGTCGGCTATGAGGCAAAGGCTTATGTCCAATGTGACCTCCCCTGATATGTAAATATCATAGTCTAGCAGGCAGGACATGGTCTTTCCCACGCTGCCTTCGAGGGAGTTCTCGACCGCGACCACACCCTCGCCCGATCCTTCTTTCACGTGTTCGAAGACGTCCTCGACGTCGTCCACGTACTCCAGTTCTGCTCCGGGGTATAGCTTCTCCGCTGCCTGCGACGTGAAAGTCCCCTTCGGCCCAAGACATGCCACCTTACTCATTTTCCCGGCAGTATTCGATGATTTGTGCGAAGATCTTCCTGATGAAGTCCTTGTTCAGCCTGGTCTTACCCGTCAACCGCCCCAGCACCTCACCTTCCCGTTGGGGGTCGTGTATGGGCAGGCCCTTCTCTCTCTTCACCCGGCCTATCTTCTCCGTCAACTCCACCCGCTTCTCCAGCAGGCCGAGCATCTTCCCATCCACCTCATCAATTTTCTTCCTGATATCCTCAACCGGCATTGTTCCACTCTCCTACTATGTCCACGTCCTCCCCTGACACCCGGGTCTTCCGCTCCCTTATCTTCACCGGCACCGGCAGCTTTATGGCGCTGCCTACTATGATGGCCTCGCCCCGTGAGAGGCTGGGGAGGTCCCTTACGATGTCCTCTGTTACTGTTTCAACAGATTGCCTTATATACTCCTGGTCTGATGGGTTGACGATCTTCATTATCACCTGGGTGTTGCACTGTGATAGTACGTCCTGGTCCAGCTTGTTGGGGCGCTGGCTGACGATGCACAATCCCACGCCGAACTTCCGCCCCTCCCTGGCGATCTTCCTTATGATGGTCCTAGACGGCGAGTACTCGCCTTCGATGCTCCTTGGGGCGAAGTTGTGCGCCTCCTCCAACACGATTAACGTTGGAGTGCCTATGCCCCCGCCGTTCTCGGACTTCATGTGCCTCCTCCGCCCGTTGAACACCCCCCTGCATATGGCTGCGACGATTATCTGGCTTACCCGCTCGTCCGCGTCGCTCAAGTTGATGATGGACAACTGGTTGGATTTCACAACCTCCGTCAATGGCGTGCCGTTTAGGGAGAACACGCCCATCCGCTCCAGCCGCCGCATCCTCCGCATCAACGCCCCAACGGTGGAGACCCCGACTTTCTTGGTCACGCTCTTCAGCACGTTCGTTGGGAACATTTCCGCGTCCTCGCTCTTCTTCTCCCCCTTCTTTATGTCGTATATGACCTCGAGTATCTTGTGCAGGGTGTTGAGGTCGTATTTGTCGTAGAACCGGTCCGCTAAACCCAACACCTCGTCCAACAGGTCCCTCTGGGTGGTGGTGAGGTCGGGCATGAGGTTCATGAAGTCTCCCGCGTGCAGGGATGTGACGTCGACCATTATGGTGTTGGCTCCCTCGGTGTTGTATACTCTCACGTCGGCGTCGTCGAATTCCATCTGCAGGAACTCCCCGTGGAGGTCGAAGACGATCACCGCGCCCTTCTTCTTCATGAGCTCCTCCACCAGCACGCCGACGGTGTAGCTCTTCCCCGCTCCGGTCATCGCCAGGACCGCACAGTGCCGTGAGACCATCTCGTTCACGTTCACGTTTATCCTGACAGTGTCCCGGGTGGAGAGGCTGCCCACGTGCGCGGACCTACCCTCTTCCTGCTCGAGTATACGGTCTAACAACTCATCACTCGCCAAGTCCACTATCGACCCGGGCTTTATCCCGTGCCGTGGCATCTCCAAACCGTCCTCGGACTCTATCCCCAGCACCTTCACCGTCGGCACCGGATACTCCCCCTCCTTCAATATGATGTCCGCCAATCTGAGATCACGCCCGAACTCATCCGGTAGCAGTTCATTGGAGATGATGATGTCTTTCACCACACCCAACACCTTCTTACCCGTCACCGCCTCCTCTACTGTGACGAACTCGTCCCGTTTTACCTTGGCTTCCTCGCCTTCCTTGATGACGAACCTGAAATTCCGCAAGGTGGTGGAACCGATTACCTGGCCGACGCCCATGATATTATAATAGCAACTCCTACATAATTAACCATGCGTGCTCTCGTCATAGGCCGATTCCAACCACTTCACATAGGCCACGTGAAGATGATAGAATACGCGGCCTCCAAAGCCCAATACCTCATAATAGGATTGGGCAGCTGCAACAAGTCCGGCGAGGCGGAGAACCCCTTCACCGCCGAGGAACGGGAGACCATGCTGAAAGAAAGCCTGAACATCGAAACACCCTTTGAGATAAAAAGGATACCGGACTTCGAAGACAACCAGAAGTGGATGGACTGGATCAGAGAAAACATCAACTTCGACGTCCTCATGACCAACAGCGAAAGCGAAACCATAATCTTCCAAAAAGCCGGCTACGAAGTCAAAACCCTACCCTACTACGACCGCTACCTCTACAGCTCCACCGAAGTCCGAAAAAGAATCCTAGAAGACACCGACTGGAACACCCTACTACCCCTCGGCACAATCCAAACACTCGAAAAAACCAACGGAAGACACAGAATCAAAACACTAAACAAATCGGAATTAGCCGACGACTAACGGCGCATTCGACTTTGTCGAACGCACCCGACAATAAATCTTGCTTATATACAAATTTAAACCTATCCTGCTCGATAAATCTTACTGGTATAACCAAAGAATAACCATAACCTGGAAAAGCGAATGTGTAAGAAATGTGGTGAAATTTTTAAAGTAAAAGGGTTAACTGTGCCGGTATGTGATGGTTGTATGAATACAGAGAGTATAAACGAAAAAAAAACTATTGAAAAAATATAATGGTCTTTCTTCCAAACAAAAAATCAAATTGTTAGAAGGATATTGCATATATTGTAATAACTTATATCCTGATCATAAAGGAAAAATAATTATTATGTTATGTCCAAAATGTAGAAAAAAGAGCTAAGAAAACAAGAAAATTCAGAAGAACCCTAGCGCGTCGTCTATTCGTTGTAGTTCGATTCCGGTTGTTTGTGTGCCTGTGATGTAGCCGTGGGTGTTGGCTATGAGGCCGCTTTTCACATAGGGTATGCCTCTGTTCACGGTTCCTGTCATGCCTTCGACCTTCAATATGTCCTTTAAATCTTGTAGTTGGTTTTCTGCTTGGGGGTGTGTGATGAAGCCTTTGTTGGTTGCGAGGGTGTAGGCTCCGACTTCGCTGTGGCCTGCCACATCACCCGACACTATCTCAACGTCTAATACATCCTTTATGGTGGTGTGGTCTCGGATGTTGTTGGATATAAGTGCGGCGTGGTCGTTGCAGGCAATCAGGTTCCCGAGGGCGGTGTATTTACCCTCCACCCTGCCGACCCCCACCCCTATTTCGTCCGCGAATTCCTTCAGCGTCTTCAGTTCCAGGTCGGATATGAAGTAGGGTGCGAGTATGCCGTTGCTGTTCCCCGCGCAGAACAAACCAGCAAGGTTGCTCCCGTAGATCCGGGTCTTCAAAACCGGCACACTAAGCGCTTCAACATCCGGGAAATTATTCGACAACAGCGCGTACTTGTCGGTTGCATAACCCAACAGTCCGATATAGTCCTCTCCATTCACTGACAGTTGATCGACGTGCATTTTACCTGATGTAACTCTGGGTCTCGTTGTCCTTCAACTTCACCTGGGGCATGGGCACCGGCGAAGGCAGCTTCACATCCCTCGCAAGCACGCTCGCCTCGATGATGCAGTTGGTCAAGATAGTGTTATGCACCTGCTCCGCGAGTTCCTTGGGCAGGTTCCTGCTGTTGCTGTCACCCCACTCCTGGACCGCCTTCTCCACGAGCTCCGCATCCCCCTCAACAACCAGGTCACCCTCTATCCTCACCGAGCCGATGTTGGGCTCGTAGTTGCTGCTGAACGCGAAACTGACCGTAAGACGGCCTTCATCGCCTGAAACGTTGGTTATGGTGCTGTTGTTGTTTATGTTCACATGCTGCTGTGAACCCCCGTGCCGGCGTGCATCCAAGCTCTTGAACGAAAGGCTGATATCCATTTTATACAGTCTTATCCTATATACGTTAAATACCGCAGTCTCTTGCTGCGGATTATTAAAACGGTAATCATTTACGGTTATGACGTATAAAAACCACCCCCCACCTGGTGGTCGGTTATACCCTACACTATTAAAAATGTTGGTTGTGGCTACTGGGGTGTTCGAGATACTCCACCCCGGGCATCTCATGTACTTGGAGGAGGCCCGCAAACTCGGAGATAGGCTTGTAGTGGTTGTGGCGAGGGATGAGACCGCCCAGGAGCGGAAGCGCCGGCCGGTCATATCCGCAGAGCAGCGTTTGCACATGGTCAAGTCCCTGAAGCCCGTTGACGACGCGGTACTCGGAGGGGATGACATGTACTCTACCATCGAATCATTGAACCCGGATGTTCTCGCTTTGGGACCCGACCAGGACTTCAACGAAGAGGAGCTGCAGGCGGAGCTGGAATCCAGGGGGTTGAAGACGAAGGTCGTGCGGGTGGGCAAGTACTGGGTGAGCGGATTGCACAGCTCCAAGATAATAGTGGACCTGATAAAGAAACAATGAACCCCCTGAAGCAAATGAGCGAGAGAAGGCACCTGAACGTACTGGCTGCATTATCCTACATGAGCGTCATATTCATCATATCCTCTATACCGTCCTCGGGGATACCTGGTGGCGTCAGCCCCTACAGTGGATTCTTCCACTTCATGGAATACTTCATACTGGCCATCCTACTGTTCCCAATATTCTACAACAACAGCAACCGCCTTTTCTATGTCCTGTTCATCGCCACATTCTACGGCGTAACAGATGAGATACACCAGTTCTTCGTGCCAGGCCGGGTCTTCTCCACGGTGGACATGTTCCTCGACCTGGCCGGGGCCACCGCCGGCGTGTTCGTCTGCTGGCTGAACGAGATAATATGGAATACCTGAAAGTCCAAAGGGAATTTGCGGAGGATGCCAGGCGGAAGCTCATCAGAGAAGATGCGCTAGAACGGGAACATGAGATCGTCCACGAAGGCGACCATGTCCTCTTCCCTTTGAAGAAGAAGATAGAGGTTGCAGGCTGCGAGACCGTCGAACGGGAAGGTCCCTTGAAGACTCGGAAGCCCAGGTCCCTCCGGGAGGCATTGGAAGGAAAGCTATCCGATGAGGACCTGGCGAACGTGCCCACATCCTACAACATAGTCGGCGACATCGCCGTATTGGAATTGGACGAGAAAATAATGGATAAACGGGAGGTCATCGCCGAAGCCCTCATGGACACCTTCCGTAACCTGAAGGTGGTGGCTTTGAAGACGGAGATGGTATCCGGCGAGTACCGGACGCCCACAGTCGAGGTCATCGCCGGGGAGAAAAGGACCGAAACCCTTCATAGGGAGCATGGCTGCCTATACAAGCTGGATGTCTCGGAAGCGTATTTCAGCCCCCGGTTGGCTGCGGAACGCCGGAGGGTCGTCGACCAGATGGGCAGGGGAGAGCATCTCCTGGTGCTGTTCGCGGGTGTGGGGCCCTATGCGATACTCGCAGCCAAAGACGCGGATGCGAAGGTGACGGCGGTGGAGCTGAACCCGAAGGCGGTGGAGTACATGCGCTGGAATGTCCGGAAGAACCGGGTGGACGTGGACGTGGTCGAAGGCGACGCCCGTGAAGTCACACCCTCACTCGGAAAATTCGACCGTATAATCATGCCCCTGCCGAAGCTGGCCGACACTTTTTTGAACGTCGCGGTGGAGGCGCTGAACCCCAACGGCATAATACACTACTACTCCTTCGCCCATAACACGCTGGAGGCGACAGGCCACCTGGCGGAAGTGCTCGGAGCAATGGGCCTCAGACCAGACATACTTGACGCGGTCGAATGCGGCAGCTACAGCCCCTGCCTGAGCCGGTATTGTGCGGACTTCAGAGTAGAGAGCCTCTGAGGTCATAGTATGTGCAGTCCCTTACTTCAACATCAATGCTCTCACCCAACCTCCCCCCTTTGGCTACTATGGGCTTGTAGTGTTGGTTCCTCGCAGTCACCGTCCCGTCAGGGTTGGCTTCGCTCACCAGTGCAGGGCCCCTCCACCCGATCCATTTTTTGTTCTTTTCCAATCCGACCCGCTGGAACACCTCATCCATTATCCTGCTCCGTCTCTTCGTCTCCGACCCGGGATGCCCCTTAAGTCTAGCGGCCCTCGTCCCCGGCCGGGGCCAGTAGCGTGACACGTTCAGCACGTCCGGCTTCACATCCTCTATCAAACTCACAGTCTCCTGAAATTCGCTTTCGCCCTCAGTGGGGTACCCCACTATCACGTCAGTGGATAGTGTGAAGTCACCCACCCTGTCTACAATACTGTGGAAGTCCTCGACCGTGTACCTCCTGTTCATGTCCTCCAGGACCTTGTCCGACCCGCTCTGCACCGGGATGTGGAGGAACCTGTACATCTTATCATCATCGAACGCGCCAACCAGATCCTCCAACATTTTCAGCGCGTGGTCGGGGTTCATCATACCCACCCTCACCTTGAAGTCGCCGTCCACCCCGCATATGCTCTTCAGCAATTCCGGCAGGCCAGACCCAATGTCCCTCCCATACGCTCCCGTGTCCTGGGAGGTCATCCACACCTCCCGCACGCCCTCGCCGACCATCCTCTCTACTTCACCCGCCAGCTTATCCAGAGGGTATGATCTCAGGTTGCCGCGCGCGAACTTGGTCTGGCAGTAGGAGCAGGACCCCAGGCACCCCTCCCCTATAGGAAGTATCCCCACCGCCTCGTTGGCTCTTACCCGGGGCATGCAGGACTTGTTCTCTGACCCCCTGATGTTGACGTACCTCTCCCCCTTAGCCGTCGCTGACACCGCTTCCACGATGTCGTGGGTGTTCACGCCTATGAAGCTGAAAGTGGGGAACTCATCGACTATCCCGGGCCGGGCTGGTGGCATGCAACCCGCAACCACCACTTTCTCGCCGTCCGCACCCAGCTTCCGCATCTTCTTCAGTATCTTGTTCTCCGTGGGGCTCTTCACGGTGCAGGTGTTCACCACCACCACCTCCTCACGGTCCAGCCCATGCTCCCTCAAAACTCCCCGGATGATCTCGCTGTCCGCCTGGTTGGTGGCGCACCCGTAGGTCAGCACCCTCATTGGTTTTATTTACAGCGTCTTCGTTTTATAATCATGCGATATTCCCTCATGCTCATGCTCCTGTTCTCCGGATGCCTCCAGCAGACCGTGATAGAGGAGAATTTCGTCTGCTCGGACGGTTGGGTTGTCGATTCCCCTGGCGACTGCGTGGGGCATGAGAGAGTGTGCCCGGATTGCATATGTCCCGACTGCGAATGCCCATCGTGCGGCATCTCAGGCAACTCGGAAGACGACGTCCGACTCGACTACCAGCTTTCAACCGACCCATGCGTCGCATTGGGCTGTCCTGAGGGGACCAAGTTTGTTGCTTCCCGTAACAGCGACAAATACCACTCATGCGGCTGCGAGTGGGCGGCGAAGATATCAGAGAAGAACCTACTATGCTATGACTCCGCGCCAGCCGATAGGGTTCCCTGCAGAGTATGCGTCTAGCCCCACAGCAGGTCTCCCTTCTCGGTTCCCACGGCCCTTATCCTCTTGAAACCCTTGACGCCCGCCCGCCGTCTTAGAAGTTCGTTCCCGTCTCCTTGCGCGTCCCTTATAGCCTGGGTGTTTGCTCTTATGAAGTCGCACCTCTGCTCCGGAACTATCTCCCGCGCGTCTGACAGAGCGGTTGTCAGGGTCTGCATGAACTCCGCCGGATCATGCCTGGAGTGCTCCCAAGAGGCCATGACAAGTTCTCCCGCCACCTGAGGGCTGAGCATCTCCTGTGATTGTATCGGGCTCATCAACGTGGTCGCGTCTATCAGCCGCTCTGCGACGCCATGGCCGGCGATCGACTTGAAGACTGTCCTGCCCTCCACAGCAGACGGGTCGAATCCCACAGACCTCATCATACCCTCCACTCGCTCGCAGTCCTCCCTTAGCATCCCGAGGTCGACGACCCTCGTGTACTCGCTGTCCTTCTTGAACACAACCGCCCTACCGCGCCCGTCAGTCCCGAAGAGGACGTTGTCGTCCTTCTCTATCATGTCGGTGTCGACGAACCTGAACCCGTTAAGGTCCCGTTTTATCTCACGGTACCTGTCCCACGCCCGGTCCGCCTGCTCCCTCTCACCTGGTTCGACATCCCGGTACTGCCTTAGGATGTCCTCCCATGCGAGGTAGACTTCCTCCTCCCTCCCGTCCGCGTGGCGCACGTACCCTAGCGGCCGCTCCGCCCGGATTACCAGCTCACCATCCTCATACCTGAGGTTCCGGTGTATGAAATCCGCTTTTCTCACGTTCTCTGACGCGCTCGGGCGGGGGAACTCCTCCGCGAAGCTCTCTGCGACAACATCATCTCCTGTCCTCACGGACCTCACGACAAGCTCCACACCGCCGGCGGCTGTCACCCTCTCCGACCTACGTTTACTCGTCTTCCCCTTCCTATCCCAGCCTCTAGGGTCGAGGGTTTCCGTGTATTCTTCAGCTCCTGGCAGCGCATAGGCCCTGGCCTTGCCAAACTCATATTCTGTGAACTTGGTTGACTCGGCTGCCAACGGGCCGGGCATACCCCCTCCCACGACCTGCACATGCTTCATATTATAGCTAATATCTGGGAAGTACGGGGAGAAAAGCATGTTCGAAACTGTTTAAAGATTTGTTTAAACTATTCTGAAAATATTCAAAATTGTTTTTATCGTGGGCTTCCCTATCCTCTTTTATGCCCCAGGGTCACAGGCGGCAGGGTGACGATGCCATGGGAAGGGCTCTCGGCGAGGGCGTGAGGCAGGCTCGCGCTCTGGCGGAGGGGGAGGTCACCGCATTGCATGAGCGTTTCGGCTTGTCCGACGTGTTCGAGGTCGCGGGAGAATCCTCGAAGAGGGGTGATTTTGAAACAGCCTTTGACGCGGTCCGGGCCGTCCGGGCGGTCACCTCAGAGGCGGTCGCATTCTTTGCAGAGCGGGGCTATGAGGTCCGGGATGTTGGGAGAGAATATGAGCGGCGGTTGGGTGACAGCCAGTTCCGTGAAGCAGAGGCTATTACGCCGGATATGGCGCCCGCTGACCTGGTCGACACGGTCCTTTCGGAGTCGGGCAGGGCATGGGATAGGCTCAGGTCTTCGGTCGGCTCCCAGGCTGAAACGGGTTCTGCGGAGATGATATCCAACCCGAAGCCGGTTTGGAGCCTGGGCGACGCCGTCCTGAGCGAGCTGACCCACACATGGGACAAGACATCTGATGCGATGATCTCAGGGGGCAGGGTCGAGGATTTGAGGAGCGGCTTGGGTTTGAGGACGTTGGCTGCCTTGCAGGCCAGGTACTCGAACCTTGATGCGAGAGGCAGCGCTGATGCCCTGCCCAGGGCGGAGGCATGGGCTCATCGCGCCTATTCGCTGACGAAGCTTTCGGTAGATCATCTTATCAGAAGACATGAGGGCAGCCCGGCAGAGGACGCTCTTAAGGGTGTTGGCGCAGCCTATGAGGGTTGGCTTGGGGATGCGTTCCTCGGTGCCCCGGGCGCCTCGGAGATATCCCAGACAGACAGCCCCTGGGATGTGATACGCACGACCGTCAGGTGCACTTCGACGGCGTGGAACGGTGACGGCCAACGAGGATTCAACGGTATTAAAGACATAATACCAAGGTCGTAACGATGATATTGTACAGGTTCTCCCGGACGGCTTTGGACCAGCTGGGTGCGTTGTTGGGGATGCTGTTCCTGGTGGCATTGTTCGGAGTGGCCGCCGCCTACTTCGTGACAGACGGCTTCAACACGTACATAGAGATGGCTAGGGGAGTGTTTGAGGAGTTCAAGCCTCACCTGCTGGTCGGCGGGGTTGCCGTGCTGCTGGTAGGTTTGGTGAAAGAATGACTAGCCTCTCAGTTCTTTCATGTGGCTGTGTCGCTTCTGTATGAGAGCGGCCGTGCCAATGTCCCGCCGGTGGAATAGTCTCCCCTTTATGTGTTCCATGCACTCTTGGGCTACTTTCTCCGCTTCTGCTATGGTGTCTGCGACTCCGACGACTGCGATGGCCCTCGAGGACGAGGTGAGTATCTTACCGTCCTCTTCGCGTACGCTCGCGTAGTATAGTATACCTCCCAGCTTGTCAACCTGCTCCTTGTCGATGGTTACTTCAACGTCCTTCAGCGGCTTCTCCGGATATCCCTCCGGCACGAGGTACTTGCATACTGTGGCCTTGTCGCTGAACTTTACATTTTCTTCCAGTCCGCCGTCGGCCATCTTCAAGCATATGTCAAGCATGTCCGATTCCAGTATTGACAGTGTGTTCATCGCCTCAGGGTCTCCGAGCCTGGCGTTGTATTCTATGACTTTCACCCCGTCGTCTGTGGCCATGAACTGGCCGTAGAGGAACCCCTTGTACGGGAATCCAGTCTCTTCTCTGATGGCTTTTATGGTGTCCTCCATTATCCCGACTGCGTTGTCGTAGTCTTCCTGCGTCAGGAAGGGGAGCACGTATCCCCTATCCGAGTATGATCCCATCCCTCCGGTGTTGGGTCCCACGTCCCCTTCGTAGGCGCGTTTGTGGTCCTGTACCATCGGGACGCCGACTATCTTCTCGCCGTCGACGAATGCCTGCAACGTGAACTCCTCGCCTATGAGCCTCTCCTCCAGCACAACCTTGGGTATGGCCCCCATCTGCGATTCGAATATCTCCCGTATGTATTCTTTCGCGCCTTCGAGGTCGAAGTGCTCGCCCATTATCTTGACGCCCTTGCCGCCTGTCAAACCTGCGGGCTTTACTGCCATGTCCCCGCCGTATTCTTCCAGGTACTTGCACGCTTCCTCCGCGTCCTCGAATATGCCCACCTCGGGGGTGCCCTTCAGCTTGTGGTCTTTCATAAGCCCCCTGGCGAAGCTCTTGTCCGTCTCTATCTGGGCGGCTGCCTGCCTCGGGCCAGCGCATAGGATCCCCTGGTCTTCCAGGGCGTCTACCACTCCCGCAGCCAACGGCGCTTCGGGGCCTATGACCGCGAGTTCGATGCCCGATTCGCTCGCGTATTCTCCGACTTCTCCGGGGTTGCATGTGTCCCCTAGCCTGTAGTCCTTGACCAGTTCCTTTATTCCAGGGTTCAACGCGGACATGAACGCATAGAGTGTGGGTTTCTGAGGGCTCCTTGCCAGCGCCGCTGCTATGGCGTGCTCCCTTGCTCCGTTGCCGACCACCAAGACTTTCATGGTATGAAATGGTCTGACGGATATAAAAAGCTATTCTTAATTAGATGTTGATGGAGTCCATCCTCACCATTTTCACCGTGTGTTTGACCGTTGCGTTCATCCTCTCCGAGCTCTTCTACAGGCTGGGATATCCGAGGGTTGTCGGTCACATACTGGCGGGCGTCTTCTTGGGTTTGCCTTTCATAAGGGTGTACTTCAACAGAGGCGCTCTTTCGTTCATACAGTACCTTGGCGACTTGGGGGTGGTTTTCCTCTTGTTGCTTGTGGGCTTGGAGGTGAGGGTCCACCACCTTAAGAGGGTGAGCAAGAGGGCGTTCTACCTCGCTTTCCTGGGTTATCTGATACCTCTGGTCCTTGGCTTCTCGTTCATGCGACTTCTGGGATTTGACTTTCTTACTGCGGTCATCGTGGGCATCTGCCTTGCCATCAGCGCTGAGGCTGTGACCACCGACATACTCCTGGAGTATGACATGCTGAAGACCAGTTTGGGGTCTACCATAATGGAGGCGGGGATGATAGATGATTTCCTTGGTGTGCTGTCGCTGGCTGCGGTCATCGCGGTCGTGCAGGGAGGTGGTGTGACTGATCTGACCGACATACCCGGGGATTTCCTCACGTTCATCGCGTTGTCCTATCTTATCGGGATTCTGGTGTTGCCAAGGGCTGCGAAGGCGGTTTGGAAGGAGAAGAGCGAGGCTGCTGTCTTCAGCCTCGCGGTCATCTTCGGCTTGTTCATCGTGATGCTTTCGAACATCTTCGACTTGAGCTCTGTCATCGGCGCGTTCGTCGCTGGTGTCATCATCCAGATAACCATCAAGAACCGGCGGGAGGAGAAGGAGATAGTTGACAGCCTTTCAACCGTAACCTTCGGCTTGGTTGTGCCGTTCTTCTTCATATATGTCGGGATGAACTTTGACATAACCATGGTCGGGGACCTGCTGTATCTGATAGTCCCTTTCGTGTTCCTGGGTTTGTCGGGGAAGATCGTGGCTGCCCAGCTCACAGGTTCCAGGTTTCACATGCACAGGCTGGACCGGGGTCTTATGGGGTGGGGGATCAACCCCCGGGGTGCGGTGGAGCTGGTAATAGCCAACATAGCCCGGGTGAACAACCTTATATCGGACGAGATATTCTCGGCTATTGTTGCGATGACCATAATCGCCGCGGTAGTCTCTCCCATAATGTTCAGGCGCACGCTTCGTAAGCGAACCCGGCAGGCTCGCCATTAGCCGAAGAAGCTCAGTATCCATGCGATGAGGCCGCCGTTCTTTTTCGGCTGTGGTTCTATGGCGTTCCCGATGATTTTCGGCTCCTCCTCTGATGTCGTGGTGGTCGGCTTCAACGTCGTGGTAGTCTCCTTCAACAGGAAGTGCCTTGGGGGATTGTAGGTCGTTGTCGTGGATGTTGTCGTCGTTGCTGTCGTGGATGTTGTTGTCGTGCTTGAGGTCGTTGTTGTCGTGGTAGTGTCGTCGACCTTGAGGGTCTGGTATTCGTGCTCGTACTTGGTCCCCGTGACTCGGATGGTGTACTCGCCTGGCTCGTCTATGCTGAACTCCACCTCGCCCGTATTGCCGGTGTCGCCTTCGAACAGCGGTGCCGTGACTCCTGCGACTCCGTCGAACACCTCCACTACAGCGTTCCTAACCGGCTTGTCGGATTTCTCGTCGGTCAGCTTGATCGTTATCCTTTCATCTACTGTCGGGGCTTCTGGCGCGACTGCCATTCCCATCACGGGCAGTATGACCTTTGCAAGGCCTCCCCCGCACCCGCATATGTCACAGAAGGTTGCAGTGCTTTCTGGTTCCTCTCCCTGCCCGCACCTCCAGCCTATGAGCGTCCCGTCCTCTGCGGTTATGTCGCTTATGCCTACCATGCTCGATTTTCCGTCTTTGAATAGCGCCCACCATTTGCTGTCTGGCACCCACGGGCAGTCGTCTCCGTCTATGTGGGTTACCATCTTGCCCCATCCGTAGTCGTCGCATCTGTAGTTCGGTTTGTCGCATAGGAAGTCCAGGGGCTCCCCTTCGCCCACTTCATAGCAGGCCTCTGTTATCCTGCCTTCCCCGTTGTCGGCCACCACCCCCACCCGGGCTGCGCAGGCTGACCCTGCCAGGATTAGCATCAAAAACCCTATAATTGTTGTTTTTCCGTTCATTTCCAGATCACCAAAACATGTTGGATAAATTATCCAACGTTTATATTCACACGTTCCATCTATAAAAATGGAGAACATGAACACCGTGAACTGGGGCCTCTGGCTCGCGCTGGCTATGCTCTACTCGGTCCTCACCTACAACCCCCTATACCAGCTACTCCTCTTCGCGGCTATCATATCGTCGGTTGTATGGTTGCGGCAGCCGATCCTATCATACTTAAAGGTCGCATTGCTGGTGTCCATCATACCCCTGTTAGTCAACGTCTTCTTCATCCACCTGGGCGACACGGTCCTCGTGGAGATCCCACGACATCTCACGATATACGGTCATCGCATCCCAGTCATCATCTTCGGCGGGAACATAACATTGGAGTCTTCGTTGACCGGGATCATCATGACCTTGCTTCTAGTCAACATGTTCTCAGCCTTCCAACTGTTCAACACAATGACCTCGCCGGATTCCATGTTCCGCATAATACCGTCCACGTTCAGGAACCTATCGCTTGCCATCTCCATAGCCCTGAGGTTCATACCGTCCGTCATCAGGGACCACTCCTCCATAAGGGACGCCCAGGCATCCAGGGGCGTCAGGTTCAACTCGGCCTCCAAGACAACGAGGATACGTAACCACATGAGCACGCTCATACCAACAATCGTAACCTCCTTGGAGCGGTCCTTCAAACTCTCCGAGTCCATGGTCTCCAGGGGATACACGGGGAAGAGGACCAGGTATTCGAATGAGGCCTGGACCAGCCTTGAGAGGGCCATATCAACAGCCTTTATGTCTGGCTTTATCATCTCCATATACGCCAAGATGTCGGGTGCCATGGACTACTGGCCCTACGACTCCCTACACCTTCCCCTACTCTCACCAATAGCGGTCTTACCCCTTATGCCACTTTTGATGCCTCTCTTCGAAGATGAAAGCCGTAGAACTGAGTAAAGTATCATACAGGTACCCTGGGATGGTCGAACACGCGCTTGAAGGATTTGACTTTAGCGTCGGCGAGGGCGAGTTCGTCCTCATAACCGGGTCTTCCGGCTCTGGGAAGTCAACACTATGCCGTCTTTTGAACGGCCTGATACCCGAGTTCTACGGCGGCGAGATATCAGGTTCTGTGGTCGTTGACGGCTTGGAAACGGCATACCATTCGGTGAATGAGATGGCATCCCATGTTGGCCTTGTTTTCCAGGACCCGGAGGACCAGATCATAATGTCCACAGCCGAGTCGGAGATAGCCTTCGGCTTGGAGAACAAGATGCTGCCGGTTCCGGAGATGCGGGACAGGATAGCATGGGCATGCGACCGCCTTGGCATAGGCCACCTGCTCGATAGGAAGACCTTCGAGCTCTCCGGCGGCGAGAAGCAGAAGGTGGTGCTGGCCTCGGTGATGGCTTTGAAGCCGAGGGTGCTCGTCTTGGACGAGCCCTCCTCCCAGCTGGACCCAATATCCCGAATTGAACTCTTCGACCTATTATCATCCCTGAACGGCGAGGGCATCACGGTATTGCTGGTCGAGCATAACATCGATGAAGTGCTAGAACGGGTTGACTGGGTCTTTGACATGGACACCCGCTCAAGGGTCGAGATGAAACCCTCCAAACCGAAGACCTTCAAGCCTTCGGAGCCTTCGGGGGAGGTTGTGGTCGATGTCGAGGGATTGTGCTTCAGCTACGGCGGCCGGCCGGCCCTCAACGGCGTGAACCTCAAAGTCCATAGGGGAGAGTGCTTGGCGATAACGGGTAGGAACGGCTCTGGCAAGACAACGCTGGTGAAGCACTTCAACGGTCTTCACAGGCCTTCCTCAGGCTCTGTTCGGGTGTTCGGTTTGGATGCGGCTGAGGCTGGCGTGGAGGCCCTCGCCTCCAGGGTGGCGTACCTGCCCCAGAACCCGGGTGACATGCTCTTCTGCGATACCGTGGAGGAAGAGCTGAAGCTGACATTGGATCATCAGGGGGTTGAAGGCGACGTTGACGGCCTTCTTGAGACCTTCAAAATATCCCGTTACAGGGATTCCTATCCGAGGGACTTGAGCGTTGGCGAGCGCCAGAGGGTTGCTCTCGCGGCTGTCATGGTCGCCGACCCGGAGCTGGTGGTCTTGGACGAGCCAACCCGCGGGATAGACGTGGAATCGTCCGCTGCCCTCACGTCTCTTATCGGGGGCATGGTGGCTTCCGCCAAAACGGTCATTGTCGTCACCCAGGACATGCGCTTGGTCTCTGAGGTGGCTTCGAGGGAGTTCAACTTGGGGGGGTGGCGGCGTTGACGGTTAAGGCTATGAGGGCTGTACTCTGGTTGTTGCTCCTCTTGGTGCTCGCTTCCCTGCCATTGGGCGCTAAGGTCAACTGGATGATATACGCGGTGTCTACCTCCCTGTTCGTGGTGTTGCTGGTCTTCCTGGAGTTCGAGGAGAAGCACGCCGACTCCAGGATTATAGCCCTGGTTGGTGTCATAGTCGCTCTGACTGTCGCCTCCAGGCAGCTCCTTCACGGGGTGGAGTTCAGCCCCGTGTTCTTCATGGTCATACTCACCGGTTACGTCTTTGGTTTCACACCCGGCTTCACCGTTGGAGCGTTGACCATGTTCGTGTCAAACTTCTTCCTAGGGCATGGTCCGTGGACTCCCTTCCAGATGTTCGGCTTGGGTTTCGCGGGCGCCTTCGCGTCCCTCCTGCCAAGGTTTAGGAGGCATGAGATCCTCCTGTTGGCTTCATACTCGGTCGTCGTCGCCTACCTCTATGGCGTGTTCACCGATTTGTTCTCTTGGATGGCGTTCATACCAGCCCATACCCTCGAATCCTTCGCAGGCATCGTGGCGGCGGGAATGGTTGCCAACACCACCCGGGCGGTGGGTAACGTGTTCTTCATGTCACTGGTTGGCCCGGTCCTGCTGAGGGTCCTCATGAGGTTCCGCAAACGTTTAAGTTATACTCGTGTCAATAACTACCATGGATGAGGCGTTGGATGTTGCGTTGGAGCTGGCCCGGGGGCTGAAGGTGATTGCCCGAGAGAACTCGGGAAAATTCATAGACGGCGAGGACAACTACGGCGTCACGGGAGACGCGACCTTCGAAGTCGACGTTCCAATAGAGGACGAGGTCGAGCGATTCTTCAAGGAATCGGATCTTCCGTGCAGGGTGATGACCGAAGACCGCGGCATCATAGACTACGGAGAGGACCCCGAGTTCATCTTTCTCATCGACCCCTTGGACGGCTCGCGGAACGCGAGGAGGAACCTCCCATTCTACTGCTGTTCTATCGCAGTCTATGACATAGGCGCCTCGGAACTTTCTGATGCCCTGTGCGCTGTGGTTGAGCGTTTCGACGCCGACGAGGAGTTCACCGCGGTCCGTGGCAAGGGAGCGAAACTCAACGGAGAACTCATCTCCCCGTCTTCCAAGAAGAATTTGAAGGATGCGGTTGCGGAGGTCGGCGCCCATTTCGCGTCTTCCCTGCCCATATACTCTGACGTGATGTCTAACCTTGGTGGTTTGGCCGAGCGCCAGGAGCGGGATGTGTGGGTGAAATGCTATGGTTCGACGGCGTTGGAGCTCGCCTACCTCGCATGCGGGCGGGTCGACCTGATGTGCGAGCTGAGGGCTGCCAGCGGATTCGACGCCACGCCCAAGACCTACGACATCGCCGCGGGGCTTCTCCTGTGCAGCGAGTCCGGGGCGGTCATCGAGTATGGAAAGGATAAGATACCCGAGAAACTGCCCCTCGACCCTTCTCTTAACACCCAGTTTCTAGGCGCTGGCAACCGTGAATTATTTAAGGTGCTAGCCAATAGTTTACGATGATATTCGCTATCATTAGGAAACTTTTTGACGCTTTTAAGCGGGTTTTCATGCCCAACCGGAAGGACCTTATAGGCAGCATACTTGTCTCTATCCCCCTCTACTTCCTTTTCGGCCTGAGCCTCATATTCCTGCTCCCCCTGATAATACTGTTCGTGTTCATAGTCTACTTCATACGCCGAATATGGAAGGTCCTCGTCCTCTACTGGACCGTGAAGGTCATGCGGAAGAAGACCTCGAGGGAAGTGGAGAAGATAAAGAAGCTACTGGATTGAAAGCACCCCTTTCACCCTTTATAATCCTCCCATTCCAATCCTTTAATGGGTTAAGATGAGAGCTGCCAAGGTCGAGAGGAAGACTAAGGAGACGGAAATAACGTTGGAGTTGAACCTGGACGGCAAAGGCAAGTCCGACGTTGAGACCCCGCTGAAGTTCCTGGATCACATGCTCGAATCCTTCAGCAAACACTCGGGTTTCGACCTGAAGGTCAAAGCAGAGGGTGACGTGGAAGTCGACGACCACCACCTGGTCGAGGACATAGGCATAGTCCTGGGCGAGGCGTTCCTCAAAGCCCTTGGCGACAAGAAGGGGATCGCGAGGATGTCCCATTCTATAGTTCCAATGGACGATTCGAAAGCCGAAGTCTCGGTTGACCTCTCGGGCAGGCCATATGCGGTCGTGGAACTTCCATTCAGCGAGTTCGAGGAGCGGAAGGTGGGTGACGTGAGCAAGGAGAACATCGAACACCTTCTAGAGTCCTTCGCTTTGAACGGCAGGTTCAACCTTAACGTCAAGGTCGAGGGCAAGAACGACCACCACAAGGTCGAGGCAACCTTTAAGGCGCTGGCTAAAGCGTTGAAGGAATCTGCCGCTGTGGTCGGTGATGGAATACCCAGCACTAAAGGCAAGCTCTAGACTGCTGCCAGCTTCCTGCACGCCTCTCTGATAGCGTCCTGCACTTCCGTCGGCAACGGCTTCGCCGGAACCCTGAATTCCCCGTAGGCTGCGTCGGTCAGCCTGGTCCGGGGTATTACTCTCCTGTGGCCTGTCTCATCCCTTATGTGCTCTGTCTCTGCTGGCGGTAGGTAGTGCTTGAGCAGCAGGTATACTCTCTCACTGTATGGCATTCTACCGCCTTCGGATGACATCCCTATCTTTGTGAGCCTTCGCACAGCGTCTATCCTATCCTCTGGTGTTGCGCTGTCCCTGTCCAAGACCCTGTCCAGGTGCTCTATGCAGCCTTCAGTCATAATCTCCCTTATGAACGGGTCTGTTTCAGGGTCTATGGTGCTCCTCATGCGATGATCCAGTATCTCGTAGGCTGCGTCCCCTCCTATGCTGGTTAATGCATCAACGGCAGCCTCTCTAATGTTGCGGGGCTGGTCCATCTGGATGAAGCGCATGAGATGAGGGACTGCCCTAACATCCCGCTCCTGCATGGGCTCACGCCGACTCAGCCCTATCCTCCCGACCGCGCGGATGCTGTGGAACACGACCTCATCCTCTTCATCCGGGTCGTCTATCCTCCCGATCAATGAATCCACCGCGCTTGAGAGTCCCAGACTCCCGGCTGATATGGCAGCACACTGTCGTATCGTGCTGCTCGGGTGGTCTATCAGGGCTATGATGTCCTCCTGGTGCTCTTCCCTGGAGTGGTCGACCACCTGGCCTGTGAACCGGTAGTGGTTGAGTATCTCCCCCATCGCCCTCACCATGTCCCCTCTTCTGCCAGGATTCACCTGCCAAGACTGGGAGTAGGCTTTTCTACGTTCCAATGTTGTTGCGTTCCTCCACCAGCTTTCGGATTCGCCGGTTGGCCTTTTCACTCCCCTGACTCTGTTGAACCTTTCCTCGAGCTCCTGCTGTGAGAGCTGGAACCTGTGCACCGGAGTCGAGACTTCGCCTCCCTCCCCAGGTGTCGAACCCTGCAGCGAACCAGACTGCAGGCCTGCCAGCTCTTCCCTTCCCGCTATGTTGAACCTCAGCAGCGAACGCATGTCACTCAATAAACTCCTGCCTCCAGTCCTCCGGAGGCCAGGGTTCTCGTTCAAAACCTCTACAAGCAGCGCGCTGTCCCAGACGGTCAGACCAGACAATCTGCCCAAAATCACCTCCCTGCTACCCGGCTTCAGAGCCTCTTGAACCCTCAAGTAGCTGTCCTGCCTTGGTGGGGTATCCCCCATATGCCTCCTGTGCTCGTCAAGGTGGTATAGCAGGCCCTGCCTCAGCCGTTCCTCGCCGTGGTCCAATGCCCGGTCCCGCTCCAGCATGCTCGTGAGGTCCAATTCGCCTATCCTGTACACTTCAAGTCCCCCTGACCTGGGGACTCTGACGACACGCGGAGCCTCGTCGGATGCGAGGCGCTCGCCCAAAACCAGCGGGTTGATGTCGGCTCCCTTGATATCCCTCCCCACGATCTCGGGCTCGCCTTCCACGTGAACGGATTCCACCAGGTTCCTGGCGCCGATGCTCCTCACAAGACCCCCCTCAGAATCTACCCTCACCTCTCTCAGCTCCACTGCGGAGACCGGCTCTCCCTCCTTGCGCCTGTTTATGAGTATGAACCTCTCACCCTTCCTCGAATACTTTGTTGATGCCATCATCTCATCCTTTCCTTTTGTGCAGTTTGGTTAGCGTCTCTTCTATGAGTTTTTTCACGTGCCCGGACGCCTCTTCCGGCCTTCTTGCCGTTAGGGACTCGTCTATCTGCCTTTCAGCCGCCCCAGACAATTCCTGGGTTTCTATCTTGTGCCTCAGTGCCGTCACAACGCTGTTGCGCACAGCCGGGGAATCATCATCCACCGCCTTCAGCAACGGAGGTATGGTGTCCTTGTTGTTTATCGCCCCGAGCGAGTCGGCCGCGCTCCAACGCACATGCTCTTCACTGTCATTTTCGACCACATGCGCCAACGCACGTATCGCCTCGTCCGCCTCCAGGAAACCCAGCACAGCTGCTACGTTGGCTCTTACGTCCTTGTTCCTGTCTTTGAGGGCCGGCAGCAGCCTGTCAACGGGCTTATCATTGGGGGGGCCTGCGATCTTCGTCAGCGCCCAGTAGTGTAGGTACAGCCTGCCTGATGCGCGGACTCTCCTCCGCGTCCACCAAGAAGACAGCATGTCAAGGTCCCTCTCAACTCGCCTTTGGCCCATCACCTTCGGGCCTTGGAGGTCGTCTGCAACCCCCAAAACAACCTCTTCTCTGCCTTCCCCGCCTAGGTACTCGTTCCTAGCCCCCACAACACCCAATACTCTATCGACTGTCGGCCCGTCCAGCCCGCCAACCCTGTAACTCACCCTCTCTGACATGACACTCGGCGGTTCCCTGCACCTCCTCATGAACGCCAGCATGAACAGAGACTCCTCGGGCGTCATCCGCGCTAGACCAAGGTTCAGACCGTCCCAGTTCCTGGAATTCCTGAAAATCCGGCTTAATCCCCTCAACACACTATGGTCTACCCTGTGCTGGTACCTCCATTCCCTCAGGAAATCAGAGTTGGGATGCAGGAAACGTGACAGCTCATTCAACGTCATCTCCTCCATTCTCTCGAAACCCTCCCTGGATTTCCCGGTCATCAGGTCGAAGGCTATGGCGTCATCCTGGACTGGGAGGACTTTGGCGTCGTAGACTTCCCTCACGTCCCCCGCGTCCACAACGACCCTGGCGCCCGGTCTCCTCTTCATCTCCCCTATCTCCTCCGAGGTCCTGCCTATAAGCTCGCACCCTACTGGCACCTTCCCTAACCGCACCATCCGGTGCTGGTCGAAGTACTTCAGACCGTCTTCCCCCACCTCAACCGCGTCTTTCCCTGTTTTCTCCTCCGGGATAAGGTATACGCGCCTTTCTGGCATACTATATTCTGGGAAGTATCAACCAATAAGCTTTATTAGGGTCTGCTGGTAATTGTATCCTATGGCTTCCGGATATGTTGACCTTGACTACACCCCCGGAAAGGACGACCTTAACTGCCTCTTCTACGTTGAGCCTGCGGGGGGCCTCACTTTGGAGAAGGCTGCCGTTCATGTCACGGCGGAGTCCAGCATAGGCACTTGGACCGATGTCGTAACAATGAAGGATGATATCCGTAAGCTGCTTCAGCCCCACATCTACGACCTCGACGAGGAGAATCACCAGGTCAAGATAGCCTATCCCCTGGGCTTGTTCGAGCTGGGCAGCGTCCCACAGTTGCTCTCCAGCATAGCGGGGAACATCTACGGGATGAAGGCGGTCAACAACTTGCGGCTGCTCGACTTCACAATGCCTGAAAAGTATATACGATCATTCAAGGGGCCGCACTATGGGATCGAGGGCGTCCGGGACGTGGTATACGTCAAGGAGCGGCCGCTCGTCGGAACCATCGTTAAGCCCAAGGTGGGGTTAAGCCCCAAGGAGCACGCGGATGTAGCCTACGAGGCGTGGGTTGGCGGCTGCGACATAGTCAAAGACGACGAGAACCTAACCAACCAGTCCTTCAACCGCTTCGATGAGAGGGTGATGGAGACTATCGAGGCCCGGAACAAGGCCGAGCAGGAGACCGGAGAGAACAAGGTTTACATGGCCAACATAACCGCCGAGTCTAAGGAGATGCTCCGTAGGATGGAGTACGTGAAGGACCACGGGGGCAGGTATGCGATGGTCGACGTTGTAACATTAGGCTTCAGCAGCTTGCAGACCGTACGTGACGCGGGCCTGTCTCTGGTGTTGCACGGGCACCGTGCCATGCACGCGGCGATAACGAGGAACAAACAGCACGGTCTTACCATGCTCGCTTTGGCGAAACTATGCAGGCTCGTTGGCGTGGACCAGCTGCACATAGGGACGGCAGTCGGCAAGATGGAAGGCCCCGCCCAGGAAGTCGTCAGCATAAGGGAGGAGATTACCTACGACGAGGTCTCCGATGGCGTGGATCGGCTGGACCAGAACTGGCATGGGATGAAGCCGGTGTTTCCCGTTTCAAGCGGTGGACTGCACCCAGGCCACGTGGACAGGCTCATGGACATCATGGGACATGACATCATAATCCAGATGGGCGGGGGCATACACGGCCACCCCAAGGGCACCCGGGCGGGAGCGACCGCCGCACGCCAGGCCGTGGACGCGGTCATGGAGGACAAATCCCTGCAAGAGCAGGCTCAGAGCCACAAGGAGCTGAAGATGGCGCTGGAAAAGTGGCTTAAATAGTTTAAAGAAAAGTTTAAACTGTTTTGATTTTTTAGGAATAGTTTATACTAGGGGGGTGCCCCTTGGCGGATCCTCTCCCATGTCCTCCTTCTCTATGTTGATGAGCTCGTCCAGGTGCTTGTTCTCGTGCCTCCAGATGCTCAGGCTCATCAGCGCCGCCAACAGTATTATGCATAGGAACATGAGGAATATGATGCCCATGGCCGGCGCGAATCCTATGTCCCCCTTGGTGTAGATCAGGGT